>NZ_JCAFVJ010000004.1:0-332725 GCF_059372295.1 Stenotrophomonas sp. YJH_SMC_33
CCTTTCGGGGCTGAGGCGGGGGTGCTGTCAGCCGATCTTGTTGAACAGCGACATCGACTGCATCTGCGAGAAGATCGTCTGTGCCGCCTGCAGCGCGGTGCTCTGCAACTGGTACTGGCTCAGCGCATCGGCGTAGTCCAGGTCGCGCATCTGCGACAGCGTGGTCTTCAGCGTCACGCTGTTGGCTTCGCGCATGTCGGCGGCGTTGTCCAGTGCCTTCAGCTGCGCGCCACCGGCCGCACGCGAATCGATCATCCGCTCCGACGCGCGCGCCACGTCACGCAATGCACTCTGCAGTTCGTTCTGCTGGGCGCTCATCTTCGCGGTGGTGCCGGTGTCGGCATCCAGTGCGGCGATCAGCTTGTCCATGGTGTCAAAGATGTCGCGGCTGCTCGCCGGCTTCACGTTGAAGCTGTCGCCCGCTGCCGGCGCGCCGGTAATCTGCAGCCGCACGCCGTTCACTTCCACGTTGTCACCTGCCTTGAAGGTGCCCGTGCCGGTCACGTTGCCGGCGCCATCCAGCACCTCGTACTGGTCGGCAGCGGTGAAGCGGATGCTGACGGACTGCCCGTTCCAGCTGTCGCTGCCATCGCGGGTGATGTTGGTCAGCACGCCGTTACCGGTGTTGCCCGCTGCGGCACCGCCATCGACGAAGCCATCGCCGGTGGGGATGCGCATGAAGATCTCGCTGCCGGGCAGGGCATCGCGCACGTAGGTATCGGGGCCGACCTCGATCTGGCGCTGGGTCTGGTCACCGCGGTAGACCACCTTGCCATTGATCCTGGCAAACGGCGGATCGCCGTCGTTGGTGCCGCCGAATACATAGCGACCCGTGCCGTCCTCGGCGTTGGCCAGCGACAGCAGGCCGTCGCGGATCTGGTTCAGTTCGGTGATCAGCGTCTTCTTGTCGGACGCGCTCAGGGCGGGGTTGCTGGCCTGGATGGTCAGGTCGTTGACGCGCCCCATCAGATCATTGACCTGGGCCAGGGTGTTTTCCTGCACGCCCAGCCGGTTCTGCACGTTGCCGGCGTTGAGCTTCATCCGTTCCAGTGCGGCCAGGCTGCGGTCCAGTCCGACCGCTGCGCCGGCCCCGACCGGATCGTCCTTTGCGGAGACGATCTTGCTGCCGGTGGCGATCTGCTGCTCCAGGTGGCTGAGCTTGGCCTGCTTGGCCATCATCAGCGACACCGACTGGTTGTACATCATGCTGGTGGAGATGCGGCTGCTCATCGGCGGACGGCTCCCAGGATGGTCTGGAACATGCTGTCGGCGGTGGAGATCAGCTGCGAGGCGGCCTGGTAGGCCTGCTGCAGGCGCAGCATGTCGGCCGCTTCCTCGTCCAGGTTGACGCCGGACACTTCATCGCGCGCTTCCTGCGCCTTGTCGTTGATCACCAGTTGCGCTTCCAGCGAGTACTCGGCCGAACGGGCCGCAGCACCCACCTGGGTGGTGAGGCCACCCAGCGCGCCGTTCAGCGTCACCGTGCCGGCATTGAAGGCCTTGGCGCTCTCGACCTTGGCCAGCCTGGAGGCGTTGCTGTTGTCGGAGGAGCCGGCCGGCGTCGGGGTGATGTTGAAGGTGTCGCCGACCTTCGGCGCACCGTCCAGCACGAAGCTCCAGCCATTGGCGCTGATGGTCTGGCCGGGCGTGTAGGTCTGCGGCGGGCCACCATCGATGGTGTAGGTGGTGGCCGAGGTGAACACGATCGCGGCCGGATTGCGCAGGTTGGCGTTGCTCGAATCGGTCACGGTCACGCCACTCAGCTTGCCGGTGCCCGTGTTGGCCGTCGCGGCGGCGCCCTTTACCGCGGCAGCGGCTGCAATCCGGGACGGATCGGTGATGGCGATCTCCATGCTGCCGGCGACGCCTGCGGTGGGCTGCAGCAGGAATCGGTCGTTGGCAGCGGGGGTGCCGCCCACGACCAGCGTGACGCCGTTGATCACCAGCGGATCGGCGGCGGTGCCGGTGCCGGCCAGCGGAACGCTGGCGCCGGTGTCGGCCCGGCTGGCCTTCCAGTTGCTGCCATCGAACTGCAGCACCACGTTCTGCGCGTCCAGCTTGCCCAGGTCGCCATAGGTGGCGCTGAGGCTGGCGGTGCCGGTGTTGGCGTTGTTGGCGGTGACGCGCGGGTTGCCGATGTTGAAGAAGTCGCCCCCGAGCTGGCCATACATGTCCACGCCCTGGTGATGGGCCTGGTTGAAGGTCTCGGCCAGGCCGACAGCCAACTTGCCCAGTTCGGCCTGGGCCGGGGTCAGCACGGTGTCGCGGAACTCCATCAGGCCGCCGATCTGGCCGCCTACTGCCTTCGGGTCGAGGCGGATGGTGTTGCCCTGCGTTTCCAGGGCCAGCTGCAGGCGCTCGGGCTGGTACGGGTCGGCCACGGTGGTGACCTTGGTCGCGGTGGTGCCCACCACCAGCGCGTTGCCGCCGGCGGTGTAGACATTCATGATGCCGCCGTCCTGGATCACCGCGGTGCCGCCGGTGTAGCCGATCAGCTGGGTGATCAGCTGGTCGCGCCGATCGAGCAGGTCGGGCGCGGCGGTGGCGATGTTGGTGCCGATCGCACCGTTGATCTGCGCGATCTCCTGCGCCAGGCGGTTGACCTCGGTGGCACCGGCCAGCAGGCCGTTGTTGACCTCGCTGTTGAGGTTGTTCAGGTGGGTGTTGAGCTGCACAAAGCGGTTGGCCAGGGCCTTGCCGCCATCGAGCATGTTCTGGCGATCGGCCGTGCCGGAGGCATTGGAGGACAGGCCACTGACCGAGTCGAAGAAGTTCGACCACACACCAGAGACATTCGTGGCCGCATCAGAGAACAGCGCGTTGACCCGGTCGGCCATTCCCGAAAGCTGTTTCAGGCGCGCCAGTTCACCGCTGCTGTCGAGCAGGCGCGAGATGGCCAGCTGGTCGGCGGTGCGGCGGATGTCGGTGATGCGGGTACCGTTGCCGACCGTGCCGTAGCCATAGTTCTGCGGATCGGCGGTGGCGAAGTTGACCTTCTGCCGGCTGTAGCCGGGCGTATTGAGGTTGGCCACGTTGTGGCTGGTGGTCGCCAACGCACGCTGGAAGGCGAGCAGGGCACCGGTACCGGTGGAAAGTACGCTGGACATGGGATTCCTCAACGACGGGTGATACCCAGCGCCGCGGTCGCGGTGCTGGCGAAGGTCTGGCCAAGGCGCGAGCCGGCGTCTGCCACGGCGGCGACGGCGCGCTCGATGGTCGGGCCGCCGGCGATCGCGGCGATCTTGGCCGCGTAGCGCGGATCGGTGGCATAGCCGGCGCGCTGCAGGCCACGGGCGAAGCCCTGCACGTCGGTGCCGGCCTGCAGGGCCTGCTGGTAGCGCGGGCTGGTCTTCAGCAGGCGCACGTAGTCGGCAAAGCTCTCGGCCGGCGAACTGTAGGCGCGGAAGCTGGCGGTCTCGTTGCGGCGCACGCCATCGACATATTCATGGGTGCCGGCTACGGCGCGCTGGCCGCTCCAGCCATTGGCCTTGATGCCGAACAGGTTGTGCGAAGTGCTGCCGTCGGCGTGCTTGATGTGGCGCTTGCCCCAGCCGGTTTCCAGCGCGGCCTGGGCGACCAGGGCGCGGGCATCCACGCCCAGTTCCTTGGCCGCACGCTGCGCGTGCTGCCAGATGCTGGCGACGAAGCCTTCCGGGGTGTGCTCGCCGAGCTGGGCGACAGCGGTGCGGGTCGCCATCGCATCGGCCGGGCTGATCGCGGTGCCGCGGTTGCTGGCGGTGGCCGACCACTGGTCGCTGTTGGCGGCCCAGTCCTCGCCCTGCAGGCTGCCGATGTACGGATCGTCGGTGCCCAGCGAGCGGTGCATGCTGCTGCTCTCGCGCCCGGCGATCAGGTCCAGGGCCTGCTCCATCGGCGCCACTGCCGCCTGCGCACCGTGCTGCGCACCGGCGGCCATCTGCTGCAGCAGGCGCACCGCCTGGCTGCCGTCTTCCAGTGGCAGCGACGGTGCCGGCCTGGCCGGTGCATTGAGCTGGTAAGCACGGCTGGCCTTGGCCGGATCCACGCGGGTATCCAGCGCCGGGCCATCGGCGGCCTGGCCGGACAGCTGCCGGCTGATCATGCTGGACAGGCCCAGGCCTTTGCCGCGGGTCATCGCCTCGGCAATCTTCTGGTCGTACATCTCGCGGAACATCTTGTTCTCGCCGGGAAACAGCGAGTCACCGAAGCTGGCGTCACGCATGCTCTTTACCAGCATCTGCGCGAACTGGCCTTCCAGCTGGCGCGCCACCTTGTCGATCCTTGCCGGATCGTTCTGTTGCGCCGGGTGCAGGTCGAATGCGGGATTGATGCGCATGTCAGATCACCTCGAGCTCGGCACTCAATGCGCCGGCCTGCTTCAGGGCTTCCAGGATCGCGATCAGGTCGCCCGGTGCCGCACCTACGGCGTTCACCGCATGCACGATCTCGTCCAGGGTGGTGCCGCCGCTGAACTTGAACATGCGGCTGCCGTCGTTGGTGGCGGTGATGGTGGACTGCGGGCTGGCCACGGTGCGGCCGCCGGACAGGGCATTGGGCTGGCTGACGTTGGTGTTTTCCTGGATGGTCACGGTCAGCGAACCGTGCGAGATCGCCGCGGGTCCCACGCGCACCTGCTGGCCGATGACCACGGTGCCGGTGCGCGAATTGACCACCACCTTGGCCGGGGCGCTGCCCGGGGTCAGTTCCAGGTTCTCGATGCGCGCCAGCAGGCCGACGCGTGCGCCGGGGTCGGTCGGCGCGGTGACCGCGACGGTCACGCCATCGATCGCGCGTGCCGCACCTTCGCCGAAGGCGTTGTTGAGCGCGGCGACCATGCGCGAGACCGTGGTGAAATCGTTGTTGTGCAGGTTCAAGGTGATGTCGCCGCCGTTGGCCAGCGGATCGGGCAGGGCACGCTCCACGGTGGCGCCGTTGGGAATACGGCCGACGCTGGGCACGTTCACCGAGACACGGGAACCATCCTTGCCCTGCGCACCGAAGCCACCCACGATCAGGTTGCCCTGGGCGATGGCGTAGATCTGCCCGTCGGCCCCGCGCAGCGGGGCCATCAGCAGCGAGCCGCCGCGCAGCGACACCGCGTTGCCGATCGAGGACACCGTGATGTCGATCGGCTGGCCGGGCTTGGCGAACGGCGGCAGCTCGGCATGGATCGCAACGGCGGCCACGTTCTTCAGCTGCGGGTTGACGTTCGGCGGCACGTTCACGCCCAGTTCGCCGAGCAGGTTCTTCAGGCTCTGCACGGTAAAGGGCGCCTGGCTGGTGCGGTCGCCGCTGCCATCCAGGCCGACCACCAGGCCGTAGCCAACCAGTGCGTTGCCACGCACGCCGCCGACCTGTGCCAGGTCCTTGATGCGCTCGGCGCTGGCCGGGGCTGCCACGACCATCAGCATCAGCGCGACGAACGACGCCACGCGGCGCTGCCAGGAAGAAGAGGGGAGGAGTTTCATGGCCATACTCAGAACGGCGTCAGGCCGGAATTGAAGAAGCGGCTCAGCCAGCCCATCGCGTTGGACTGCGCGACCGGTCCGCGGCCGCCGTAGACGATGCGGGCCTCGGCTACGCGGCTGGAGGGAATGGTGTTGTCCTGGCTGATGTCGCCAGGGCGCACGATGCCCTGCACCTGCACCAGTTCATCGCCCTGGTTGAGCCGCAGGTTCTTCTGCCCCTGCACCACCAGGTTGCCGTTGGGCAGGCGCTGGATCACGGTGACCGTAACGCTGCCCTGCAGGCGGTTGCTCTGCGCGCTGTTGCCCTTGCCGGTGAAATCACGCTTGCCTTCCGCACTGGCGCTGAGGATGTCCTTGCCGCCCAGGGTGACCGGCGCGCCAAAGATGCTCGGGCTGCCCAGGCTCAGGTTGGACTCCTTGTTGGTGGCGGTGTTTGCACTGGTCTGCGCGGTGGTGCTTTCCAGCAGGGTGATGGTCAGCAGGTCGCCGACATCGCGTGCGCGGCGGTCTGAATACAGCTGCAGGGTCGGGCCGGCGGCATAGATCGCCCCGGCGGTGGGCGCGGCCTGCGGCGGCATGATCGGCTGGATCGGCGCCATCGCCGGGTAGGGGCGCACGTCGCCCGCGATCACGCAGCCACCGAGCAGGGCGGCCACGGTGCAGGCGAGGGCAGTGCGGGCGAAGTTGGAAATGGGCGACATGGCGGTTTCCCGGTTGGGCCGGTCAGATCTTGTTGTTGAGATAGCCGAGCATCGAGTCGGTGGTGGAGATCGCCTTGGCATTCATTTCGTAGGCGCGCTGGGTTTCGATCATCGACACCAGCTCTTCCACCACATTGACGTTGCTGCCTTCCAGCGCCCCCTGCACCACGGTGCCGAGGCCGTTCAGGCCGGGATTACCGTTCTGGGCCGGGCCCGAGGCCGTGGTTTCCAGGAACAGGTTCTCGCCGCGCGCCTGCAGGCCGGCCGGATTGACGAAGTCGGTCAGGGTCAGCGCACCGACTTCCACCGACGCGGCGTTGTCGGCCATCTTCACGCTGATGGTGCCGTCGCTGCCGATGGTGACCGACTGCGCGCCCTCGGGAATCTGGATGCCCGGCTGCACCGGGTAGCCGCTGTTGGTGACCAGCTCGCTGTCCTGGTTGATCTTGAACGAGCCATCACGGGTGTAGGCCGAGCTGCCGTCGGGCATCTGCACTTCGAAGAAGCCGCGGCCGTTGACCATCACATCCAGGGCGCGACCGGTCTGCTGCTGGCTACCCTGTTCGAAGTTCTTGGCGGTTGCTACCACGCGCACGCCGGTGCCCAGCTGCAGGCCGGTCGGCAGCTGCGTCTGCGCCGACGAAGAGCCGCCGGGCTGGCGCACCTGCTGGTACAGCAGGTCTTCAAAACTGGCACGGTCCTGCTTGAAGCCGGTGGTGTTGGTGTTGGCGAGGTTGTTGGAAACCACCGACATGCGCATCTGCTGCGCATCCAGTCCGGTTTTCGCGATCCACAATGCCTGGTTCATCTTCGATGTCCTGTCTGGTGAAACCGGCCGCGTGGTGCGGCCCTTGTATGCGGGTGTGCAAGCGGTGTGCCAGCGCCGGCATCCGCCGGCGCCGGAATTCCGTCAACTGCCCAGGCGCAGCATGCTGTTGGCGCTGCGCGCGTTTTCGTCGCCGTGTTTGATCACCTGCACCTGCATTTCGTACTGGCGCTGCAGCTGGATCATCTGCACCAGTGCCCCGGCCGCATCGACGTTGCTGCCTTCCAGCTGGCCGCTGTGCACTGCGGTGCCCTGTGCCGGTGCGAACGGCTGTTGCGGGTCGGTATTGCGGAACAGGCCATCCAGGCCGCGCTCGAGGCGCTCGTCCGGTGCCTGCACCACCTTGATCCGGCCGATCTGCGCCATGGTCTGCGGGCCTTCACCCTGCGGGATGATCGAGATCGTGCCGTCGGCACCGATCTCCATCGCCTGGTAGGGCGGAATGGCGATCGGGTTGTTGTTGTCATCCAGTACCGTGCGGCCGCCGGAGGTCACCAGCTGGCCATTGGGGGTGACCGACAAGGCCGCGCCGCGCGTATACGCCTCGCTGCCATCGCTGGCCTGCACCGCCAGCCAGGTGCCGCTCTGCAGCGCCAGGTCCAGCGGTTTGCCGGTGATGTGCTGCGCGCCGGGCGTGCGGTTGAAGCCAGCGTCGACGTGCAGCGCATCCACCCGCGAGGCAAAGCCGGGGCCGCGGATCGGGAAGGCTTCGGTGTTGGCCAGCGCTTCCTTGAAGCCGGGGGTGTCCGAGTTGGCGAGATTGTGGCTGAGCGTTCCCTGCGCCTGCAGGGAGGCGCGGGCACCGGTCATCGCCACGTAAAGGGCTTTATCCATGCGGGGAGTTCCGTGACAGGGTCAGCGGGTCATCAACGGATGTTGATGACCGTCTGGGTGATCTGGTCCTGGGTGGTGATCATCTGTGCGTTGGCCTGGAAGTTGCGCTGCGCGGTGATCATGTTGACCAGCTGCTCGGTGAGGTCGACGGTGGACGCTTCCAGCGAACCTGCCTGGATCTTGCCGAGGTTGGAGGTATCGGGCATGCCGGTGCGCGGCGTGCCCGACTCGAAGGTCTCGACCCACAGGTTGTTGCCCTTCGATTCCAGGCCCTGGGTGTTGTTGAAGGTGGTCAGTGCGACCTGGCCCAGCGGCTTGTCGTCGCCGTTGGAATAGCGGGCGTAGACCACGCCGGATTCGGACACGGTGATTTCATTGAGCTTGCCGGCGGCATAACCGTCCTGCTGGGTGTTGCGCAGCGCGAACTTCTCGCCGTACTGGGTCGAGCCGTTGATATCCAGCGTCATGTTCAGCTGGCCGGCGCCGGTGGTGGGGGTGAACGTGCCGAGGCCGACCTTGCCGTTGGCCGGGGCGGTCAGCTTGCCGCTGTTGTCGAAGGTGACCGCGGTCGGGGTGCCAGCGGGCTGGCCATCGACATAGTTGTGCACGGTCCATTCGTTGGGGTTGGCTCCCTTGACGAAGTACGAGACCTGGATGTGGCTCACGCCCAGCGAGTCGTACACGGTGATGCCGCCGCTGGAATGGTTGTAGCTGTTGGAATCGGCCGGGTCGAAGGTGGCCACCGTCGGCTGCTTGGCGTTGGCCGGCAGGGTGAAGCCGACCTTCACTTCGCTGGTCTGCTTCGGCGGGCTGTCGGTGGTCAGCAGCTGCAGGTCGACCAGGCGGCCGGCGTCGAAGTTGGTGCCATCGGCATTCGGTGCGAACACCTGCAGGCGCGCACCCTGCGGATTGACCACGTAGCCGGCCGAATCGGTCTGGAAGTTGCCGGCACGCGAATACACCCGCGAACCGTTCATGTTCATGGTGAAGAAGCCCTCACCGGAAATGGCCATGTCCAGGCTGCGCCCGGTCTGCTCGTTGTGGCCCTGGATGAACTGCTGGGCGACGTTGGAAACGCGCACACCCGAGCCGGTCTGGTTCTTCGACAGGCCATAGCTGGTGGAGGCGAACAGATCGGCGAACTCGGCGCGCGACTGCTTGAAGCCGGTGGTGTTGACGTTGGCGACGTTGTTGGCGGTGACGCTCAGGTCGGTGTTGGCGGCATTGATGCCGGACAGCGAGACATTGAAGCCCATGGGATGCTCCTGGTTGATGCGGGATGTGCGGCTCAGCTGACGCGGAGCACGTAGTCGATCGGGGCCGTGCCCAGGCCCTTGAGGTTCAGGTACAGGCCGTCGGAACCGACGGTCACGCTTTCCACCGGCGCCTGCACGTAGGTGGACAGCTTGGTGCTCTTGCCGGCGGTATCGACATGGTTGGCGACGATGGAGTACTTGCCCGGCTCCATGCGTTTGCCGTTGGCGTCCTTGCCGTCCCACTGGAAGGCGGTTTCGCCGGCGGCAGTGGCTTCCACGCTCAGCGAGGTGACCTTGGCGCCGTTGGCATCGGTGATGTCCACGGTGATGATGCCGGCCGACGGCGCGGCCACCGTGCCTTCGACGCTGCCCTCCTTCTCCAGTACCAGCTTTTCCGACGGCACCAGCACCTGGTGGCCGACCAGTGCCGCGCCACGCAGCACCTGGTCGCTGGCCATCGACTCCTGGAAGCCCTTCACCGTCTTGTTCAGATCGGTGATGCCCTGCACGGTGGACATCTGCGCCATCTGCGCGACCATCTGGGTGTTGTCCATCGGCTTCAGCGGGTCCTGGTGCTGCAGCTGCTCGGTCATCAGGCGCAGGAAATCGGCCTGGTCCAGCGTGTTCTTCTTCTTGGTGGCGTTGCTGTTCGGGGCGTTCAGACCAAGTGCGGTATAGACGTCCTGGTTGGTCTGGTTGTTGACGGCGGTGGTCATGGCGGTATCCGGTACTGCGGGCCTCAGCGGCCCATGGTCAGGGTGGCCAGGGCCAGTTCCTTGGCGGTGGTCAGCATCTCCACGCCGGCCTGGTAGTTGCGCGAGGTCGAGATCAGGTTGACCATCTGCGCCACCGGGTCGACGTCGGGCTGGTAGATGTAGCCATCGCCATCGGCCAGCGGGTGGCCCGGCTCATAGCGCTTGATCGGCGCCGCATCGCTCTGGGTGATCTCCTTCACCTTCACCGAGGTGATGTTCGGATCGTTCTTGCTGGTGACGGCCTGGAAGATCGGCTCCAGCGGCTTGTACACGGCGTCGGCGGAACCGGCGACGGTATCGGCGTTGGAGAGGTTGGAGGCGATGGTGCTCATGCGCACCGACTGCGCCTGCAGCGCGGAACCGGCGATATCGAAGATCGGCAGGTTGCTCATGGCTTATTGCCCCGTGATCGCGGTCAACATGGAACGCACCTTGCTCTCGACGAAGCTGAGCGAGGCGCGGTACTCAAGAGCGGCGCGGCCATAGGCGGCACGCTCGGCATCGGGATCGACGGTGTTGCCGTCCAGGCTGGGTTGCACGCCTTCGCGCGCGATCTGGAACGGGTTCAGGCCGCTACTGATTTCGTAGTGCTGCTCATGGGTGGTGGCCATCAGGCCATTGGCATCCTGCCCCTGGGCATGGCGCAGGGCGGCGTCGAAGTCCAGGTCCTGGGCCTTGTAGCCGGGCGTATCGGCATTGCCGAGGTTGCTGGCGATCAGCTTCATCCGCTGTTCGCGCAACGGCATGGCCTGGGCGTGGACGCCCAGGTAGTCGGTAATCAGGTTGCGCACGGTGCACTCCCACGGGAACGTTGCCCGGGAAGCTGCAAGGGGTATGCCAAAGCACGCGCGACATCGCGTCCGCCGGGCATGGCCCGGCGCTACCCCAGGGGTCGGGGAGGTTGTGGTAGCGCCGGGCCATGCCCGGCGGAGACCCGTGACGCGGCCTTACGCCGCCATCGCGACCTTGCGCAGGCGGTCCAGCACGAAATCGGCCAGCTCGTGCGGCGAGTACTTGGCGACGAAGGCATTGGCGCCGACGCGCTCGACCATCGCATTGTTGAATACGCCCGACAGCGAGGTATGCAGCAGCACGTACAGGCCGGCAAGGCCAGGGTGGCGCCGGATTTCCGTCGTCAGCGTATAGCCGTCCATGGCCGGCATTTCGATGTCCGAGATGACCATGGCATAGCGCTCGGCCGGGTTCTCGCCCGAGGCGTGGATCTGCAGCAGATGGTCCAGCGCCTGCTTGCCATCGGAAAGCAGGGTGGCGCCAACGCCCAGCTGGTCCAGCACGCTGCGGATCTGCTGGCGGGCCACGCGCGAATCGTCCACCACCAGCACCTGCAGCTGCGGGCCATCGGCAGGCATTGCCATTGCTGGATCGAGTACGGCATCACCGCGTACCTGGGCGATATCGGCCAGCACGCTTTCAACGTCGATCACCTGGATCAGCTCACCCTGGAAGCGGGTCACCGCCGTCAGGTAGCTCGATTCGGCACCCAGTTCCGGCGGCGGGTGGATGTCTTCCACCGCGATGTTGACGATGCGCTCCACGCCGCTGACCAGGAAGCCCTGGATCGAACGGTTGAACTCGGTGACGACCAGGTAGCCAGGCGAGGTGTCCGCGTCAGGCTCACGCTCGGGGTGGCCGATGGCCAGGCCCAGGTCGAGCACCGGCACCGAGCGGCCGCGTACGTCGGCCACGCCGGCAAACTGGCTGGGCAACCCGGGCACCTGGAACAGCTCCGGGCGCCGCAGGACTTCCTGCACCTTGAAGACATTGACGCCAAAAAGCTGACGTCCGCCGAGACGGAACAGCAGCAGCGCCAGGCGGTTGTGGCCGGCCAGTCGGGTTCGCTGGTCGATCCGGTTGAGCAGGTCATGGGACATGGCTGCTGTATCGGCGGGGTGGGCGCCAAACTTGAGGGCGCTCTGCCGCCTGCGCGGTCCGCACCACGTTTGTAGAGTCGACTGTCAGTCGACCGCTCTTCGATCCGATCACGGGAAACCCCGCGCTTCGCGCGAAAGTCGACTGACAGTCGACTCTACCCATCCGGTCGCATCCCCATCCCGGATCCGATCAACGGGTCCCGGCGCTCTGGCACACCCCTTGCACGCACCAGGGCCAGATTCCATCGACAGGAGGCGCCATGCGCCGGGTCACACCTCTATTCGCCATCGTGCTGGCCGTGGCCTCGCCGTGGGCGGCTGCCGCCGACTGGCAGCCGGTGGCAAGCATCCGCGCGGCGGCCTTGTCGACGCTGCCGGCGGGCAGCGAGGGCGAGGCCCAGGTGGCCGATGCGCTGCGCCTGCCGAAGTGCGGGGGGGCGTTACAGGTGCAGCCCACCGCCAACACCACGGTGGAAGTCAGCTGTCCGGATGCGGGCGGCTGGCGCCTGTTCGTGCCGGTAAAGGTGCGGCGCAACCAGACCGTACTGGTGCTCAACCGCGGAATCGGCACTGGAGAAACCCTCACTGCCGCCGATATCACCACTGCCCAGCGTGACGCTGCCCGGATTGCCGGTGTGGTGCTGGCCGATCCCAACGCAGCGATCGGCCGCATCGCCCGCCGTCCGTTGCAGGCCGGGGCCCTGCTGTCGAGCAACGATCTGCTGGTGCAGCGTCTCATCAAGCGAGGAGACAATGTGGCGCTGGTCTCGCGTCGCGGCTCGGTCGAGGTCCGTATTGCAGGCCGTGCGATGGGTGACGCGGGTGAGAACGAGCGGGTCTCGGTCGAGAACCTGTCCTCGCGGCGGATCGTGCAGGGCACGGTCGACGCCGCCGGTGACGTAATCGTGGCGCGTTGAATTACCGCAGAATATCCCTAAAGATCACGGCCCTGCGGCCGTTATCCCATGTGAACGGCAACTCCAGGACACCCCATGAGCCAGAAAATCGACGGCAACCTGCAGGTCCCCCAGGCCCTGCGCAGCGTGACGACCCCGGCCAACAAGCCCGGTGTAAGCACCGATGCGGCGGCACGCCCGGTCGAGGCGGCCGACAGCCTGCGCCTGACCGGCGAGGCCACCAATCTGCAGGCAATCGAGCGTGAGCTGACCACCGCCCCGGCAATCGACGCCCAGCGCGTGGCCGCCGTGCGCGAGGCGCTGCAGAACGGCACCTACAAGATCAATCCGGACGCGATCGCATCGCGCATGCTCGAGCTGGACCAGCAGCTGCACGGATGACTGCGGCGATGAGCGAGCCGCTGCAGCGTCTTGCCCAGGCCCTGGACGTTGAACGCCAGGCCCTGGTCGAGCACGACGTGCACGCCCTGATCCAGGCCACCGGCGCCAAGCTGGAAGCGCTGCGTGCGCTGGAAGGCGCGCCGCCGGTCGGGGAAGGCGAGCAGCTGCAGGAACTGGCCGAACGCAACCGCGCCAACGGCGTGCTGCTGTCGCGCCGGCGCCGCGAGGTCAACTGGGCCCTGCGCCAGCTCGGGCGCACCGAAGATGCCTCGGCCTACGATGCCAAGGGGCAGGCGCACACCGTCACAGCGCGCCGCCCACTCGCCGTCGCCTGAGGCGGCGCTCGAACAACCCCATCACGCGGGCTGAAGCCCGCTGCACGAGCGCGTATATTGGGCGTCTGTTCGAATGCCCCCGAGTCGCCGTGTCCGCTGCCAACGCCCTGGTTACCGCCCCCCTTCCGCCACAGCCGGTACTGCAGGCCCTGCTTGAGCGCCTGCGCGAAGGGCTGCTGCTGTTCACCGAAGACGGGCAGGTTGCGCTGGCCAATCCAGCCGCGCAGAACCTGTTGGCAAGCGGTGAGGATGGTGCATTGCCGCCCCCGCAGCGGCTTCGCGAGCTGCTGCCCCCCGATGCGCTGGAACACGCGCGCCAGCATGGTCACTGGAACGGCAGCCTGCCGCTGGGCGAGGGCGTGGTCATCGCCCACCTGTATCACCACGGCCCGGTGGGGCAGGGGCACTTCCTGGCCTTGTTCCGCCATATCGAAGGACAGGAAGACTACGAGCGAGAACTGCAGCAGCGCCACGCCGAGCTGCGCCAGGCCTACCTGCGGCTCAACGGTACCCAGGAGAAACTGCTGCAATCTGAGAAGATGGCCTCGATCGGCCAGCTTGCTGCCGGCGTCGCGCACGAGATCAATAATCCGATCGGCTACGTGCACTCAAACCTGGGCAGCCTGCAGGAGTACCTGCGCAGCCTGTTCACCGTGATCGAAGCCTACGAACGCGCATTGCGTGCGCCGGACCCGAAGGCGCTGATCCCGGAGATCGATGACATCCGTGACCGCCTGGACATCGATTTCATCAGCCGCGACCTGCCGCAGCTGATGGCCGAATCGCGCGAAGGCATCGAACGGGTGACGCGCATCGTGCGTGATCTGAAAGACTTCTCGTATTCCGGGCGTGACGAGTCGTGGAAGCTGGTCGACCTGCACGCGGGCCTGGAATCGACCATCAACATCATCTGGAACGAGCTCAAGTACAAGGTCACCCTGGTACGCGAGTTCGGCCAACTGCCGCTGGTGGAATGCCTGCCATCGGAGTTGAACCAGGTCTACATGAACCTGCTGCTCAACGCGGGCCATGCCATCGCCGAGCGCGGCACGATCACCGTGCGCACCGGCGTCGATGGCGACCAGGTGTGGGTCGAGTTCGAGGACACCGGCGGTGGCATCTCGCCGGAACTGCGCCAACGCATCTTCGATCCGTTCTTCACCACCAAGCCGGTGGGCAGTGGCACGGGCCTGGGCCTGTCGATCTCCTACAGCATCATCAACAAGCACCATGGCCGGATCGACCTGGACAGCACCCCGGGCGTGGGCTCGCGCTTCCGCGTGGTGCTGCCGGTGAAGCAGCCGCGCTGACCGCTTCGGGTAATGCCGGCCGCTGGCCGGCAACCTCATTAACCCCGTCACGTAGCAGCCGGCCAGCGGCCGGCTCTACCAGGGCCTGTCCCGGCCTGCGTTCGCGCTGGCTCTACCAGGGCCTGTGCCGGCCTGGGTCGCGCCTCGGGTAATGCCGGCCGCTGGCCGGCAACCTCATTAACCCCGTCACGTAGCAGCCGGCCAGCGGCCGGCTCTACCAGGCTGGATTGTTACCGCAGCGGGCGGTCCTCGCCGCCGTCTCCGCTCTCCACCGGCGCCGGCCCGGCGTTGCTGCGGCGCTGTTCCTCGTACGTGCGGAACGCCTGGTGGATATGCTTGCGCAGCTCGTCGTCGTTCCATGGCTTGGTCAGGAAGCGGTAGATCGCGCCGCGGTTGATCGCATCGGTCACCGTGTTCAGATCGGTATAGCCGGACAGCACCAACCGGATCGTGTCCGGATACAGCATCTTCACCCGGCCGAGGAACTCGGTGCCGCTCATGTCGCTCATGCGCTGGTCGGACAGGATCACCTGCACGTCGTTGATCGCCAGCAGGTCGAACGCATCACGCACGTTGCCGGCCGCCAGGATGCGGTAGCCGTCGCGACGGAACAGCCGCACCAGCGATCGCAACACGTTCTCTTCGTCGTCCAGCAAGAGCAGCGTGCGGTCGGGACGGGTCTCGGCGAAAGCTTCCGGGCGCAGGTAGCGGCGGCGCAGGGTCATGCCTGCGGCATCGGCCGACATCGGTTCGCCGAACAGGTAGCCCTGGAACACATCACAGTCGTTGCGACGCAGGAAGCCAAGCTGCGCCTGCGATTCAACGCCGTTGGCGATCACCGTCATGCCCAGCTGATGGCCCATGGCGATGATCGCGCGGGCGATGGCCGCCTCGCGGTTGCCGGCCGGCGCGCTCTTGATGAAGCTGCGGTCGATCTTCAGCTTGTCCACCGGGTAGCGCACCAGCGCACTGAGACTGGAGTCACCGGTGCCGAAGTTGTCCAGGCTCAGGCTGATGCCCTCGTTGCGCAGGTTGGCCAGCGTCTCATGCACGAAGTTGACGTTGTTGGTCAGCGCGCTTTCGTTGATCTCCAGCGTCAGCATCTGTGCCGGTATGCCCGCGGCCTGGATCAGGCCCATCACTTCGGCGAAGAAGTTCGGCCGCAGCAGCTGCAGGGTGGAGACGTTCACCGCGATGGTGAAATCGTCGAAGCCTTGGTCGCGCCACAGGCGGGCCTGCTTGAGTGCACCTTCCAGCACCCAGGTGCCGATCTGCACGATGATGCCCAGCCGCTCGGCGGTGCGCATGAAGCGCTCCGGCACCAGCATGCCCAGCGTCGGTGACTGCCAGCGCAGCAGCGCTTCCATGCCGACCACGTGGCCATCGCGGGCGCTGACCAACGGCTGGTAGCGCAGTTTCAGTTCGCCGTTGGGAATGGCATCGACGATCTGCCGCGCGATGATGCTCTCGCTGTGCGCGCTCGGCGGCGTGTCCACGGCGTGGATGCGCACCGCGTTGCCGCCCTCGCGGGCGGCCTGGTACAGCGCATCTTCGGCGTGGTCCAGCAGGCGTGAAACGTTGCTGGCATGCTCCGGGCACAGGCTCACGCCCAGCTTGCCGGTCATGAACAGCGTGTACGGCAGGACCGACAGCGGCAGTTCCATCTGCTGCCGGATTTCCTCGGCGAAATCCTCCGGCAGTGGCACCTCGGCTGTGCGTGGCACCGCGATCAGGAACTCGTCGCTGCCGTGGCGCCACAGTTTGCCGCGCCCTCGCAGGTAGGACTGCAACCGCTGCGCAACCAGCACCAGGGCCTGGTCACCTACCTCGGCGCTCATGTTTTCGTTGACAGAGGCGAAGTGGTCGATGTCCACATGCATCAGCATGAGTGCGGTACCGCCCGAGGCCGCCTCGGCGACCATCACCTGCAACTCGGGGTTGCCGGCACCGAGGCGATCAGGCGCATCATCGATGCTGACCGGGGGCTGGTTGGGATTCCACATAGGCTCAGTAGTCCGGTGACTCGGCGGCGGCCATGCTGGCTGCCTGGTAGGGGAGATGAACGTCGATCAGGGTGCCTTCACCGTGCGCGGATTCGATCCGTACATGGCCACCGACGCTCTGCGCACGCTCGCGCATCACGATCAGGCCCAGTCCGCGCGGGCCGTCGGGGTCGAAACCCTCGCCGTCGTCGCGGATCTGCAGGTGCAGGCCGCGCTGGCCGACGTCGCGCAGCTGCAGCTGTACCTGGCTGGCACGGGCGTGGCGCAGCACGTTGGTCAGGCTTTCCTGGGCAATACGGAAGCAGGCCTGCTCGATGCTGTTGTCGGGACGGTGCGGCAGCGGCTCGATCTCGGCCAGCAGCTCCACCGGCGAGGAACGGAACAGTACCCGTGCCTGCCAGCTCAGCGCCGCTTCCAGGCCCAGTGCGTCCAGCTGCGGCGGCCGCAGCAGGGTAGAGATGTCGCGCAGCTTGGCCACCGTGGTATCGGCCAGGCTGACGATCTGTGCCAGGTCCTCACCGCGGCGTTGCGGATCGTCCTCGTCCTGCGCGGCATAGGCAGACAGCTTGATCGCCGTGATCGCCTGGCCGATATCGTCGTGCAGGTCGCGCGAGATCGCGCGGCGCTCATCCTCCTGCAGCGAGAACAGGCGGCCGGCCATGGCCTGCAGTTCGCGGTTGCTGGTTTCCAGTGCGCTGCGGATGCGTTCGGAATCACTGAGATCGCGCACGATCAGCAGCTTGCAGTCGCGGCCGCCATAGCGCACCTCGCCCACTGCCAGGCCGGCATGGAAGCTGCGGCCATCTGCGCGCTGCATCGCCACCACGCTGCTGTGGCCCGGCCCCAGGTGCAGCTGGCCCGCACGCAGCTGGCTGCGCACGCGGGCCAGATCGGCGCTGTCCACCAGTGCCGAAAGCGGTTCGCCCAGCAAGGTGTGGCTGCCATAGCCGAACAGGCTGGCGGCCCAGGCGTTGGCGTACAACACGTGTTCGTCGGCGAGGATCACCACACCATCGGGCAGCACCCGCACCAGCTCGCGGAACTGTTCCTCGCGCTCGCGCAGCAGGCGACGCGACTGCTCGCGCTCGGTCACGTCCTGCAGGGTGCCCAGCACGCGGCTGCGGCCAGCTTCATCGATACCGCTGGCGGCGCGCAGGTGCACCATCAACGCGCGCCCGTCCATCGACAGGACGGGCAGCAGCACGTCCACCTGCACCGGCTCGCCGGAGCATAGTTCGGCCAGCAGCTGTTCGGTCTGGGTGGCAGTGGCCGGATCGGCCGGCACCAGCAGTTCGTCGAAGCGGTGCCAGCGGCGGGCCTCGGGCGGGCGGCGGCCAAGCAGCCGGTAGACCTGGTTGGAGTAGCGACCCAGCCCGGTGGACGGGTCCAGCTCCCAGGCGCCGATACGGGCCAGCTCGTGGGCTTCCTCGACCCGGGCCAGCGCCTGGTCGCGGCGCAGCTGGGCCAGGTCTTCGGCGGTGCGGTCGATGGCAATCAGCAAGCGGGCGTTGTGGCCGTCATAGCTGATGGCGTTGGACCGCAGCTCCATCTGCCGTAGCGAGCCATCACGCAGTTGCAGCTGGGCACGCAGGATGCAGAGCTCCTGCGGCGCCTCGCGGATCGCCTCCAGCTTGGTCTGCAGTGCCTGGTCCTGGCCGGGCGGCCACAGCACGTCGATGGTCTTCTCCAGAAGGTCACCGCGCTCCCAGCCGAACGCGGTGCAGGCAGCCGGATTCGCGTCGAGGATCGCCAGCGTGTCCAGGTCGTAGACCAGGATCGGGCCGGGATTGCCCTCGAACATCTGCCGCAGGCGCAGCTCGGAGGCCTGTTGGCGCGCGTGGGTGTGCAGCACGTGCTCGGCCAGCGGGCGCAGCAGCAGATACAGCAGGCCTGCGCTGGCCAGGGCGAAGAACGAGCCCTTCAGGCCCTGCCACAGTGCCGCCTGCTGCGGATCGGGCACCAGCGCCTGCACCACGCTGTCGGTAGAGATCATCCAGGCCAGCGCCATCACCAGGTAGCTCAACACCACCCGGCGCCGGTCACGGCTCAGCGCCTGAGCCATCCGCGGGTCGGGAACAGGGGCGTTGCCGGTCGGTTCTGCAGGCATGGACGAGGCGGGTGACAGGGGCGCTGGTCATCTTACCCCGCAGCGCGCCGTGACCACTCAATTATCCGCCGCAGGCGCCGTTAACCACTGCGTGCCCCGCTGACGGGCGTGTCATCCGGAGCAAGATCGCGTGGACCAAGGGATCATCGCCAGCCTGCTGCAGCACCCGCTTGCGTCGGCGCTGGTCATCGTCGACCGTACCGGGCGTCCGCTGGCGGCCAATCCGGCCGCGCGCGAGCATGGCCTGCCAGCCACCGTGGCGGCCTATGCGCCGATGCTGGAAGATCTGCGCCTGATGGCCGCCGATGGCGGCATCGTGGCCTGCACGCTGCCGGGCGGCCCGCGCGGCCACTACGACGGCCACCTGCGTGCGGTGCACGACGGCGCCGGCAACCTGCTGGCCTTCACCCTGAGCATCCCCGAGCCGGTGCCGGTGGACGGGGGAGGGCGCTGGGAGCTGGCGCTGGACAGTGCCGGCCACAGCCTGTGGGACTGGGACATCCCCAGTGACCGCGTGATGCGGACGCCGGCGCTGGGCGACGAGACCGCCACCGAGCTGCTGGCTCGGGTGCACAGCGAGGACATCGCCCTGGTGCGCGCAGCGCTCGACGAGCACCTGCATGGGCACAGCGAGCAGTACAGCGCACAGTTCCGTTTCCGCCAGGCTGATGGCCAGTGGCGCTGGGTGCTGGACCGGGGCCGCGTGGTCGCGCGCACCGCCGATGGCCAGCCCCTGCGCATGGTCGGCACGCATACCGATATCGAGCAGCAGAAGCAGCTCGAATCGCTGCTGCAGGAACAGCAGCTGCACCTGAGCGAGGCCCAGCGCATCGCCAGCATGGGCAGCTGGTCGTTTGATCCCAACAGCGGCCATTTCTGGTGGTCGCCGGAACTGCGCTCGCTGCTGGCGCTGGAGCAGGGCGCCGTGCCCGGCCAGCGGCGCTGGTTGAAGCAGCTTCACCCCCGCTCGCGGGGTGCGTTGCGTGCGGCCTGGCGGCGCTTGTGGCGCGATGGCCGCGCTGCCAACCTGGAGCTGGAACTGACCCGCGGCCATGAGCCTTCGCAGCATCTTCGCCTGTGGATGCAGCCGCTGCTGGACATGGACGGCCAGCCCAAGCGCCTGCTCGGCCAGGTGCAGAACATCACCGAGCAGCACCAGACCGATGCGCTGATCCGCTGGCGCACCGAACTGCTGAACCGGGTTTCCGCGCTGGGCCGCATCGGCGGCTGCGAGATCGAAGTGCAGACTCGCAGCATGCAGTGGACCGAGGAGTGCTACCGCATCCATGGCCTGCGCAAGGAACCGATCACCCTCGACCAGGCGTTGGCGCTGTACACGGAGGACTCGCGCAACGCGTTCGAGGCGGCACTCGCCCGTATCGCCAACGGCGGCCTGCCCGAGCAGCTGGACCTGTGCTTCTACCGCCAGTCCGGCCTGCGCGTGTGGGTGCAGGTGCTGATTGAACTGGACCGCCGTGATGGCCTGCCGCCGCGCTTCGTGGTGCTGTTCCGTGACATCACCCGCGAACGCGAGGCCAACGAGCGCATTGAACTGCTGGCCCACTACGATCTGCTGACCGGCCTGCCCAATCGTGTGCTGCTCGGCGAGCAGACCGCCGAGGCCATCGAGGAAGCACGCGACCGCGGAACCTCGCTGGCGATGCTGTTCATCGATCTGGATGGCTTCAAGACCATCAACGACAGCTTCGGCCATGCCACCGGCGATGCGCTGCTGAAGGCGGCGGCCACCCGCCTGCACCAGAACCTGCGCAACAATGACCTGTTCGGCCGCTTCAGTGGCGACGAGTTCATTGTGGTGCTGCGCGACCTGGCCGAGCCGGAAGACGCCGGCCACGTGGCGCGCAAGCTGATCGCCTCGCTGGCCGAGCCGCTGCGCCGTGGCGAGACCACGTTGAAGGTCGGCGCCAGCGTCGGCATCGCGATGCTGGGCGATGCGCAGACCGACTTTGATTCCCTGCTGCGTGCTGCCGACGCCGCGATGTACGCGGCCAAGGAAGCCGGGCGCAATACCTACCAGTACTACAGCCAGGACGCATTGGCCCGCATCCAGCGCCGGCTGGACGTCGAGCATGCCCTGCATGGGGCCATCGAGCGCGACGAGTTCAGCCTGGCCTACCAGCCGTTGCTGCACGCTCACCACGGTGAGCCACCGGCGATCGAGGCACTGTTGCGCTGGCACCGGCCCGGGATTGGCTACTGCAGCCCGGCCGAGTTCATTCCCATTGCCGAAAAGTGCGGCGAGATCGTGCGCATCGGCGACTGGGTGCTGAACGAGGCCTGCCGCCAGGCCACCGCCTGGGACCGCGCCGGACTGCAGTTTGATCGCATCGCGGTCAATGTGTCGGCGGTGCAGCTGCGTGATCGTGGCTTCGCCGAACGCGTGATCGAGATCTGCCATGCCCATGGCTGGCCGCCGCAACGGCTGGAACTGGAGCTGACCGAGTCGGCGTTGATCCGTGACACCGACATCCTGCGCCATTGCTTCGACGTGCTCGAACGGCACGGCGTGCCGCTGGCGGTGGACGACTTCGGCACCGGCTTCTCCAACCTCAATTATCTCAACCGCTTCCCGGTGGGGCGCCTGAAGATCGACCGCAGTTTCGTGCAGGGCATGCTGCACGACTCCGGTACGGCCGAAGTGACCCAGGCCATCGTGCACCTGGGCCATGCGCTGGGCATGAAGGTGGTGGCGGAGGGCGTGGAAACGCACCAGGAAGAAGACATGCTGCGCCGGCAGGGCTGCGACGAGATCCAGGGCTACCTGTACTCGCGCCCGCTCAGCCCGCGCGACCTGGCACAGTGGCTGCGCCAGCCGCAGCCGGTTTCGCTGCGCACCGATGCCAGCGGGGAAGTGGTGCTGGTGCGCTGACAGCCATACTTTGGTAGGTGCCGACCGTTGGTCGGCACGAATGCATGTACCTCGCGATCACCCACGCTCGGCGTGCAACTACTTACCGCGGGTATCCAGTTTGGTTGGTCGCGCCTTGGCCACTGTCGCAGCAAGGGCTTCCAGCTCAGCGAGACGATCTGTCTTCACCAGATGCGCCGCATTCCAGCCACCTTCGGAAACCGCGGGCGAAAAGCTGTACATCTCATTCGGAGCCAATGGCCCAAGTCGGTCAAGTGCATGCGCATGCAGGGGCCGCTCATCGTCGTCGGTGACGTCAAGATAGGGCCCATCCAGGGCCTCCAGCAGGAACGCCAGTTTCCAGTTGCGTTCCGCCGCATCGGCGGGGTCTGGCACATCCGATTCTGTCGTGACGTGTCCACTGTGTGGATCGATGCTGATCTGCGTGGAGGTGTTCTCCCCACACAGCAGAATCTGGCCGAAAGCTGTTACCGCGTAGACATGGAGAGTATCGGCACCCTCCATGGGATTGCCTTGCAGGAACGCAGTAGCAACCTCCGCATACAGGTGCGGATCGACCAAGGCGAGCTTGTCGTCCCGATAGCGTGCGAACCCGTCGCGTTGCCACAGCGCCAGCAGCAATCCTGGCAGCTTGCCTTCCCACGCTGCAAAGGCCGCTTCGGAAGCAGGTTCACCTTCGCTGCTCATAGCGAAATTCTGCATGAAACCGTCGGAATCGATCTCTGCCGCCGTCACGTCAGGGTTCGGCCCGGCCAGGGAGTTCGAACCCAGGTTGATGGGCAGGTAGTCCAGGAAATTCAACATTGACTCCGCCTGTGCGGTTTCCTTGTTTGCCTCCTGGGTTGAAATGACGGTCGCTGTGCTTCCAGAGACAAGCAACAACGTTCCCGCCGGAAGGCTTTGCCATGGCTCGTTCAGTACAAGATAGCGCTCGGATGAGTCGTCAACATCAGCGTCCAGGATGATGACCTGTGGACCATCCTTCACACACCCGGCGGAGATCTCGACAGTTGCATCGGTCACACCTGCATCAGGATCGGTCACATCTACAGGTGCGGAGTAGGGCTGTTGAAATTCGCCGAAGGACTGGAGCGCTTGGTGAAGGGCGAGCAGGGAGTCGGGATCTACGGCAAGCGGTTCTGAAGCAACCGGGAGCTGCAAAGCGAGTGAAAGGCAGAGGGCGGCGCTGGTCATCGGGCTGATCTGAACCGGAATCGGCCCTTTACGATGAAGGGCCGAGCGCTCACGATCCATGCAAACAATCCGAAAATCGTGAGTCGCGGGGCATCATCCACGCATGGCGTGGATCTACCTCGAAAATTCCGCCTTCAACTGCATGCGCAGGGCCTCGACGACGGCCGCATAGCGCCGCTTCTGGACCAGATAGCTGGCCAGGAACAGCGGCAGTACCAGCAGCATCGGCGCCACCATCGGGCGCATCGCCACCAGCGGCAACAGCAGCAGCGACAGGATCGCCACGAACCAGCTGCACAGGCCCGTCACCCGCACCTCGTGCCGTCGCGCGTTGAGTACGATGCGACCGCGCATCACCGGGAAGTAGCGCAGGCCGAAGCTCGGCGCAAAGCTCTCACGGAACGCCATGCTGCCGTCAGGCAGCGCATGGAAGGCCAGTTGCAGCCACTTGTCCTGCGGCAGGTCACGTTCCAGGCTGCCCAGCGAGAGGCGGGCCTGCATGGCCGGTGACGCCGCAATGCGTTCGTTGAACAGGGTGATGCCCCAGCTGAAATAGCCGGCCACCCAGGCCATCATAAGGACGGTCTCGATCAGCAGAAGTGCGATCAGAGCGATGGCCATCGGTCTTCCATGAAGGGTACCGGTGGATCATGCCATGCGCGACGGCCCATCCACGCATGGCGTGGATCTACTTAAGCGCATCCCCATCCAGCCCGAGATCCCAGGCCAGGCCCAGCAGCGCCTCGTCCGCCCGCGACGGGGCCGGGCGCGCGTCCGCCAGTTGCTGCAGCTCGCGGATCTCCTCGCGTGCCACATCCTCCAGCTGTTGCAGCTGCTCACGCACGCTCGCGTTGCGCGGGCGTTCGGTGTCGGTGAGGGCGGGCAAGGCGCGGATCAGGGTCATGGTGCGCGTACAGGATGCATCCAATGGCGGGTTACAGGCAAAGGCCCCGGACGAACCGGGGCCTTGCGGGCTGCTGGCGAGGGCAGCGGACATCAGGATCAGAACAGCTCGACGGTGCCGGCGCCCATGCTCTGCTGGGCAACCGGCTTGTGCGGCGGGCGTTCCCATTCGCTGCGCAGTTCGCGCAGGCGGTTGCCGGTGCGCTGCAGGGCGGTGGCGATCTCTTCGTCGAACACGCCGCCATTGCGGTGCAGCAGCTCCTGCAGGGCCACCGCTTCGCGGTTGATCGCGGTCAGGCGGTCCAGGTGGGTGTGCACGCCGCCCAGGGCCTGGGTGGCGATGTCCTCGAACTGCAGGGCGCGCACGGCCTCGGCCACGCTGCCATCGATCGCACGGGCGCACTCGGACACTTCACGCATGCCGTCGCCCAGCGACGCGTTGATCTGCGCGACGTTGTCGAGCATCGCCGCCGCTTCCTGGCGTGCTTCGCGGGAGCGGTCCATGTCGCGCGAGGCCATGTGCGAGACCGTCTCGCGCACCTTGGCAATGGCGTCCTTGGAGCTGTGTGCCAGCTTGCGGATCTGCTCGTTGAAGGTGGTCGAGCGCTCGGACAGGTTGCGCACTTCGTCGGCGACCACGGCGAAGCCACGACCGGCTTCACCGGCACGCGCCGCTTCGATGGCCGCGTTCAGCGCCAGCAGATTGGTCTGGTCGGCGATCGACTTGACGTCTTCCAGCAGCGCGAAGATGCCATCCAGGTGCTGCGCCATCTGGTCGATGTGCTGCACGGTGGTGCTGCTCTGGCCGCTGACCTGTTCCAGCGCTTCCACCAGCTGCTCCATGCGGTGGCTGGCGTGCTGGGCGAAACGGGCAACGTCGAGGCCGGCGTTGCCTTCATCACCGGCGCGGTCGACGATGCGCGACAGGGCCTGGCTCTGCTGGCGCGACTTGCGGTTCATCGCATCGAAGCTGCCACCGAGGCTGGAGACGGCCTGGCGGATCAGGTCACGGGCGCGTTCCACTTCGCCGCGCGAACCGTCGATCTCGTTGCCGACGAAATTGCGCAGTTCGGTCAGCAGCTGGTCCTGCTCACGCAGGACACGGGCATGTTCCGGGGAACGGTGCGCCTGGGCGCGGGTGGTCCACCACGCAAAGCCGAGCCAGCTCAGCGTCATCGTGGTCAGGATCGCCCAGCGCAGGGCGGCCGGCCATTCGAAACCGATGGCGAAGGGGAGCAGCAGGGTCAGAGCCAGGGGGGCGGCCAGACGGATGAAAATGCGTGAGTACATGGACGTTCTCGGGAGGTGCACGGAGGATGTATCGGCCGTACCCCCTTTCTCTTTAACGTCGATGTGCCCCGAAGTGCATTCTGAATGCACCGGTTTTCCGGCGCTGGCGGTGATTCGGTGTCCGATTCCCTTTTCCATGGAAAAGCGCCCGGACCCCATGCGCTTACGCCAGCTGGCGGTCCACCGCCTCGATCATCGCCTTGCGGCCGAACAGGAAGTCCCAGTAGCTGCCGCCCAGCTGCCGCCACAGCACCGCCGAGCGCACCGCTGCCAGCAGCAGGGCGCGGATCTCGGCCACCACGCCAGCCTGGCCCAGGTAGTGCGGGTTGCCCTGCACCATCACCCGCGGCTTGAGGTGGCTGATGGTGTCCGCGTACAGGCTGCCCAGGCTGGCCAGCACATCCGGGTGGCCGCTGTCGCCCAGCTCGGCGGCCTGGCGCTGGGCGCGCTCGATGCCCGAGGCGACCTTGTTCACCGTGGCGCCATCCTGAACGAAGCGGCGCTCCAGCTGCAGCACCGACAGGGCCAGCTTGGGCAGGATCGGATCCTGGCCCTGGTTGCGGAAGTAGTTGTGCAGCAGGCGCAGCCCGGCCTTCAGTGCATGGCGGTCTCCGAACACCGCCTGCGGCGAGGACGCATCCACGCGGAACACGCTGTCCACGGCGGTGCGCACGGCGGCGGCGTCGGAATGGCCGGTATCGGCGATGCGGCGGACCTGCTGCAGGGCCTGGGCAATGCCGGCCAGGGCCAGGACGCGGTCGTCGACAGTGAAACTCATGCAGCGGATACCTCAAAAGGGGAAGGGGTGGTGCGCAGGCGCTGTTCCAGCGGCGCATCGGTGGCGGCGATCACCGCGCCACCCAGGCACACATCACCGTCATACAGCACCAGCGATTGACCGGGGGTAACGGCACGCTGCGGGCGCGCGAAGGTGACCAGCACGCTGCCATCGTCCAGCACCTGGACCGTACACGGCTCGTCAGGTTGGCGGTAGCGGGTCTGGGCGGTGCATTCGAAGCGCCGTGCCGGCGGCGAGCCGGCGATCCAGTGCGCGGTTTCCGAACGCAGCCGGTTGGAAAGCATCCACTTGCTGTCGCGGTCCTGGTCGACGTACAGCACGTTGCTGGCCACATCCTTGCCGACCACGTACCACGGTGCGGCCGGGCGGCCGCGTACGCCGCCGATGTTCAGGCCCTCGCGCTGACCCAGCGTGAAATAGAACACGCCCGGGTGTTCGGCGATCACGGTGCCATCGGCCGGGTCCACGATCTGCCCAGGCTTGGCCGGCAGGTAGCGACCGAGGAAGTCGCGGAAGTCGCGCTCGCCGATGAAGCAGATGCCGGTGGAATCCTTCTTGGCGTGGGTCGGCAGGCCGACGTCGCGCGCAATCCGGCGCAGGTCGGTCTTTTCCAGGTCGCCGATCGGGAACAGGGTCGCTGCCAGCTGCGCCTGGCCCAGCTGGTGCAGGAAGTAGCTCTGGTCCTTGGAGCGGTCGGCGCCACGCAGCAGCAGCCATTGGCCACCGCGCTGGGCTACGCGCGCGTAATGGCCGGTGGCGATGCGCTCGGCGCCCAGCTCGCGGGCGGCATCCAGGAAATGCTTGAACTTCACCTCGCGGTTGCACAGCACGTCCGGGTTCGGCGTGCGGCCAGCGGCGTACTCGGCCAGGAAGTGCTCGAACACACCCTGCCAGTACTCGCTGGAGAAGTCCCGGAAGTGGAACGGGATACCGAGCAGGCCGCATACGGCGACCGCATCGCGGCGGTCATCCTCAGCGCGGCAGTCACCGCTGCCGTCGTCGGCCCAGTTCTGCATGAACAGGCCTGCCACGGCCTCGCCCTGCTGTACCAGGCGCCAGGCCGCGACGGAAGAGTCTACGCCACCGGAGACGCCCACCATCACGCGCGGCGTGCTCATGCGACCTCCCGGACCAGCGAAAGCGGATGGCGCTGGCCACCCAGGTAATCAGCCACCACCTGCCAGACCAGCGGGCTGCGCTGGCGCTCGCCGGCGGCCTGCAGCTCGGCCGGGGTCAGCCACAGCGCGCGGTCGATGCCGGTGTCCAGCGGCTGCGCCGGGTCGTGCGAGAGCGGGCGCGCGGCGTAGCAGAAGCGCAGGAACGCGGTGCCGTTGCCGGCAGTCCACTGGTAGCAGCCGATGAAATGGGTCAGCTGCACCGTCCAGCCGGTTTCCTCGCGGGTCTCGCGCAGGGCTGCCTCGGCCAGGCTTTCGCCCGGCTCGAGGTGGCCGGCAGGCTGGTTCAGCACCTGGCGGCCGTCGATGGTCTCTTCAACCAGCAGCACGCGGCCGCCGTCGACCACCACCGTGGCGACGGTGGCGTGCGGTGCCCAGCGCGGGTCCGGCGTGGCGTTCAACTCAGAACTCGTCCTTCTTGGTCAGCTCCAGCTCCATCGCGTCGGCGGTGCGGATGGCCGCATCGATGGCGTCGCTGAGCTGGTCCGGGGTGGCATCGGCATCGATCTTCACCACGAACATGGCGGTGGTGTCCTGCTTGACCCAGCCGCCCATCTTGGCGTCCTGCGAATCTTCCAGCAGGCGGTTGGCCACGGCCACCGGGAACTGCTTGGTCTTGGCGTTGTACGCCGGCGACCAGATCTCGCGGATGTTGTGGCTGCCGAAATCTTCCACCGCCGAGCGCACGTAGACCATCTGGGTGCGGTCACCCTCGACGTCGAAGACCATGCGGTAGTCGCCGTCCTCGTCGACTTCATAGGTATAGCCCAGCTTGTCCAGGTGGCGGCCCACGGACTTGTCGGCGGTGGTTGCGGCGGTGGCGGCGCCGGCAGGAGCCAGGGCGATCAACAGGGCGGTAAGAAGGGTCCTTTTCATGAAGATCCTGTGAAACAGTGTTGAGAGAGGATGCAATTGTGACGGCGGCCGTGCGTGCCGTCCAATCTGCGGCGGGCCGACGCAGGCTTCTCCGAGCCTCTATAATGGACGGATGCCCCATGAGTCCTCCCCCGATTCCCAGCACGAGCACGGCGTTGCCGTAGAACCTGCGCGCCCGGAAGTGGCGCCGCCGCCGTTCTACCAGGTGATGCTGCTCAATGACGACTACACCCCGATGGATTTCGTGGTGGACGTGCTCCAGCAGTTCTTCAACATGGACTTGGACAAGGCCACGCAGGTGATGCTGCACGTCCATACCCGCGGCCGTGGCGTGTGCGGGGTGTTCACCCGCGAAGTGGCCGAGACCAAGGTGGCCCAGGTCAACGAGTATTCGCGGATGAACCAGCATCCGCTGCTGTGCACGATGGAGAAGGCCTGACCGGCCTTTTGTAGAGCCGAGCCCATGCTCGGCTGCTGTTCGTGCAGGTATCCAGATCGCTGGCAGAGCAGCCGAGCGCAGGCTCGGCTCTACAGCCGGATCACGCTTCCGCCAGCGCCTGCAACGCCATCCTCGCGACCGATTCGTCCACAACCGCTGGGTCGCCATCATCGCGGAACCACACCGCCGACAGCCCTGCGCTGGCAGCAACCCAACGCAGCAGGCGGGTGCGCTCGAGGCCGGCCAGCGCGGTCACCTGTTCTACGCGCGCGGCAAACCGCTCGGGCCGGGTGGCCACATGGATGCCCGGGCCGCAGAGATCCGGGTTGCTGAACAGCGTCGTGTAATCGAACGCGCGCTCGCCCAGCAGCCGCTTCGGGTCGATCGCCAGCCAGCCGCGCGCGCCGAAGTCGAGCACGTTGTCGTGGTGCAGGTCGCCGTGCAGCGGCCGGATCTCCTGTTCGTCACGCAGCACCCCTCCGCCAGTGATCTGCACTGTTCCAGCAGTGGCGGCAGCGCAGCCCTTGGCTGCAGCAGGTCGGCGAACCATCTACGCAGGCAGACCAGTTCCGCTGGCGGCGCGCTCCGTGGCCCGTGCAGCCGCTGCAGGACCTGGCACAGGACCGTGGTGCAGGCGTCATCGTCGCCCGCGATCGAGCGTTGCCGCAGCGAATCGCCTTCGGCGCGCTCGATCAGGATCGCCGGCCCCTCGTGGGCCAGCAAGCGGGCAGCGCCATCACCGTCCCACCAGCGCAGCAGGCGGTGGCTGTTCTGCTCCTCCGCTTCGCTGCTGATCTTCAGCATCGCCGGCGCGCCGGCAGCGGTCAGCACCGGCCAGAGCCGGGCGTGGGGCGTGCAGATGGCCGGGCCATCACGCCGCAATCGCCAGCGGCTCAGGTAGGGTTCGCTCATACCGGTTGAGGTCTTCTGGAGTGAATGAAGATCAAGCGTTCTGCAGTGCTAACGCCATCTGAACGCAGCAATCCGCTAGGGTGATGGAAATCGCGTAGTCAGGCCGCATATTGTTCCCATCTGCCGCCGGAGTAATCCATGTTCAGCAAAGACCTCGAACACACCATCGGCCAGTGCTACAAGCGCGCCCGTGAGGCCCGGCATGAGTTCATGACGGTCGAACACCTGCTGTTGGCACTGCTCGACAACCCGTCCGCCCAGGCCGTACTGAAGGCCTGCGGTGCCGACGCCGAACGCCTGCGCCAGGAGCTGGAGCAGGCCATCGAGGCCTCGGTGTCCCGCCTGGCCGAAGATGACGGCCGTGACACCCAGCCGACCCTGGGCTTCCAGCGGGTGCTGCAGCGGGCCGTGTACCACGTGCAGTCCTCGGGCAAGAAGGAGGTCACCGGCGCCAACGTGCTGGTCGCCATCTTCGGCGAAAAGGACTCCCACGCTGTCTACTACCTCAACCAGCAGGATGTCACCCGGCTGGATGTGGTCAATTACCTGTCCCACGGCATCGCCAAGCTGGGCGAGGAAGGCGAGCAGCCGTCCTCTTCCTCCGAGGGTGAGGGCCGCATGGAAGGCGGGGATGGCGAGCCGAAGGGCGATGCCCTGACCGAATTCGCCAGCAACCTCAACGAACAGGCCCGGTCCGGCCGCATCGATCCGCTGGTCGGTCGTGGCGATGAGATCGAGCGCACCATCCAGGTCCTGTGCCGGCGCCGCAAGAACAATCCGCTGTACGTGGGCGAGGCTGGCGTGGGCAAGACCGCCATCGCCGAGGGCCTGGCCCGCCGCATCGTCGAGGGCTCGGTGCCCGACGTGCTGGCCGACGCGGTGATCTACTCGCTCGACCTGGGCGCGCTGGTGGCCGGCACCAAGTACCGCGGCGACTTCGAGAAGCGGCTGAAGGGTGTGTTGACCGCGCTGAAGAAGGTGCCCAACGCCGTGCTGTTCATCGACGAGATCCACACCATCATCGGCGCCGGCTCGGCGTCGGGTGGCACCATGGATGCGTCCAACCTGATCAAGCCGGCGCTGGCCTCCGGCGAGCTGCGCTGCATCGGCTCGACCACCTTCCAGGAATATCGCGGCATCTTCGAGAAGGACCGGGCGCTGGCCCGCCGCTTCCAGAAGATTGATATCGTAGAGCCGACCGTGGGCGAGGCCTACGAGATCCTGCAGGGCCTGAAGTCCAAATACGAGCTGCACCACAGCGTGACCTATTCGGACGAAGCGCTGCAGGCGGCGGTGGACCTGTCGGTGAAGCACATCGGCGACCGCCTGCTGCCGGACAAGGCCATCGACGTGATCGACGAGGCCGGTGCCCGCCAGCGCCTGCTGCCGGAAGGCCAGCGCAAGGAGCTGATCGACGTCGAGGAAGTGGAAGCGATCGTGGCCAAGATGGCGCGTATCCCGACCAAGCAGGTCAGCGCCACCGACAAGGACGTGCTGCAGCATCTGGAGCGTAACCTGAAGATGGTGATCTTCGGGCAGGATCCGGCGATCGAGACGCTGTCCTCGGCGATCAAGCTGGCCCGCTCGGGCCTGGGCAACCCGGAGAAGCCGATCGGCAACTTCCTGTTCGCCGGCCCGACCGGCGTCGGCAAGACCGAGGTGACCAAGCAGCTGGCGCTGCAGCTGGGCATCGAGCTGGTCCGCTTCGACATGTCCGAGTACATGGAGCCGCATTCGATCAGCCGCCTGATCGGCGCCCCTCCGGGCTATGTCGGCTTCGACCAGGGCGGCCTGCTGACCGAGAAGATCGTCAAGACACCGCACTGCGTGCTGCTGCTGGACGAGATCGAGAAGGCGCACCCGGACATCTTCAACATCCTGCTGCAGGTGATGGACCGCGGCGTGCTGACCGATACCAACGGTCGTGAAGCCAACTTCAAGAACGTGGTGCTGGTGATGACCACCAATGCCGGCGCGGCACAGGCCTCGCGGCGCTCGATCGGCTTCACCAAGCAGGACCATGCCACCGATGCGATGGAGACCATCCGCCGCAGCTTCACCCCGGAGTTCCGCAACCGCCTCGATGCGGTGGTGCAGTTCCAGGCGCTGGGCTTCGAGCACATCCTGCGCGTGGTTGACAAGTTCCTGATCGAGCTGGAGATGTTGCTGCAGGACAAGCACGTGAGCCTGTCGGCCACCCCGACCGCCCGCGACTGGCTGGCCCACCACGGCTTCGACCCGCTGATGGGTGCGCGCCCGATGGCCCGCGTGATCCAGGACAAGATCAAGCGTCCGCTGGCCGACGAGCTGCTGTTCGGCAAGCTGGTCAACGGTGGCAAGGTCAGCATCGATGTCCGCGACGACGAGCTGGTGGTCGAGACCCAGGCCGAGCCGGAGCGGCTGCTGCCGGTTACGGTGGAGTGAGCTGAAGGCTTGGCGTGAAAGACTGGGAATGACAAGGGCGGCTTCGGCCGCCCTTGTTGTTTCCAGTGGGCCTGTCGTCTGCGGCCTTGCTTGAACGGAATGCAGGTGCCAATGCTGTCTTCTGGTCGCGATGGGGTGCTGCCCTGTTTGTATCGCGTAACGATACAGGATACAGTAATGATCATCGGTTTTCGTCACAAGGGCCTTGAGCGGTTCTACCGTTCCGGCAGCAGTAGTGGAATCCGCCACAGTCATGCCAGCAAGGTGTTGATGATCCTGACGATCCTGGATGTGGCTTCGGGTCCTGAGGATCTGGCCATGCCCGGGCTGCGCCTGCATAAGCTCCGGGGCGGCCTGAAAGGACATTGGTCTGTATGGGTCAACGGAAACTGGCGGATTACCTTCCGTTTCACCGGCAGCGGCGTGGAGCTGCTGGATTACCTGGACTATCACTGAGGTCGCGCATGATTCATCACCATCCGCATCCGGGGCAGACGATCAAGGCAATGGTCTTTGATCCAATGGATCTGTCTGTGACCGAGGCGGCCGAGCGCCTGGCAATGTCACGGGTGGCCCTTTCGCGGGTCCTGAACGGCAAGGCGGGCATCAGTCCCGACCTGGCTATCCGCCTGGAGATGGCGGGAGTGAGTACCGCGGTTTTCTGGATGGGGCTGCAATCCAGCTACGATCTTTGGTTGGCGCGGCAGCGCGCGCAACCGAGAGTGTTGTCGCTGGTTGCCGCGACGCGTTGACGTATCTCGCGACAAGGGCGGCTTCGGCCGCCCTTGTCCTGTCTGCTGTCACCGGCTGCGGCGGCGCGCTTCGCGCTTGAACCGCCCGGCATCGATCGGCTCGATGCGCGCAACCTCGCAGCTGCCGCGACCGGTGTCCAGAGCGCTTCGGCCCTCGCTGCACAGCTGGTCAGCCTCCTTGCCGTCGGTCTTGAAGCCGAGGCGGGTGGCCAGCACGGCAGAAGGGCAGCTGTTGCGGAAATGCACCACATAGTGGTCTTCACCGGCGCGAAGCAGGACGTTCCTGTCAGCGCCGGCGCGAACGATCTGCTGTTCGCCGGTCAGTGGTACGCATTGCGCCGGCGGGGTGCCAGCGGCATGGGCGGGCGGCGCCAGGGTGATGGCAGACAAAGCCAGGGGGACCAGCAGGGAAGACAGGTTCATGGCGGGGCAGGGGCGGCGATCCGGACTGGATCGGATTCCAGGTTGCCGCAGCCGCTGCAAATGCGAATCTGCCGCAAGCAAGGCTGACCGACGTCACGGTGAGATCGGTCACGATGACCTTTGGCGCGTCAGGCGGCGATTGAGCGGAATCCTTGCTGGCGCCCTTGGTCGCCGCCATCCTCGATGACGAATGCGACTGCCTCATGTGGAATATGCAGGCGCTGCTTGAGTGTGCTGCCCATGTGTGGGACCTCGCGCTGCACGGCCAGATACAGTGGGTGGGATGCGTCCATGCTGGTACAGACCAGGCAGGGCTGGCCGAACCAGGTGCCGTCCGGCCCCTTGCTGGCGTAGCAGCGGCTGGTGACGGACTGCGGGTCCAGGACGATCAGGTAGGTCATGCGCGCAGCGCCCTCTGTGAAGAACGCGTTGAGTCTAGAGTTCCGGCGCGATGCTGGATTTCAGACAAGGACGAAAATCGGACGATCTCGGTGCCGCGTATTTTCTTCCGCGCACGACAAAGGGCCAGCAGCGAGGCCGGCCCTGTCGGAGTGGCGCACTGCGCCGACCGCTTACTTCATGCGGTAGGTGATACGACCCTTGGTCAGGTCGTACGGGGTCATTTCAACCTTGACCCGGTCACCGGTGAGGATGCGGATGTAGTTCTTGCGCATGCGGCCGGAGATGTGGGCGATGATTTCGTGCCCATTTTCCAGACGAACGCGGAAAGTGGTGTTCGGCAGCGTCTCGCTGACGGTGCCCTCGAACTCGATGGAATCGTCTTTCGACATGTAGTCCTGTGCGGTTCAGAAAACGGCCACGCTGGGCCTAAGGCGCGGTATTTTACGCGTGATGGGCCCGGCTTGCAAAGTTTGTGTTAACCCCCGGCCAAACGCCGTGCTGGCAAGCGTCCGACCGCCTGGGTCCAGGGGCCTTCACGGCCGTCACGGTGTACGGCCTGACGGACGTGCTCCAGAAAGTCCGCGCGCGGCAGGTGCTCGGCGCCCATCCGCAGCAGGTGCGGGTTCTCCACCTGGGCATCGATCAGTTCCCAGCCCCAGTCACGCAGGGTGGATGCGAGGGCGGCCAGGGCGATCTTGGAGCCGCCGCTGGCGCCACTGAACATGCTTTCGCCGAAAAACATCGATCCGATCGCCACCCCATAGATGCCGCCGACCAGCGTCTGCCGGTCCCAGACCTCGAAGGAATGGGCAAAGCCGAGATCGTGCAGCTGGCCATAAGCCTCGACCATCGCCGGGCTGATCCACGTACCGTCCTGGCCCGGTCGCGGTGCTGCGGCGCAGGCACGCATCACACGACTGAAAGCGATGTCGGCGGTGATCTCCCACGTGCTGCCGCGCAACTGGCGGCGGAAGCGGCTGGACAGGTGCACGCCCTCGGTGCGGAACACCATGCGCGGGTCTGGCGACCACCACAGGATTGGCTCGCCCTCGCTGAACCACGGGAAGATGCCGCCGGCATAGGCGTTGAGCAGTCGCACCGGATGCAGGTCGCCGCCCACCGCGAGCAGGCCATCGGGCTGGCGCAGTGCGGTCTCGGCCGGAGGGAAGGGCGCGTCCGGCGCATCGGCCAGGCGCCAGGGCAGCTGGCGGGTCATGCCGTCATTGTATTCGCCGTGGTGATGCGACTGGGATGCGCACGCGCTGCCGGTGCCAATCTTGGTTGGCACACCTTTCCGGGGGCCTCATCCGGCCCGATTCTACGGCTCTACGCGGAACGGACCATGCCCCTGCAATTCCTGCTGGTACCGCCGCACACTCTGCCGCTCCTGCCGGCACCAGTCCTGCAGTGCTTCTGCGAACTCCGGATCGGCCACCCAGTGTCGGCTGCGCACCAGTGTCGGCAGGAATCCCCGCGCCAGCTTGTGCTCGCCCTGAGCGCCGGGCTCGAAACGGCTCAGGCCTTCGCGCAGGCAGTACTCGATGCCCTGGTAGTAACAGGCCTCGAAATGCAGGCCGGGCAGGGTAGCGCCACCCCAGTAGCGGCCGTACAGCGTGTCGCCACCGCGCAGGCACAGCGCGCCGGCAATCGGCTCGCCGTCCTGTTCGGCCAGGAACAGCACCAGCCCGCGTCCCAATGAAATGGCCAGATGGCGCAGGAAGGCCTCGGTCAGTGCCGGGGCGTTGCCGTACTCGAGGAAGGTCTGCAGGTAGAAGCGGTACATCGCCTGCAGGTCGGCACGGCTGGCTTCATCGCCGTGTACCACGCGGAAGCTGATGCCCTGGCGGGTGACCTTGGCCCGTTCCTGGCGGATGTTCTTCCGATGCTTGTGGTTCATCGCACCGAGGAACTGCTCGAATGTCGCCCAGTCACCCGGGTTCTGCCACTGGAACTGCACGTCCTCGCGCAGCAGCCAGTCATCGCCGAACAGGGCCTCGTCCACTGCGGTGTGGAAGTTGATATGGGCCGAGGATACCTCCAGCGCGGGCAGGGCCTCGCGCAATGCCGAAAGCAGGGCGGCGCGCCCTGAATCGTGACGTGCCAACAACCGCGGGCCAGTGACCGGCGAGTAAGGTACTGCGCCCAGCCACTTCGGATAGTAGTCGCGGCCATGCCGCGCATACGCGTTGGCCCAGGCATGGTCGAACACGAACTCGCCGTGCGAATTGGTCTTCAGGTAGCCCGGAATGGCGCCGACCAGGGTGTTGCCTTCCCAGAGCGTGAAGTGCCGGGCCTGCCAGCCCCAGTCCTCGCGCAGGCAACCGTGCTGTTCAAGCCCGGAAAGGAAGGCATGGGTGACGAAGGGGTTGCGGCCGTCGTGCAGGGCATCCCAGTCGGTCGCGGCAATGGACTGCAGGGAGTGGAGAAAGCGGGGGGAAGGCATGGGAGAAGGATAGGGCAGATGAAACAGAAAGGCCGACGCACTGGCGTCGGCCTATCATCCGGAGTCGGGCGTGGCTCGACCCTGCAGGAGCGGGTCAGCCTCTCAGCTGGCCTTGCCCTGGGCGTCCAGGTAGCGCTCGGCGTCCAAGGCGGCCATGCAGCCGAAGCCGGCCGAAGTGATCGCCTGGCGGTAGTGCTGGTCGGCCACGTCGCCGGCAGCAAATACGCCTTCCACCGAGGTCTGGGTGGCGTTGCCGCCCAGGCCCGAGCGGATCTCCAGGTAGCCGTTGTTCATCGCCAGCTGGCCGTCGAACAGCTGGGTATTCGGATGGTGGCCGATGGCCACGAAGAAGCCGTGGGCGTCGATGTCACGGGTAATGCCGTCCAGCGTCGACTTCACGCGCACGCCGGTCACGCCGGCGTCGTTGCCCAGCACTTCCTCCACCTGGTGGTGCCAGACGGTCTCGATCTTGCCGGCAGCAACCTTGGCAAACAGCTTGTCCTGCATGATCTTTTCCGCCTTCAGGGTGTCGCGGCGGTGGACCAGATAGACCTTGCGGGCGATGTTGGACAGGTAAAGGGCCTCTTCCACGGCGGTGTTGCCACCGCCGACCACGACCACGTCCTGGTCGCGGTAGAAGAAGCCGTCACAGGTGGCGCAGGCGGAGACGCCGCGGCCCTTGAAGGTCTCTTCGGTCGGGATGCCCAGGTACTTGGCGGTCGCGCCGGTGGCGATGATCAGCGCATCGCAGGTGTACTCGTGGCTGTCGCCGATCAGCTTGAACGGGCGCTGCGACAGGTCGGCGGTGTGGATGTGGTCGAAAATGACCTCGGTCTCGAAGCGCTCGGCGTGGGCCTGCATGCGCGCCATCAGGTCCGGGCCCATCAGGCCGTGGGCGTCACCCGGCCAGTTGTCCACCTCGGTGGTGGTCATCAGCTGGCCGCCCTGCTGCAGGCCGGTGATGACGACCGGCTTCAGGTTGGCGCGGGCGGCGTAGACGGCGGCGGTCCAACCGGCCGGTCCGGAACCGAGGATGACGAGGCGCTGGTGGCGGGAGGGCAGGCTGGTGCTCATGTAGACTCGCGAAAAGGTAGATGGGACAAGGCGCTGGCGATGTTTGCGCAGCATCCGTGGCTGGTCATAGAGTGGCGGCTGGGGCAGGGCGATTCAAGCCGATGAACGGAACGCCGTCATCCAGCAGTGGTTTCGGCCCTCGGATTGCCCTGTCGGACGTCGCATAACTGAAAACTGACGCCGTCTCATTTATTATCAATCACTAACAGCGCATTCCAAAGGTATGGTCTAAGGTGGCGAAGCAGGTCCCCGAACGCTCCAAGTCCGACGACAGCAAGGCGTCACGTCGCACGGCCGCGGCGGCGACGACCGACAATCCACGCCGCCAGCGCCTCTGGCGCGACCTGGGCCTGATCGCCATCGCGCCGGCCCTGCTGTATCTGGCGGCCAGTCTTTTCACCTATTCAGCGACTGATCCGGGCTGGTCGCACACCGGCAGCGTGGTTGCGCCGGTGCACAACCTGGGCGGCCGCGCCGGCGCCTGGATCGCCGACGTGCTGCTGCAGCTGTTCGGCTACATCGCCTTCCTGCTGCCGGTGGTGCTCGGCGCGCTGGCGTGGATCGCCATGTTCGGCCTCAAGCGCGAGAGCAAGGGCGAGAACGACCTGGATCCGGCATTGCGCCTGGTCGGTCTGGTCGGTTTCCTGATCGCCGGCACCGGCTTCCTGCATGTGCGCCTGTTCAGTGGCGATGTCGCCAGTGCCGGCGGCATCCTCGGCAAGCTGGTCGGCAATTCGCTCACGGTGGGCTTCGGCGCGTTGGGGGCGAACCTGTTCGTGCTGGTGCTGCTGCTGGCCTCGATCACCCTGGCCACCGGGCTGTCCTGGTTCACGGTGATGGAGAAGATCGGCCGCGGCGTGATGTCGCTGGCGCCGTTGCTGGAACGCAAGAAGGAAGAAGTCACCGAGTGGAAGCAGACCCGGGTGATGCGCGAGGAACGCCAGGAAGTACGCAAGGCCGACGCCGAGGTGCGCGCCAAGCGCGAGCCGGTGAAGATCGAGCCGCGTCCGGAGCCGGTGATCGAGAAGAGTGATCGGGCCAAGCGCGATACCCAGATTCCGATGTTCCGCGGCGTCAACGGCGATGGTTCCGACCTGCCGCCGCTGGCGCTGCTGGATGATCCCAAGCCGCAGCCGAAGGGCTACGACGAAGAAACACTGGAAACCCTGTCGCGGCAGATCGAGTTCAAGCTGAAGGACTTCCGCATCGATGCGCAGGTGGTCGGCGCCAATCCCGGCCCGGTCATCACCCGCTTCGAGATCGAGCCAGCACCGGGTATCAAGGTCAGCCAGATCAGTTCGCTGGACAAGGACATCGCGCGTGGCCTGTCGGTGAAGTCGGTGCGCGTGGTCGATGTCATTCCGGGCAAGTCGGTGATCGGCCTGGAAATCCCCAACGTCACCCGCGAGATGATCTTCCTGTCCGAACTGCTGCGCTCGAAGGAATATGACAAGTCGGCCAGCGTACTGACCCTGGCGCTGGGCAAGGACATTGCCGGTCGCCCGACCGTGGCCGACCTGGCACGCATGCCGCATCTGCTGGTGGCCGGTACCACCGGTTCGGGCAAGTCGGTGGCGGTCAATGCGATGGTGCTGAGCCTGTTGTTCAAGGCCTCGCCGAAAGACCTGCGGATGCTGATGATCGACCCGAAGATGCTCGAACTGAGCGTCTACCAGGGCATCCCGCACCTGCTGGCGCCGGTGGTCACCGACATGAAGGAGGCCGCCAACGGCCTGCGCTGGTGCGTGGCCGAGATGGAGCGCCGCTACAAGCTGATGAGCGCGGTGGGCGTGCGCAACCTGGCCGGCTTCAACAAGAAGGTGAAGGAAGCCCAGGACGCCGGCCAGCCGCTGATGGACCCGCTGTTCAAGCCGAACCCGGAGCTGGGCGAGGCACCGCGTCCGCTGGAGACGCTGCCGTTCATCGTCATCTTCATCGACGAATTCGCCGACATGATGATGATCGTCGGCAAGAAGGTGGAAGAGCTGATCGCGCGCCTGGCGCAGAAGGCGCGAGCGGCCGGCATCCACCTGATCCTGGCCACGCAGCGCCCGTCGGTGGACGTGATCACCGGCCTGATCAAGGCCAACATCCCGACCCGTATCGCCTTCCAGGTCAGCTCCAAGATCGACTCGCGCACCATCCTCGACCAGTCCGGCGCGGAAACCCTTCTCGGCCATGGCGACATGCTGTACCTGCCGCCGGGCACCGCGCTGCCCGAGCGTGTGCACGGTGCGTTCGTGTCCGACGATGAAGTGCACCGCGTGGTCGAGCACCTCAAGGCGATGGGCCCGGCCGACTATGTCGACGGGGTGCTGGACGAGGTGCAGACGATGGGCGACGGCGTGGTCGTCGGTGCCACCGGCCTGCCCGAGACCAGTGCAGCCGGCGACGAGTCCGACCCGCTGTATGACGAAGCGCTGCGGGTGGTCACCGAGACCCGCCGCGCCTCGATTTCCGGCGTGCAGCGCCGGCTGAAGATCGGCTACAACCGTGCAGCGCGACTGATCGAGGCCATGGAAGCGGCCGGCGTGGTCAGCCCGCCCGAGCACAACGGCGACCGCACGGTGCTGGCACCGCCGCCGCCGAAGTAAGACCCGACGTATCCCCCACGACGTCCAAGGAACCGACGCATGCTTCACCCCGTACCAAGCGCGCTGGCGCTGGCGCTGGTAGCCCTGATGGCTGCCGGCCCGGCACTGGCAGACACCGCCACCTCCGCGCCCGCCACGGCGCCGCCTTCCACCAGCGGCGATACCGAAGCCAGCAATAATTTCAGCATTGTCCGTTACCGCGCCGACTACCAGGTGCGGCCCGATGCGGGCAATGTGCAGACCGAAACCTACGAAGTCCTTCTCAAGACCAAGGCCTCCGTCGAGCAGTTTAGCCAGGTGCGGCTGAGCTACAGCGAAAAGATGGAGACGCTGGAAGTGCTCGGTGCCTACACCATCACCGCCGATGGCCAGCGCCGCGACGTGCCGGCCGACCGCATCTACACCCAGGAGAGCTACTCCAGCGCCTCGGCGGCGATGTATGCCGACCGCAAGGTGCGGGTGATCGTGTTCCCGAACCTGGCCCCGGGCACGCGCCTGTACTACCAGGTGCGCCGCACCCAGGCTACGCCGTACTTCCCGGGCTATTTCGGCCTGTGGGAGACCTTCAACGTCTTCACCGAGTACGAGGACGCCGAGGTCACCCTGAGTGCGCCGGCCAACCTGCCGATGTTCGTCGACAGCCGCGGCGTGCAGGGTAGTGACCGGCCGACGGTGAAGAACGGCCAGGCGCAATGGCGCTGGCGCTACCAGCGTCGTGAGGCGATGCCGGCGCAGAACTGGTCGGCGGCGGGCTGGGAGTTCGGCCCGAACATCATGGCCAGCACGTATCGTGACTGGTCGCAGATGGGGCGCGCCTACCAGCTCAAGGCGGGCCCGGCGGCCGAGGTGACCCCGGCGCTGCAGGCGCTGGCTGATGAGATCACCGCCGGCATCAGTGACCGCCGCGAGCAGGCTGATGCGCTGTATCGCTGGGTCGCGCAGAACATCCGCTATGTGGCGGTGTACCTGGGCAACGGCGGCCTGGAGCCGAACAGCGCGCAGAGCATCCTCGACAACCACTACGGCGACTGCAAGGACCATGTGACGATCCTGGAGGCGCTGCTGGCGGCCAAGGGCATCGCCAGCTCGCCGGTGCTGATCGGTGCGGGCGGTGGCCCGACGCTGCCGAAGATTCCGGTGCTGGGCCGCTTCAACCACGCCATCACCTACATCCCCGAATTCGATCTGTACCTCGATTCGACCACCGCGTGGGCGCGCTTCGGTCAGCTGCCAGAGGGTGACCTGGGTGCACCGGTGATGCGTACCCGTGACGCTACGCTGGCGCGTACCCCGGCCAATACGCCGGAGCGCAATGCGACGTCGATGGAGGTGCGTTTCACGTTTGATGCCAACGGCAACCTGCGCGGCGAGACGATTCCGAAGCTGGGCGAGAACGCCGAGATCGGCATGCGCGCCCAGTTCTCCCAGCTCAACGCGCAGAACCGTGCGCGCGCCGAGGAGCAGATCATGGCCGCGTCCGGTTTCGACGGGCGAGGGCAGCTGCAGATCCAGGGCGTGCCGGTCGACCTGACCCGGCCGTTTGGCTATCGCATGGCGTTCCAGGCCGAGGACTACGCCGACTTCAGCGTGGCCGGCGGCATGGCCGTGCCGGACCCGCCAGGTGGCGAGTCGGTGCGTGGCCTGTACGCTACCGCCTCGGCGCCGGCCAACGAGACGCCGTTCTACTGCAATGCCAGCCTGCGCGAGGAAACCTATCGCCTGCAGTTCCCGGCCAACGCGCCGATCATCGCCATTCCGGCCAGCCAGCGTTTCGCCAATGCCGCCGGCGAGTACCGCGTGGACTGGAGTCGCGAGGGCCAGGAGGTGATCGTGCACCACCGCTTGCAGCAGAATGCGGTGCGCGGCCCGGAGGCATTGTGCCAGCCGCAGGACTATCCGGCGTTCCGCGCGCTGTATCGCGAAGTGCGGCGTGGCTTCCGTGGCCAGGTGCTGTACGGCAAGCTGCCGGGATCCGGTGGCTGAATCGCCGATGGACGTTCAGGGCGGCATAATGTCGCCCTGATCGCCCATTCATCTTTCCCCGGGCACACTGGCAACCACCTTTCCTGGCGCCCGCGCCCACAGGATTCCCGCATGAACTTCCGCTTCCGTCGTTTCCTTGCCACCACCACCCTGGCCGTGGCCTGCGCCGCCGCCGGCAGCGCCTGGGCTGGCGCCCGCGATGACCTGAAGACTTTCACCAGTGGCCTGAAGGGCCTGGACGGACAGTTCAGCCAGCAGGTGTTCGACAGCCGCGGCAAGGTGAAGGAATCGACCAGCGGCCGTGTGGCGCTGTCGGCGCCGCGCCTGTTCCGTTGGGAATACGTGCGCCCGCACGAGCAGTTGATCGTGGCTGACGGCAAGAAGGTCTGGATGTACGAGCCGGACCTGGAGCAGGCCACCGTGCGCGAGCAGGGCAAGGAAGAACAGAACAGCCCGCTGACCGCACTGATCAACCCGGCGCTGCTGGAGCAGCAGTACGACGTCAGTGAAGAGGCCGCACAGCGCGACGGCCTGCAGTGGCTGTCGCTTTCGCCGAAGCGCGAGACCGAAGCCAGCTTCCAGTACGCCGCGTTGGGCTTCAACGCTCAGGGCTTGGCCAAGATGGAAATCACCGACGCGGTCGGCCAGCGCACCGTGATCAGCTTCAGTGGCTGGAAGCGCAACCCGGGCTTCGCTGCAGGCACCTTCAGCTTTACGCCGCCCAAGGGCACCGACGTTATCGGTAATTGATGGCGGTCGCCGGGCATGGCCCGGCGCTACCTGCTCTGGTGGGTGCCAACCGTTGGCTGGCACGCTTGGGATCTGCCGGCCGGCCGGCCGGCTGGCTCATCCGTTGTCCGGATGAACGATCACCTGCCACGCGGTGCCATCAAATCGAATCAGGTCCCAGGGCGTCAGCACCCACAGCACGCTACCGACGGAACTGATATCAACAATCGTTGCATCTCTCAGTTCTTCGGGGATGCTTTCCAGCAACGGTTCAACTACGCCGGTTTCTAGACTGTAGACGTAGAGGCCGCCATTCTCCGAGCCGATGTAAACCTGTTGCTTGTACTGGCACACAGAGTTGAAGTTGATGCCTTCGCCGACCTCGTGGTGCAGGCACTCGAATCCAGTGGAGATATCGCCCGTAACGATGGTGCCGTCCATGCCTACAAAGACGAGGCGGCCTTGGTCAGTCCTGCAAGCATGAAACAGCTCCGCAGTAGTGACTTGTTCGGGCACGGTCCAGCTCGAGCCATCCCAGTGCGCAATCAAGCCATGGGAGCCGATTGCGTAGAGGTCGGCAAAGCCCGTTCCGCAGAGGTCGTTCACGCTGCCCACGTGGAACTCAGCGAGTAGCTGGTTGAATCCTCCATCCTCCCGTACACCGGTCATGTGAGCGCGCCAATCGGCCAATCTCCGGCGAAGCTCTGCGTAGCATTCCATCGGATCTTGAGGAAGTGCGGGAAAATCGCCCAGTTCGAGCAGATGGCCGAAATCGTCGAGCCAACTGTCGAAGTCATCCAGGTCCGAGTCGTCTTCGTCCTCCTCGCAGAAGACAGTCGCGAATTGGGTTGGAAGCTGCTGCCATCCGGCTTCACCCCGATGATGGATCTGTCCTCTTGTGCCCGCGCAGAAAAGGTCGTCGCCCAGCAATCGCAAACAGGTAAGACCTCCGGGGAAGTCGGCGCCTTCCGCCGAGACGTACTCGATCGTGGCCCCAGCACGGGAGTAATCTTCCAGCTGCCCATGGAAATCCAGGGCAAGCACACGACGGGGGCGGCCGCCTTCCTCCTCTGGAACAAACTGTGTGGACATGACCTGGAAGTCCTGCAGGTCATGGTAGAACCACTCCTCTTTGGGGGTGCGGCCAAAGACGAACATGCGGGTGGGTGGGCCGGGATCCGGGTCGTAGTAGTCATGCCCGGGGCCAAGGGCGGCAGCCAGATAGTAGATGTCCTCGTCGACCGCGCAGCCAGCAATGAACTCAAGGAGATTGGATTCGGGATCTCGCACGCTTGGGTCCTGAAGGGTTGAGTTCCAAATTCTCGGCTACTGACGAGGGTGCACGACCCCCGGGAAAGTACACTCCATGTGAATCAGTGGCTTACCGAAGAATTGGCTGCGGCGGCTTCGGCTCATTTCCGACACATTGCCAAGCTGCCGGCCAGCGGCCGGCACTACTGATCCCTGCGGCTTGATCCGCCGGGCATGGCCCGGCGCTACCGTTGGGCGGCGCGGTACAATAGCCGCGTGCCAAGACATCGCTCCACTTCCTCCCCTGGCCCCGATCTACTGAGCGTCGATCGGGATCACCTGCGCCCGCTGGCCGAGCGCATGCGCCCGCGCACCCTCGACGAAATGGTCGGGCAGAAACGCCTGCTGGCGCCGGACAGTGCGCTGCGTCGCGCCGTCGAATCCGGGCGCGTGCATTCGATGATCCTGTGGGGGCCGCCGGGCTGCGGCAAGACAACGCTGGCGCTGCTGCTGGCCGAGTACTCCGACGCTGAATTCCGCGCCATCTCCGCGGTGCTGTCCGGGCTGCCGGAGGTGCGCCAGGTGCTGGCCGAGGCCGCGCAACGCTTCGCCGAAGGCCGCCGCACCGTGCTGTTCGTGGATGAGGTACATCGCTTCAACAAGGCGCAGCAGGATGCGTTCCTGCCGCATATCGAGCGCGGCACCATCCTGTTCGTCGGTGCCACCACCGAGAATCCATCGTTCGAGCTGAATTCGGCGCTGCTGTCGCGTTGCCGCGTGCATGTGCTGGAAGCGGTATCACCAACCGATATCGTCGAAGCGCTGGAACGTGCGCTGGGGGATCGCGAGCGCGGCCTGGGCGAGGAGGGTATCGAGGTCGCTCCCGAGCTGCTGCTGGAAATCGCCACCGCTGCCGATGGTGACGTGCGCCGTGCGCTGACCCTGTTGGAAATTGCCGCAGAACTGGCGGGCGGGGAGGGTGGCCGCATCACCCCGCAGACCCTGACCCAGGTGCTGGCCGACCGTACCCGCCGCTTCGACAAGGGCGGCGAGCAGTTCTACGACCAGATTTCGGCGCTGCACAAGTCCGTGCGCAGCTCCAACCCCGATGCTGCGCTGTACTGGCTGACCCGCATGCTCGATGGCGGCTGCGATCCGTCGTATCTCGCGCGCCGGCTGACCCGCATGGCCATCGAGGACATCGGCCTGGCCGATCCGCGCGCGCAGAGCATGGCGCTGGAAGCCTGGGACATCTACGAGCGGCTGGGCAGCCCGGAAGGCGAGCTCGCGTTCGCCCAGTTGGTGCTGTACCTGGCCAGCACCGCCAAGTCGAACGCGGGCTACGCCGCGTTCAACCAGGCCAAGGCCGACGTGCGCCAGAGCGGTACCGAAGAGGTGCCGCTGCACCTGCGCAATGCGCCGACCAAGCTGATGAAGGAACTGGGCTACGGCGCCGAATACCAGTACGACCACGATGCCGAAGGAGGCATCGCGCTGGACCAGACCGGTTTTCCGGACGCGATGGGCGAACGGGTGTACTACAACCCGGTGCCGCGCGGCCTGGAGATCAAGCTGAAGGAAAAGCTGGATCGGCTGCGCGCCGAGCGCGAGGCGGCGCGGGCCGCAAAGGGCCGTTGAGTCGGCTCATGTAGCGTCGAGCCACGCTCGACTCCACTCTGGACCGAGCCAGCAGCACCTGCGGAAACAGCAGCCGAGCATGGCTCGGCTCTACAGGGCTAATGGCGGTCAAGTGTGGTTCGTCATCACATTGTCCTGCGGGCGTTCCTTTGGCAGACTGCGCGGCTACTTTTTCAAGGATCGATGCCGTGCAGGAAATGATTCTGCCGTTGAAGCGTTATGCCCAGTTCGAGGGCCGTGCCAACCGTCGCGAGTACTGGATGTTCCAGCTGTTCCTGTTGATCGTCTCGGCCGTCCTGATGGTGCCGCTCATCGCCGGGCTGGTGATGCAGTCCGACATGCTGGGCATCGCGTCGATCATCCTGTTCGTCGTGTTCTGGCTGGCCACGTTCGTGCCGGTCATCGCCGTCACCGTGCGCCGCCTGCATGACTGCAACCAGTCGGGCTGGCTGTACCTGCTGGCCTTTGTTCCGTTCGGTGGCCTGGTGATCTTCGTGTTCGCGCTGCTGCCGGGTACACCGCAGGAGAACGTCTACGGCCCGGTGCCTGCGGGGCCGTGAGACTGCGTGAGTCGAGCATGGCTCGACTTCTACAGGACGGGAAAACGAAGCCGGCGTTTCGCCGGCTTCCTTCTTACTTGATGCTGCAATCGCCGAAGGACAGGAAATCCGTTCCCGAGCTGAACTGCAGCGTGCAGCTGGCGGTGAAGGTCGCGCCTTCTTCCAGCGCGCCCAGCTTGGCCGCCTGCTGCTCATCGTCGCTGGTCAGCCGGGCCAGGACATTGCCCTGGTCATCGCCGGCCTCGATCAGCGGTTCGCCCGCCAGGTTGCTGGAAACGCTCAGTGCCACGGCAGTGAATGTCACCGTCTGGTTGAGTTCGTCCATACCCAGTGACGAATTGCCGGCTTCTTCAAAGGCCTGGTAGAGCGTTGGCAGGTCCTGTGCGGCATGGGCGGCCAGCGGTGCGAGCAGGCCGAGGGAAAGGGCGATCAGGGTGGTGCGCTTCAAGGTGTTCTCGCAGTCACGGGATCCATTCCCGTGGGTGGTGGTGAGCAGATCCACGCCATGCGTGGATGGGTTTGGCAAGGGACAGGGCGCGGCCGATGGCTCGATCGCCCATCCATCCGCAGCCCTGCGAGGGAAGGGCGCTCCTGCGCCCCGCTGCCCGGCAAAATAGTGGATTCGGTGTTTCTGGCGCAACCGGGAAAATGAACGCATCGCGCGCGTGATACACAGTGTGACATTTGATCGATGTGATAATCATTCGCGTTTAAGGTAGACTGCGGTCCCCTGTGAACCGGCGGCCATCGGCCGCTCGTGCCGCCGCTGATGAAGCATTTCGTCCCTCCTTTGCGCCGTGGTCCACTGGCCCGCGGCATGGCCGCCTTGATGATGGGTCTGCTCCTGGCCACCCCGTACGCCCATGCGCAGCAGCGCAATCCGCTGCAGAAGATCGGCCACACCGTGCTCGACGAGCCGGCGGCCAGCTATCGCTTCGAGCATTTCGTGTTGGACAGCCCGGACCAGCAGCGCCGTTGGCGGGTGAACCTGGCGATCCCGGTCAAGGCCAGCAAGGTGCCCTCTCCGGTGCTGTACGCGCTGGACGGCAACGCCGTCGCCATGGTCCTGGACCAGCCGCTGCTGGCCGAACTGGCCACGCGCAAAGCGCCACCGGTGCTGGTGCTGATCGGCTACGACAATGACCTTCGGATCGATTCCAGGGCGCGCACCCGCGACTACACCGCGTGGATCGACCGTGCCGACGACGAGAGCGGTACAACCCAGGCGGTCGGTGGTGGTGCCGCGGCCTTCCTGGATGTGATCGAGCGCCGCATCAAGCCGGAAGTCGAGCGACGCGCACGCATCGATACGCAGCAGCAAGCACTGTGGGGGCACTCGTTGGGCGGGCTGTTCGTGCTCAATGCGCTGTACACCCGTCCCGCCGCCTTCCAGTCCTATCTGGCCGCCAGCCCGTCGCTGTGGTGGAGCCAGGGCGCGGCGCTGGGTGATCCGGAGCAGCAGTTCGTGCAGAACGTGCACGGCCAGCCGGCAAAGCTCTGGCTGATGCTGGGCGGTGCCGAGCGTGTTGGCGATCGTGGCAAGCGCGACCTGAGCAACCCACGGGTGGTCGCGCACCTGCGCCGCATTGGCGGTGCCACGCCGGATGCGGCGATGCAGCTGTCCGAGCGGCTGGCGAAGGTGCCGGGCCTGAGCGTGCAGTACCGCGAGTTCCCGGGGCTGGGACACGGCCCGATGCTGCCGGCCTCGTTCCATGCCGCGCTGCATGAACTGTACGGCGTGACCGACCGCAGCGCCGGCGATGGCGCGCCCAGTGGCGGGGACAACGCCGCCGAATGAATGCCTTCGCACGCGATGCCGTGCGACCCCACTACCCAGGCGAGGCTGCCGGCGTGCAGCGGCCCAGGCAACCGATGACTCCCGCGCCGCGTGGCGCGGCCTACGTGTGCAAGGAGCCTTCCATGTCGTTCCGTCCGTCTTTCCGTCTCACCTCTCTCGCCGCCGGCCTCTTGCTGGCGGTGACCGCCACCGCGCAGCCGGTGTTCGACCAGCCGGCCAACGCCACCTTCAAGGGTGAAGTCGTCTCACGCGGTGAGAACGTGGTTCCCGGCAGCACTGCCGACGTGGTCGGCCGTGGGTTCTTGCCGGGCCAGAAGGTCAGCCTGCTGCGCGGTGACAGCGTGCTCAACGCGCAGCCGCTGGTGGTCGATGCTGATGGCAACTTCAAGACCCAGTTGAGCATTCCGGCCGACGCGGTGCCGGGCACTCATCCGGTGGTGGTGCGCGCCAGCCAACCGGCTGCGGCCACCGTGCTGAAGCTGCGCGTCTCGCCGCAGCTGCCGCTGTCCGGCCAGGCGCAGTTCGCCACCCAGTCCAGCAAGCTGGTGCCGGGCCTGTACCAGTCCGCTTACAGCGCCGCCAGCAATGCGGTGTTCGTGACCTCGGCGGTGGGTCGCCCGCCGGTGACCCAGTCGCAGCTGCTGAAGCTGGACCCGAAGTCGCTGAAGGTGACCAAGGCGATCACCCCGGCGCAGGTGCCGGGCAGCACCAATGGTGCGGTGTATGCGGTCTACGGCGTGGGCGTGGATGACACCAACGGCAATGTGTGGGTGACCAATACCCGCCAGAACTCGATCGCGGTCTACCGCCAGAAGGACCTGTCGCTGGTCCACCAGTTCCCGGTCGACACCGTGCCGCACGCGCGCGACGTAGTCGTCGACGGTACGCACGGCAAAGTGTTCGCTTCTGCCACCGGCGGGGACCACCTGACGGTGTTCGATGCGAAGACCCTCAAGGAACTGCCGCAGGTGACGCTGGAATCCGGCGTGGACGACGGCAAGTTCACCCCGATGAGCCTGGTGCTGGACGAGAAGGGCGGCAAGCTGTTCACCGTCAGCATCGGCACCCCGGAGGCGGCAGTGATCGATGTGGCCAGCGGCAAGGTCGAGAAGGTCATCGATCTGGGCAATTCGATCAGTGCCTCGGGCGTGGCCTTCGACGCGGCGCGCAACCGCCTGTACGTGGCCTCGCAGGGCACCGACAACCTGCTGATCGTCGACGTGGCTGCCGGCAAGGTGCTGCATGACGTGCCGGTCGGCGCCGGTGCGCTGAACGTCGCCTTCGATGATGCCTCCGGCCTGGCCTATGTCAGCAACCGTGGCGCTGGCACGGTCACCGTGGTGAACGGTGACGGCAAGGTGGTCGCCAATCTTGATGGCGGCACGCTGCCGAACCATGTGCGCGCCGATGGCAAGGGCAACGTGTTCGCGGTGAACAAGTCGCGCGGCGCCGAAGACCCGAAGGGTGACCGCATCACCCGCATCACCCCGAAGCAGTAAGTCACACGGTGGGGCGGCGTGTGCGTCGCCCTGCCAGCAAGGAGATTGTGCATGAACATCGCGTCCCGTCTGCGCCTGTGTGCGCTTCCGTTGGCTGTTTCGCTGGCGCTGGCTGCCTGTGGTGGCTCGTCGGCTCCCTCTGATGCCAATACGCCTGCCGAGTCGCCCGCAGCAACGGCACCCGCTGCGGAAACCGCGCTGCCGGCAGGCTGGCAGCGCGTGGCAGGTGCCGAAATGCCGGCCGTGCACGGCCGGAAGGCGGTGCTCCCGGCCAAGGTGCATTCCGACGATGGCGCTGACATTGAAGTGGCCGATACCAGTCGCATCATCGCCGGTGGCGACGACGTCATCGCGGTGATCGAAGCACTGGGGCTGGGCAAGCAGGTCTTCGCCGCGCCGACCAACACCACCACCCAGGCCGGCCTGGCCGCGCCGCACCAGTTCCTGTTCAACCGGACCACTGGCGTGGAGGGCGTGCTGAGCCTGCAGGGCTCGCTGTTCCTCGGCAACAGCCTGCGCCGCCACACCGAGCTGGCGAAAAAGCTGCGCGAGGTGGGCGAGCCAGCGGTGGTCATCGATGACCTGCAGCCGGCGCCGGACAAGGTGCGCAAGGTCGCCGCCGCACTAGGGCTGGCCGAGGCAGGGCAAGCACTGGCCATGCAGGTGCAGCGCCAGCTCGACGAGGCTGCAGCGATTGGCAAGGGCCTGGGCCATGCACCACGAGTGATCCACGTCTCGGCCACCGGCGCCGGTGGCTCTCCGACCGTCGCCGGTGCCGACAGTGCGTCGGCGCAGCTGATCGCACTGGCGGGCGGCATCAACATCGGCACCGAGGCGGGGGTGAAGAACTACTCGCAGCTGAGCAATGAAGGCGTGGTCGCCGCAGCGCCCGAGGTGATCCTGGTGACCGAGCATGACCTGCAGCTGTTCGGCGGTGCCGAGGGCCTGTGGAAGGCATACCCGACGCTGAAGCAGACCCCGGCCGGGCAGGCCAATCGGGTCTGGGTGATGCCGGACGTGCAGCTGAAGTACACCAGTGTCGGTTCCGGTGCTGGCGCGCTGGCGCTGGCCAAGGCCCTGGCGGCGTTGCCGAAGGCATGAGTCCGGCGGATCGGCGCCGCCGTCGCGGGCGGACGATGTTGCTGGTGGCGTTGCTGGCACTGCTGGGGGCAGTGCTGGCGTCGTTCGCCGTGGGCCCGCTGCGGCTGCCGCCGCTGGAGGTGATGCAGGCGCTTGCGGTGAAGCTGGGCCTGCTGGATCCGCAGGCAGTCAGTAGCCGCGATCTGGCCGTGGTCTGGCAACTGCGCATTCCGCGTGCCCTGCTGGGTGCGATGGTGGGCGCGTCTCTGGCGATGGCCGGTGCCAGCCTGCAGGGCCTGTTCGGTAATCCGCTGGCCGACCCCGGCATCGTCGGTGTCAGCCAGGGTGCTGCGCTGGGTGCGGTGGCTGCCATTGTTCTCGGCGCTGCAGGTGCGGCCGGCTGGCTGGTGCCGGTGGCAGCCTTCGTCGGCGGCGCGCTGGCGATCGGCCTGACGTATGCGTTGGCACGGCCCGGCAAAGGCGCGGGTAACGCCACGCTGCTGCTGGTCGGTATCGCGATGGCCGCGTTCTGCTCGGCGCTGATCGGTTTCCTCACCTACATCGCCAGCGAAAGCGAGCTGCAGTCGCTGGTGTTCTGGCAGATGGGCTCGCTGGCGCGTGCCAACTGGGCCGATGTGGCGGCGGTGGTGCCCCTGTTTGCCATCGGCGTGTTCGCGTTGCAGCGGTTGGCCACGCCGCTGGACATGCTGGCGCTGGGCGAACGCCAGGCGCAGCATCTGGGGCTGGACGTGACCCGCACGCGGCGTCGCCTGGTGGCGTTCAGTGCGCTGCTGGTGGGCGCGGCGGTGGCCTTTGCCGGCTCGATCAGCTTCGTCGGCCTGGTGGTGCCGCACGTGGCGCGCCTGTTGGTCGGCCCCGGGCATCGCTGGCTGCTGCCGTTGTCCGGCCTGCTCGGTGCGCTGCTGATCGTGGTGGCCGACACCGCCGCACGCACGCTCGATCCGCCCGCGGAGATTCCGCTGGGCTTGTTCTCGGCCGCGCTGGGCGCACCGTTCTTCCTCTGGCTGGTGCTGCAGCAGCGCCGCAAGGCGGCCCCATGAGCGTGCTGCTGAAACTGCACGAGGTGGTGGTGCGCCGCCAGCAGCGCGAGATCCTGCATGGCATCTCGCTGGCGTTCGAGCCGGGTACGGTGACCGCCCTGGTTGGACCGAATGGCGCGGGCAAATCCACGCTGTTGGCGGTGGCTGCCGGTGACCTGCGGGCCGATGCGGGCGAGGTGAGCCTGTTGGGCAAACCGCTGGCCAGCTACAAGGCCGGACCACTGGCGCGCGAGCGCGCGGTGATGCCACAGGAGCACGGCGTGCGCTTTGCCTTCAGCGTGGAAGAAGTGGTGGCGATGGGGCGTTTGCCGCATCCGCCGGATCCAGTGGTGGATGACGCCCAGGTGGAAGCGGCAATCGATGCCGCGGAACTGCAGGCGCTGCGCCTGCGCGAGGTGCAGCAGCTGTCCGGTGGTGAATCGGCCCGCACCACGTTCGCGCGCGTGCTGGCGCAGGACACGCCGCTGTTGTTGCTTGATGAGCCGACGGCCGCGCTGGATCTGCGCCACCAGGAGCGCACGCTGCGCAGTGTGCGTGCCTGTGCCGAAGCCGGTGCGTGCGTGATCGTGGTGCTGCACGATCTGAACCTGGCGGCTGGCTATGCCGACCGCATCGTGCTGCTGGAGCAGGGCAGGGTGGCCGCTGATGGTACGCCGCCGCAGGTGCTGACCGAAGATAACCTGCAGCGGGTCTACCAGCAGGATGTGGTGGTGCTGGAGCATCCGCGGCGCGGGGTGCCGCTGGTTGTGGTGACCTGAACGAAGGCCGCCGGGTTGCTCCGGGTATCATGGTTGCTTCGTTTTCTTCAATGGACTGATGCCATGTTCCGTACCGTCACGCGCAGCGTGCTGCTTGCCACGATGATTGCTTCCGTTTGCGCAGCCCATGCAGCTTCGACCTCCCAGGTTTCGCTGACCGACGCGGCCGAGAACGCCTCGCTGATAGAGACCTGGCATTCCAGTGGCGAGGGCGCCGCTGTGACGTCGATGAAGACGCAGTACTTCGCCAACGAGGAAATGTCGGTGAGTTGGGACGACCAGCAGGTGCTGGTGCTGTGCAGGGAGACGGCGTATCTGAAGATTCCTGCGGCCAAGCTCAAGGCCGGAGCGTTGACCACCGAGCAGCGGCAGATGATCGTCTATCAGGCATTGATGTCCGGCCTGGCGGCTGTCGCGGGCGTTGTCGGGCCGGCAGGGGAGAGGGTGACCGTGGCTGATGATGGCAGCGAGACCCGCAGCGTTGGCGAAAATAACTGGGCATATGGTGTTGAGCGATACGAAGTGATCACCCAGCGGCTGCCGGACGGTGCACTTCGGGTCCGGACCCGCAAGACGGAAACCGTGAATGCCACGCCGCCGGCGGGCCCGGACGACATGTTCAGCACCGAGGACGACCAGGCGGCGCGCTTGTCCGAACTGGCGCCGGTGGGCAGCTGGACCGAAGTGGTGGTCCACGGTGGCGCACGGCAGCCGCATGTGGATCCGGCGATGTCGTTGAAGGGGTGGATTTCGATGGGGGATGACCAGGCAGCGACCGTGGCGGATGCCCGCACGCTGCATGGGTGCAAGTAAGGCGTCAGGCACTCATCACAGCCACCCGCGGGGTGGTTCTACTGTGGTGTGCCTCGTTCCATTTATGCGTTCAATATTCACTTGCGCGCCAGATTGGCAGGTCTAGAATGCGCCCCATGAACCGGATGCCGCTCCTGAAGTTTTTCACCCTGACCCGCGCAAGCGCGGAACGGGCGTGTCTGCCTGGAGCCCCACGAGACCGTTGAAACGGCCATCGCTGGACCTTCGACAGAGCGCCCTCCGGGGCGCTCTTTTCGTTTTTGTTTTTTGTGAGTCGACTGACAGTCGACTCTACCCAGTACCGCAAAGGAGAACGTGCCATGCACCAGATCGCCGAGACCGAACGCTAGCCGCGCACCCTGTCGCCAACCGGGGTGCGCGGCCCCCAAAGTTGGCTTTGCAGGAACCTTTCCCATGAACACCCAAGTCCTTTCCCGTCGTCGCAACCTTGGCATCATTGCCCACATCGACGCCGGCAAAACCACGTTGACCGAACGCCTGCTGTGGAAAAGCGGCGAAATCCATCGCGTCGGCGAAGTGCACGATGGCAATGCGACCACCGATTTCTCGGCAATCGAGCGCGAACGGGGCATCACCATCGGCGCGGCCGCCGTGCAGGCGCAGTGGGCACCGCGTGACCTGCCGCCGCATCGGCTGACCCTGATCGATACCCCTGGCCACATCGACTTCGCCATCGAAGTCGAACGTTCGCTGCGCGTGCTCGACGGCGCCGTGGCCGTGTTCTCGGCCGTGGATGGCGTGCAGCCGCAGTCCGAGACGGTGTGGCGCCAGGCGCGCCGTCATCGCGTGCCGCTGATCGCCTTCGTCAACAAGATGGACCGCGTCGGCGCGTCGTTCGAGCGCGTACTGGAGCAGCTTCAGGACAAGCTTCAGGCGCGACCGTGGGCGCTGGGCGTGCCGTTGGGCAGCGAGAGCGACTTCAACGGCTGGGTCGACCTGGTCGATGAGCGCGTGCTGCAGTGGCGCGACGGCGCGACGACCATCAGCCCGTGGGACGACGCGGCACGTATCCAGTGGCGAGCCCAGCGCGATGCTCTGGTCGAAGCCGTGGCCGATCATGACGAAGAACTGGCCGATGCCTGGCTGGAAGGTCGGGTGATCGATGCCGGGGCGCTGCGCGCGGCGATCCGCCGGGCGACGCTGGCGGGTGCGGGCGTGCCCGTGCTGGCCGGTGCTGCGTTCAAGGACAAGGGCATCGAGACGCTGCTGGATGCCGTGGTCGATTACCTGCCGTCGCCGCTGGATCGCCCTGCCGTCAGCGCCGAAAGCGATGAGGGTGAGGTGGTCTTGCCGCCCGATCCTGATGGCCCGCTGGCGGGGCTGCTGTTCAAGATTACCCACCAGCAGCACGGTGCACTGAGCTTCGTGCGGCTGTACTCGGGCACCTTGAAGGTGGGCGACGCGGTGGCCAGTTCGCAGCATCCGCAGGGACGGCGGGTCAGCCGGCTGGTGCGGGTGCAGGCCGACCAGACCCACGACATTGAACAGGCCGTGGCCGGTGACATCGTCGCGGTGCTGGGCTGGAAGGATGCGGTCAGCGGTGAAACGCTGAGCGGCCGTGCGCTGCCGTTGCGCCTGGAGAACATCCAGGCACAGGCGCCGGTGCTGGCCTGGCGGTTGGAACCGGCGCGTGCGGCCGACCTGATCCGGATGGCGCAGGGACTGGCGAGCCTGGCCCAGGAAGATCCGTCGTTCCGCGTTGAAACCGATCGCGATACGGCAGAGACCCTGGTCTGGGGTATGGGCGAGCTGCACCTGGAAGTGATGGTCGAGCGCCTGCGCAGCGAGTGGAACGTCGACGTGGGCGTAGGTGCGCCGCGCGTGGCCTACCAGGAGACGCCGATGCGCGCGATGACGGGTGTCGTTGGGCGGCTGGTCAAGCAGACCGGTGGCCAGGGCCAGTTCGCGCACGTGGTGCTGGACGTGGCGCCGCGTGAGGACGACCAGGTGGTGTTCAACGACCGCATCGTCGGTGGCGTGGTGCCGCGCAGCTTCATCGCGGCGGTGGAGAAGGGCGTGCGTGCCGCACTGTCGGAAGGGCCGCAGGGTCATCCGGTGGTCGGTATCGAGGTCAGTCTTGTCGATGGCCAGACCCATGCCAAGGACTCGTCGGAGATGGCGTTCCATCGCGCAGGCGCCGAGGCGATCAAGGCGGCGCTGGCCGAGGGTGGCACGCAGCTGCTGGAGCCGGTGATGGCGGTGACGGTGCATTCGCCGTCGACATCGGTGGGTGACGTGGTGGGCGACCTCAACCGGCGCCATGGCCGCATCGCCCGCATCGACGATCAGGACGGTCGGGCCGAGGTCAGTGGCTTTGCGCCGCTGGCGCAGCTGGTGGGGTACACCACCGCGCTGCGGTCGCTCAGCCAGGGACGGGCCAGCAGCGAAGCGCACCTGCACGGCTATGAACCGGTACGCGCTGCATGAGGAAGGCGAGGGGAGCCCGTTCGCGGGCTCCCACTTTATTTGTTCGGGTTTCCGCATCCACGCATGGCGTGGATCTAGCGGGTGACCGGGTCGCGAGCTCTGCAGTAGATCCACGCCATGCGTGGATGGATCCGCACCGACACGGCAACTTTGGCGCTGCATCGCAACAAAAGTGCAGAAAAAGCTGGATTAAAGTGATGCCTCACGATAAATTGCGCCCCCCGTTGCTCGCCGCCGCCCGCACCCCTCTCATGCGTGATGACAAAGACCCCGGAACCCTGGAGCTGACCCTGCCGCGCAAGCGCGGCCGTCCGCCCAAGTTCGGGTACGCGATGAGCGATGCGCAGCGCGCCGCGCGTTATCGCGCGCGCCGGGCAGGGCAGGCCAACCATGCCGACGTGCGTTCCTGCAGCGATATGGTGCTGCTGGACAAGATCCGTGCCGCGGTGAGCGCGCGCGACACCGAGCTGGCCGGGTTCCTGGTGCACGTGCTCTGGCAGCGCTACCCCTTGCAGCTGAAATAGGCCGTCGGTGGGGTGGCCGTTGTCATCGAGCTTGTTGATAATGCGGGATTCAGGTTGTTCCCGCTGGCGCGCCCGGGATGGCAGGCGCGCATGATTGAACGGTTCCCAAGATGACCACCACCAGCGACACCACCACCGAAGCGGCGCCGAGCGGCGCTCCCCTGTTCTATACCCGTCCGGTGCCGCTGCAGGCCGATGTGCACGCCGATCTGCGCATCCTGCCGGGCAGGCTCGAGTTTGCGGCCGGCAACAACGCCATTCCGCTGGTGCTGGGCGAGTTCTCACTGGCCCTGCACCACTTCCCGATTCTGTTCGCTGGCCCGACCGCCGTGCCGATGGCGGCCGTCGGTGTGTCCGACCAGAACCTGTTCATCAAGGACGGCCTGTGGGAAGACGAGGCCTACATTCCGGCCTACCTGCGTCGCCACCCCTTCATTTTCATCGACACCGGTGCGGACAACGACTTCCTGCTGGGCATCGACGAAGAGAGCTCGCGCGTGGTCAAGGGGGGGGACGAAGGCCAGCCGCTGTTCGTGGACGGCAAGGCCACCGACATGGTGCAGCAGGCGTTGGAGTTCTGCGGCCAGTACACCCGCGAGCACGAACAGACCCAGGCCTTCTCCAAGGCCCTGATCGACAACGGCCTGCTGGTCGAGCGCAACGCCACCGTGCGCACTCCGGGTGGCCGCGAGTTCAACCTCAATGGCTTCCTGGTGGTGGACGTTGAGAAGTTCGTGGCGTTGCCGGAAGCGACCGTGGTCGAGTGGCACCGCAGCGGCTGGTTGGCGCTGATCCATCAGCACCTGATGTCGCTGGGGCGATTCAACGACCTGACCCGTCGCCAGGTCGAGCGCCTGGCGGCCTGATCAGCTTGAAGGCACGGCTTCCGCCTTGCGGGAGCCGTGCCACTGCTGCAATCCCTGCAGCAGTCGCCATGCCTCGACCCAGTCGGGCGTGGCCTGCTGCCCCAACTCCCACAGGGCGGCCGCGGTGCCGGCCTGGTCGATTGCCCGGCACATCTGCAACGTGCCCTGCAGGCGGTGCGCATGATGGCGCAATGTCGCGGCATCGGCGTCCTGCAGGGACTGTTCGATGCCGGCCAGCTCATGGGCGATATCCGCAGCGAAATCCGGGTCGGCGCCCCGCGCGCTACAAGGCGCGGCAGCGTGCGCCGAAGGCGGAAGGCCCAGCGCCTGCAGCAAGTCTGCCACCTGCAGCGGCTTGACCAGGACGGCGTCGAATCCGGCCCGGCGACAGCGCGCCACGTGCCGGCGCCCCATGCGGGCGGACAGGGCAATCACTCGCAGGGGCGCCTTTGCCCGCGCGCGCAGCTGCTGTGCCAAGCCGTAGCCGTCCCGGCCGTGGAGCCCGATATCCAGCACCACCGTGCCGCGCGGTCGCAGCGCCTGTTCGGCCAACGCGGTTTCCGCATCGGCAACCGCGCACACATCGGCACCCAGCCGACGCAGTTGCTCTGCCACGACGCGCCGGCTGAGTGCATGGTCCTCGACCAGGAGCAGCTCTGTGCCCGTCAACGGCGCCTGCTGCGGGCGCTCGATGGTGGGCGGATCGCGAGGGACAGCGCGGACCGGCAGTCGCAGGGTGAAGCGACTGCCGCGCCCATGTACGCTGTACGCGGACAGGTTGCCGCCCATGGCAATGGCCAGCCCGCGCGCAATCGTCAGGCCCAGGCCAGTGCCGCCGCACTTCTGGCCATCCTCTCCCTGCTGGAACGGGCGGAACAGTAGCGGCAGTTGCGCGGGGGCGATACCGATGCCGCTGTCGATCACATCCAGCAACAGCTCCCTGGCAGACGGGATGGGTGACAGCTGCAGGCGCACTTCGATGCCACCGGCATCAGTGAACTTCAACGCGTTGCCCAGCAGGTTGTCGACAATCTGGCGCAGCCCGTCAGCATCGAGTGCGACCGTCGGCGCGGGGTCGGGCGTGCAATCAAGCTTGAGGGACAATCCCCTGCGCAGTGCCTCCGGCCGGATCGCGTCCAGTGCATGGGCACAGAGCTGGCCGACGTCGCAAGGTACGACGTGGGGCCTGAAGCTGCCGCTGGCCAGACGCGAGAACGCGAGCGAGCGGTCGAGCAGCCCGCGCAGCGCGTGGCCGGCGGCACGCGCGGCCGCGAGCAGGTCGTGCTCTCTCCTGGACAGGCGCGACTGGCTCAGCAGGTCGATCGAAGCCAGTATCGTCTGCGCGGAATTGCGCACTTCGTGGCTGATCATTCCTGCCGCGCGCCCAAGGCGTTGCTCCGCGCGACCGATTCGCCAACGTAGTGCCTGCCAGAACATGGTCAGGCCGATGAGTATTGCGGCCACATACAGCAGCCAGGGCAGGTGCAGGGCGCGCACCCGGTCAAGCGCGTTCTCGACGGGGGCGGGCAGCATCTGCTGCGCCCACAATGCCAGCAGGCCCGCGTGCTCTTCGAGCGTGTTGTCGTGCAGTGCCTGGTCGATGCGCGTCAGCAGCTGCTGGTCCTCGCGGCGCACGAGCAGGTGCAGATCGGTGGAGAAGTCGCTCTCGAACGGATGAAGCTGCAGTTTGCCCGCGAAGTGCCGCCGGATCATCGCGTGCAGTGTAGCTTCCAGGCCGATCGCAGCATCGGCGATGCCGTTGTCCACGGCGGCCAGGGCTGCATGCCGATCGGGCAAGTGCAGCAGGCGGACCTGCGGATGGTGGGTTGCCAGCCAGCTGGCATAAGGGCCGCCGCGAATCACGGCCAGCACCTGCGCCTTCACGCTGCCGACGTCACGTGGCGCGTGCTCGCCTTTACGCACGGCCAGGACCGTCTTGCCGCCATCGAAGGCGCCGGATGCCATCAGGCCGGGGCAGGGCCGTGGGCGATGCGCCGGGCCGCCCATCACCAGCACCAGATCGGCCTCGTGCCGGCAGACTGCAGTGACCGCTGCCCTCGTGCTGGTGTAGGCGATGTCACGGAAGCGCAGTCCGGAATGGTCAGCCACGAGCTGCGCATAGCCGTGGGCGAGGGTCGGGAGCGGGATCGAGTCCGCCAGTGGTGCAGGCAGCGGGCGCAATGATGGCGCGGTGGCGACCCGTACTTCGCGACCCGCCGGCCACGCCTGCAGATGTGCATCCTCGGCCGAGGCTGCTGGCAGCAGGATCAGGACCATCAACGAGGTGACAAAGGTATGCAACCGGAGGCGAACACGGCGCCTCATCGGAGGTTCCGCTGCTCTCGCAGTGCATAGATCTCCACGTCATTGCGCAGCCCGAGCTTGCGCAGGGCGGCCACCTTCTGGGTGCTGACCGTCTTGACGCTGCGGTGGCGGCGCAATGCGATCTCCGACACGGTCAGGCCGGACAGGAGCAGGCCCAGCACTTCGCGTTCATTGCGACTGAGTTCGTCGCGGCAGGCCGGGACCAGGCAATCGGCCGGCAGGCGGCACAATCCCTGCGATACACGCACGATGGCCTCGGACAGCATCTCCAGCGGCTCGGATTTGCTGACAATGCCGCTGATGCCGGCCGCCAGAAGGTGGTCCACGCGGGTTGTTGGCGTCAGCGTGGCGAAGGCCAGCAGGGGCACATGAGGAAAGCGCTCCCGCAGCAAGGGAACCAGCTCATCACTGCTGCGGTCGCCAGGCGCCAGGGTGAGATCGATGATGGCGACATCCACTGCCAGCTTGCGCAGGCAGCCGATGAACGCGTCGCTGTGGGTGTGGCTGGCGACAATGTTGAAGCGGACGTCGCGGCACAGGTGCAAGGCGGTGCCGCGGCGGACGACTTCGTGATCGTCTAGCAGTGCGAGCCGCAGACGGCGCGGTGCAGGGTATCCATTCATGCGCTGGGAGGTGATCGGCGCCCGGGAGGGCGTGGCGACCATTCTGGCGCTGCTGCCGCGCCGGGCACCGAATTTGCTGGATTTTTGCGATTATTCCTAAGAGTCAATGTGCGCGAACCATCAATCCAGGGGTGTTAATTGATGTAATGGATCGCCACGCCCGAATCCAGGCCCTTCAGAAGTTGGCGGGCGATGCCGCCCAGCGCAAAGGGTCGTGGCGTGTCATCGGACCGACTGCGGCACGCGTCTGAGCTTGCGGGTGTCATAACCCATGGCCGCAATCCGTGCGACCGCCTGCTCATAGTCATGCTCGGACACCTGTGGTGTGCGGGCCATGTACCAGACGTAGTCGCGCTTGCTGCGCGCCACGATGGTCTGGTGGTAGCTCTCGTCGAGCCAGGCAATCACGTACTCGGCCTGGATTGGCCAGATGAACTGCATGCCCCAGATCGCGCCATTGCCTTCCTTCTCCACACGACCGATGGGATGCATCGACTTCTGCGGCGCATCGAAGCTGCCCTTGCGGTAGGTGAAGGTGGTCTGGATGCGCCCGTCGGGACGAAGTGCGTAACTCTCCACCGCGTCGAAGGCCTCGCGTTCGGGGCGCGACGGGATATGCGCGATCACGTACCAATCGCCCATGAAGCGCGGCACATCCACGGATGGCGGGCGCGGCAGCGGGCGGGTGTCGCTGGAACTGCAGCCGGAACCGAACAGGCCGACCGCGATCAGGGGAAGCAGCGAGAACATGCGCATGTTGCACCTCAGCGGGGTCGGAACAGATAGTGGGCCACCAGCCACTGCTGGCCGTCGTCATAGCCAAACAACTCGGCACAGGCCATCCAGAACATCCGCCAGCGCTGCCACCAGACCTTCGCTGCAGCCTGGCCATAGGTTGCGATCAACACCGGCATCACCTGCTGGCGGGCCGCATCCTGGTTGGCCAGCCAGTGGTCGGCGGTGCGCTGGTAGTGGGTGCCGTCCAGCAGCCAGCGCTGGTCGAGCCGCAGGTCGCGCTGGAAATGCAGCAGGGTGTCAGCTGCCGGCATCAGCCCGCCGGTGAAGAAGTGCCGCCCCATCCAGTTGTCGCCGCCGTCTGTCTCGAACGGATACATCAATGTGCGATGGGCGAAGATGTGCACGAACAGCGCGCCGTCCGGCTTCAACCACCGAGCGATGCCCGCCAGCAGGCGCTCGTAGTTGCGCACGTGTTCGAACATCTCCACCGACACGCAGCGGTCGAAGCGTGCCGCAGGCAGCTCAAGCTGGTTGACATCGCGGGTGATCACCTCGACGTTGTGCAGCCCCCTGGCTTCACACTGCGCCATGATGTGCTGGCGTTGGCTGTGCGAATTGGAAACGGCGGTGATGCTGGCCTGCGGGTAGCGTTCGGCCATCCACAGGGTCAGTGAGCCCCAGCCGCATCCCAGTTCGAGAATCTGCTGGCCATCGGCCAGGCCTGCGCGCTGGCCGTACAGTTCCAGCATCGCGTCCTCGGCCTGGTCCAGCGTTTCGCGCCCGGTGGGGTAGTAGCAGCTGCTGTACTTCAGTCGCTTGCCCAGGCAGGCCTGGAAAAAGGCAGCTGGCACTTCATAGTGCTGTCGGTTGGCTGCGTCGGTGTGCAATGCGAGTGGGCTGTCGGCCAGCTCGGCGATGCGCCGGCTGAAGCGCGCCGACTGGCCTTCGATGCCACCCTCGCTTTCCTCATGCAGGCGTTGCGCGCACAAGCGGCGGATGCCCGCACGCAGCGCCGCATCGGGGACCAGCCCGCGTTCGGCCCAGGCGATCAGCCCGGTTTCCGCATCTTCGGCTGGGTTCAGTGACGGGATCGCGCTCATGCGGAATGCTCCTTGGAAGAACGGGGAAACCAGGGAAAGAACATCGGTGTGCTGCGCTGGTAGGCGCGATAGTCGTCGCCGCGGCTGCGCAGCGCCTGTTTCTCGGTGAATGGAATGCCGCTGAGGTAGCGCAGGAACACGTACATCAGCAATGGGCCGGCCCACGCCAGCCACCACAGTGGAGAACCGACGGCGAGCAGCACATAAGTGAACCAGTGCAGCCACTCGAAGAAGTAGTTGGGGTGGCGGGAATAGCGCCAGAGCCCTTCGCGGCAGGTGCGGCCCTTGTTTGCCGGGTCGGCACGGAACCGGGCCAGCTGCCGGTCGGCCAGTGCTTCGCCGCCGACGCTCAGCAGCCACACCAGCGCGGCGGCCACGGCCCACCACGTCATGCGGCTGCTCGGGTTGGCGGCCACTGCGACAAAGGGCAGGGCAAACAGCAGCACCAGCAATGCCTGCGCCATGAAGAAGCCAAAGATCTTGCCCTGGTGGCCCTGCCAGTGTTCGCGCAGATAGCGGTAGCGCCCGTCTTCCGGTTCGCTACGGACCCGGTGCCAGAGGTGCAGGGCCAAACGGCTGCCCCAGAGGCCGCCGAGCACGCCCAGCGCGATCCGCGGCACCGTCGCGCCGTCGCCGAGCAGCGCCAGCAACAGGGCCGATGCACCGACGCCCTTGGCCCAGAGCACATCGACCACGCCGATGTTCTGGTGGCGGCGCTGCCAGGCCCAGCCCCAACTCATCATCAGCAAGGTGTACAGCAGGACCCACAGGAGATGGTTCATGAAGGAACTCCAGCCAGGGGCGGCGAGCTGGCTCGTGAGCCGCGACGGGCGCAGTGGCACAGCAGTGAAAGCGCGATGCACCAGCCCGCACCCAGTACCAGCAGGCCCTGCCATGCCGGCACAGCGAACCGCACTGCATCAAAGCCACGTGCCGCGGACAGATAGGCCAGCGGTGCCAGCAGCAGGCCGAACAGCGCCGGCAGGGCACGGTGGCGCAGCAGGAAGCGCATCGAGGTCGTCAGCGTCATCGCGAACGCGGCCCACAGCGCCATGATCCACGGCGGAGGCGCCCAGGCGAGCGGGGCGGCGGCGTAACGAACGGTGCCGGTCGCAGCGGCGCTGGCATCGACCAGCCAGGCGCAGGCCAGCGCCAGCACCATCAACCGAAGGTCCAGCCGTGGTTGCGGCGACGTCAGAAGCTGGCTGCCGATGTAGAGAGAGGCTGCCAGCAACGCCGGCCACTGCCAGCCGCGCCCGGCGCCGGCCACGGCGCACAGCCAGACCAGCTGGTTGCCAAGCAGATTGGCCCAGAACCGGCGCATCTCAACTGCCTTGGCCCAATGAGGCGCCCGGGCGATGCCCCGGGCGCGCCATCAGCAGATGGGAGACCCCGATCGAGCGCTCCAGGAAGCCGCCCTCGCAATAGGCCAGGTAGAACTCCCACAGGCGGCAGAAGCGCGTATCGAAGCCCTGCGCCTGCACGTCGGGCAACCGGACGAGGAAGCGCTGGCGCCAGGCGCGCAGGGTCAGCGCGTAGGAGTGGCCGAAGTCCTGCTGGGCGATCAGCTGCAGGTCGCTGGACCGCGTTTTGGCGGCCATGATCGCGTTGATCGACGGAATGAAGCTGCCGGGGAACACGTAGCGCTTGATGTAGTCGACGCTGCGCCGGGCCTGCTCGTAGCGATGGTCCTCGATGGTGATGGCCTGCAGCAGGGCAACGCCATCAGGCTTCAACAGGCGCTGCAACGTCGCCATGTAGGTGTTCAGGTATTCGGCGCCGATGGCCTCGATCATCTCGATCGACACCAGCTTGTCGAACTGGCCCTGCAGGTCACGGTAGTCCTGCATCAGCAGCGTGACCTGGCCTTGCAGGCCTGCGGCGCGCACGCGCTCTGCCGCCAGCGCATGCTGTTCTGCGGAGATGGTGGTGGTGGTGACGTGGCAGCCGTAGTGCTGGGCGGCGTGCAGCGCAAAACCACCCCAGCCGGTGCCGATCTCCACCACGCGGTCGCCCGGTTTGAGCTTCAGCTGCTGGCAGATGCGGTCCAGCTTGCGCCGGGAGGCGGATTCCAGCGACTCGTCTTCTTTGTCGAACAGGGCTGAGGAATACATCAGGTCCGGTGACAGGAACAGGGCAAAGAAGTCGTTGCCCAGGTCATAGTGCGCGGCTATGTTGCGGCGGCTGCCCTCGCGGCTGTTGCGGCGCAGGCGGTTCCAGCCCCGCAACAGCCAGCCGCCCAGGCGGGCCGGGCCACGCTCCATGCCGTCGAGCAGGTCGCGATTGCGTACCAGCAGCCGAATCAGCGCCACCAGGTCATCGCAGTGCCATTCGCCCTGTATGTAGCTTTCACCTGCACCCACACTGCCTTGCGCTGCAACCTTGCGGTAGAACGCCGGGTCATCGATGGTGACGGTGACATGCAGTTCGCCATGCGCATCGCCCAGCCAGACTTCGCCGAGTGCATCACGCACGCACAGGCGGCCGTCGCGCATGGGGGCAAGCTGGGCCAGCAGGCGGCGGCGCAGGAATGCATCCAGGGCGCGGGGACGTGGCAAGGCGACCAGGGGAGTCATCGAATTCATCGTGGTTTCTCGGCAAGAGCAGGGTGGTCGTGCACGGGGTTGCGCTTCAGCCACAGCCGCAGCGCGTGCCAGTGGATGGCGGCCACCACCTGCGTGGTCATCAGGGGGTAGCAGGCCAGTACCCGGGCCAGCCCAGGGCCGTCCAGCACCCTTCGCTGCATGGACTGGGTGGCGTCGAACTGCCGAACGCCGTCGCGCCAGACCTGCATGTGCACGCGAAGATCATCACCAGGTGCGTTGAACCGCCAGTCGTAGCGGCAGTCCATCGGCATGAAGGGTGAGACGTGGAAGGATTTGTCGAATGTCCAGCGCAGTGATGCCCCGTCGCCGGTGGCCGCAGCTACCGGCAGCACATAGGCGTGCCGCTCCTTCCACGGGGTATTGGTGATCTCGGCGACGATGCAGTCCAAGGTGTTGCCATCGGCCCGGTAGCAGTAGTAGAAGCTGACCGGATTGAATACGTGCCCGGCGAAGCGAAGATGGGTGAGCAGGCGCACCGGGCCGGTGGGCCGATAACCCAGGGTAGCCGCGGCATGGTCGCGCACCGCATCGGCCAGTGGTTGCGCAGGGTTGCCGAAGTAGTCACTGCGGCGGAACTCGGCCAGGTTGCGGCGATTGACCGACCACAGCCAGCGCCCGGCGAACACGGTCTCCAGCTCGTCCAGATCGAGCAGCAGCTGCGCGATCGGATAGCGGAACGCGTGGGGCTGCGGATGATGCCGTCGGTGCATCACCTGCCCGAAGTAGAGTGCGCTGGCACTCACGCTGCCACCTCGCCGGGTGCGATGGTGTCGCGGTGCGGGGTGCACTCGCGCATCGCGTCCACCACGCGGCGGGCGCTGCGGATGCCGTCTTCGTGGAAACCCCAGCCCCAGTACGCGCCCGCGAACCAGGTGCGGCGGCGGCCCTGCAGCTCAGCCCAGCGCTGTTGCGCGCGTACCGCTGCGTGGTCGTGGACCGGATGGGCATAGTGCAGCCTGCGCAGTACCTTGGCCGGATCTATCGCCTCGCTGCGGTTGAGGGTCACGACCAGCGGGGTGTCACCGGGCAGGCCCTGCAGAAGGTTCATGCAATAGCTGACCGTACAGGGCGCGCCTGGCTCCTTGGGAACGTGTGCATTCCATGCGGCCCATGCCTTGCGGTTGCGCGGCAGCAGCGATGCGTCGGTATGCAGTACTGCTTCGTTGGCCTGGTAGCGGATGGCGCCGAGCACGTCGCGTTCGACCGGATCGGCGTCACGCAGCAGGGCCAGCGCCTGGTCGCTGTGGCACGCCAGGATGACCTCGTCAAAGCCCTCCACGCCGGCCGAGCTGTGCACGCGCGCGCCCCACGGCATGCGCTCGACCGAATGGACCGGACATTCCAGCCGCTCGCGTACCCGCCAGCGGGCACGCAGGGCATCGACATAGCGTGCCGAGCCACCGCTGACTACCCGCCAAGGTGCGCGCCCGGTCATCTGCAGCATCTGGTGGTTGGCCATGAACTGGGCCAGGTAGCGGGCCGGGAACTGCATGACCGTGTCGGTCGGTGACGACCACAGCGCTGAAGCCATCGGCAGCAGGTGCTCGTCGATGAACGCAGCACCGTAGCGCTGGCTGCGCAGGTACTGGCCCAGTGTCGGGCCTTCGCCTTCGGCAAGCAGCAGCGGTGCATCCCGGTAGAACCGGCGCAGGTCGGCCAGCATTCCCCAGAAGCGTGGCGAAACCAGATTGCGACGTTGGCAGAACAGGCCATCCAGCGACGTGGCGTTGTACTCGACGCCACTGCGCTCGCTGTGCATGGAGAAGCTCATGGTGGTCGGCTGCGAGGCCACACCCAGTTCTTCGAACAGTGCCGTCAGCAGTGGGTAGTGCAGGGGATTGAACACGATGAAACCGGTATCCACCGCCATGCGCGTGCCGTCCACCTGCACGTCATGGGTGTGGGTATGTCCGCCCAGGTAATCGTTGGCCTCGAACAGCGTCACTTCGTGTTCGCCGTCCAGCCACCAGGCACTGGCCAGGCCAGCGATGCCGGAGCCGATGATCGCGATGCGCATGTCAGTACCTCGCCTTGGCCAGTACCCACTCGGGGATGGGCTTGAGCCCCTTCACCAGGCCCATGGCCGCCATTGCGCGCAGCCCGTACCAGGTCAGGTCGATCTCCCACCAGCGGAACCCCTGGCGGACGGTGCCGGGGAAGAAATGGTGGTTGTTGTGCCAGCCCTCGCCGAAGGTAAGCAGCGCCAGCCAGAGGTTGTTGCGGCTGTCGTCACGGGTCTCGAAGCGCCGCCGGCCAAAACGATGGGCCAGCGAGTTGATGGTGACGGTGGCGTGGAACAGCACCACGGTGGAGATGAAGAAGCCCCACACCAGCAACTGCGGGCCAGAGGTGTGCAGCCCGGGCGCCCAGCGCTCCAGGCCGGCGCCGAGTGCGTACAGCGCAGCGGCCAGCAGTACCGGCACCGCCGTATCGAAGCGGTCCAGCCAGCGCAGCTCCGGGAAGCGCGCCAGGTCAGGCACGCGCGATAGATCCGTGGCGAATGCCTCGCGGGTGAGGAACCAGCCCATGTGGCTGCGCCAGAAGCCGCCTTCGCGCGGCGAGTGCGGGTCCAGTGGCTGGTCGGCATGCCGATGGTGATGGCGATGGTGGGCAGCCCACCACAGTGGCCCGCGTTGCACGCTGGACGCGCCGATCACCGCGAACACGAACTGCACCGTTCGCGATGCCTGGAACGTCCGGTGCGAGAAGTAGCGGTGGTAAAAGGCGGTGATCGCAAACATGCGCACTGCGTAGAGGGCTGCGGCGACGATCACTGCCGTCCACGAGATACCTACCCAGATCACCGCGATGCAGGCCAGGTGCATCAACGCGAACGGTACGGCGCGCAGCCAGTCGATGCGTCCGGGCTCGCCAGCGGCGTGGTCCGCAGCGCTGCCGGTGTCGACCCAGCGCTTCAGGGTGCGCAGCAGGCGCCAGCGTCGGCGGGGAAGGGGCGCTACAGAGGCCATGGCGGATCTCGGCGGGTGTCGTGTCTTCCTCTACGCAGCAGTGCGCGCAATGGATGCGGCCGACTGTGGAAAATTCCGGCTTCACTTGGGCATCACGCTGCAGCGTTCGACCAGCGGTTGCGCCCAGGCCTGTTGCCATTCGCTGGCGGGCCGCTCGGCCACCGGCGAGCTGAAGCGCACCGTGACCTGTGGGTAGGTGCCGCGGGTATCGCGCAGGTTGCTGGTTCCGCGGAATTCCAGCAGGCGGCGGTCGGCGCTGGCATAGACCAGCGACAGGCGCGGCGCGATGCCGCCGTACCACGTGTCCAGACTGACCTCGATGGCCTGGGCGTCGATGCCCTGCCAGCGAACAGGGCCGGTACGCCGCACCTGCACCGGGAAGAAGCGCTGCCGCCCCGGCACCAGGAAGGGCAGGCTGATGCGTTCACCTCGCAGCAGCGCTGGCCAATGCTGGCGCACCGCGGCGTCGAAGCCCGTGTCGATCACCGCATCCGGTGCCAGCTCAAGCCGACGCTGACGCAGTTCGCTGGCGGCATCTTCTTTCCAAGCGATCGACACCGACTCGCCACTCGCGTCGACTTCAGCGGTTTGCCCACTACGGCTGTCCTGCAGCGAATAACCCCGGGCCTGCGGGCGGGCGCTGGCCGGCAGATGCTTGCGGGCGAAGGGGCGGCCATCCGGGCACTGATAGAGCACCCAGCGCTCGGCGCCCTCCGATGGGCCGCGCCGCCAGTGCACTTCACGATAGAGCAGATCGCCCTGCGCCGAGGTGGCCACGCCCTCGTTGCGCAGCCAGGGCGCCGCCAGCACGGCATGGGGCAGGCACAGCAGCAGCCAGGCAGTGCGCATGGTGTTCATCCGGTAGGGAGGCTCAGGTCATACGGTGGCCGTGGCTGCTTGGATGCGCAGTGCCTGCTGCATCCAATGGCCACCCCTGCGCGTAGAGAGGACAGACCTTCACCTGCCCGCCGCTCACGCAGATGTACCCTGACGCCGCCAGCACCCTCCTCAACTTCGATACCGCACGCACCGTGTCCAGTTCCCAGCAGCCGAGCAGCGAGCCGACGAACTGGGCCGATGACATGGACAGTGTGGCGCGGCTGCGCGACCGCGACTGCTTCATGCGGATCTATGACTACTTCATGCCGCGGCTGTGCGTGTATCTGCGTGGCCTGGGGGCACCCGACGCCGTGGCCGAGGAAATGGCGCAGGAGTGCCTGCTGCGCCTGTGGTTGCGGGCGGCCGAGTATGATGCTGCCCAGGGCGCGCTGAGTACCTGGCTGTACCGGATCGCGCGAAACCTGCAGATCGACCGCATCCGTCGCGAGCGCAGCTGGATGCAGGTGCAGGCAGCGGTGGAAGACGCCGCGGCCGTGGACGTGATCGAGCGCAGCAGTGCCGAGCAGTTCGCCGACCAGGCGCGCCTTCGCCAGCGCATCAACGAGCTGCCCGCCGTGCAGGCGAGGCTGGTGCGGATGTCCTATTTCGAGGCGAAGAGCCACAGTGAGATTGCCCAGGCGCTGGGCATGCCGCTGGGGACGGTAAAGTCACACCTGCGACGTGCGTTCCTGCAACTGCAGGCCAAAGTGGGAGGTGCGCCGTGAATCCGCACCACCACCTGCACGAATCCACGCTGATGAGCTATGCCGCCGGCGCGCTGCCGGCGCCGTTGAGCATCGTGGCCGGTGCCCACCTCGAGCAGTGCCCCCACTGCCGCCAGCGCCTGCGCGATGCCGAGGCAATCGGCTCGGTGTTGCTGGAGCAGACCCAACCGCCCGCTGCCGACGGGCGTCGCGAGCAGTTGCGCGAGGCCATGCTGATGCAGCTGGCCTCGGAGGCGCCGAGCGCCATCGCCGGAACCAGGCGCCCTGTGCCGAGGGAGCGGCCCGAGGCCGACCCCGACAACCTTCCTGCATCACTGCACCCGTACTTCGGCGCATCGCTCAGCGAGCTGCGTTGGCGCTGGATGGCGCCCGGCGTGCATTGCATCCGTGCCGAGCAGATGCCCTCGCTGATCATGCTGAAGATTGCTCCGGGCAAGTGCCTGCCCATGCACAGCCATGGCCGCAGCGAACTGACCCAGATCCTGCGGGGTTCGTACAATGATGCGCTGGGGTTGTTCGCATCGGGTGACGTGGCAGATCTGGACGAAGACGTGGAGCATCAACCGGTGACCGCGCCCGGTGTCCCCTGCATCTGCGTGTCAGCGCTGGATGCGCCGCTGGTGTTCAGTGGCTGGCTGGCGCGGAAGATCCAGCGTTTCGTGAAACTCTAGCGGGGATGACGATGGCCGGGACGGGCGCATTACGGATTCTGTTGACCGGTGCCGCAGGCCTGGTCGGGCAAGGTGTGGCGCTGGCCTGCCACCGCTCACCACAGGTGTCCGGCCTGACAGCGCTGGTCCGCCATCCGGGAAGTCTGAGCGGCGCCGGCAGCGAACTGATCGTTCCGGACTTCCTGCGTATCCAGGACCGGTCGGATGAACTGGCCGGGTTCGATGCCTGCTTCTACTGTGCCGGGGCGCCACCGGTTGGCACGGCAGAGGCCGAGTACCGACGCGTGACCCTGGACACCACTCTGGCGGTGGCCCTTGCCTGGGCGGCTGCGAATCCCGAAGGGTGCTTTCTGTATGTATCCGGTGCCGGCGCGGACCCTCGGAGCCGGCTGATGCCGTTGAGGATCAAGGGCGAGACCGAAGTCGCATTGCAGAGCCTGCCGGTGCGCACCGTGATGCTGCGCCCGGGCGGTGTCAGGCCGGTCCCGGGCACCGGCACCCGTCATGCCCTGTTGAAGCCCCTTTACTGGGGCGGTGCGCCATTGATGAAACTGGCCGGTGCGGTTGCACCTTCGTTGGTGACGAGCAACCTGGCACTGGGCCAGGCGATGATTGCCTTGGCCGTCAGGGAGCATCCACCGGCGACGGTGGAGTGCGCGGACATCAACCGGATCGCGGCCGGCGGGCGCGATCCGGCGTCCTGACCTCAGTGTGGCGCTGCCTCCAGCGCGGTGCGCACGGCCGTCGCCAGATCACTTCGGGTGAACGGCTTTGGCAGCAGCGCAACGGCCCGCCCTTGGCTGCCCACCTGGTCGTGGTCACGGGGATAGCCCGACGTGAAGAGCACGGCGACCTCCGGCCAGCGTTCACGGACTTCCCGCACCAGCTCCCAGCCCGACATGCCGGGCATCACCACGTCCGAGAACAGCAGGTCCACCCTGGTATCCGGGCGTTCCAGCAGCCGCAGTGCGGAAGGGCCGTCGTGGGCTTCCAATACCCGGTAGCCCAGCAGCCGCAGTGCATCCACCGTGTGGGCGCGGACATCGTCGTTGTCCTCGGTCACCAGGATGGTTTCCTCGCGCGGCGAATAGCCTGCCAGGCCGGTCTGCGGAGTGCGCGCCTCGCTGGGCAACGGCAGCAGTGAACGCGGGAACATCATGGTGATGCTGGTGCCGCCGCCTTCCACCGAATCGATCAGCACGTGGCCGCCTGACTGCTTGACGAACCCGTGCACCATCGACAGGCCCAGGCCGGTGCCACGGCCAACCTGCTTGGTGGTGAAGAAGGGTTCGAAGACCCGGGCGAGCGTCGCCGCATCCATGCCGTGGCCGTTGTCGCGCACCCGCAGCATCACGTACTCGCCCGGCGTTGCATCCGGGAACAGCGCGGCATAGTCGTGGTCCAGATGGCTGTTGTCGACTTCAATCACCAGCCGCCCGCCATGCGGCATCGCATCGCGGGCGTTGACCGCCAGGTTCAGTACGGAGGCCTCCAGTTGGCTGATGTCGATCTCCACGCACCAGATGTCCTCCGCGCTGCGGATCTCCAGCTGCACCAGTTCACCCAGTGCACGCTGCAGCATGTCGTGCATGTCCAGCAGGCGGACATTGAGGTCAGCGGCCTGGCTGCGCAGCGGCTGGCGGCGGGCAAACGCCAGCAGGCGCTGGGTCAGGCTGGCGGCACGGCCCACCCCCTTCAGCGCATTGTCCAGCGCACGGCCCACCAGCGCACCGGCCTCGCCAGCCCTTTCACTGAGCAGCATGGCGTGCTCGACATTGCCGGAAATGACGGTCAGGATGTTGTTGAAATCATGCGCGATGCCGCCGGTGAGCTGACCGACCGCCTCGATCTTCTGTGACTGGCGCAGCGCGTGCTCGGCCTGCAGGCGTGCGGTGGTTTCGACGGCCTCGGAGACAACGGCGGTGACCGCCCCTTCGGCGTCGAGCAGCGGACGGAACGAGAAGTCGAAGCTGCGGCGGCCGGTCGGGAGCTCCAGCTCCAGCGCATGCAGTGAACTGCGGCCCTGCGCAGCGTCTCCGACGGCGCGGTCGATCGCTGCGCCCATGCCCTCGGTGGTGGCGAACCAGACCGATTCGGCGAAGTGCTGGCCAACAATGTCCTTCTTGTCTGCAAGTACAGCGGCCAAGGAAGCGTCATTGGCATCGACCACGCATCCGCGCAGATCCAGCAGCACCTGATGCTGGAAGCTGGACTCGAAGATCGCCTGCAGGCGGCGCTTGCTGGCGCGCAGCTCGGCCGTGCGCGCCTGCACCTGCTGCTCGAGCAGCTGGTTGTCCTCACGCAGGGCCAGCTCGGCCTGCTTCAGCAGCGAGATGTCGCTGCCCAGGCAGATGTAGCCGGCCACGCTGCCATCGGCGGCATGCTCCGGCACGCATTCCATCTGTACGAAACGCGACTCGCCACTGCGATGGACGAGCTCGACCTGGAAGCTCGTGCGTTCGCCCTGCAGTACCCGTTCAAGGCTGGGCAAGGCGTGTTCGAAAGCGGAGATGCCGCTGACATCGCGCGCGGTCCGGCCCAGCAGCTCGGCCAGGCTGACTCCATGCCAGTCCAGGAACGCCTTGTTGGCGAACCGGTAGCGATGCGCGTTGTCGAGCTGGGCGATCAGCGCGGGTACGGCATCGGTGACCTGCTGCAGCTGCGCCTGGCTCTCGTTCAGCGCCGCCTGGGCATGCATCAGCTGGGCGCGTTCATGGGCTTCCTGGCGAGCGCGGCGGATCGCATCCGGCAGGCGTTGCAGGCGCTGCTTGACGACGTAATCGCGCGCGCCACGGGTCAGCGCCTGTACGGCCAGCTCTTCCGTCAGTGTGCCGGAGACGAAGATGAAAGGGGTCTGTGGAATCCGCTCGCGCGCCAGCGCGAGGGCCGCATCGCCATCGAATCCGGGCAGCACATGGTCGGCCAGGATCACGTCGAACGCACGGTTGTCGATGGCCTCGATGAACGCATTGCGCGTCCACAGGCGCTCGACCTCGAACTCCAGGCCGGCACGCCGCAGCTGTGCGGTGATCAGCTCCGCATCAAGCGCGCTGTCCTCCAGCATGAGGATGCGCAGGCGCTCGCTGCGGCGCGATCCATCACGCATTGTGCTGCCCCGAGCCGCTGGGCCGGTGCGGTGGTGGCTGGTTGGTGATGCCCCAGAACATGCCCAGTCCTTGGATGGCGTCAAAGAACTCCTTGAAGTCGACCGGCTTGACCACGAATGCGTTGACGCCCAGTTCGTAACTGCGCACCAGATCCTGCTCCTCGCGCGAAGAGGTCAGCATCACAACCGGGGTGCTGCTCAGGTACGGGTCGCCACGGACCTGCTCCAGTACCTCCAAGCCATTGACTTTGGGCAGCTTCAGGTCCAGCAGCACGACCACCGGACCGCCGTGCATGGCACCGGCGAACTTGCCTTCGCAGCGGAGGTAATCCAGCGCTTCGGCGCCGTCGCGTACATGGATGACATCGTTCAACAGCTGGCAGCGCTCAAGCGCGGCCATCGTCAGCTCTGCATCCTTGGGGCTGTCCTCTACCAGGAGGATCGGCCGCAGGTCCCTCATGGGTGTTCTCCTGTGGAGCGGGGTAGGGTGAAGTGAATGGTCGCGCCCTTGCCGGGCTCGCCCTCGGCCCAGGTGCGGCCGCCATGGCGGCCGATGATGCGGCGGACATTGGCCAGGCCGATGCCGGTGCCTTCGAACTCTTCGACGTGGTGCAGGCGCTGGAACACGCCGAACAGCTTGTCCACGTAGCGCATGTCGAAGCCGCAGCCGTTGTCGCGCACGAAGAAGTGGTCTTCCTCGTCGTTTCGCTCGTGACCAACCTCGATCACTGCATGTTCGCGCTCGCGGGTGAACTTGATCGCGTTGGCCAGCAGGTTCTGCCAGACCAGGCGCAGCATCGTCGGATCGGCTTCAACCTCCGGCAGCGGTGCGAGCGTCCACTGCACGTCGCGGCCGGTGTAGTCCAGGGCCAGGCTCCGGCGCACATCCTCGGCCAGCGCGGTCATGTCCAGCCGCACACGCCCCAGCGTGGAGCGTCCCATCTGCGAGAAGCTGAGCAGGTCATCCACCAGCGTGCCGGCGGACTTGGCCGATTCCACGATCGTGTCCAGGAAGCGGCGCTCGGTATCGTTCAGGCGTTCGCCCGCCGAGCTGCCCAGCAGCTCGGAATAGCCGACAATGTGACGGAAGGGAGCGCGCAGGTCGTGGCTGACCGAATACGAGAAGGCTTCCAGTTCCTTGTTGCTGCGGAGCAGCTGCTCGTTCAGTTCGGCCATTTCCTCGGCCTTGCGCAACACGATATCGACGATGGCCGTGCGCATTTCGTGTGCCGCTTCGCAGTCAGCGTCGCTCCACGGCAGGCTGCGCTGCTGCACGGTCTCCTTCCAGGCCTCGAACGAGTTGCGCGGGGACAGCGCAACGCCCGGTGCGGCTTCCTTGCGGGGATCGCCACCCCAGCGCACGGTACGCACCACTTCCGGCCGGAACCACATCAAATAACTGTCATGCAACTGCGAAATGGACACCGCCAGCAGGCCGCTGGCCACATCGGCCAGGTGCGCGGCAGGCGACCAGTTGGCTGCCAGGTGATCGGTGCAGTAGGTTTCCTGACCGCCCTGCTGCGCGGCCAACCAGTTCGCCAGGGCCAGCACGTCGCTGGCGGAAGGGCACTGGCCAACACGCAGGCAATCGCCTTTGTGAACGATCGCCGCGCCGGCCGCGCCGGTCAGCGACAGCAGGCTGGCCTCGTCCTGGCGCAGGGCCGCCATGAAGTCCTCGTCGCCGGCCATGCGACCCAGCAGCTTGACCAGTATCGAGCGCCGCGCGACGCGCTCTTCGATCGCACGCGCCCGCTCCTTCAACGCGATCTGCAGCGACAGGATCTGGCCCATGAGCTCGCAGGCGGTACGCACGTGGTAGGGCAGGCGCCGTGGCTGCACGGTGTGGCAAGACACCAGCCCCCACAAGCGGCCTTCATGCACCAGCGATACCGACATCGATGCGCCGGTCCCCATGTTGCGCATGTACTGCAGGTGGACCGGCGAGACGCTGCGCAGCACGGCCAGGCTCAGGTCGGTGGCTGGTGCGTCGCGATGGTCGTCGGCCCGCATCAACGGCGCGGGGGTGTAGTTGTTGTCCGCGATCAGGCGCACCCGGTTGCGGCGGTAGAGTTCGCGGGCCTGCGCAGGAATGTCCGATTCGGGGAAGCGCAGGTCAAGGTAGGACGGCAACAGGCCGTTGCCATCCTCGGCCACCACGATGCCATTCCAGCCGGCATCGAACTGATAGACCAGGGTGCGGTCAAAGCCGGTCAGCCGGCGCATGTGCGCGGCAGCCAGCTGGCAGAGGTCTTCCACGGTGCCGGCCGACTCGATCCCGGCCATCAGCTCGCGGATGGCCGGATACAGTTCTTCCAGCGAGCCGGGCTGGCCGGGAACCGGCGCTTCCAGCTCGACCAGCAGATCGGTGGCGGAGCGGTGCACCAGCAGTTGATGGCGGCCATGGCCATCCAGATGCACGGCACCGACATGCGCGCTGCTGCCGACCGTCGCCTGCTGGAACAACGCCTGGAACGGCGCCAGCGCACCGCCAAGCACCTTGCTGACATGCTGCGCCAACGGCTCGCCGAACTGCTGCAGCAGCCCCGGATGGCTGATGGCGCGCTCGAGCACCTGCAGGGACTGCGGCTCAACGACCAGAAGCACACCGTACGGCTGGATCGCGCCGGGGGTATGGATCGGTTCGCGCGCGCAGCTGGACGAGGTGGTGTCGTGCGCGGATTCAGCAGAAGGCATCAAGGGCAGGGCTCATGGTTCGTGGATGGCTGGATAGCCCAGTGATACATCCGTATCCATCAATGGTGAAGCAAAATCGTGCATCCGCCTACCAGTGTGTGCGTGTGAAGCGTGTTTCTGTCCAAGCTGAATTCTTCATGTAAAGACCAGGTCGAACACTTGCAGTTTTCGCGGAGAGTACATCTGCGCTGCACATCAGCTCGACAGGTCATTGCCTAGGGTGGGTCCACTTCCCTGAGCGACCGCCCCGTGAATCTGCAGACCGTGCCCTTGCCCCCGTATCGCATGCTGCCTGACAGCTGCCAGTTCGAACTGCTGGATGTGGATGCGCTGCAGGACCCTGCCAGTGGCCGGTTGCTGCATCTGTACTCGCTGGTGGCCCGTTGCCTGTCCTGCGAGACGATCTTCAAGGCAGAGGAAGGGCAGGGCCTGGTCAGCCATACTGCGGCGCGGGTGGTGCGATGCCCCACCGGCTGCGGACAGCAGGCCTTCAAGCCGGCCCTGCTGCGGAGCTGGCACCGGCAGGCCGCGGCCCAGGCGTGACCGGCAGAGGTCACAGCAGCCCGGGATTGGCTCGCCATACCGCGAAGTTGAGCGCTGAAGCGAACGAGATCCAGGCCAGATAGGGAAGCAGCAGCGCCGCCGCAATCGGACGGACGCGCGCAAACGCGACGGTTGTTGCGCATACCAGCGCAACCAACACAAGAATGTCGGCGAAGGCCAAGGCGCCCAGCTTCCAGCCGAAGAACAGCCAGCTCCACAGCGCATTGACGGCAAGCTGCACCAGGTAGAGCATCAGCGCCGGTCGTGCTCCACGCCAGCCGCGTTCGCGCCAGACCAGCCACGCGGCAATGGCCATCATGGCGTAGAGCAAGGTCCACACCGGACCGAAGACACTGGCCGGTGGTGCCCACGGGGGAAGGGCGAGGGTGGTGTAGAAGCTTGCCGCGGATGCCGACGCCCACGCCCCCAGAGTGGCCGCGATGAAGGTGATCGCCATCCATCCCAGAAGCCCGAAAACCTGTGAACTCCGCTTCATACCGTGCAGCTCCATGATGCGCTTGATTGCGTCTACGCACTGACGCCGCAAATGGATGCAGGCCGCCAGCCTTCAGTCCGATGAACCTGCGGCGCCCGTTCCCTGGCTCGCTGGCAGCAGGGAAGGCCGCTGATCAAACCACTCGCGTGCCTTGGCCAGGTGCCACTGGCGCTGGTCACCGTCCAGCTCGATGCCCGCACCCAGCAGCCCCCAGCGCAGATACAGGTCCCCGCGCTTGCGCTGGTCGAGCAGATCCAGCCGCGCGCGTACCGACAGGCGATCGTTCTCGGCCTGCAGTCCATCGATGACCAGATGGCCTGGGCGCCAGCGCAGCGTTGCCTGTGCCTGTACCTGTCCGGAATCCAGCAGCGACAAGGTCCAGCGCGGGTAGTCGGTGCGCTCTGCGAACAGTGCAAGCAACGGACGGGCGTCGCTGAGATCCAGATCCGTGGCGGCATCGACCTGGAAGGGCGGCTGCGCATCGATGCGGCCACGCTTGAAGGCCACGCGGCCCTTCCATGCACTTGGGCGCTCTGTACCGGCCACCTGCACATTGCGCAGCTCCACGGTGGTGCCGGAGAGATCGAAATGACGTTCATTGAAGTCACCGCGGCGCAGGGTCGCGTTCACGCCGATATCGCCGCCCATTTCCAGTCCCGCCACCTTGGCACTGGCGTTGCGCGCAAACAGCCGGGCCGTGCCATGACCGACGCGTCCATCGGTGTCGAGCGTGGCATCGCCGCTCAGGCTGCCGGTGCCTTGAAGCAGCCGCACCTGCGGCGAGCCGAGGTAGCGGTTGTAGGCCGTCAGATCAGGGATGGTGGCTTCACTGAAGCGCAGCTGCGCGCGTACCCCTTTGCGCAACTCCTGCAGGCGGCCATCGCCGGCCAGGTCCAGGGCCAGGTCACGGCCGTCGAACAGGCGCACGCCCTTGGCATCGGTTGGCTGCGCAGTGAATCGTGGCAGTCGGACAGCCAGCTGTGCCTGGCTGGGGCTGCCGGCCTTCAATACGCCATGGGCACTGGCCGTGCCCGCCAAGCGGACGCCGGCGACCTCGGCCACGGCCGCGGCCGCCGGGATGTCCACGGTGCTGCCTTCGATCAGTTCGCCGTTGCGCAGGCGCAGATCGGCTTTCAGCGTGCCGCCTCCGTCCAGCTGCAGCCACGGCTTGCGGACGAACAGGGCAGGGATCCAGTTGAGCGAAGTGAACGTCCATTCGCCGCGCACTGTGCCCGAACTGCGGTCCAGCAGCTGTGCGGGCTGCTGGAAGGGGATGTCGCGGCCACTGACGTGCAGATCGGCATCCACTTCGCTGCCTGAGCCGGGTTTGGGCGGCAGGCGGGCCTGCAGGCGCAGGTCGTTGGCCACATTGAGCTGCAGGGCCAGCACGCCGCGGTCGGGGGCGCCGTCACCCAGGTAGAGCGGCACCTGCCAGATTGCGCGGTCCCCGGGCTGCAGCTGGCCGTCGATCAGGTGCAGCGCCAGTTGCAGGCGTCCGGGTATGGGCGCGCTGGAGATCTTCGGCGTTGTGGCATCCGTGTCCATGCGCAGGCCCTGGCTGCGGGCGTCGACCTCGAGCTGGGCATGCAGCAGCTTCAGCTTGGCCAGACCAGGCGCCTGGTCCCGATAGTGGCGCGGATAGCTGAAGCGTGCGCTGAGATTCATGTCACCCAGCAACTGCACACCGTCATAGCTGGTGTCCGCGTCGGCGAACGCAACTTCGGACTCGAAGAGCTCCGAAGGCCCGCCGCGTAGCTGCTTGAGGAAGCCCACCGTGCCGTGGCCCTTGCCGATGATCAGCAGCTTGCCAAAGCGTGCGCTGCGGATGCTGTCGCTGTGGATGGCGTCGAAACGCAGGGTCCAGCCGCGGTCACTGCGCGGCGGTGGCGGGATGGCTTCTTCGACGCGGCTGATCTCGGCGGAAACCCCCGTCGCCTGCAAGCGCGGAACCCGCACCTCGCGCTGGAACAGGGGCAGCACCGCCAACCGGGCGCTGGCGCGCTCGGCATGCAGCGCGTAGACCGTGTGGTTCACGTGGCCGCGCATGTGCACGTTCCAGGCGATGACATGGCCGGGCAGCAGCGTGATGGCCGGGCCGGTGGTCATCACGAACTTGTGCGGCTTGCGGTTGGTGACCTGATCGAACAACGGGGTATTGAGGAAGATGTTGCCGGCCAGCAGGTACAGCAGGTAGACGCCCAGCAGGACGTAGGCAGGAACGCGCCACCGTCGAAGCCGGTGCGGGATGTGCACGGAAACAGGAGGCATCTACTGCTCTGAGGGCCGGAATTTCCACAACTATTGCGTAGCCGACGGCGGTGGCGCGTGAAGCGGCTACGGGGCGGAAGCTTGATTCTGGTAGTGTCCGGCCTGGTCACCACCACAGATCTGCAGGAGACGCATGGAGATCCGGCCCGCCCGTGCAGGCGATTTCGGCGCGATGTGGGGCATGTTCAAGACGGCCATTGCGGCGCAGGATGCGCTGCCTTTTGCCTCCTCTTTTGAGGTCGAAACCTTTCGCGCGCATTGGTTCCTGTCGCAGACACCTTATGTGGCCGTTCTGCAGGGCCGAGTGGTGGGCATGTACAAGATGGGCCCGAACTTCCCTGATCTGGGGGCGCATGTGGCCAGCGCCACGTATGTGGTGGATGCGCCGGCACAAGGGCAAGGTGTGGGCCGGGCCCTGGTGGAACACAGCCTGGAGCGGGCGAGGGCGGAAGGGTTCCTGGCCATGCAGTTCAATTACGTGGTCAGTACCAATGGCCCGGCCGTGGCGTTGTATCGGAAGCTGGGGTTTGCGGTAGTGGGGACGCTGCCACAGGCGTTTCGGCACCGGGAATTGGGGCTGGTGGACGTCTTTGTGATGCACCGGTTCCTGTGATGCGATGCGTTGGTCGCACGTGGCCGGCGATATCCAGCCGAGGCTGGCTGCACAGTTCCTGAGGATGTCCCTCATTCTCAGCGCATCGACGCGGGCCCGCGCCTAGATGGCATGGAGCTCGCCGGCATGGAACGAGCCGAATAGCGTGACGCGTCACGGCCAGTGAGCGGCTACGGCTGGGGTGCCAGAACGCGCTCCTGAGGCCTCGGTCGTTGGTGCCGAATCGGCGAAAGCGCTCTTGCCAGGCTGGCGTGCAGCCACGGCAAGATCAGCGGCAAAACTACGCCCGCAAAGCCGTCTTTACCGGCCACTGTCAGATCCGCAAGATCCTTTGCCATTCCTGCAGAGGTTGAGGGAAGTCCAAAGGGCGGTTGGCAGTGATCGAATCACTGACAATCAGGCCGGCGCCTGGAGTGGATCAGGGGCGTGACTGGTGGAGCCTGGATCGGGCAGTGGCGTAATGAACATAATATACATTATGCGAAATGCTGTATCGGTCGGCCGTTGGCTTTGTCGGCTCCGCATGGCAATGGCTGAGGCTCTGGCTTGGCTCTTGCCTGCCTGCTGGTTCCCCCGACAAGGATGAGATTGCAGCATGAGCAAGATCGATCCCCATGATCGCATCGACCTGACCGGCCCTTGGGCCGGTTTCGGATTCCAAGCTGGGCACATGTTCACCCCTGAGGGTCACCAACTTGAGCCTTGCGACATGACCTGGTGGTCCCTGACCTGCAACATCGCGCGGGAATGGCGGCTGATGATGGCTGAGGCGGCTCCCCGGACCGCAGCTGCACGGAAAGCTTCGACCACGGCGAAATCCAGCGTCATCTACCTAGCCGAAGCGCTCAGAATTCGCCGAGAACGACGGTTCTGCGTGCGTGATCCCGGCCCCGGCGCCGAGACGTCCAATGTGGTCTACATGAGTCGTGGGCCGAAACCGCGTCAGCGCGTGTAAGGCTTTGTTCGTAGGGGCGCTGCCCCTACACCCCAGATCATTCAGTGACGGATGCTCTGGGGCGGTAGCTCTCTGCAGTCCGAGTGATATAGCCAGCGGCCCCGATTATTGCCATGTTCAACTTGTGCGCACGCGAATCATCCTTCCGGTGATGCTCGCTCAAGCCGGGCATCGCGCTTAGGAAATCATCGATCTTCCTTTCAAGGATGGACAGGTCCCGTCCATGGGCTAGCTCGTTGCGCGCGGAATTGAGTTTTTCAAGTGCGGGCCAGATGTCGACACTCTTGCCAACCACTCCCTGCGCAAGCTTCAATTTTGTCCAAAAGCTCAACTTAGCCTCAATTACAGCCTCAGGCTCGGAGAATACGGACATAATGATCACTTCAAGTTGCTCTTCTATGAAGAGGTGGCCCTGAAGAAGGTTGTGAGCGTATGGGTGCGGCTTGTTATAGCGCTCAAAGAACTCAGCTCCACGCACGTCACGAAGCTGGTCAGAATCTTCCTTGCTGATAGCCATCTTGCACCTGAGGTTAATTTCACAGTGGTTGTTGCGCGCTACATCGGTTGGAGGCTGGCTGGTTTGCAGGGGCTCCGCGCCCTGCCCTTGAAATCAACGCTCCCGGCAGCGAAGCCAGCCGCCTCTGGGAGACAAAACCTGCTCCCAGCCGTTCGATAGCTTACGCATTGCCTGACCGTCTATGCAGGCCATTCCTGAGCGTTTAGCTGCATCCGTACCCATTGCAGGCAATGCAACAACCTCGGTTGATGGCTTAGGGCGTCCCGCCTGCCTGGACTCGCCTTGAAGGACATCGGCCTCAAGCCCGTCACAAAGCGGGTTCATTCCCGGGTGCGGGTGATTAGGCCAGCGGTACTGGTCACAGTTGAATGGCGTAGTGGTCTTTGCCATCGAGTTGTGGGTCGCGCTGGGCGCTATCGGGATGTGATTTGGTGCAGGGCCCCTGACTGAATGGATCTGCTGCCCTGAAACAGAGCCGGCTGCAGCTAACAACACTCAGAAGATGCCAAGTCGAGTATCCATCCCCTCCTCCTGAGGATGTTAGCCAGCTTCCCGTTGGTGGAATTCCTACGGCGTCACCAATTTGCTGCCTACCAGGATGATCTGTAGCAACAGTAATACTGCATATGCGATCCCCGCGATGCCCGCAAGCGTCAAAATTCGCACCATTCGGTATCGCCAAGCCGGCAACTTCTCGTAGAAATTAAGCTCTACATGCCTCGCCACTGCTTGCTCGCTTCGGCAGCTTTGCATCTGAGGCAGCGCTGAGCCGAATCCAATCACCTCTACCAAAAAGTCTTCGCCTGGCGCCAAGCTCTTGATCCCCACGACATGGCGGCCGTCATGTGTTTGCTCCTGAGAGAATGGGCGCGGAGGCCAAAGGTGCATTCCATCTGGCTTCCACTGCCAAACCACCTCCACTCCATTCAGAGGAATTTTTCCATCGTTCCGAATGAAATAGGAGATGGTGTGCACAGTGATGGCATCTCTCTGCTGTCCCGAGCTATCGGCTTCAGGAGGGATATAGAAGGTAAAGCCATGCCTCTGGGCACAAAGCAGCATAGCGCGCCCCTTGGAGAGCCAGCCGAAAGTCGCTGTTAGCACAGGAGCTAACAACGATGCGATTTCTTTGCTGTGGTCTAGTAAGAACATGTGCATTCCCTGTCGCCGTAATCATCAGCCCTAAATGAGTCGACTTTGAACAGAGGTATCCTCGCGTGCATTGCTTACATGATTGGTATCGACAATGGATAAGAACGCGAATTTGTCTTTAAGAACATCCACCGTCAAAAGACCGCGCCCCCGCAAGGATGCATAGAGCGCTGCGGAATAAGCTTGGCAGTTTACGGATTTTTCCGGATTAAAAGCTATATCAGTAAAGGCTTGATACCTCATCACCTCATCGGCAATTGCGGGCTGCTTGTGAAGTGCGTTGATGTACAACCAATCATAAAACGCGGTCTTGGGCTCCAGTTCCCAGTCGATCCCAAAGAACCGGAAGCCAACCAGTCGACCACTTCGAGTCAGGCGCGGATCTCGCTTGGCATCAATCGATGATGCATCCATCAAGTCAACGTAGGGACCTCCAGACTCAAACACCTTGCTTGCTTGATATGCGCATTCCAAGCTGAACTCGCGGCCACGCTTGACTGTCTTGATCATCAGATTAAAGGCGCTCAAGCTTACTCCAAGAGCGTCGGCTGACTTGCTTGATATCTCAAGTATATCGTCCAGCCCAAATTGCCTATTCGCTTCCGCATGCAGGGATCGAATCGACTTTTGAGACTGAGTTTTCGACATCCCAGGGAACCACTGAAAGTCGACGTGCCTCGTGAGCACGAGCAGGTCGCCACTGAGTGAAGGCGCAAATACTGGCCTAGATGCCACTGTCAGCCACCTGTTTCCAATGGGCGTAGTCCTGGCGGTAGCGGAAAATACTCGCATTGACTGCAACATTTCTTTCGTTCAGCTTTGCGTGCGTAGCAACAAGCCTAGCCTTTACCGCTTGATTCAAAGCAAATACTCCAAGTATGTGCTCTCTCGAAACTCCCTCTAGCATTAGGACTTCAGCTTGTGGATTAGTTGGGTATCTATCGGGGATGCCTAGAGTTGCGCGGCTCACACCATTCCAGTCAGCGTACATGCCCTGAAGGGCTTGTAGCCCCATGCGTTGAGCGATCGGAATGCTTGTCATCGCGGCCGACGCTGCATTGCCAGCGCAGAATGCGACAGTGGGTGACGACAGTACAGCGGGGCTAACCGCCACAATTACCCAGCTTTCGTCGACATCTGCCTGCTTAACCTTGAAGAACATCTTGTAGTTGGGGAAGTCAATTGAAAGACAGACTGCCGATGTCCCGTCTAGCCGTACAGTATCGTTAAACTTAACCCCGCCTTCTCCAGCTAACAGATCCCTAGGTACAAGTCCTCGCTGAATGATGGAAGTCAGATTGCTCTCCCTCGTGAAATGAACCAGATACTTGATACCTCGTTCGTGTACGAACTCCTGGATCGTCGCTGCCATGATGATTTCCTTCTCTGTCATGTGCTGTCAATGATGACCCGGCGGCCAGTGGCTCGACCCCGGCGCGGGCACGTCAGTGCGAACCGCATCTTTCAATTTATCATGCCGCAGTCGATGCGGCGAGCAAAGAACAACCCGCCCTAGTTGAGCCAGAATGAAAGCAATACTTATGAGAGCCTGTGAGAATTAGTTGATATCTATCGTAGGTGTATGGAGCGGCCAGATTTCCGTAGTGCTTACCCCGCGATCTATGAGTCTGATGATGCGAGGATGCCGCAAGCTAGCTTCCCCTTAACCTCCAGGAGCGCAAAGTCCAATGTCTGATAGGCGATTCGTACAGCTGCTGCGTAGCCAGCCGCAACCACAGACAGCCCGATGAACAGGGTTGCTACAGCGATGGCTGGAAAGATGCTCGCCTTTACAGTGTCCAGTGAAATGGCCGGGGATAGCACGCGTGCCGTGACGAGCCAGAACAGGGCGCCCCAAAGGATGCCAGCGAACACATTGAAACGCGCCATTCGCTCGGTCGTTTGAGCTTTCACTAGCTGCACGCCGGAGGACAATCGCTCCAGCTCTGCTTGATCCTTCACAAATTCCTCGATAGCAACTGCAAGCTTTCCAGTAGACGTTGCGGTGACGCCCGCAAGGACCGTTCGAGTAGGAAGACCGAAGTAGACGCTGACAACACTCAGCACCAATGCGGCGATAATCATGACAGGATCGAAAGCGGATTCCATAAGGAAGAATCCACTCATGAAGATGAGCGTGAGGAGGAAGATCCAGAGTAGGCGTTTCCAGATGATGCTGAAGCCACTCATAATTAACCATGGTCCGACTAAAAACTCTTCTGAAAATGCAAGCAGCGGACCCTCCTTCACCCGGAGTGGCGGCCGGTCGACGACCGTGTATTCCGCAAGCCTGACTACTGCCCGGATCTTCTCAAACTCCATTTGCCCTCCGTTTAATCACCCGGTTTTTTACCGCATCGGTAGGCCCGCCCTGCGTCGAGGAGGGGTTGATCCAATTAACGTGACGCGTCACGCCCGATCGCCCCCCGCCCATTGGCGCCCCACCCCTCCCCCACTATAGTGCCAACCCTCACAAGGACGAGGCGGCACACATGCCCTATATCGGAATCGGACTCCACGTACTGGCGGCCATCTACTTCGCGGTGCACGCCATCCGCTCGGGCCAGAGCCTCTACTGGCTCATCCTGCTGTTCTCGTTCCCGCTACTCGGCAGCGTCGTCTACTTCCTGGCGATCTATTTTCCGGAAGTCCGCCACTCGCGCGGCGCGCGACAGGTCGTCCGTTCCGCCAAGCAGCTCATGGACCCGGGCCAGGACCTTCGCAACGCCCGTACCGAACTGGCGCGCACGCCGACCGTGCAGAATCGGGTTCGCCTGGGCATGACGCTGCTGGATGCCGGCCAGGCCGAGGAGGCCAGAATCCTGCTTGAGCAGGCAGCCAGCTCGCCGCTGGGCGACGATCCCTACATCCTGACCGGCCTTGCCCGTGCCCGCCTCGAGTCCGGGCACGCTGCGCTTGCGGTAGAGACGCTGGACGGCCTGTTCGCACGCCACCCGGACGTGCGCCGCAAGCCGGAACAGACGCTGCTTTACGCGCAGGCACTGGCGGCCGCCCAAGTACCCGGAGCCCGCGCCGCGTTCGAGCGCGCCGTCGAATTCGGAAACGATGCGGCCGCTCGCTGCATCTACGCCGAATGGCTGATGGCGCAGCCGCAACCGGACGATCGCGAGCAAGCGCGCAGCCTGTTCGCCAGCATCATCGACGATGCCCAGCACTGGTCGCGCCACGCGCGCAGCCACAATGCCGCCTGGTTGGAACGGACCAAGGCGGCGTTGAAGGGCTACTGACGACCTGGAAGCAGGTGACAGGCTCGAATATCGGGACTTCCAGGAAGCTATGGCAGGGGCCTAGCGCGAGCCCAGCTTGGGGAAGAGCAGCTTGGGGGTTCCGATAAACAGCAGCCATGCACCCAGGGCCGCTCCGTAGGCGAGCACCGTTCCCACAAGGAATGTGCCGAAGAGGCTGCCGGTGAACAGCTGATACAGCCCTTTGCCGCGACCTGCAGCGCTGCCTCCAACAGTCAGCACGATGACCGGCAGCATGATCATTCCGCTGCAGAGGATCAGGGAGAACGCGCCCAGCAACCAGCGCTTGAGTGGCGGGTTCCATGGCATGGGGTAGCCTGCGAGCAGTCGCCTCATCCAAAGAAACAGTACTGGAAAGGCGATCAGGTACATCAATGCCACATACAACCAGGTTCGAGCATCAGCGCTGCCCGCCTCGAAGATGGCTCGCGGGTATACCCCTGTGCGATAGAGCGTTTCTGCGCTTGCCGCCAGCGTCGCGCTAATGATCATCGCAGGCTTGAACAGGCGCGACACCTTGCCCCATTGCGCGTTGCGTAGTTGCTGCCCGTCAATCATGCCAGACATGAAAACCTTCTTGGGCGGATGCGTCCATGAGGTACCAAGGGGCATTGTGCAGATGATTCGCCCCGCCACATGATGACATGCAGCGCCTTGCTTCGCAGATTTCACCTATTAACGTGACGCGTCACACGCAGTCGGCAGCGCATTGCTGGACAGGCATGTCGCATCTGCCTTGCTCACAGCCCCGCCGGGCGGATGCCGACAGCGCGCAGAGCTGCACCACCGACATGGTCGATAGCGTTGCAGCGCAACGCTCCAGCTTCATTGCGCCATATGCAACGATTCTGAAAATGTTGAAAGTGGTGTCGGCATCGGCCTTACTGCATTGGCATCACGCATAGGTCCGCGTATTCCTTGCTGTGCCACCGTGCATCGGTGGTCGGGATTCGAAACCCCGGTTCTACGCTGAAGTAAACGCTTGCCAGCCGGCATCACCCATCAGGTGGTGCCGGCTGGCAATCCGTCGGCCGGCTATGGCGGGCGGTGCGCGGAGGCTTTGTGCCTGCCGGTTTTAGCGTAGACCGGGTTTCGAACCTCGCACCGTCCGCCACCTTTATCGGTGGCGGCTTCTGCATGCACGCAAGGAGCCCAGCCATGACCCAGCCCCACTCCCCTGCCCCGCACCCGATCAATGACGCGCCCGCAAATGGCTCTGCGCTTGATCAGAACACCCTCATCGCCCTGCTGCACAGCATCGGCTCCGGCGCCGCCTCCGATGGTCAGCCGTGGCCTGAACGCCATCAGATGCCCGGCCGACGCATCGCCTTGGCGGATACCGATTGCTCGCTGGCCGGGCTTCGCGTGGTCCTGGAGATTCTGCTGGCCGCGCAGCGCGCCCGCGAAAATGGCGAGCTGGAGCAGTACGTTGGCCCGCGCGTGATGGAGGGGCTGATCATGGCCGGAATCGGCCTTACCGCACACGCCAGTACCCGACTGCATCCGGAGGGTTGAGTGGCCTGGTGGCGCTGGGCGGCCACCGCGCTCTGTCTTGTGGTGGTGGTTGCGGCACAGACGCAGTGGCTGGCACCGCCCAAGCCCTCGCCTATCGGTTTCCACAGCATCCCCGGCGATCGCTTTCTGCAGTTGCGCCGCCAAGCCATGCAGTTCGTGGAGGCTCGGCCACGACAGGGCTTCCAGTTCGTTGAGCGGCATCGAGATGCCGAGTTCCAGGTTCATTGCCGAGGCATACCCGTGCTGTGGCTGGAGAGGCGCTCGCACCATCTGCTGTTGCAGGTCTCACTGGACGCGAAGCAGCGGGCGCCTGCCGTTGTGCGGTTGCGGGCGCTCCTCGAATGGCAGTTGGAGCCGTTGGATTACCTGGAGCAGGTACTGGCTGACGTGCCGGAACCTGTTCTGTTGGATCGGGTGCTGCAGATGTTCGGGGGCGAGGTACCTGAGGGCGCGCGATGTGGCCCACACTAGTCACCTGCGCGACAGGCATTGGCCCAGCGATCATGCGGGCCACCCCTCGGCATCGATCCAGCCCGCATCGCGCACGCGCGCAAGATCTTCTGGCGTATCGATATCCAGGCCCAGTTCCGGTGCCTGTAGGACATGCACCGTATCGACGGGAAGTTGCCGCAGGCGCGCTCCAAAGCCGCGGTCACCGGTTGCACGCGCAGAGTTGAACCATGCACGCGGCACTACTGCGGGAATGCCAAGCAAATTTCCGTGGCGGGTACCCGCGCACCCTGACGCCGAAGCGCGGGCACCCGAAAGCAGCGCCTGCAGATGGGAGCGCTCGATTGCGGGCTGGTCGCATGCCACGACCATCACCGCAGTCAACGTGGGCAGCAGGTGTGCGCCGGCAACCTGCAGGCTGCTCGCCAGGCCGCGTTCCCAGTGGTTGTTGGTTACCGGAGTGGCGTCCAGCCCGGCAATGCTGGATGTCACGGCCTGTGCGTTCGCGCCCACCACGACCAGCACCTGCGCTGGCGCGAGCTCGCGCGCCAACCGCACCACGCGATGTACCAGGGTCTCGCCCTGCCGGGTCAGAAGCTGCTTGGGCTGGCCAAGTCGGGTGCTCCCGCCGGCAGCCAGCACGACGACCGCATGCGCGTCAGTCACCTGCCGTGCGCGCTTCGCCATTGCTGCAGCTGCGCGGCGATGCTGAGCGAAATCGCCTCTGGCCCTCGGCCGCCGATGTCCAGGCCGACAGGTGATCGAAGTCTCGGGGAAAGGCGGTGGCGCTGATCCGGTGTCAGCAACTTGAACAGGTCCTCGCGCCTTCGCCGCGGACCCAGCAGTCCAATGAACATAACTTTGGTATCAGCCAGGGCCACCAGCGCCTCCCGGTCCAGTTCGAAATCGTGATGCATCACCAGTGCCGCGTCGCACGGGTCGCCATGAAGGGCCTCGGCCGGGCTGGTCTGAAGATGCGCATCCGCGCACTGCCCGGCTGAGGCCCAGCGCGCTCGCCGTTCGGCCACGCTGACCCGCCACCCCAGGCCCCGCAGTAACGGAACCAGCAAGGGCGTTTCCGGACCGCCCCCCAACACCAGGGCCCGCGGAAGCCGGGGCAACGGCAGACGCCACGCACCCTCGCCAAAGGGCTGCGTACCATCCATCGTATGCAGCTGCCACGCCTGCTCGTGATGGCCGGCACGGAAAATGACCTGCCCCGACGTGCGAAGGTCGCGCTGGAGTGACACACCCTCGCGCAACCAAGCCTCGATGACGTCGTCGATGCCGGCCATGGCACGCAATGGCAGGAGCGCAATCCGCAGCCGGCCGCGGCACCCGAGCGCGGACCCACTCAACAGGTCGTCGTCACTGCGGGTGTCGATCTCGATCCAGTCGACCCGCCCTGCCGCGCTCACCTGCTCCGCGCGTCGCGCGAGCTCGGGCTCCAGGCATCCGCCGCTCAGCCAGCCGACCTGGCTGCCGTTGCAGAACAGCACCATGTCGCCGGCACCGGCGTAAGTGGAGCCATCGGTTTCCAGCACCAGCGCGAGCACGGCGTGCTCCCCCGCGCGCACGCGCGTCAAGGCCGTCTCGAGTACGCCGCGCGGGCTGCCTTCGGCGAGGAAGCCCGGCGCTGCCGACAGGTGCTCGGCAAGATCGCAGGGCTCCCCTCCGCCTGCGGCGGAGGCCTCCAGAGTGGGCGAGGCTGCGGGTCGGTCCATGCGCAAGGGTCAGCCCACGTCGGGCAAGCCGGGCAGCAGCTTGTCCAGGGTAATGGGATAGTTGCGCACGCGCACGCCGGTTGCGTTGTAGACCGCATTGGCGATCGCGGCGCCGACCCCGCAGATGCCCAGTTCACCCACACCCTTGGCCTTCATCGGCGAGATCACCGGATCCAGCGTGTCGAGGAAGACCACTTCCTGGTACGGGATGTCGGCGTGCACGGGAACCTCGTAGCCGGCCAGGTCATGGTTGATGAACAAGCCCAGCCGTTTGTCGACCACCAGCTCCTCCATCAGGGTCGCGCCCGCACCCATCACCATCCCGCCGATGACCTGGCTGCGTGCGGACAGCGGATTGAGGATCCGGCCGCCATCGCATACGGCAAGCATGCGGCGGATGCGCGTCTCTCCCGTGTAGGCATGCACGGCAACCTCGCAGAAGTGCCCTGCATAGGTGCCGACGTCGTAGCCTTGCTTGAATTCGCCGAAGGCAATGCCGTCCTCCGCCGACAGTGTCCCCGCCTCCGCCAGCTTGATCGTCCGCCCACCCGCCTGGATGCGGCCATTGGCGAAGTCTGCGGTGTCGCCGTCGAAGCCCAGTTTCTCGCCCACCTTGCGGCGCAGGCTGACGCACGCCGCGTACACGCCTGCGGTGGAGCTTGCCGCGCCCCACTGGCCGCCGGAACCAGCGGAGGCGGGATGACGGGAGTCGCCGAGGGTCACCTGGACCCGCTCCAGCGGCACGCCCATGGTCTCGGCTGCCGTCTGCGCGATGATCGTGTAGGAGCCGGTGCCGATGTCGGTCATGTCGGTCTCGACAATCACCCCGCCCTGGCCGTCAAGCCGGACCCGCGCCGCCGACTTCATTGTCGGTGCGCCGCGATAGCCCGCAGACACGCCCATGCCGACCAGCCAGTCCCCTTCCCTGACCTGCGCCGGCCTGGGGTTGCGCTTGTTCCAGTTGAAGCGCTCCGCGCCTTCGCGCAGGCAGCGCACCAGGTTGCGGTCGGAGAACTTCTTGGACGGATCGCCGGGCACGACCTCGGGCTCGTTGAGGATGCGGAACGCGATCGGGTCGAGGCCCAGCTTCTCGGCCATTTCGTCCATCGCTACTTCCAGCGCCATGTGGCCCGGTGCTTCGCCCGGTGCGCGCATCGCATTGCCTTCGGGCATGTCGAGCGTGGCGATGTAGTTGGCGACCAGGCGGTTGGCGCCTGCATAGAGCTTGGGCGTCTGCAGGGTGCCGTTTTCGCCATCCTCGCCGTTGATGTTGCCCGACCAGTTCTCATGGGCGATGGCGGAGATCCGGCCGTCCTTTCCGCAGCCGATCCGGATGCGTTGAATTGTCGCGTGCCGGTGGGTGGTGTTGTTGGGCATCAACGGGCGTTGCAGCGCGATCTTCACCGGTCGCCCGATCTGCTTGGCCGCCAACGCGGCCAGCACCGCGTCGGCACGGATGAACAGCTTGCCGCCGAAGCCGCCGCCGATGTAGGGCGAGTCCACGCGCACCTTGGCAGGATCAATGCCGAGGATCGCCGCCATGCCCTGCCTGGCCCAGTCGATCATCTGGTTCGCCGTCCACAGCGTGAGCGTGTCACCCTCCCAGGCGGCGATGGTGGCGTGCGGCTCCATCATCGAATGACTTTCGTCGGAGGTGTGGTAAGTCTCGTCGAGCTTGACCGCGGCGCTCGCGTAGGCGGTGTCGAAATCGCCGAGCGTCTGCCGGTCGGGCTTGCCACCGCGCCCCTTTGCCAGCGGCGCGGAAGGCGCCAGGGCGGGGAAATCGAAGCGCCCCTTGCCGCGCTCGTAGCGGGTGCGGATCAGCGCCGCGGCGGCGCGGGCCTGCTCGAAGGTCTCTGCCACCACGCAGGCGATGGCCTGGTGGTAGTGAGCCACTTCGGGTCCGCCGAACAGCGGCGCATTGTTCCAGTTCGATTTGCCGACCGGCTTGGTTTCCGGTGCGGTGATGACCGCCAATACGCCGGGCGCGGCACGTGCGCGGGAGGCATCCATCGAAATGATGCGCCCCTTGCCGATGCCCGCACCGACGATGTAGCCGTAGGCCTGGTTCGGCGCCACGTCATGGCGCTCGTAGGCATAGGGGGCGGTGCCGGTGGTCTTGCGTGGACCGTCGATGCGCGGCGTCGACTTGCCGACGACCTTGGCCTTGTCGAACAGGTTGTCGCCGGCGGGGGCGTTGAATTCAAGGGGCATCAGCGCTCTCCTTCCACCAGCACCGCTGCGAGAGTGCGCTCGGCGAGCGCGATCTTGAACGCGTTCTCCGGCGTCGGACGGGCACCGGCGAACACCTGCCGGGTCGCGGCCTTTACGCCGTCGCGCAGCAGCGGTTCGGCTGCCTCGACGCGCCACGGTTTCGGCGCGACCCCACCGAAGGCGAACCGCGCCGAGCCGTCACGCTGCACGACCGCGGCGACCGACACCAGTGCGAACGCATAGGACGCGCGGTCCCGTACCTTGTGGTACACGTGCCGACCGCCCAGGGGTTGTGGCAGCGTGACGTGGGTGATCAGCTCACCGCGCTGCAGCACGTTGTCCTGCTGCGGCTTGTCGCCGGGGGAACGATGGAAATCGGCAATCGGGATGCTGCGCGTACTGCCGTCACCCCTGACGGTCTGGATCGAGGCGTCCAGCACCCGCAGGGCCACCGCCATGTCGCCCGGATAGGTCGCGATGCAGCTGTCCGAGGTGCCGATCACGCCCATCTGCCGGGAGAACCCCTCGAGTGCGCCGCAGCCGGATCCGGGCAGGCGCTTGTTGCAGGGCAGATTGGGATCGTAGAAATACGGGCAGCGCGTGCGCTGCAGCAGGTTGCCGCCGGTGGTGGCTTTGTTGCGCAACTGCCCGGAAGCACCTGCCACGATCGCGCGGGTCAGCACCGCGTAGTCGCGGCGCACGCGCTCATGCGACGCCAGTGCGGTATTGGTGACCAGCGTGCCGATGCGCAGGCCGCCTTCGTCGGTGGGTTCGATCCTGTCCAGGCCGATGTCCTGCACGTCGACCAGGTGCGCTGGCGTCTCGACCTCAAGCTTCATCAGGTCGAGCAGATTGGTCCCTCCAGCCAGGAATTTCGCGCCCTCGGTACCGGCGACGGCCCTGGCGGCCTCGGCCGGGGATTTGGCGCGTTCGTAACTGAAGGCCCTCATGAGCGCCTCCCTGCAGAGGTCACGCCAGCGACCTCTGCCATCGCCTCGGCAATATTGGAATAGGCGCCGCAGCGGCAGAGGTTGCCGCTCATGCGTTCGCGCATTTCCATGTTGGTGGCCTGGGGCCGTGCGCTGACATCCGCCTGCACATGGCTGGGGACACCCCGCTTGATCTCGTCCAGTACCGCCACCGCCGAACAGATCTGCCCCGGCGTGCAATACCCGCACTGGTAGCCATCATGCTTGATGAAGGCGGCCTGCATCGGATGCAGGTCATCGGGGGTGCCGAGGCCTTCGATGGTGGTGATGGCATCGCCCTGGTGCTGTACCGCCAGGCTGAGGCAGGCATTGATGCGCTCACCATTGACCAGCACGGTACAGGCACCGCATTGACCGTGGTCGCAGCCCTTCTTCGTTCCAGTCAGCTTCAGATGTTCGCGCAGGGCATCGAGCAGCGTTGTCCGGGTGTCGAGTTCAAGCTCCCGCCGCTCGCCGTTGACGGTCAAGGCCACCGTGCTGATGACCGGCGGCCTGGGCGGCGGGGGCGCGGCCAGTTCGGCGGCGAGCGATGATGCCCCCGGTGCGGCGGACATCGCCACGGTCGTGACGCCGCCGGCGATCACCTGGCGACGCGTCAACTTCATTCCTTCATCACAACTTGGCACAGGGACCTCCTGGCGTTCGGGGAAACCCCGTGGCTGGATGGACGCGCTCACACTACCGAAGGGCCACTATGCCCATCTGCGGGGTACAGATCTGTGAAGTCGGCGAAATGTACGACCCTACCGAGGCAGGCAACCAGCCTGAGTGCCAGAAGAACATGTTGTAGCAAGTCCGAAGAAATCGACTGCATCCAGCCCTTTCAAAGGCACCCGGACTCATTCCCAGCCTGCAGGCCAACTACGGCGGGCTTGTCTGAGTTGCCACTTCCCATGGTCGAGCATGGCTCGACTCTACAGAGGCGGAGCCTGCGGGCCGACCCGAACATGCACCGCATGGCTGATGCCACGATGGAACATCTTGGCGTATGGGCAGACGCGTTCGGTGTTGCGCACCAGTTCGCAGGCGAGGTTCTCATCCATGCCGGGAAGATGTACCACGATCTCGGCCGACAGCAGGTACAGCCCATCTGCCGGATCACGGGCGAAGGTGACCGCCACCTCGATGCTGGGGTTGTGCAGCAGCAGGCCGGCACGCGCGGCCACCAGCACCATGGCGCCGTGGAAGCAGCCGGCATAGCCCGCAGCCAGCAGCTGCTCGGGATTGGCGCCGCCGCCAGGCCCGCCGAGCTCCGGCGGCAGGCGCAGGTCCACCGCCAGTGCACCGTCGTCCGATCGCACGACGCCGGACGCCCGCCCATGCTGGGCCTGGCCTCCGCTCACCCGCACGCGGCCGGTGTACAGCGGCTTCACGTCGTCGCCCTGGTAGCGGTCCAGCATGGCAGGCGAAGGCGGCTTCAGCTCGGTCATTGCACGGCTCCATCAAACGCAGCTGCGGCAGGCGATCGATTCGCCGCTCAGGCAGGCTGCCGCTGCAACAGACCGGACTGCTGCAGCCAGGCTTCGAAATCGACCTGCCCCAGCCACGCGTGGCCCGCGGGCACCAGCGTCTCGGTCTGCAGCGGCGCGCCGAAGTACAGTGCATCGGCGTCCGCCACCACCTGCCGGGAATCACCCGTCAGTTGCAGATAGCGCCTGGCCAGATCCGCCATCGCGCTGCGCTGCGGCCCGGCGATCTCCAGCACGCCATTGGCTGGCGCCTGCTGCGCGATGCGTGCCACCGCTTCGGCAACATCCTCGGCGGCAATCGGCTGCACGTCGGCGGCCGGCAGCCGCACGGCCGTCCCGTCGCCGGCGGACTGGATGATGCCCGGCAGGAACTCGAAGAACTGCGTGGAATGGATGATGGTGTACGGCAGGCCCGAGTCGCGGATCAGCCGCTCCTGGGCGATCTTGCCGCGGAAGTAGCCACTGGCGGCAAGCTTGTCGGTGCCCACAACAGAAAGCGCGACATGGTGGCGCACGCCGGCACGGGTGGCGGCCGCAAGTATGTTGTGGCCGGCGGTCACGAAGAACGAAAGCACTGCTGCGTCTTCGAACGAGGGCGAGTTGGCCAGGTCCACCACCACGTCGACGCCGTCCATGGCGGCATCCAAGCCCTTGCCGGTCAGTACATCCACCCCGGTGGAGGGCGCTGCCACCACGACCGCATGCCCGGCGACACGCAGGCGCTCCACCACCTTGCTGCCGATGCGGCCGGTACCACCGATGACGAGGAACTTCATTGCGTGTCTCCTGGTATGTAGAGGGGCTGCCGGGTGTGGCCGGGCGCAGGCATCGTAGGTGGCGCGGGCGCGAGGCAGTAGGTCCGTGACCGGCCGCGCACTGTTGCCCGGCACGCACCAGTACGCTCAGGCCAAGGCAGGCTGTGCGCCTGGCTTCAGAGGGGTGGCCTGCTGGCGTGCTTCCCAGTGCGAGATCACATCCAGTTCGAGCGCGCGCACCCGCTGCGTGCTGAAGTCGATGAAGGCACGCACGCGCTTGGGCAGCTGGCGGCGGCTGAGGTAGCACAGGTAGTGGCCGCGATCGAGCGGCGCATGCCGATCCAGGCAGGTCACCACCCTGCCCGCCCACAGCGCTTCACGCACCTGATAGCTGGGCAGCTGGGCGATGCCCAGCCCGTCGATGACGGCCTGCAGGGCCAGGTCGGCATCGTTGAACACCAGTGCAGCAGGCGGCTGAAGGTGTACTTCGGCACCGTCGACACGGAATTCCCAGGGCTGCATGCGTCCGCCCGGCAGGCGCCGCCCGATGCAGGCATGCGTGGGCAGCGTGTCCACCGACGCGGGAAGGCCGTGCACCTGCGCGTACGCCGGTGATGCACATACGACCAGCTGCATCGGCACCAGCTGCTTGGCAATCACTTGGCTGTCTTCCAGTAGGCCGTCGCGAAACGCCACGTCGATGCGATCACCGGCCAGGTCGGGGGCCTGCTCGTCCAGCAGCAGCTCCACGGATACCTGCGGGTACTCGGCACGGAAGGCTGCCAGCAAGGGCGCAATCACCCGACGGCCGAAGCCGTGGCTGGCACTGATGCGCAGGTGCCCGCGCGGCGGGCCCTCGCGCAGGTCGCGCATTTCCTCCAGCGCCTGCAGGATGCAGGTCACGCCCGGGTTGCAGCCCTCCAGGAACAGCTCGCCTTCGCGGGTGAGCGTGGTCGAGCGCGTGGTGCGCAGGAACAACCGCACGCCCAGCTGGCTTTCCAGCTTCTGCACGCTGCGGCTGACGGCCGAGCGGCCGATGCCGAGGCGGTCGGCCGCGCGCGCGAAGCTGCCCTCGGACGCCACTGCAATGAAGGCCAGCACGCCGGCGTAGCTGGTGGAGAAGGACGCATTGAGCGCATCGTGGCCGTCGCTGGCCAGGCGGGGCGTTGCGGCGTTCATGGGTGGCCTGGCTCCGGGCGGGCACGTTGTGCGTGCAGGTGGCTCCGCGCCAGCTTCAACCGTTGCCTGCACGCGGCAAGATCGAGCCCCAGCAGGGGCACGATGTCCTCGAATCCGGCACCCAGCACGTCGTGCAGCAACAGTACCGCACGTGCATCGGGCGGCAGTTCGCGCAATGCGGTGAGGAAGGCCTGCCAGACCTGTTCGCTGGCAGGGCGCGATGCGGTGCGCAGGTGCGATGAGGTGTCCATGCCCGGCAGACGGCCGAGCATCGGCCGCTGTGACAGGACATTGGTGTTTTTCATGCAACAGCGTGCGGCCCGGCCCCCGCCTACCGGCATTGCGAATGCGGGCCTAGCCTCGCTGTGCCCTTCACACGCTACAGGAACACACCATGACCGCACGCCTGGATTACGCCGCGCAATCCCCCGAACTGTTCAAGAAGCTCGGCCTGTACTCGCATGCCGCCCACACCGCCTCGATCGAAGCGGCCATCATCGATCTGGTCAACATCCGTGCATCGCAGCTCAACGGCTGTGGCTTCTGCCTGGACATGCACGTGAAGGAGGCCACCCTGCGTGGTGAGCGCCCCCTGCGCCTGCATCACCTGGCGGCATGGCGTGAATCGACGCTGTTCAGCCCGCGCGAGCGCGCCTGCCTGGCCTGGACCGAAGTACTGACCCAGCTGCCGGCGCAAGGCGTGCCCGACGAGCTGTACGCGCGCGTGCGCGGCCAGCTGTCCGATCAGGAAATGGTCGACCTGACCCACGCGGTGATGGCGATCAACGCATGGAACCGCGCCAACGTTGCCTTCCGTACCACGCCCGGCACCCTGGACGCGGCCTTCGGCCTGGACAAGGCCGGTCTGGCCTGACCCTCCCGCCGCTGCCCCATGCTGCGGCCCTCCTCTACCGCTTTGGAGACCTGCCATGCGTCGCTCTGTTCTGGTCCTGTTTGCGCTGCTGCCACTGTGCGGCGCTGCCGCCACCCCGCCCTCTCCTGCGCCCCAGCCCCTGGTGCGCGAGGTGATGACCCGCGCCCTGCCGGAGCAGCCCGGCAAGGAGGCGCTGATCCTTACCGTGGAGTACCCGCCGGGTGGCGCCGATCCTGTCCACCGCCACGATGCCCATGGCTTCGTCTATGTCCTGGAAGGGCGGATCGTGATGGGTGTGGCCGGCGGCAAGGAAGTCACCCTTGGCCCGGGTGAGGCCTTCCATGAAGGCCCGGCCGATCTGCACACCGTAGGCCGCAACGCCAGCGCCACCGAGCCGGCGAAGTTCGTGGTGTTCCTGATCAAGGACATCGGCAAGCCGGCGGTGCTGCCGCCGCACTGATCGCACGTCCGGCGCTGGCACCAACGACAGGTTCCCGGGTGTCACAATCCGGGGACCTGTCCCGTCTACGCTGGCATGGACGAATCCACTGCGCTGTTCTCACGCCTCCGCCCACGCCTGTTCGGCGTGGCCTACCGCATGCTTGGGTCTTCGCACGAAGCCGAAGACGTGGTGCAGGATGTCTGGCTGCGCTGGCATGGCACCGACCAGTCACAGATCGAGAATCCGGAAGCCTGGCTGGTGGCGACCACCACCCGTCGCGCCATTGATGGCCTGCGCCTGGCCCGGCACGCGCGCGAACACTATGTGGGCATGTGGTTGCCCGAGCCGCTGCTGACCGATGACACCGCCACGCCCGAGTACGTGCTGGAAACCGCCAGCGATCTGTCGGTCGCCTTCCTCAGTGTGCTGGAACGGTTGGCCCCGGATGCGCGTGCGGCTTTCCTGCTGCACGACGTGTTCGATCAGGATTACGCCGTGGTCGCGCGCACCCTGGACAAGACGCAAGCCGCCTGCCGGCAGATCGTGCATCGTGCGCGCCAGCAGCTCCGGCAGGAACGCCCGCGCTACAACGTCCCGCAGGACGTGCACCAGAAACTGCTGCGCCGCTTCGCCGAGGCCGCGTCCAGCGGGGATTTCCGCACGATGAAGGCCTTGATGGCCGAATCGGCCGAGCTGGTGGGTGACGGCGGCGGTATCGTCACCAGCTTCCCCGGGCCGATGGTCGGGGGTGCACGCATTGCCCAGCTGCTGTATGCCCCGCACCTGCGGCGCAGCGCGCAGTTGCGGATGGTGCCGGCCATGCTCAACGGACGGTTGGGACTGCTGCGCTATTTCGATGGCGAGCTGGAGGCGGCGATGGCCTTCGAGACCGATGGCGAGCGGATCACGCAGATCCTGGTGCAGCGCAATCCGCACAAGCTGCAACGTTTGGCCCACCCCACCGCCATCCAGTAGATCCACGCCAGGCGTGGATGGCGTCCGTTGTTGGCCTCGCCCTTGCGGGTTTCGAGCGGGGCGCCGACGCGCCCCGTCGAAAACTCGTGCTTGCGCTGTATCCGCAGGATCCGATCAGAAGTCCCAGAACACCGGCACCCAGCGGAACGTCTCGCCGTCCAGCGACACCCGGCCCACTGACGGGAACGGAAGATGCGTGGCCACCAGCAGTTCGCCGGTGCCGGCCAGGTCCTTCAGCAGAGCGACGCGAACGCGTGCGGATTCCTCCGGATCGTGCTCAAAACCGTTGTGCCAGTTCGGCTGGTCGAAGCCGACCGCGAACACCGCGTCACCGGCAAAGGTCAGGGCCTGCCCCGCGGACGCTACGCGCACCACGCAGTGGCCCGGGGTATGCCCACCGGTACGGCGGGCCGTCACGCCCGGCGCGATCTGCTGTTCGTCCTGGAAGGTGTGCACATAGCTGCTGTACTCGGCCCAGAAGTGCTTGGCCGTGGCGCGCAGTGCATCGGGGAAGCCCTGCGGCATGTTGGTACGGCTGAAGTCCGGCGACTTCCAGAACTCCACTTCCGCGGCTGCGACGTGGATTTTCAGGTCCGGGCGCAGCCGTTCCTTTACGCCTTCAACCAGCAGGCCGCCGACGTGGTCCATGTGCATGTGGGTAATCACCACGTCGGTGATTTCGCCCAGGTTGATACCGGCAGCACCGAGGCGGCGGATCAGCTGGCCGGCGCGCGGCAGCTGCAGGTCCGGGTCCATGCCCAGACCGGCATCGATGAGGATGGTGCGATCACCGCTGTGCACCACCATCACGTTCAATGCCCAGTCGAAGGCATCCTGGGGCAGGTACATCTCTTCGAACCATTCGGCACGGTCGGCGGCCGGCACGTTGTGGCCGAGCATCTGGGTGGGCAACGGCAGGACGCCATCGCTGATCACCAGCACTTCGACGTCGCCCACTTTCAGGGCGTAGCGCGAGGGCACCAGTTCATCGAGGGCGGGAGCAATGGGCGCGGCGGTGTTTTCCATACTGAACATGAGGGATCTCCACGAAGAGCCATTTGGCGGGCAGCAATGCAAGGCTGGCGCGAACGAATCCGGGCGCTTGCCCATGGCGCAGGCCGTGACATTGCCAGGGCACGGTTGCCTGGCAGGCCAGCGCTGCGGAGTTCATGGGAAGACGGGCCACTGCGCGGGCAATGGGCCCGGAACACGGCAGGTGCCGTGTGGGATCAGCCTAGGCAGCACGCCGCAGGTGCGGTAGCGCCGTGAAGGGGTACGTCATGTTGCGTTCCGGGAAGCAATGCGGAACCGGCTGCAATGCCACCATTGCAAGCGCCTCTGGCTCGTTCGGTAGTGCGCAGGCCCAGGTCGGGCAGCTTCGGATGATCATCCAGTCGACCCCACTGTGGGTCCGCGCAATCAGGACGATCTATCAAGAAATTCGGACTTGTCATATCCCAGATGCCTGATTGCTGGCGCAAAGTACGTCTCACCACCCACCCATGAGAGTTCCCGCATGAACACCTTCGCCCGTACCCTGGCCGTTGCCACCCTCGCCCTCTCGGTCCAGGCCGGCCTGTCCGCGCAGGCCGCCGAACCGGCCACGCCGGCGGCAGTCACCAGCATCGCGCGCACCGCCAGCTACATCACCACCGCCGATGGCGTGCAGCTGTACTACAAGGACTGGGGCCCGAAGAACGGCCCGGTCGTGACCTTCAGCCACGGCTGGCCGTTGAACTCGGACAGCTGGGAATCGCAGATGATCTTCCTGGCCAACCACGGCTACCGCGTCATTGCCCATGACCGTCGCGGCCACGGCCGTTCCAGCCAGCCGTGGGATGGCAACGACATGGATCACTACGCTGATGACCTGGCCACGGTGATCAATACGCTGGACCTGCACGATGTGACCCTGGTGGGCTTCTCCACCGGTGGCGGCGAAGTGGCGCGCTACATCGGCCGGCATGGCACCGGGCGGGTGAAGAAGGCCGTGCTGATCAGCTCGGTACCGCCGTTCATGCTGAAGACCGCCGACAACCCGAACGGCCTGCCGATCGAAGTGTTCGATGGCATCCGCAAGGCACAGATGGATAACCGCGCGCAGCTGTACAAGGACATTCCGTCGGGCCCGTTCTATGGCTTCAACCGCCCGGGCGCGAAGGTGTCGCAGGGGCTGATCGATGCGTGGTGGGCACAGGGCATGCAGGGCGGCCACAAGAACACCTACGACTCGATCGCTGCGTTCTCGGCCACCGATTTCCGCGCAGACCTGAAGAAATTCGATGTGCCCACCCTGGTCATCCACGGTGACGACGACCAGATCGTGCCGATCGACATCTCGGGCCGCCAATCGGCGAAGCTCATCAAGGGCGCAAAGCTGATTGTCTACCCGGGTGCGCCGCACGGCCTGACCGACACCCACAAGGACAAGGTCAACCAGGATCTGCTGGCGTTCCTGCAGGAAAAGTGAGTGTACGGGGCTCCGTCGTGATGGCGGAGCCCTTCCTGCCCAGAGGCAGGGCCGGCACCGGACGAGCGCCGGCTGCCACGTCAGTGCACGATTGCGGCCGTGGGATTTCAAGCCAGTCATGGCGCGCGGTGTGCACCTTGATGAAGGGTTAACCTCCAACAAAGCACACTGCGCTCTCACGGCTCTTCTCCGGCGCAGAATCCTTTGCTCCCGTGTCCAGCCCCAGACGACACGGCCATGCATCCTCCCAATGCCTTCCGGATCCACGCGATCCAGCCCCTTCTTGCGCGCAATGGCGCCATCGTTCGCCTCGATCAGTTGCGATCGACCTGCAAGAGCTGCGGCTTGCGCTCCTCAATGACCCAGGACGCCGGCATCAAGACGAGTCCATTGGGCACGACGCTCACGTGCCCCGCGTGCGGTGCCACGGGGCTGATGGACGAGGTGGAGATATGGCACCACTGGCTCGAACAGTGCCGGCGGGAACGGATGCTGGCGCTCTTCGATCCCGCACCTGACGAACCTCTGGAGCCTGATGGCCCCGAATGAGAGCGACGCATGGGCTGTCCGGCCGGCGCCTCAGCGCCGCGCCTCAACCGTCGCCGGGGTGACGCCCTGCCAGGCTACCCATCGTGAAGGCGTAGCCCGCCTCCTCCAGCAGCGCTCTCATGCGCAGCTCCACACGCCGGGGGGAAAGCAGGCTGTTGGGCGCGTACAGGGCATAGACGTAGCCTGCGCCGTCGATGATCTCGCGGCGCACGGCGCACTCATTGGATTCGGCAGCCTCGGACCAGACGGACATCAACCTGGCGGGACTGATGGATTGGCCGTTGCGAAGACGGAAGAACAGCCAGCGCACTCCCAGGGAACGCACCGGATTCAACCTAGCCACTGCGAACCCCCGATGCGCCGGAAAAGGTCCCTCAGGACCTCTGGATCCAAGCGTGGATGCTCGTCTTTCGAAGAGCGCGGAAGGTCGATACGTGCGGCGCCGTTCACCAGCGCGGGCAGATCGGACTGAAGGTCGATCCACCACCCCGTGGGCAGCCGGAGCCCCGTGCCCGTTCTATCGTAGATGCAGATCGGAAAAGTCATGGCGTTGCTCCTGGATGACCCGAGCATACGCCTGCGCGATGTCAGGTCTGGATGCGACGCCTAGGAAGATGCCGCATCGACGCGCTTTGCGCATTCGAATACGTGTGCTTCGTCCTGCTGGACCCTGCGGAACGACTCCAGCCAGCCGAACGCTGCGCCACGATTGTGAATCGTTTCGCCAAGCCTTCCGGTCAGGCACCGTGCGCACTCCATCCCGCCAGGACTGGGCGCATCGCAGCAACGGCATTGCGCCATCGTCGTCGTTCTCTCCGGGCGGCACTGGTACATGATCTTGGTCATCAGGCTGATCGCCTGGCTTTGCGAGGACATGCGCGCTCCCTGTCTGCTGCGGAAGCAGCCGCTCGGTGCGCGGCTCCTCCTGTTCCTCAGCGGCGGGTATCGCCGCCGAGACCGCCCTTCTTTTCATCCGCTGGCTTCGGGCTCTCGCTATCCTTGTTGTCCTGCTGCTGTTGCTGTCCTTGCTTGCCGGGCTCCTCCCCGCCGGGTTCGCCCCCCTCGCCCTGCCCCTGCTGTGCAGGCTGTTCTGCTTCAGCGGACGCGTTGGAGCGGTCATTCCTGTTCTGTTCGGGGACGCTGTTCATTTCGATTCTCCGCCGCAGCAAGTCTGCTGCCGATTGACTGTGGGCCTGTTGCCGTTACGGGAACGTGCCGGCAAGCGCGTTGTATGAACGGTTGTGATGAACAGGCTCCCGGCAGCGAGCGTGTAAAGTGAGGTTTCGAACAGGGGTAGGCGCCGTGAGCCACGGAAGAAGCAAGCACGTTGTCGATGTGGAGCGCGAGCTGGCCCACTGGGAAACCGCCTTCAATCTGGGTGCGCTGCCCGCGATGAGTTTCCGGCACGAAGTGGCGCCGGTCATCCGGCTTGCCTGCGATATCTATGTGAGATATCCGCACGGTACCCGGTCAGCCTGGATGGACGATCTGCAGTGCCGCCTTGCGAAACGATCAAGCCTACGCGGCCACCCTGGCGCGGCAGAGATTGCCGATCGTTGCTGGACGCTGCTGTCCTGCGGCTAGGCGCCTCCTGCCGGATGATTCCGCTCGCGCACACCCTGCCCCAGCTCGGATGCCAGGAACGGTGCCGTCCTGCTGCCCTTGGCGTGGGCCACCTGATGCGGCGTCCCAGCCGCCACGATGGTGCCGCCCGCGCCGCCTGCGCCCGGACCGACGTCGATCACCCAGTCGGCCTGTGCGACAGAACGCATGTCGTGCTCGATCATCACCACCGTGTTGCCTGCGTCCACCAGCCGCTGAAGCTGCACCAGCAGCCTGTCGGCGTCTGATGCATGCAGGCCGGTGGTGGGTTCGTCCAGCACGTACAGCGTGCGCCCGCGCTGGCTGCGCTGCAGCTCTGTGGCCAGCTTGATGCGTTGCGCCTCACCCCCTGAAAGCTCCGTGGCCGGCTGGCCCAGCCGCAGGTAGCCCAGGCCGATCTCCTGCAGCAACTGCAGCGGGCGGGCGATGGCCTCTTCTTCGGCGAAGAACGCATGGGCCTGGTCCACCGTCATCTGCAGGACCTCGGCAATGTTGCGGCCGTTCCACTGCACCTTCAGCGTGGCCTCGTTGTAGCGGGCGCCATGACAGGTGGGGCACGGCGCATAGACGCTGGGCATGAACAGCAGTTCGACGCTGACGAAACCCTCGCCTTCGCAGGTCTCGCATCGCCCCTTGGCTACGTTGAACGAAAAGCGGCCCGCATCGAATCGGCGACGGCGCGCGTCGGGTGTCGCGGCGAACAGCTTGCGCACGTGGTCGAACAGGCCCGTGTAGGTAGCCAGGTTGGAGCGTGGCGTGCGGCCGATGGGCTTCTGGTCCACCTGCACCACGCGCTGGATGGCGTCCACGTCGCCGGCCAGCTGGCCCCGCGTTGCTTCGATTACGGTGGGTCCTTCGGCAGGTGCGCTGTCGGCGCCGTCGTCTGCCGTCTCATGCCCGAGGTGCAGCAGCATCAGCTCGGGCAGCGCCTGCGCCATCAGGCTGGATTTGCCCGATCCGGAAATGCCGGTCACTGCAGTCAGCAACCCCAACGGCACCTGCGCATCCACACCGTGCAGGTTGTGGCGGTGGATGCCTTTCAGCGCCAGCCAGCTGTTGGCACTGCGCTGCCGGCTGGCCGGCGCGGGCACCCGGTCGAACAGGTACTGCGCCGTGCGCGAATCCTGAACGTTGCGCAGGCCGTCGGGCTCGCCACTGTAGAGAACGCGTCCGCCATGTTCCCCTGCCTGCGGGCCCACATCCACCAGCCACTGCGCGCGGCGCATCAGCTCCAGATCATGTTCAACAACGAACACCGAGTTACCGCCGTCGCGTAGGCGTTCCAGCGCGTCGTACAGCGCCTGGCTGTCGGCCGGATGCAGGCCGGCCGACGGTTCGTCGAGCACGTACAGCACGCCGAACAGCAGCGAGCTGAGCTGCGTGGCCAGGCGCAGGCGCTGCAGTTCGCCGGCCGACAGTGTGGGCGTGGCGCGGTCCAGCGAGAGATAGCCCAGGCCGAGCTCGCGAAGTTGCCGTACCCGCGCCATGACCCCGCCCGCGAGCCGTTGCGCCGCCAGGCGCTTTTCCTCTGACAGGGCTGAGGTCAGGCGCACGTCAGGGGCGCCTTCGTGGGTCGCGCGGCCACTTGCTGCCCGCTTGGCGCGATCGCTGGGCGTTGCACGCCTGCTGGTACGCGCGCCGTGGCTGTGTGCACTGAAATCGCCCTGCGCGATGGGCTCGAGCAACGCCGCCAGCTGGTCCAGCGGCAGCCGCATGAACTCGCCGATGTCCACGCCGGCGAAGGTGACCGAGAGCGCTTCCGGCTTCAGGCGCTTTCCCTGGCAAGCGGGGCACAGCCGGCCTTCCATGTAGCGGGAAACACGCTTGCGCATCAGCGCGCTCTGGGTGTTGGCAAAGGTGTGCAGCACGTAGCGGCGTGCGCCGGTGTACGTACCCATGTAGCTGGGCTCCAGCTTGCGCTTGAGCGCGGCGCGGGTCTCGGCCGGCGTGAAGCCGGCATAGACCGGCACCGTGGGCGTTTCCTCGGTGAACAGGATCCAGTCGCGGTCCTTCTTCGGCAGCTTCTTCCACGGCACATCGATGTCGTAGCCCAGCGTGACCAGAATGTCGCGCAGGTTCTGGCCATGCCATGCCGGTGGCCAGGAGGCGATGGCGCGCTCGCGGATGCTCAGCGATGGGTCCGGCACCATCAGCGCTTCGGTCACCTCGTAGACGTGCCCCAGGCCGTGGCAGGTGCTGCAGGCACCCTGTGGGGTGTTGGGCGAGAAGTCTTCGGCGTACAGCATGGGCTGGTGGGCCGGGTAGGCCCCTGCCCGCGAATACATCATGCGCACCAGGCTGGACAACGTCGTCACGCTGCCCACCGATGAGCGCGCATTGCTGGCACCGCGTTGCTGCTGCAGGGCGACCGCCGGTGGCAGCCCGTCAATGGCATCCACGTCGGGCACGCCGGCCTGATCGATCAGGCGTCGCGCGTAGGGCGCGACGGATTCGAAGTAGCGCCGCTGCGCCTCGGCGAAGACCGTGCCGAAGGCCAGCGAGGACTTGCCGGACCCCGACACGCCGGAGAACACCACCAGTGCATTGCGTGGAATGGAGACATCGACATTCTTCAGGTTGTGCTCGCGCGCACCGCGGACCTCGATGCAGCCGCTGGCTGCGGCAGCACATGACGATTCGCCAAAGGGGGTGTTGGACATCTCAGCATTCCTGCATTCGGTGGGCGGATCGCGCATGGTGCGCCCGAGCGGCCATTGTCGCCGCTGTGGAGTGAATGGCGCGAGGGCGCCGGAGGCGGGATGTTGTCTTCACCTCCCCTTCGTACGGCGTTGCCCAGCCAGGGGCTAGCGTGGGGTGCCCACACATCGGAGGCCCTCATGCATCCCGACGTACTTGGCTGGGCCGCCACGGCGGTGCTGATGGCAACCCTGATCCGGCAGATGGTGAAGCAGTGGCAGTCGTCCCACCCGGAAGCCGTATCCAGGTGGCTGTTCGCGGGCCAGATGACCGCTTCTGCGCTGTTCACGGTGTACAGCGCGATGCTGGGGAGCGTGGTCTTCGTGGTGACCAATGCGATGCTGCTGTTGACGGCGGTGGTGGGCCAGGTGATGGCGTGGCGCCGCCGCGGCCGACGCCGGGCTCCTCCACCCTGCTGATTGTTAACGCGTGTTGCCTGAAGGTTTGACATCACGTTGCCCCACTCTTGATGGGGCCGCTCACACCGCACTCCTATGCTGGGCCCGCCACCTGAGGGGTGGTGATCAGCCTGGAGATGCACCATGCAACGCGACCAGAAAGACCTTCCCCATCCGGACCAGGAGGCACAGCGCCCCGATCCTGTCAGTCCGCTGCAGGCGAGGCTGCACAACCGCCGCAATCATGACGAGGCGCTGCAGGAAACCTTCCCCGCCAGTGACCCGATCTCCCCCTTCGTCGCTGCGCCAACGCCGGAAGAGCAGGACAAGCGCCTCGAGGAGCGGGTCAAACTGCCAGACCGACACATGGATGAGGAGGCCGCGGGAGGTGACCAGTGATCCGGCGCGGTTTCGCCCGTGTCGCGGCCGCGACGGCGCGATTGTCCGGCAGCCTGGGGGCATTCGTCGCAGCGCTGGGGGTGATCATCGCCTGGGCTGCCAGCGGGCCGGCCTTCCACTTCAATGACACGTGGCAGCTGGTGGTGAATACGGGAACGACCATCGTGACCTTCCTGATGGTGTTCCTGATCCAGCATACGCAGAACGCCGATACCGCTGCGCTGCACATCAAGCTGGACGAACTGATCCGCGTGAGCAAGGACGCCAACCAGGAGTTGTTGAACCTGGAGTCGATGGAGCCGGCCCATCTTGAAGAGATACGCCAGCGTTACGAGGCACTGGCCAGGACCGCTGCAGACATCAAGTCCAAGAAGGAGCGCTGCATGCCCAGCGATGCGGACGCGGCCGCCGAAGCCTGAGGTCGCGGCTCCGGCGGCTACCTGCGCCCATCACGGCTCTGGTGTGAGGCCCTGCCTGGCAGGGCCTTCCAGCAGCGCTCCGGTGGCCGAAAAGCGGCTGCCGTGGCAAGGGCAGTCCCATGTGCGCTCATGGCCGTTCCATTGAACAACGCACTTCAGGTGCGGGCAGAGCGCCGACATGGTGTGCAGGCGCCCGCCCTCGTCGCGGTAGACCGCAGTGCGCTTTCCATCCACGTCCAGCAGTGCGCCGCAACCACGGGCCAGCTCACTGGGCGAGCGCGAGGGCGCCGTGGCAAGCCGATCTCCCACCATGTGCCGCGCCACCGTGGCGTTGGTGCGGGCCCAACCAGAGGCCGAGCGCACCGGGGTGAAACGCATGGGGCTGAGCAGCTGCTCGATCTCGCTGGTCGTGCCGAGGATTCCCTCGGTAATCGCACGCGCGGCCACGCCCGCCCAGGTCAAGCCGTCCGGCCCATAGCCGGTAGCCACCCAAACATTGTCGTGCGCGCTGCTGCCGATGTAGGGCAGCTGGTCGGCTGCACGGAACTGCTGCGCGGACCAGCACAGCGGCTCTCCCTGCACGGTGAAATTGCGATGCGCGTCGGCGACCAGATGCTGGGCTGGATCCATCGGCGGCGTTTCGCCGGTGCGGTGGGTCTCGCCGACCAGCACCAGCCAGTCACGGCCATCAGTACCGCGCACCCCGCGCAGCGATCGGTGCCGATCGGCAATCCAATGAATGCCTGCCGCGGGCGGCGTGGCAACCGGTACCGCCACGCCGTATTCGCGGTAGACCTCCATCTCGGCCTGCACCAGGTTGAAACCTGCTGGCGAATGGGTGGCCAGCACGAAGTGCCTGGCGTGGATGCGGGCGCCGTCGGCCGTCGCAACGCCGGCGGATGCCTCGATGCTGTTGATCCGGGTCCAGTCGTGGATGCGCACCCGGCCCGCCAGATGTCGCGCCAGCTCAATGCAGAACGCCGCCGGATCCAATTGCGCCTGATCTGCAACGCGGAAGGCGTGGCCCAAGGTGAACGGCAACCCGAACTGGTGGTGTTCGCACTGAAGGCCGACGCGCTGATAGGCCTGCAGCTCACGCTCGAATCGCGCAGTGACCTCGCGGGTGCGTTCCTGCATGCCGTACTGCATGGCCACGCGCTCGAAGCCACAGCGCAGATCGTAGCGGTGAACCAGTGTTTCGATGGACCGCAGCGCCTGCTGCCGCCACTGCACGACACGGCTGGCCGTGTCGCCGCCCCAACGGGAGATCAGATCGGCCAGCCGGGAGACGGGCGCGTAAAGATTGCCGGTGGACATCACCGTATTGCGCCCGCCGATGGGCCCCGCATCAACCACCAGCACATCCAGGCCGCTATCGGCCAGGCGGGCCGCTGTCAGCAGGCCGGTCATGCCGGCGCCCACCACCAGCACGTCCGCCTGCGTGGTTCCGGCAAGTGGACGGAAGCTGTTCGAATCGCTATCACGGGACCATAGGCTGGCGCGCAGTAACGGGTCGGTCATGAAATGCACCCTTGCAGAGTCAGCTGGAAGCCTTCCCTGATACGCCGCCGGGGGTGAAACAGCCGTGGTGCGACCGTGCAGAAAATCCTCACACACGTAGCCGTAGCGATGCCGAGCAGGGGGTGGCTGAACATCGCGTAGACGGCACGCCTGCGTCCGCTGTGCGGCCCACAACACCCTCCTTGCGGTGCGGTTGCCAGCTTGCCCGGAAGGAGGAACCCGCAGTGAGCACGCACCTGGGGCTCGACCTGATCATCGCGCAACTGGAGGAAATGCTGCCGGAATGGGCGGCGTTCTACCCCGAGCAGCAGTTCATGCGCATGCTCGCCGAAGCGCTGGACTACATTGCTGCCAGTGCGGACCCGGAGGCCCGGCTGTACTGCGTGATGCGCACCGGGCACCTCCATCTGTGCAGCGGAGAGATTCCGTGGCCGGCGGGCCATGGAGGCCCTGGCCGTTTGCTACGGGTCTGACTGCGCCCATCGCGCGAGATTCTGTTTCACTTGCCCGATGCCGGCCCACGGGTCCTTGCGGCGTCGTTTGAGCTTTGCCGGCACATCCTTGATCGTGAACCCGTCGGCGCGCTTGAGTTTTGACAGATCACTCCATGCAATCGGCAGCGCCACCGGCGCCCCCGGCCTGGCCCGCAGCGAGTAGGACGCGACCGCCGTTGCACCGCGCCCATTGCGCAGGTAGTCGACGAAGATCCGCTTGTTGCGCAGGCTTTTGGTGGCCGTTGCCACGAACCGCTGGGGCTCGGATTGCGCCAGCGCTTCGGCGAAGCCTCTGGCGAAGCGCTTGGTCAGGTCCCAATCACATCCCGGATCGAGCGGCACGACCACGTGCAGGCCCTTGCCGCCGGATACCCGCAGGAACGACTCCAGTTCCAGCTGCGCCAGTAGTTTTCGGATGTCGGTGGTCGCTTTCCTGACCTCGGCAAAGGGAACGCCGGGTCCTGGATCCAGATCGAACACCACCCGGTCGGCCTTGTCGGGCGTTTCGGCGTGGGTGCCCCACGGGTGGAATTCCAATGCGTTGAACTGCACCAGTTCCAGCAGGCTGGCCGGGTCACGCACCACCAGGTAATGCGCGTTTACCCCGCTTTCTTCCTTGAGCTTTACTGCGTCGACCAGCTCCAGCCCGGCCGTATGGTGTTTCTGGAAGAAGCAGGGCTTTGTGGCGCCACTGGGGCATCGGATGATCGAGAGCGGGCGGTCAATCACCTCGGGAAGCAGGTGCTCCATCACTGCCGTGTAGTAATCCCACACGTCCTGCTTGGTGTAACCGTCGCCGGGGAACAGGATCTTGCCCGGCGAGGACAGCGATGGCGGCGCGCGATCCGCCACCGGTGCCAGCCTGGTCTTGCGCGCAGGCCGCGGGGGTGCCGGTGTGCGCGCCGCCGCCAGGGCCGTTCCAGCGCGATCGGAATCGGCGAGGTCGCCGATATCCTTGTCCGCGCGCACCGCCTTCAGCGACGCCTGGCGCAACAGCTTCTGCCCGCCGATCCCGCGGTAGAAGACCTCCACCACGAATCGCGGCTCGAACCAGGTCGCAGCGCGCAGGTCGGTGTCCTGGGTGGGCACGTACGCGGTTGGCTTGCGGCCGCCACCGCCCTTGATGCGCTTGCTGATGTCGCCGATCAGCTCGTCCGAGAACCCGGACCCCACCCGGCCGACGTAAAGCCAGCCGTGCTCCGCATCTGGACGGGCCAGCAGCAGCGCGCCGAAGCCGGCACGGCTGCCTTTGGGTGCGGTGTAGCCCACCACCGCAAACTCGTCACTGGCCAGCTGTTTGGTCTTGCGCCAGTCATCACTGCGGCCGCTGTGGTAGCTGCCGTCGGCGCGCTTGGAAATGATGCCTTCGAAATGCTGCTCACCGGCCAGGCGATAGGCCTCGTCGCCGTCGCCCTGCACATGGGAACTGAACGCCAACGGGCTGCCCTGCCCTTCCAGCAAGGACTGCAGCAAGGCCTTGCGCTCCAGGAGCGGCGCATCGGCGACGTCCACGCCATCAAGATGCAGCAGATCAAACAGGGCATACGTCAGCACGCCCTGGCGCTCGCCGGAGAGCGTGGCCTGCAGCAGGTTGAAGTCCTCCTTGGTGCCGGCGCCGGCGATGAGCTCACCGTCCAGTGCGGCTGAAGTCAGGCCCAGCGCCGCCACCGCGTCACGTATCTCGGGGATCTTGCCGGTCCATTCCAGTGCATTCCGGGACCACAGCTGCACCTTGCCCTTGGCGACCGTGGCAAGGATGCGGTACCCGTCCCACTTGATCTCGTGGACCCACTGCTCGCCCTGGGGCGGCGCGTCTCCCAGCTTGGCCAACTGCGGTTCGAATGGACCGGACGGCGCTGCGGCCTTTCTTGCCTTGCTGAGCGCCAGCGCCTTCTTCGCCCAGTTCGTTCGTCGGATGCGCTTGACGGGTACCGCGGTGAGCCGCTTCTTCGCGCTCTTGCCGGCCCCGGCCCGCTTCAGATCCTCCGCTGGCGCTTCAGCGACATCCGCCAGCAGATCGTCTGCCTCGATGTCGCCGGCGAATTCGTCGTCATCCTTGAACAGCAGCCACTGCGGTTGGCGCGCCGGCTTCCCGGAGCGGACCAGATGCCATCCGCCCTTCAGTTTGGCGCCGAACAGTTCGAAGCGCAGATGGCCCTTGGCGAGCTGGGCTTCCGGGTCGCCCTGCGTCGCCCACACGCCATGGTCGAACTGGGCCACATGGCCACCGCCGTACTGGCCTTTGGGGATTTCGCCTTCGAAGGCCGCATAGTCGACAGGATGATCTTCCACCTCCACCGCCATGCGCTTGACCTTCGGGTCGTAACTGGGCCCCTTGGGCACGGCCCAACTCTTCAGCGCGTCCCCTACCTGAAGGCGGAAGTCATAGTGCCTCCGGCTGGCATGGTGCAGCTGCACCACGAAAATGGCGCGTTGCCCTTTCGGCAGCGCCTTGCCCGGCTCGGGCTCCTTGGTCTTGTCAAAACTGCGCTTGCGGCGGTACTCGACCAGAGACATGGGCAACTCCGCGCTATTTTCCCAGATGCTTGCGGACAGCAACGGCGGTGGGTCCTACCGCCGCCACAGCAGCACGAAGTTCCTCGGCGGACACGCCCAGCGTGGTGGTCCAGTACTGCAGCTCGTAATCTTCGTTGACGTTAATGCGATCCCGGTCCGGGCGACCGGTCTTCTGCTTGTCATTGCTCATGGGCGTCTCCACGCGTGGTCGGGCGTGAAGTGACCGTACCGGCCGGTACATGGGCACGAGGCGATGCCATTGTGAAGCCATGGCGAAGGCCTGGCGGCACCGGCGCCAATTCGAGTGGCGGATCCCGCATCGTGAAGAGCACGCGCACGGTTCGCGTGGACCTTCACATGCCGCCTTCACCTGGCACCTGCCTGATCGCAACCGGGAAGACCCTACGCTGATCGCTCCACTCACTGCGGAGCCCAGTATGGCTATCAAGACGGCGGAAGACCTGTTCATCCACGAACTCTCGGATATCTACAGCGCCGAGAAGCAGCTGACCAAGGCCCTCCCACGCCTGGCCCGTGCGGCCGAGAATCCGGACCTGGCCACGGCGTTTGAGACGCACCTGGAAGAGACCCAGGGCCAGATCGAACGCATCGACCAGGTTGTCGAGATCCTGGGCATTCGCCTGAAGCGCATCAAGTGCGCGGCGATGGAGGGCCTGGTGGAGGAAGGCAAGGAAGTGATCGACAGCATCGACAAGGGCCCGGTGCGGGATGCTGCGCTGATCGGCGGCGCGCAGAAGGTCGAGCATTACGAGATTGCGTCCTACGGGACCATTGCCGCGCTGGCCAAGCAGCTGGGCTACAAGGACGCCCTGCCGCTGCTGCTGGAGACGCTTGAGGAAGAGAAGGCCACCGACGAAAAGCTGACCCTGCTGGCCAAGAGCGGCGGCAACGCCAAGGCCGCGCAGGCCGCCTGATCGGCGCGCCTTGGAACCCGGCTGCCACGGACGGCGGCCTCAGTGCCCGTAGAGCACCTGATCATTGGGGCAGAAGAACGTGCGCCGCCGCGTGGTCCCCATGTAGAGCTTGCTGATTGGGCCACCGCACAGGGGACAGACCTTCTTCGTGTGCACCTGCCAATGCTTTTTCAGCTCGAAGCGCCGCTTCCATTCCAGGAAGTCGAAGCTGTAGGCGCGCGCCTGTTCGATCAGCGCGGTAAGCTTGCGTGGCGGCAGGTCGCCCAAGCGGGTGGCGGGGTGCACGCCTGTACGGAACAGCACCTCGTTCTTGATGATGTTGCCCACGCCGGCAAAGACCGTCTGGTCCAGAAGCGCATCGCAGACCATGACGTCCGGCATTGCCTTCAGCTTGCGCCGTGCCAGCTTCGGATCCCAGGCATCGTTCATCACGTCCGCGCGCCAGTCGTAGACGTCGTCCAACGGCTCGTCGATCAGCCGCGCGGAACACGCATAGAAGTTCAGCTCGCCATTGTCGAACAGCAGGGATACACGCGCCGGGGTTGGCTTCCGTTCGTCGATGCGCCAGCTGCCGAACATCATCAGATGGATGCGCAGTGTGTGGCGGCTGAATTCCAGCAGGAAGTGCTTGCCCCAACTGCGGACCGCCTTGACCCTTCGGCCCTGCAGCGGCGACAGGTCGATGCGGCTGTTTCCGGAGACGGTGCGGACCACGTGCCCTTTGAAATGGCTAGTGGCTTCGCGCAGCAGTACGATGGAAGGACCTTCAGGCATGGGCGTTCTCCTGCAGCAGCGCCTGCAGGCGCAGTGCGTTGCCGGTGGCATGGCCCAGTGCTGTATTGTCCAGTACGAACCAGGCCGGCCGTTGCGCATCAGCTTCGCGCCGCAGCCCTTGCGCCAGTTCCGCCAGGGCCTGTTCGCTGTACGCACTGCGATAGATCTGCGGCTGGCCGTGCCAGCGCCAGTAGCTCCACGCTCGATCACCGCCGGGAACCGCTGCCGCCGGCACACGTGCCGGATCTGCGGCTACCCGTGCAACACCATGCGCGCTCAGCAGCGCATCCGCGTCCGCCGTGAACCAACTCGGATGCCGCGGCTCGCACGCTACATCGGCCTGCGTGCGCGCGCGCAGGCCCCGCAGGAAGGCTTCGGCCGTGGCCGTGTCGTACACCAGGCTGGGCGGCAGCTGCAGCAGCAACGGACCGAGCTTTCCACCCAGCTCCAGCACGCCCTCAAGGAACTGTTCGAGCGGCTGTATTGCATCGCGCAGCCGACGCTCATGGCTGATCTCGCGCGGGAGTTTCACCGCAAACCGGAAGCCCTCCGGAACGCTCGCCGCCCATCGCGCGTAAGTCCTGGGCTGGTGCGGTCGATAGAAGGAAGAGTTGATCTCCACCATCGACAGGCGTGTGGCATAGCGCTGCAGTAGGCTGTCGCCCGCGCCGAACGCTTCCTGATCCGCCCGCGGCAGCGACCATCCCGCACAACCGACGCGTGGTGGGCCGGACGCAACCGGGGCGGCTGTGGCCTTCATCGTGCCAGCTGCCCGTCTGGTTCGATGATGCCACCCGCGCTTGCTTCCGTCTGCGATTGCGAAACCGACAGTAGTTGATCCAGGGCACTGGTGCCCGACTGCAGCGCCGACGCGCTGCGCACGAATCCGGTCCAGTCGGAAATGGCGATCTTTCCCAGCGCGAGCTCATCTACCCGCACGCTGCGCATCCGCCAGCGCGGAAACTGTCGGCGACCCACCCTGCCCCGGTTCAGTTCGACGATTCCGCTGTGGCTGCTTGCAGCCAGAATGCGCGTGTACACCGCCTTGACCCCTGCCTCCGGGCCTTCCAGGTACTGCAGGAAGCGCGAGCCATCGAACAGCAATGTGCCGGTGACATCGGCGGACTCGTTGAACTGCACCGCCTCCGCCACGAGTTGCTGCAGCCGATGTTCCGTCAGGTTGCGGGAGGCTTCACTTACATAGGCAATCGCTCTGAAGGGCATGGCACCACCGGTTGTTGCAGACCGCTCTACCTTAGCCACACCGATCGTACGCGCGGTGAGACCGGTGTGGAGGCTGCGTCGAACTGTGGCGTGTACCTTCCGCATCGCGTTGACGCACGGTTGGGCCGCGGAACGTGTGTCTGCCACTGTGCGCACGCGTGCAGGGATGTTCGTGGAGGCCGGATGAGGAATCAGAGCCTTCCGGATGACGCGACGTTGGCGGTCGTGCCACCGCCGTCTAGCGCCGGATCTGGAAGATGGTCGCTGCCGCCAATGAGGCGGCTGAACCCAAGGAGACTTTCCATGGCCAACCAGAACCAGAACCAGGGCACCAGCAACCGCGGTTTCGCTTCGATGGACGAGGACAAGCAGCGCGAGATCGCCGCCAAGGGTGGACGTGCCGCGCACGAGTCAGGCAACGCCCATGAATTCAGCTCGGAAGAAGCACGCGAAGCCGGCCGCAAGGGCGGCGAAGCAGTGAGCCAGGACCGCCAGCACATGGCTGACATCGGCCGCGAAGGCGGCCAGAACAGTCGCGGTGGTGGCAACCAGGGCGGCAACCAGGGCGGCGGGCAGCAACAGCAGGAACGCGGCGGCGGCAACAACCGCGGTGGCCAGCAGCGCTGATCGGCGCTGAAACCCGTTGCATCCCTTCGTGGGCGGACGTGATGTCCGCCCACTTTTGTACGCCCCACGCGGCTCAGGGGCGTTGCAACCGGAGCGCCGCGAACGGGCGCCCCGGCTTCTTTCACGGCTCGCGTGGCGGCAGGTCCAGTGCACCTGCACCCGGGCCTGCCCCCAGCTCGGCCCCGGTGGCCGGCCGCGCTTCCGGGTCGGAGAGCGTGCGCAGGGTCATGGCCTGCACCGCCGCTTGTTCGCGCGGGTCCAGGTCCACCGTGCCGCCGCCGTCGCCACCATCCACAGCGGCCTGTGCGTCGCGGTCGCTGACCCGCTCCCAGAGCTCGCCGCTGTTCCAGCTGCCCTGCAGATCGTCGGCGCCGCCACCCTGCGACATGTCCATGTACAGGTCGGTGAACGCCGGATCCCCCGGCAGCTTGCCCGGTGGGAAGTTGGGCTGGATGCTGTGCAGCGCTTTCTCGAACGACTTCATGTGCGCGATCTCGCGGGTCATCAGGAAGCGCAGCGCATCCTTGATGCCCGGGTCGTCGGTAACGTTGATCAGGCGCTCATACACCAGCTTGGCGCGCGCTTCGGCCGCGATGTTCGAGCGCAGGTCGGCGGTGGGGTCGCCGATCGAGTCGATGTAGGCGGCTGTCCACGGCACCCCGCTGGAATTGACCAGCGCGGGGCCGCCGCCGTACAGGATCTGTTCGGTGTGGCTGGTGCTGTTCTGGCCCAGCAGCCGCATGTCCTCGGCCTCGGCAAGCCCTTCGGACTGGATCGCCTTGGGCCCGCGGTTGAGCATGGCGATGATGGTGCCGATGATCTCCAGATGACTGATCTCCTCGGTGGCGATGTCCATCAACAGGTCCTTGCGCCCGGGATCGCATTCGCCAAGTCCCTGGGTGAAGTAGCGCATCGCGGCGGCCAACTCGCCCTGTGGGCCGCCGAACTGTTCAAGCATGAGGCTGGCGAGCTGCGGGTTGGATTCGCGGACGCGCACGGTATACATCAGTTTCTTGTGATGAAAGAACATGAGGGCTTCTCCGGTGGCTGGTGTGGGCTGGCTTAGGAGTCAACGCTTGGCTTGGGCGCCGGGCGTTTCGTCACGGTTGAGGAACGCTCCGACCAGCCCGTCCTGGTGGTCCTCCAGCCAGCGCGCCATGGCAACCTCTTCCTGCAGGATCTGGCCGCACACCGCCGCAATGTCGGGCGCGCCGGCGCGCTCGGCAGCGATCACCAGCGCCCTGTACGTGGCGATCTCGGTGTTCTCGAAGCCAAATGAAAGGCCCACGCTCTTGACCACCTCGTCCTCCATCAGCGTGTTGCCGGCGGCGTGGATGGCGGCGGTCATGCTCGCGAACAATCCCTTCGCGGTGGGCACGCTTCCTCCCAGCGCCTCAATGCACTGCCGCAGTGAGGCAGCCTGCCCCTGCGTCTCCTGGACGTGCTGGCTGATGCGTGCGGCAAGCTGGGGATAGTTCTCGATCCGCGAAGCCATGGCCTTCATCATGGTCTCCGCTTCCTGTTCCATGGCGTAGGCGTCCTGCAGCCACTTCAGCAGGCGCTCGCTTCGGGCGGTGTTCTGGTCTGCCATCTCGATCTCCGGTGCGGGGCGACATGCCTCCGGAGACCATCGTGGAGCGAGCGCAATCACCGCGTTGTCGGGCGATGTGAGCCGCCGCAGGTTGGCGTTGCACGCGGCGCTGATGCAGCGATAACATCCGCACCCCGGACTGGACCCGGGGCGCCCTCAGGTCGCCAGGGCGCTCGATGCGACCGCGCCCGCCCTGGGGCCCCGGGGGCGGGTGTTCGAAGCGCCCCCGCCGTCCGCCGCCATCACGGCCTGCATCACGCGGTGTTGAGCGCGGTGCCCACCCCCGTCCACGCCCACGACATAGACAAATCGGCCATCAAATTTGGCCTGTGCGCCTTCAAGGGCATCGTCGGCCTGCAATGCCCGCTTCAGCGACTTCATCCATGTCCGTTCAGGCGTACGGTCCAGTTCCACGACAATGGCGGCGCCGCCACAATCGAGCGGCATGCACTCGATACGCAGCACGCCTGGAGAGGCCGCTTCGTTTCCGGATAGAGGCATGACAGAAACTCCGATACAGGGGTCGGCGGCAGTATCCACAGCGCATGCCAAGAAGCCGTCAACGAGATCCATAAGGCCCTCCACGCCTCCTCCACGAGGTTGGTCACGCGCGCAAGGCTTCGCGCCGGACTGACAATGTGCACGCAGGATCTTGATGCAGCACAGCAGAAACTCGTGTTCCCAGGACAACACAGGCATGTACGCATGCAATCCGCAATGAGCCAGCGCAGGTGCAACCTGCTGCTGGTGGAAGACCAACTCGACCTGGCCACACTCATGGAGCACGCCCTTGAGGACGTCGGTGATCAGGTGACGCATGCCTACAGCGTGTTCGACGCTCTCGGGCTGCTGGACACCCAGCGATTCGACGGCGCCGTGCTCGATGTCGAACTTCGCGACGGTGTGGTCTTTCCCGTCGCTGATCGCCTGGCAGAACTCGGCATCCCCTACCTGTTCGTCACTGCGGTCTACGACCAGCTGGTGCCGCAGCGCCACCGGCGCGCAGCCTTCGTTGCCAAACCGTTCCATGTGAGTCAATTGCAGGACACGGTTCGGCGCGTGCTGGGCGATACCTGCGCGCAGCCGCCCCCGCATTGAATCCATGCAACCGTCACCCCAGGTGCGGGGCTACCACCAGGCCCAGCTGGCGCAGCGCGCCACCACGGGAGAGGCCATCCCAGTTGCCGTGCGCGACGCTGCGGATCTCGGAGGCCTCAACCCACAGCAACCGCATCGACCAATAGGGAAAGAACCTGCCGGAAACCCTGCCGCGGCCCAGTTCGATCAGCTCGCGATGGCTGCGGGCACTGAGAATGCGGCTGTACACCACGTTGATGCTGTCTTCCGGCCCCTCGATGTACTGCAGGAAGCGGAGCCCGTCATAAAGAAGCACACCCGTAACGCCGGCTTCAAGGTTGAAGCGGGCGGCGGCCCTGGCGAGGTCATCCACATGGTCCATGGAAAGCCCCGATGTCGCCTCACTTGCGTAGGCGACTGCACGGAGGGGCACATTCGTTCCTTCTGGCGCAGGAAATTTCCTGCACTTCAATGATCGCCGCGCTGATGTAGGCAGAGATGAGGTGTTCAATCGCCGCGCTACCAGTGCCCTCCCCCGAGCTGCACGCTGCGATAACGCGTCGGCAGGCGGGAGCTTCTGCGCTCCCGGCCGAGCGGTTCAGCGCCAACAGCGATCACGGCTGTTGATGGTAATGGGCGCAGGCGCCGGCGGCCACATCACTCGGCTGGAAGCGTGGCGTGCCTATGAATACCCTGTGCGGTGATCCTCACCCGGTCAGCGCGGGCGCCTCGCTCTCGCCCTCACGCACTGGAGAAGCTCCCACAGCCAAGGCAGCACCACCAGGCCAGACGCCGGCAGCAGGACCCACCACCAGATCCCGGGTGCTGCCGGTTCCACACTGAGCGACCATCGAGGATGGGCCTGCCAGGCCACCCAGGCCAACAGGACCCACGGCGCGGCATCCAGCACACTGTGCACATGCTGCTCCGCCGGACTGATGCGTCTGCGGCCGTCTGCGCTGACGGTGTCCAGATAGCCGGCGATTGCGTGAGCAATGACCAGAAGCGCCAGGAGCGTGACCAGCGACAACGTGTTTTCCAGCAGCAGCCACGCCAGCACGCCGCTGCCGATCAGAAGCAGCTGCACCGCATGCAACAGGCTTTCGCGCATCGCGGAGGTGTGTGGAAGGTCGGTCCGGCGGTGAAAATGGAAGTCCAGCGAACCGGCCACCAACCACAGTGCGTACACACAGCCCACGACAATCGCACTCATGGCGCCACGCTCACGGTGTCAGAACGATCTTGCGGCAGTCGTCATCCTTGGCATCAAACATCGCATAGCCCTGCGCTGCATCGGCCAGGCGCATCCGGTGCGAGATGATGTCACCCGGGTCCAGCTTTCCTTCCAAGATGGCGCCGAGCAGCTCCGGCATCAGTCCCTGCACGTGGGTCTGCCCCATCTTGAACGTCAAGCCCTTGTCGAACGCGTCACCCAGCAGGAAACCGTGGATGAAGCCGGCATAGACACCAGGGATGCTGACAACGCCGCCGCGGCGGGCCGCGGCGATGCACTGCCGGATCGCCACCCCGCTGCTGCCTTCCAGTTTCACGGCGGTCAGCGCTGACTCCAGCGCACTCCCTTCGGCCTCGAAGCCTACGGCCTCGATGCAGGCGTCTGCGCCCCGCCCGCTGGTCTGGGTCAGGATGTAATCGGCCGGGTCCTCGATCTCCCTGAAGTCGATGGGGGTCACCCCGTAGGCGCGACGCGCGTAGTCAAGGCGGTAGCGAAGATGGTCCACCATGAAGATGGTCTCGGCCCCCAGCAGCCGGCAGCAGGCTGCGCTCATCAGCCCCACCGGCCCGGCACCGAAGATGGCCACCGTCGAGCCGGGCTTGACCCCAGCGTTCAGCGCGGCCTGGTAGCCGGTGGGCAGGATGTCCGAAAGGAACAGAACCTGCTCGTCGGCCACGCCTTCCGGGATGCGCAGCGGGCCTACATTCGCCTTCGGCACGCGTACGAATTCGGCCTGCCCGCCGGCCACGCCGCCATACAGATGGCTGTAGCCGAACAATGCGGCCGGAGGCAGTATGCCCTTCTGGTTCAGTGCGGCGCCCTTGCCCGGATTGGTGGTCTCGCAGGCGGCATACTCGGCCAGCCGGCAGTGGAAGCACTCGCCACAGGCAATCACAAACGGGATCACCACGCGATCACCGGGTTTCACCTGGGTCACGCCGCTGCCGACCTCTTCCACCACGCCCATGAATTCGTGGCCCAGCACATCGCCATCGTGCAGGTCAGGAATCTTGCCCCGGTACAGGTGCAGGTCCGAACCACAGATGGCGGTGGCGGTCACCCTCAGGATCAGATCATCCTCGGCCGCCAGCACCGGGTCCGGCACGGTCTCGACGCGCACATCCCTGCGGCCGTGATAGGTCAATGCCTGCATCGCGGTTCTCCAGAAAGATCGGAACATCAGCATCGCAGGGCAGTCCCCCTGCTGCGGTGACATCCGGGTGTGCGCGGCGTTCATTCCGCGGCGTCGTGGCGTTAACCCGGCGCGGTGCAGGCTTCAGGTTCTCGCCGCAGGAGCTGCTCATGAACGACAAGTTGCCTTTCAATCCAACCACGGACGTGGACGATCAGTCGAAGGCCCACACGCCGGACAAGCGTCGCAATGACCAGGCCAGGTGGAAGGACCACGACATGCCCGACGATGGGGACGGCCCCAAGGCGGTACCTGAAGACTACGAGCGGCCGGATCCTGACCCGACAGGCAAGCGTTGAGCCCGCCTCACATCCTCGATGCGCAGTGATCACGAGCCCTGCCCTCTTGCCCGCGCATGCTTCCGCACGGTCTCTGGAACAGCTGATCGAGGTGTTGCATGTGGAAACGCAACGGTCTCTCGCTGGTGCTGCTTGCACTCACCGTCGTGTTCATCGTTGGGCAGGCAGTTGCGGGGCACCATGTCCACAACCAGGAGTTGACGCAGCACGGGCGCGCGCCGATCGATCTATGGCACTACCTGGCGACCGGCCACTTCGTCAGCGCCACATTCGAGAACTGGGAGAGCGAATTCCTGCAGATGGGCATGTATGTTCTCCTGACCGTCACCCTTCGCCAGCGTGGCTCGGCTGAATCGCGGCCGTTGGATCCTGCACAGGAGCAGAGCCGCGTCGAGCCAGGACCTACGCCCTGGCCGGTGAGGCGTGGCGGCGTCTGGAAGGTGCTGTACGGTCATTCGCTTGCAATCGCCTTCGGGCTGTTGTTCCTGTTGAGCTTCACGCTGCATGCGTTGGGAAGCTGGCGAGCCGAGCAGGCCGAGCAGCTGCTGCGGGGCCTGCCCGCACCCGGCTTCCTGCAGCACCTGGCCAGCAGCACATTCTGGTTTGAATCGATGCAGAACTGGCAGAGCGAATTTCTCGCCGTGCTGTCCCTGGTTGTACTGACGATCTTCCTGCGCCAGAAGGATTCACCGCAGTCCAAGCCGGTCGAGGCCCCGCACGCACAGACAGGTGATTGAGCCATGGGACAGGATCCATCGACGGCCTTGCTGATCATCGACATGTTCAGCCGTTTCGACTTCCCCGGCGCGCAGGATCTTGCGCCCGTTGCGGAGCGGGCGGCCAGACAGATCCGGCGTTTGAGAGACCACTTCGATGACCGCAGGTGGCCGGTCATCTATGCCAATGACAATTTCTCCGACTGGAAGCGTGACTTCCGACAACAGGTTGCGCAGTGCAGGCGGGACGGGGGCGCAGCCGGGCGGATAGCCGACCTGCTCTCGCCCCTGCCCGATCACTACTTTGTACTCAAGCCCAAGCACTCGGCGTTCCTCGCCACCCCGCTGCCGGTCCTGCTGGCCAAGTTGGGCGTGCGCCGACTTTGGCTCAGCGGGATGACAGCCGATTCGTGTGTGCTGGCAACCGCGTTGGACGCCAACGCCAGGGAGTTCGACGTCGTCCTGGCAAGGGAGGCCGTGGCGGGGATGCCGTCACAGAAACAGCGGGCAATGGCGCTGCTCGCCGATTCAGGAGCAGCGCGGGTGGCACGAATTGCTTCTCTGGTGCCGGCATGACCAGCGGGATGGAGCAGCATTCGGTTCAAGCCCGGTCTGCGACACCCTTTACACCGGCATGACCGGCGCAATGTGCGCAGCAGAAAATCCGGCCATTTCCCTCGACACCGTGTCCGATGACGGCGCAATCGCAGTGGGCGCAGCGCGGGGCGAACGCATGGATCGCGCATTCGAACGAATCGAACGTGCCGCTACGCCCGCCTTGCTGTACGGTGAAGCTCTTGTCGTAGTCGTTGCCGCAGACATCACAGGTAGCCATCGGGCACCTCCTGCTCTGGAAGGAGCCTGCAGTGTGGCCATCACGGATGTCGGCGGCAGTGAAAGCACCGTGTCACGACTGTGCAGGATCTTCACGCGGAGAGCGGCATGGCACCTGCCCTGCATCGTCCGTCCGGACCCGTCCAATGAACCGGCACGCCAGCATGATCTGCACGATGCAGTGAGCGCGGGCAGTGCGGGTTGACTGGAACTGCAGGAGATGACTGCTCGCCCGTAGCGTACGTTGGCAATCCCCTTGCGTTATGCGGCAAGGGCGTACGGCTCCACCAGTCCCACCAGCAGATCCATTGCTGATTGCCCACCGGCCGACGTATCGCCACGCTGCACGAAGCCGATCCAGTCCGCGTGGGCCAGCGACTTCAACTGCCCGGGATCTACCGGAAGCCAGCGCATCGGCCAGAACGGCAGGCGCCGGTTGCCCACCCTGCCCCGCTGCAGCTCCACCAGCCCTGCGTGGCTGGTTGCGCCCAGCACACGCGCGTACGCCACCCGCAACCCGTCCTCCGGTCCCTCCATGTACTGGAGAAACCGCCCGCCATCGAAGAGAAGCACGCCGGTAACGCCGGCGTCCCGGTTGAAACGTGCGGCGTCGTCGACCAGCTGGTCCAGCCTGTTGCCCTCCTTGCGCCCGTTGTCGCCCACAACAGTGGGGCTGGCTTCGCTGACGTATACCACTGCCCTGATAGGCATCGGTTGCTCCTGTGACGAATCCCCCCAGATTCCGATGGCCTCACCGTAGCCCATCCGAGGACCTGGGAAGTTCCCATCGTGTGTATTCCGTGATCCGATCGCCACTATCCGACCAGCGGTGCACCTTTCCTCGGCGTGTTCAGGATCCGCAGCCGGTCGTCCTCCTGTGCCGGCACCGCAGGTTCGGGGAGACGCATGCCAGTGCCAGGCTCACGCCCTGTCCGCTGCCCACGCCAGGTCGAACGTCAACGCGAGGCGCTGGCCGGGCTCCAGCCGGTGCGGCGCCAGCGTGAAGCCGTCCGGCGGACCGCTCTGGGGCTCCACACAGGTGGCGTGCGGCGTGCCGTCGTAGACCACCCAATGGTCGTGGTCCGAGCGCAGCCGCAGGCGCTGGCCTCCGCGTATCAGCGTGATGTCGCTGTCGGCGATGAAGCAGTCATCCCAGGGACCGGTAGTGGGAGCCACACAGGGCAGCGTGGCAATACCTTCCCCGTCCCGCGGGTACATCGCACGAGGCGTGAACAGCAGCCCGTCAGGCTTCCGGAACCAGGGATGCCAGCCCAGCACCGCCGGCATCGCCTGCTCGCCGGCCTGGACCGAAAGGCGCATCTGCAGGGCGTGAGCCTCCAGCTGCAGGCCCAGCATGGCGATGCCACCGAAGGGCCAGTAGCCGTCGTGCGGCAACGCCAGCGCCAACCTGGCTGCCGCCGCATCCAGCCGGTCGATCTGCCACGGTCGCGAGAAGCCCAACCCATGAATGGCATGCCCGTCGAAGTTGAGCGGCAGCCGATGCGGCCTGCCATCAAAGCGGAACGTTCCATGGCGGATGCGCCCGGCCCAGGGCACCATCGGGTAGCAGCCCCAGGCGATCGCAGCCGCCCCGCCCGCCTGCGCATCCACCAGCCACTCCACGCCCTGGTAACGCAGGTGCGCCACGCGCCCGCCCGCCCCTGCGGCGAGCGCAACCTCCAGTTCGCCGCATCTCAGCCAGTGCAGTTCACCGGCCGGCAGCGGGGCCAGCGCATCATCCACCGGCAGCATGCGCTCAGGCCCCATACGGATTGATCGTGCGGATGCTTCCGTCCGGCTCCATGTGCAGCGGTGTGCACTTGGCCGAGCGCAGGTGGGTGATGCCGCCGGACATCAGTGCATCGTGATAGAACAGGTACCACTGCCCTTCGAACTGGCAGATGGAGTGGTGGGTGGTCCAACCGACCACGGGGGTGAGGATCACGCCAGCGTAGGTGAACGGGCCATACGGGCTGTCGCCGATGGCGTAGCACAGCTGGTGGGTGTTGCCAGTGGAGTACGACAGATAGTAGCGACCCTGGTACCTGTGCAGCCACGGGCCTTCGAAGAAGCGGCGCGCATGGTCGTCCGCACGCAGCGGCTGGCCATGCTCATCCAGGATCTGCACTTCGCGGGTGGGTTCGGCCAGCTCGGTCATGCACGCGTCCAGGCGGCCCACGCGCGGCCCCAGGGCCGGCGCGCTGCCCTCGGGTTCCTCGTGGGCCTCGCTGTACTGGTTGTCACGATACTTCTGCAGCTGCCCGCCCCAGATGCCGCCGAAGTACAGGTAGTGGCTGCCATCCTCGTCTTCGAACACGGCAGGGTCGATCGAGTACGCGCCCTTGATCGGCTCCGGCTGGGGCACGAACGGGCCCTCCGGCCGCGTGCCGATCGCCGCGCCGATGCGGAACCGGCCCTCGGCGTCCTTGGCCGGGAAGTACAGGTAGTAGCGGCCATCGCGGCAGGCGGCATCGGGGGCCCACATCTGTTTCCGCGCCCAGGGCACGTCGCGCACGTGCAGCGCCATGCCGCAATCCACGGCCGTGCTGTCGGGCGTATCCATCTTCAGCACATGATAATCCTGCATGCCGAAGTGGCCACCTTCGTCGTCGAACGGCTGGCCACCGTCGATGTCGTGCGACGGATAGATGTACAGGCGCCCCTCGAACACGTGCGCCGAAGGGTCGGCGGTGTAGATGTGGGTCACCAGCGGTTGCGAAATGGCGTGTGCGGTGAGCTGCGCAAGACGGGCTTCGCTGGCCTGGCCGTCTTCGCCGGCATGGAGGTCGATCATGGTTGTCATCTTGGCCTTACGCGGAAGCGTCGGCGGAACGGCGACGCAGGTGGAGGTCCTGCTCGATGCGGGTCTCGGTGCGCTTGTCGATCCTGTAGAAGAACAGCAGCGCCACGGCGAGCAGGAAAGGAAGGGAGCAGTAGACGCTTACGGTCAAGCGGATGCCCTGCACCACGCCCTCAGGCTGCTGCGCCAGTCCTGCCTGGTAGCCGTAGTGCGCAAGGATGGCCGCGACCAGCGCGCCTCCGACGCTGAGGCCGATCTTCAGCCCGCACAACATCGCCGAGAAGATGATCGCGGTCGCCCGCCGATGGTTCTTCCACTCCGAGTAGTCCGCGACGTCGGCGATCATCGCCCACAGCAACGGGATGGTGATGCCATAGCAGAAGCCATGCAGCATGAAGGCAGCGAAGGCCACCGCCACGCCCGTGGGTGGAAACAGGTAGAAGGCAAGCAGGAACAGGGTCGAGACAAACAGGGCGCCACCGAAGACGTCGCGCTTGCCGAAGCGATCCGCCAGCCGTCGTGATGCGCCGATGCCCAGGATCATGCAGAGGATGCCGCACGCGTTGAACAGGCTGAACGCCGAGGTGGCCGCGTCCTTCGGCCAGGTGAACGCCGCGAAGCCGGCGCTGGCCAGGGCAGCATTCAAGGCGCTGATCAGGCCGTTGAAGCCTGAGCCGTCCAGGAAGCCGGCCAGCGCGGCTTCACTCATGTAGTACTGGAAGTAATAGATGTAGGTGCCGCCCTTCAGGGCCAGGTTGATGAATACCAGCACGGTCAGGGCCAGCATCACCTGCCACGGGCGGTTGTGCAGCAGGTCCGACAGGTCCTGCAGTACGCCCCCGGTCTGCTCGCGCGTCGGCACGATGCGTTCGCGAGTGGTGGCGAACGTGATCAGGAAGAACACCGTCCCGATGATGGCGAATGCGGTCATGACCTGCTCGAAGCCGCGCACCTGGTCGCCATCGCCCAGGATCAGCACCAGCGGCATCAGCAGCACCTGGATGATGAACTGCGCGACCATCACAGCCACGAAGCGGTAGGCCGAGAGGCTGTTGCGCTGGGCCATGCTGCCGGTCAGCACGCCGCTCAGCGCCGAGTACGGCAGGTTGTTCGCGGCGTAGACGCAGACCAGCAGCGCGTAGGTGGCCAGTGCATAGATCACTTTTCCGCGCTCGCCCAGGTCCGGGGTGCTGAACGCCAGCAGCGACAGCACGCCGAACGGAATGGCTGTCCACAGGATCCATGGGCGGAAGCGGCCCCAGCGTGTGGATGTGCGGTCCGCCGCGATGCCGATCAACGGCGTGAACACGAACGCACCCAGCAGGCCCACCACGAAGATGATCGTGGCCGCGGTGGCAGCCGGCAGGCGGTAGACGTCGGTGTAGAAGAACGCCAGGTAGGTGATCAGGGTCTGGAAGATCAGGTTGGCGGCGAGATCGCCCAGGCTGTAGCCGAGCTTCTCGCGTACCGATAGCGCGTGTTCAGTGCTTGCCATGCAGCGGACGTCCTTGAAAAGGAATCTGGTCGAAGCGGAATCGATGCCGGCGGGGATGATCAGTCAAGCGCGGGCACCACGGTGAACCTGCCCTGCGCACGTATATCGGCACTGGACGCCCCCACCCTGACCTCATAGGCACCGGGCTGCACCGCGTACGCCGCGCGCGCTTCGTCATAGTGGCGCAGGGCCTGCGCCGCCTCCAGGGTGAACGTCACCGTGCGGCGTTCGCCCGGGGCCAGCTGGACGCGCTGGAAGCCACGCAGTTCCTGCACGGCGTCGCCGCTGCCAGCGTGCTCGCGCCGCACGTACAGCTGCACCACTTCGTCACCGCTGCGGGTGCCCGCGTTGGTCACATCCAGCGCCACGCCCAGGCGGCCGTCGGCGCGGAGGCTGTCTGCATCGAGGCGAAGCGTTCCATAGTCGAATCGGGTATACGACAGACCGTGACCGAACGGATACAGGGGCGTGCCGCGGAAGTAGCGATAGGTGCGGCCCTCCATGGCGTAGTCGTCGAATGCCGGCATCGCTTCGCCGGCCTTGTAGAACATGACCGGCAAACGGCCGGCGGGATTGACGTCGCCAAACAGCGCCTGACCGACTGCGGTGCCGCCGCGTTGCCCGGGGTACCAGCTCATCAGGATCGCTGGCAGATGCGCCTGCGCCCAGTCCACGGCGATGGCCGAGCCACCGGTAAGCACCATCACCACCGGCTTGCCGGTGCCGTGCAGGGCCTCCAGCAGGGTGCGCTGCGGCGCGGGCAGCCGCAGGTCGGTACGGTCGCCACCGGCAAAGCCCGGGTAGTTGACCGTCATCTCTTCGCCTTCGACATCGCCGGTGAGTCCACCAACGAACACCACCACATCGGCATCGCGTGCGGCATCGAGCGCTTCATCGAACGGTGCCTTGGCGCCGGGCATGCGCCAGCCCAGGCGCACGCCGGCATCGCGCTGGTCGTCGTAGTACTCCAGCTTCAGCTCATAAGCACGCCCGGCCTGCAGGTCGAGTTCGACACCCTCGGCATGCAGGCGATCCGTGTTCACCCAGTGATCGATCACGCGCTTGCCGTCCAGATACAGGCGGTAGCCATCATCGCCGGCCACCTCCAGCCGGTAGCGACCGGACACGGGGGGCAGCAGCTGGCCGCTCCAGCGGATGCTGAAGCGGTCGTTGGGAATCCCCTGCCCCGGTGCCGCTTCGCCGCGTGCCAGCAGGTTGTCGGTCGGCGAGCCGCGGTCCCAGCGGAAGCCGATCTGCGCGTCGGTACGCACCAGGGCCGGAGTGCCGGACAGGTCGGGCGTGCGGAAGTACTCACCGCGCAGGCCGCGCTCGGGCGACTCCGCCGAGGGCCGCAGGTAGGTCGGCTCGATCAGCGGTGTGGCGCCGGGATCGTCGCGGCCCTCCACCAGGTCGACGCCGCGGGCATAACGCACTTCAACGCCCTTGGCCGCCTCGCGTACGCCCTGCAGGATCGTCACCGGCGCCGCCGGTGTGCCGAAGTAGTTGCCGAGCAGTGCCATGGTGTCGTCGGCAGTGGGTCCGACCACGGCAATGCGCTTGATGTCGCGCGACAGTGGAAGGATGCCGTCGTTCTTCAGCAGCACCAGCGATGCCTGCGCGGCCTTGAGGGCCAGCGCATCATGGGCCGGCGCCTGGTTCACCGAGGCCGGAATGCGCGCCCAGCGCACCCGCTCCGGCGGATCGAACATGCCCAGGCGCATCCGTGCGGTGAACAGGCGGGTCACCGCATCGTCGATCTCCGCCTCGCTGATCAGCCCTTGGCGCACTGCGGCAGGCAACGTTGCGTACTCCTGGCCGCATTCCAGCTCGGTGCCGTTCCTCACCGCCAGCGCCGCAGCGGCTTCGCGCGTGGTGACGATACGGTGGTGCTTCCAGATATCGACGATGGCCCAGCAGTCCGAGACCACGTAGCCCTTGAAACCCCAGTCGCGTCGAAGCACATCGTGCAGCAGGAAACGGCTGGCACTGGCGGACTCGCCGTACACGCGGTTGTAGGCGCCCATGACCGCATCCACTTCGCCCTCCTTCACCAGCGCCTCGAACGCCGGCAGGTAGGTGTCATACAGGTCGCGCCGGCTGGGCCGTGCATCGAAGTGATGGCGGTCGGCCTCCGGTCCGCTGTGCACGGCCAGATGCTTGGCGGTGGCGTCCAGCTTGCGGTAGACGGGGTCGTCGCCCTGCAGGCCGCGTACGAAGGCCACGCCCATGCGCGCGGTGAGGTAGGGATCCTCGCCGTAGGTCTCCTGTCCGCGCCCCCAGCGCGGGTCGCGGAAGATGTTGACGTTCGGCGACCAGAAGGTCAGGCCCTGGTAACGGCCATGCGCGCCTTCGCGGAGGAACTGGTGGTGCTTTGCGCGGGCCTCGTCGCTGATGGTCGTGGCCACCTGCCCCATCAACGGTACATCGAAGGTCGCGGCCAGGCCGATTGCCTGCGGAAACACCGTGGCCTGCCCTGCCCGTGCGACGCCGTGCAGTCCCTCGTTCCACCAGTCGTAGGCGGGTACCCCCAGCCGTTCGATCGCCGGCGCGGCGTTCTGCATCTGCGCGGCCTTCTCTTCCAGCGTCATCTGCGCGACGAGTGCCGCGGCCCGTTGCTCGAAGCTGGCCGAAACGTCCAGCCAGGGCCGCGGCGCAGCCGCGGACGCGGCGGCCGCCACACAGGTCAGTACGAACAGGGCGATCCCACCGCGCCAGGTATGGCGGCGGGCCTTGGACGAAATCGACAGCCTCATTTGCTTCTCCCGTTGCGCTCGTCGCGCGCGAAAGGACCCAGCAGTGCGCCCACGAAGCCGCCTGCCCGGTCCGTACTCAGGACGGTGCCGTCCACCTCGCCTGCGAGCAGTTGCCAGCCCTGCCCATCGCCAGTGTCGAACGAGAACGCATAGTTGCCCTCGTTGCCGGCAATCTTCAGGCGCAGTGCTGCAGGCACCGGTACTTCACGGCTGGCCAGCGTCCGCGTGCTGCGGCCACCGTCGCGCGCTTCGAGGAAGAGCGAGAGGCGCCCCCCGCCAAGGTCCCGAACGCCAAGGAAGTACCAGTACGCCTCGCTCTGGAACGCCGCCAGACCGGCGGCAACTCCGGAAGCTGGCGGGGTCATCGCGGTGCTCGCCTCGAAGCGCAGATGCTGCTGGCGCCGGCCGAGAAACGCCGGATTGCGCAGCGTGTCCAGATCCTCGGCGAGCGGGTGCACGGCCAGCATGCCGGGGCGCTTGTGCAGGTCTGCCCAGGCATGCCTGGGCACGCGCACGCGCAGCCACTGGCGATCGAGCGCTGGGCCATCAAAATTGTCGCGCGCTACGAAATTGCCGGTCGACGGGGCCTGGGATGCCTCGCCCTGCATCCATGACGGCGCCTTGGCCACGTAGGGAATGGCCTGGTCGGTCGGCAGGATCTGCGGCCAGCCATCCTGCCAGCGCACCGGCAACAGGTAGGTCTCGCGCCCGGTGTTGTAGTGGCGCTTCTGATAGTTGCGGCTGGCCAGGAACACCGCCCACCACGAGCCATCCGGGCCTTCGACCAGGTCGGCGTGGCCGGCATTGGTGATCGGAAGCGGACGGTCGTCCGGGAGTTCGCGCTGGGTCAGGATCGGATTGCCCGCATAGGGAACGTAGGGCCCCCACACCGCGCGGCTGCGCAGCACCACCTGCGAGTGCTGCGGCCCGGTGCCTCCTTCAGCGTCAGACAGGTAATACCATCCCTCCCGCTTGTAGATGTGCGGTCCCTCGATCCAGATCGGATTCTTCGCCGGCTCCACGCCTCCATCAACCAGTACCCGGCGGGGCCCGACCGGCTTGAACGCCGCCAGATCGATCTGCTGCATCCAGATGGCGCGGTGCCCGTCATAGCGCGGCGGACCGGGCGGTGCATCGTTGTTGATCAGGTACACCTTGCCGTCGTCATCAAAAAACAGTGATGGATCGATGCCATCGATGCCGGGCAGCCAGTGCGGATCGGACCACGGCCCGGCCGGGTCGCGCGCGGTGGCGATGAAGTTGCCACCGCTGTCGGTCGCGGTGGTGACGACGTAGAAGGTGCCGTCATGGTATTCGATGGTGGGCGCGAAGATGCCGCGCGAGACGCTCAGTCCGTCGAAATCCAGCTGCGTGGGGCGGTCAATCACATTGCCGATCTGCTTCCAGTGCACCAGGTCGCCACTTTCGAACACCGGAATGCCCGGGAAGTAGGTGAAGCTGGAATTGACCAGATAGAACCGGCCGTTCGCGCGCACGATGCTGGGATCGGCATGGAAGCCGGCCAGGACGGGATTGCGGTAGTGGCCGGCCGGCAGCGGCACTTCAAACGCCTGGTCATCGCCGCGGTACTCGAACCAGTCGAAGTACACCGGCGGCGCGTCCGGCGGCGCGCTGGACCGGGCGGCTGCGGCCGACAGCAGGAACAACGCCCCCAGCAGGCGGCGCGCCATCGACCTCAGGCCGGCCCTGTCGGGGGCCAGATGGAACTTCGTGGACAGCGTCATCATCGTCGGGCCTCGGCTTCGGCAATGGGAAGTTCGAACGGGCCGGCCGGTGCCCCGCTGCGATCGCGCAGCGTGCACACCGGGCCATCGGCCCAGCAGTAGCGGACGTGCGTTGCGTGCGTCGATCGTGGGCCGCGCAGCAGGATCCGGCGCCCATCCAGTTCGGCGTCGCCGTAGTCGCAGTGGCCGGTATCACCCCTGGTCTCGCACAGTTCAAAGCCAATCGGTCGCAGCGCACCGGTTGCGGTGAGCGCGCCTTCGACATCCTCGAACGCGATTGACACGCCCGCGGGCGTCCGCACGGCCGTGACCGCCCGCGGACCTGACGGTGCCAGATCCTGCTCGCCGTACACCACGTGGCGGGCCACGCGCGCCAGGCGGCGCCCGAGCTCCTGCTTGTTCGGCGGGTGGATGTCGTAGGCATCGCCGATGTCGATGGCAATGGCGAGTCCGCTCCGCTCATCCTCGGCGGCGACGCGTCGCTGCGCCTCGCGCACCTGCGCCCAACCGCTGTCGGCAGGCGCAACCGGCGGCTGGCCATGGTTGGCCAGCTGCACGAGCAGCAGTGGCGTGCGTGCACCGAACTGACGCCGCCAATCGTCGCGCAGCGCACGCAACCGCGCCGCGTATGCCGCGCCATCACCGGTGTTCGATTCACCCTGGTACCACAGCATGCCGCGCAGCCCGAAACCGCCGAGCGGTGCGATCATTCCGTTGTACAGCGTCGACAGCCCGGTGGCCGCCTGCCAAGGGGCAAATGGCGGCGCCTGTTGGCCCGGCGCAACCCGATACATCCACGGTCCCTGCAGTGGCACCCGCTCGCCGGTATCGAACTGCAGGCCGTGTGCCGTTGAAGGACCGGCCAGGCCGCCTTCGCCGTAGGTGTCCAGCACGTTGACCGCAATGCTGTTGGATCCTGCCTTCAGCAGGCCATGTGGCAACGGGTAGCGCCTCTCGCCGGCGCCGTACTGGCTGCCGACGGCGACCCCGTTCACCCAGGTCACGTCCACCTCGTCGGCCGATGCCAGCTCCAGGGTCGCGCCGCGTGCGGCCTGTTCAGCGCTCAGCATCACCTGCGTGCGATACCAGACCATGCCGTTGTAGTCGGCAAGTGCGGGCTCGTTCCACCGCTCCCATGCGCCCAGTGTGGCCGGTGCGCGGGACCATCCGCGGTCATCGGCATCCGCGCGCCATGGTGCGTCACCTGACAGTGCGCCCTCGCGTGAGGCCCACCAGTGCTGCCAGTAGCGACCCCAGCGTGCATGTGCCTCCTGCGGGTCGTGGGCAGACTGAGCAAGGATGTCCAGGGGCTCGTCCATGCCGCCCTGCCCGCGCAGCGCGCCCGCGCTGGTCCAGGCCTCGATCCGGGACCCACCCCACGCCGCCTGGATCAAGCCCATCGGCACGGCAGCCGTGCGCTGCAGCTCGCGCGCGAAATAGAAACAGGCTGCGGAGAAGTCGCGCACCCTGTCGGGGGTTGCCGTTGTCCATGCAGGGTCGCCCTTGAAGCTCTCCTGTGCCTGCGCGGCCCCCTCCTGCGGCACGGTGAACAGCCGGATCCGTGGCATCGTGGCTGCGGCAATCTCGCTGGCTGCGTTGAGCGAGCGCCACACCGGCAGTTCCATGTTCGACTGGCCCGAGCACAGCCACACGTCGCCGACCAGCACGTCGCGCGCCGTTTGCCGGCGCGTTCCGTCGTTTACCTCCAGCGTGTAGGGACCGCCAGCGGCGACCGGGTACAGCATCGCCTGCCAGCGGCCTGCGGCGTCCGCCCGGCTGCTCACCGCCTGCCCCGCAAACGTCACGGAAACCGGCTGCCCAGGGCTTGCGTGTCCCCAGACGGCAATGGGCCGGTCACGCTGCAGGACGGCGTGATCCCTGAACAGCGGATGCAGCAGTCCCGTCGTCTCCCGCGCCGCGGCCGGCATCGCCACTACTGCCGCAGCCATCATCAACAGCACACACCCGACCGCTCCGAACCTGCTCATCGGCCATCCCCCGGTGCGAACGGAAACTGCAATGCCTGGTAGTACGACAATGGCTGCGGCGGTGGCCGTTCGCCGGCGGGCAATGGCCGTCCGCTGAGCGACTGGAAGTACGCCACGCTGGCGTCACGCCACCATTGCGCTTCGTCGTGCTGGATCTGCAGGAACGCAGCAACGTGCCGATGCCGCTGCGGATCGATCCGGTCGCTCAGGCCGGCCCAGGTGTCCTGCATCGACCGCACCTGGCGCACACCCCGCGAATAGCGCCCGACCAGCTCATCCCAGAGCGTCCTGCCCGAGCGCATGCGGTGATCCCACGGCACATGATGGAACCACAGCAGCAGCGACTCGGGCACCCGCTCGGGGTCGCCATAGACCTCGGCGACCTGCGGGGCGTACTGGCCCACGGCGTTGCTTCCGCCGGCGCTGCGGTCAAAACCGATGCCCTGGCTGTCTGCGCGGTGGTAGTACACCGACGTCCAGTCCGCACGCGGGCCTCCGTCCACCCAAGGGCCGGGGCCGTAGTGATGGCCGCGTGCCATCAGGTGGTGCAGGCCCAGCGGCGTCATGTAGTCCACTGCCGCCTCGCGCGAGTCCATCATCATCCGCACGATCGGGCCGGTCACCTGCGGGTCGGGCGAGAACGTCAACGCTGCCCAGTCTTCGGCAATCGCGCGCGCGGATTCCTGCGGGTTCCAGGCCAGTCGGCCGAAGGCGTACCAGTTGGCCTGATCGAAGTGCGAGCCACTCCAGGTGCGGTCCACGCCGATGTTGGCGACGCCGGCGATACCGGTCAGCGCATGACCCTCCAGCGAGCCATCGACGACGCGGGAGACCGTGGAGCCTTCGCCGCGTGCATGGGTGTCGGCCTGCAGCACTTCCTCGTAGAGCGTTCCCAGGTAGACCAGGTGCGTCGCAAAACCCAGGTATTCCTTGGTGATCTGCAGTTCCATCATCAGCGGCGTGCGCGGCATCGCGCCGAACAAGGGGTGGAACGGCTCGCGCGGCTGGAAGTCGATGGCGCCGTTCTTCACCTGCACGATCACGTTGGGGCGGAAGGCGCCGTCCAGCCCGACAAACTCGCTGTATGCCTGCTTGGCGCGATCTTCGGGAACCTCGTGCGAGTACACGAAGGCCCGCCACATCACCACACCGTTGTAGGGCGCCAGCGCGTCGGCCAGCAGGTTGGCGCCCTCGGCATGGGAACGACCGTAATCCTGCGGGCCGGGTTGCCCTTCGGAGTTCGCCTTGACCAGGAAGCCGCCGAAATCCGGAATGCGCGCATGGATCTCATCGACCTTGTCGCGCCACCAGCGCCGCACGCCGGGATCCAACGGGTCAGCCGTCGCCAGGCCGCCGAGCTCGATGGGCGCACTGAAGCGTGCGCTCAGGTAGACCCGGATGCCATAGGGGCGGAACAGGTCGGCCAGCGCGGCGGCTTTGGCCAGATAGGCCGGCGACAGGCTCAGCGCACTGGCGTTGACGTTGTTGAGGACGGTGCCGTTGATGCCGAGCGAGGCGTTGGCACGGGCGTAGTCGGTGTAGCGCGGGTCACGCCACTGCGGCAACGTCTGCCAGTCCCAGAGGGAGCTGCCTGCATAGCCACGCTCGACGTAACGATCCAGGTTGTCCCAATGGTCGAGCACACGCAGTGCGACCCGCGGCGACTCCCGCACGTCCAGCCCCTGCAGCGGCATGCCACGCTGCAACAGGCGCAGCAGATGGAACGTGCCATACAGCACGCCGACATCCCGGCGTGCCGCCACCAGCAGTACATCGCGCCCCTCGATCCGGACCCGCCGGATCAGGAAGCCCTCGTCGCCCAGCGAGGCAACCTCGTTGCCGAACGCGGCGACCAGCGCCGAAGACTGCGGCGTACCCAGCACCAGGGCATGGTCAGTACTGATTGCCGTTCGCATTGGCGGCGCCGTTCCCAGCAATCCAGGGAGGCTGCGCGCAAGCTCGTCGCGGGTAGCGCGCTGCATCGGCGTGCAATCCGGGGCCACCACTTCGGCCAATTGCCGCCGGTAATCGGCAGCGACCGTTGCGGCAACCGGCTGGTAGCGCATCCACAGCCCGTAGCCATCCTCCGCCCGCGCCACGCCAGCACAGGCCAGCAGCACGACCACGGCCCACAGGCGCGTGCCGACAGCACGCAACAAGGGCGTTAACATGCGCCTTTGTAGACTACGTCCGGGCCCGGGGCAGCGCATCATCGTCCTTCGCACCCCCGCGGCAGCGCCACCAAGAACAAAGGGATCGTGCATTGGACAAGCCGAAGAAATCGGTTCGCCGCAGAACCGCAGGCGTGACGATCGACGAGGTTGCGGCCCTTGCCGGCGTTTCGCCGATGACCGTGTCGCGGGTGATCAACCAGGGCAAGGTGCGCGACGTCACCCGCGAGCGCGTGCTGCGCGCCGTGCGTGAGCTGGGCTATACGCCCAATCTTGCCGCCAGTTCGCTGGCCGCCGCACAGCACACGCGCATTGCGCTGATCTACACAAACCCCAGCGGCGCCTACCTGCGCGAACTGCTGGTGGGCCTGCTGCGCGTCGCCTCCAGTTCCGCCATCCAGCTGGTCATCGACTATTGGGACAACCTGGATGCCGAATCCGAACGCAGGGCGGCGCGCGCGCTCGCCGGACGCGTCGACGGGGTGATCCTGCCGCCGCCGCTCTGCGAATCGCAGGCCGCCGTAAGCGAACTGGTCAAGGCTGGCATTCCAGTGGTGGCCATCGCATCGGGTCGCCTGAGCGAAGCCCTGTCCTGCGTCCGCATCGACGATTTCAGTGCGGGCAGGGAAATGACCGAGCACCTGCTCCGGCAGGGACACACCCGCATCGGCTTCATCCGAGGGCGCGATGACCTGAGCGCAAGTGCGCTCCGCTACGACGGCTTCGTCACCGCCCTGCGCGAGGCCGGGCTGGCGGTGGACCCCGGCCTGGTCCAGCACGGTGACTACACCTACCGGTCCGGCCTGGCTGCCGCCGAAAAGCTGTTGTCCCAGCGCCGGCCACCGACCGCGATTTTCGCCAGCAACGACGACATGGGCGCCGCCGCGATCTCCGTCGCCCATCGGCGCGGGCTGGAAGTGCCGCGCGACCTGTCGGTCGTGGGTTTCGATGACACCTCGGCCGCCACCACCGTGTGGCCGGAACTGACCACGATCCACCAGCCCATCGCCTCGATGGCCAACGCGGCCGTCGACATCCTGCTGCGCACCATCCGCCGTCCGGCGGCGGACACAACGGTGCTGCGCGATCATGTGATGCCGCATCGGCTGATCGCACGCGGTTCGGTCGCCGCGCCGCCCCGGCGGCGGTAGCGCAGGCATCATGCTCCGCATCCGAGGGTGACGTCGGCTTCGTTCAGCGCACCCAGCGCGACGCGTGACACGGAGATCGTCATCGCATCGCCCGTCACCACCGACCACGGCCGGTCGATCGCGTCCAGCTTGGCGCCCGCCTTGGCCAGGCACTTCAGCGGCACGCCAACACGCTTCCACTGGCCTTGTGGAAGCGCCGCCAACGCCGGCCCGATGGCGACGCGCGCCGAGCAGCCCGCACTGCAGCCCACCGACAGCCACGCCTCACCCTTCGGGGCTGCGTCCACCCGCAGCGTGGTCAGCAGCATCAGGTCGCCGTTCGATTCACGCCGCAGGTCCAACGCCGTGTGCGACTGCAGTGCCGCGGCGGCTTCGCCATTGCCCGACCAGGCCAGGCGTCGCCCATCCTCCTGCGCCAGATGATCCACGCCGGTGATCTTCAGCCGATCATCGGGCAATGCGTCCGGCACGCGGGTCACGGTCAGGCCCTGGCCAGCAGCATCCTCGATCCGCAGCGCCATGCCAGGACCCGCGTCACCGCGCGCGAAGAACACGCCCGTCGCGCCCTCGTTGCCGGTCACGCCCGATGCCTCCGGCAGCGCGGCCAGGTCGCCGTTGTCGGCGTAGGTCAGGCCGAAGCCGAACGCAAACAATGGATCGTAGTCCTTCTGGCCCACGTTGTTGGCGTACTGGGTGGCAGTGCGCGGCCAGCTGAAACTGAGCTTGCCCTTGAAATCGTACTGCACGCGGCCATCGCTTCCGCGCAGCAGCACATCGGCAATCCCGGCGCCTTCCGAACCCGGCAGCCACGCAGCCACGAAAGCATCGGCGGCATTGATTTCCCGGTTCACCCAGAGCGGCCGCCCGCTCAGGAAAACCGCAACAACCGGTATGCCGTCGGCCTTGAGCCGCTTGAGCAGCGCCAGGTCCGTTTCGTTGCCGGGCTTGTAGGCCAGCGTCGGCCGGTCTCCCTGGAACTCGGCATAGGGGTCTTCGCCAAACACCACCACCGCCACATCGGGCTTCACTGCATAGCGACCGTCAACGGCAAGCACGGCTTCACCACCGGCCGCGCTGGCCTGGCGCGCGATGCCCTCGTAGATCGTGTCCGCATTGGGGAAGTCCCTGCGGCTGGTGCCGGTGCCCTGCCAGTTGAGCGTCCAGCCGCCCGCCTGCTTGCCGACATCGTTGGCACCGTCGCCGGCCACGAGGATCCGCTGCTTCGGAGACAGCGGCAGGAGGTGGTCCTGGTTTTTCAACAGGACCAGCGATTCGCGCACGGCCTGCCGGGCGACCGCGCGATGTTCCGGCGCGCCGATCAGTGCGAACTGCCCGCCGACGGCCCGCGTGGATGGCCTGCCGGCCTCGAACAGCCCAAGGCGGAACTTGACCCGCAGGATCCGGCGCACCGCATCGTCCAGGCGTTGCGGCGTGATCCGCCCATCCTTCACCGCAGCCAGCGTCGTGTCGTAGAAACCCTTCCAGCTGTCCGAGGCCATCGCCATGTCCAGGCCCGCGATGATGGTGGCCGGGCAGTCTGTGGTGGTGCAGCCCTTGACCTGTCCATGACCATTCCAGTCACCCACCACGAAGCCACCGAAGTTCATGCGGCCCTTGAGTACATCGGTAAGGTAGTGCCGGTGCCCATGCATCTTTTCACCGTTGACGCTGTTGAACGACGCCATCGCGGTCTGCGCGCCGGCGGCGATTGCCGGCGGATATCCGGCGGCGTGGATGCGCACCAGATCTGACTCGCTGATGCGGGTGTCGCCCTGGTCCTTGCCGTCAGTGGTGCCACCGTCGCCGAGGAAATGCTTCACCGAGGCGATCACATGGCGGCCATCGAGGAACTCCGGGGTTCCCACCCTGCCCTGCAGCCCCTCCACCATGGCGGCGGCATAGCTGGCCACCACGTCCGGCGATTCGGAGTAGCCTTCGTAGGTGCGTCCCCAGCGATCATCCTGGGGTACGGCAACGGTCGGCGCGAACGTCCATTCCATGCCGGTGACACGGGTCTCCAGCGCGGTGATGCCACCGATCTGCCGCAGCAGCGCCGGATTGCGCGTGGCGCCCAGCCCGATGTTGTGCGGGAACAACGTGGCGCCAATGATGTTGCTCTGCCCGTGCACGGCATCGATGCCGAACAGCAGCGGAATGGCCTTGCCGCCTTTCGAGGTGTCCATCGAGGCGTCGTAGAAGGCGTCGGCCAGCGCCAGCCATTCGGCCGGCGACGCGTCATAGCGGCCACCGGGATCGGAGTTGCCCCCGGCCAGGATCGAGCCGAGCCGGTAGCGGCGCACGTCGTCGGGGGTGACGCTGGCGATGTCGCCCTGCACCAGCTGGCCGACCTTTTCCTCCACCGTCATGCCGGCCATCAGGTCGGTGATGCGCTTCTCCAGTGCCGGATCCGCGGCCAGCGGCCAGGCGACCTTCGGCCAGGGATCATTGTCGGTAGCTGCGGCGGCGGCAGCCCGGTCCTGGCCGCGGCAGCCGAGCAATCCCAGCATCAGTGCGGCGACCAACGCGCCGCTGCGGATTACCAAGGCCTGCGATGTCATGGCGCTCATCCTTCCATCTGCTCCAGTTCCTTGCCCTTGGTCTCGTGCACATGCCGGACCACGAAAATCACCGAGATCACGGCAGCCACCAGGTAGATGCCGTAGGTGGCTGCCAGCCCTGCCGCGGCCAGCAGCATCGGGAACGTCACCGTGACCACGAAGTTGGAGGTCCATTGCGCTGCGCCAGCGACCGCAAGTGCGGAACCGCGGATCTGGTTCGGGAACATCTCGCCCAGCATCACCCACATCACCGGCCCCCAGGACAGATTGAAGAACACCACGTAGGCATTGGCCGCCACCAGCGCCAGCGTGCCCATGCGACCGGGCAGCTGCAGGTGCCCGTCCGCCAGCGAACCGCTGGCAAAGGCCACCACCACCAGTGCAAGCGACAGCGACATCCCTGCCGAGCCGAACCACAGCAGGGGCTTGCGGCCGATCCGGTCAATCAGCAGTACCGTGACAACGCAGGCACCGATGCTCAGCGCGCCGGACAGCACGTTGATCAGCAGCGCGTCGTTTTCGGAAAAGCCGACCGCCTGCCACAGCACGGCGCCGTAATAGAACACCACGTTGATGCCGACCAACTGCTGGAAGCAGGCCAGCCCGACGCCGACCCAGACAATCGGGCGGATCCGCCCGGTCGCCCGGCTCTTCAGGTCGGACAGTCGAGGGCGATGATGGTCGTTGGACAACGAGGCATCGATCTCCTCGAGCGTGGCGCGGGCCTTGTCGCTGCCCAGCAGCCGGGTCAGCACCCGCAGTGCATCGTCCTTGCGCCGCTTCACCACCAGGTAGCGCGGGCTCTCAGGAATGGTCAGCAACAGCAGCAGGAACAGCAGCGATGGCGCGGCCTGCATCCAGAACATCCAGCGCCAGGCGGCCTGCCCGCCCCACAGCGGTTCGGTCGACGCGCCCGCTGCGGCCGCCAGCAGGTAGTTGGACAGGAAGGCAGCGGTGAGGCCGGTGATGATCGCGATCTGCTGCACGGTAGCCAGGCGGCCGCGATAGCGGGCCGGAGCGACCTCGGCAATGTAGGCCGGCGAGATCACGCTGGCCGCGCCGACCGCGAATCCACCCACCACCCGCGCGACAATGAACCAGCCCGACGACACCGCCGCCCCGGCACCGAGTGCCGACAGCAGGAACATCACTGCCGACAGGATCAGCACGTTGCGACGGCCCAAGCGGTCGGCCAGCCGGCCTGCACTGAACGCGCCCACCGCACAGCCCAGCAGCATCGACGCGATCTCGAACCCCTGCATCCACTCACCGGACCGGAACGCCTGGTGCAGGCCATCCTGGGTACCGTTGATCACGCCGCTGTCGAAGCCGAACAGAAAACCGCCAATCGTCGCCACCACGCTGATCAGTACGATCAGCCGCGTGTTCTCACCGCTGCCTGCTGCCTGGTTCATCCCCGTCCCCTTGAGTGCGCCGTTGCCGCGCTCAGCGCAGCAGGTACTGGTTGAGCAGGTTTTCGTAACGCTCCTGCTTGCCGCTGGCCTGGCGCGGTTCGCCGAGGCGGGCGGCCAGTGCCGCCAGGTCCGGCAGGCTGAGCGTGCCACGCTCGAACTCCTGGCCGGCGCCACTGTCGAAACTTGCGTAGCGCTCCTTGCGCCATTGCTCCCAGGGAGACTCGGTCAGCAGTGCATGGGCAACCTCCAGGCCGCGTGCGAACGCGTCCATGCCACCAATGTGGGCAATGAACAGATCCTCCAGGTCGGTCGACTCACGGCGCACCTTCGCATCGAAGTTCAACCCGCCCTCCAGCCCACCCTGGCGCAGCACGACCAGCATCGCGCCCACGGTGTCGTACAGATCGCTGGGGAACTGGTCGGTGTCCCAGCCGTTCTGCGCGTTGCCGCGGTTGGCATCGATGCTGCCGAGCAGGCCATGATCGGACGCGACCTGCAGGTCGTGCTCGAAGGTATGGCCGGACAACGTGGCGTGGTTGGCCTCGATGTTGAGCTTGAAGTCCTTGTCCAGCCCGTGTTCCTTCAGGAAGCCCACCACCGTGGCACTGTCGAAGTCGTACTGGTGCTTCATCGGCTCCATCGGCTTGGGCTCGATCAGGAAGTTGCCCTTCAGGCCGATGCTGCGGCCATAGTCGCGGGCCATGGTCAGGAAGCGTGCGAAGTGCTCGATCTCGCGCTTCATCTGCGTATTGGCCAGCGACGCATAGCCCTCGCGCCCGCCCCAGAACACGTAGTGCTCGCCACCGAGTTCGACCGTGGCCTCCAGGGCGGCCTTGACCTGCACCGCGGCGCGGGCCACCACGGCGAAATCGGGATTGGTCGATGCACCGTTCATGTAGCGCGGGTGCGAGAACAGGTTCGCCGTGCCCCACAGCAGCTTGACGCCGGTGGCCTCCTGGCGCGCCTTGGCCAGGCCCACCATGTGCGTGAGGTTCTTCTGGTACTGGCCGATATCATCGGCATCCGGCGCCAGGTCGATATCGTGGAAGCACCAGTACGGCACGCCCAGCTTGATGAAGAACTCGAACGCCGCGTCCACCTTTGCTTCGGCCGTGGCCAGCGGCGAGCCCGCCTCCCACGGGAACTGCCGGGTACCCGGGCCGAACGGATCGTGCCCGGCATTGCAGAAGGTATGCCAGTAGCACACGGCAAAGCGCAGATGCTCCTGCATGGTCTTGCCACCGATGACCCGGTTTGCATCGTAGACCTTGAAGGCAAGCGGATTGTCCGAGCCCTTGCCCTCGAACGGAATGCGGCCGATGCCGGGGAAGTATTCCTTGGCGCCGATGAAGGGCTGCGTGCTCATGGTGCGTGCTCCTGTCGTTGTACGGGGTGGCGTGGAGGAGCCATCAGCCGCGCTGCAGCGGCGTGATGGCATCAAGATGACTGAGGAAGCGTGCGTAGGCCCGTGCATAGGCATCGCTGCGGTCCGGATCCGGGCGCGCGGAGAGCGTGGGATCGACGGTGACGTGCCGTGCGGTGATGTCGCTGATCGAAGTGGCGTTGCCCTGCGCCCTGCCGAGCGACCACAGCGCCTGTAGCGCCGCTCCAAACGCCGCGCCTTCGGCCTGCACCGGGACCTCCACGGGCAGGCCGAACACATCGGCCACCAGTTGACGCCAGGCAGCGCTGTTGCTGCCACCGCCGGTGAGCACGATGCGATCAAACTGCATGCCCGCGCGGACGAAGGCGTCGTAGCCGTACCTCAGGCTGTAGGTCGCGCCCTCCATGGCGGCGCGGTAGAGGTGCGCCGGAGTGAAGTTGGCGGTGTCCAGGCCGGCCAGCACACCCTTGCCGAGCGGCAGGTCCGGCGTACGCTCGCCATTGAGGAAGGGCAGCATCACCAGCCCGCCTGCTCCCGGTGGCGTCGCGCGCAGGTGCGCATCGCCGTCGCGAGTGCTGAAGCCGAAGGCACGGGCCACCTGTTCGGTCGCCACGGTGCAGTTCATGGTGCAGATCAGCGGCAGCCATCCTCCCGTGGACGAGCAGAACGCGGCCCAGGCGCCGTTCGCGTCGATCACCGGCGCGCTGGAATAGGCAAACAGCGTTCCAGACGTTCCCAGGCTCATCGCCAGGCGGCCTTCGGTGACGCAGCCAGTGCCGATCGCGGCCATCATGTTGTCGCCGCCGCCAACGGCCACCTTCACCGCCGCTGCAAGCCCGAGCGCGGCCGCGGCCTTCGGCGCGATATCAAACAGGGCGTCGGGTGCGGCGATCGGCGGCAGGCAGGCGGCAAGATCACGATCAGGATCGGTGGCGCGCAGCAGTTCCTGCGACCAGGTGCGTGTGCGCACGTCCAGCCAGCCGGTTCCGGACGCATCGCCAAGCTCGCAGAACCGCTGCCCGGTCAACACGAAATTCAGGTAGTCGTGTGGCAGCAGGATGGTCGCCAGCCGCGCATAGGCGTCGGCACGGTGGATCCGGGTCCAGGGCAGCTTGGACGCTGTGTAGCCGGCCAGGATCGGGTTGCCCGCCAGCGCGATGGTCCGTTGGAATCCGCCCACGGCGTCCATGATCTGGATGCATTCGGCCGAGGTGCTGGTGTCGCACCACAGCTTGGCCGGCGCCAGTACCTCGCCAGCATCATCAACCGGCACGAACCCATGCTGCTGCCCCGATACCGCCAGTGCGACGATGCGAGCGCGCAGCGAGGGGTCGATCCTGGCAAAGCAGTCGCGCAGGGCCGACACCCAGTCGGGAGGCGCCTGTTCACGGCTGCCGTCGGCACCGCTGTCCAGCGTGAGCGGCGCGCTGGTGACGGCGGCCACCGCTTGCGCCTGCGGGTCGTAGACCAGCACCTTCAGGCTCTGCGTCCCTGCATCGATCCCTGCAACCAGACCCATCGAAACCGCCTCCGATCAACAAAAAGGTAGCGCTAACATTCCGTGGACTCAAAAAGGGGGCGTGCTGTCCGGCCCCCTCGTTGCCACCGCATGCGTCATCGCCTGCGGTGTTCCCGCACTGTAACCAGCTGCAGCAGAAAAAGCGTGCTGCAACGCAAAACCCTGCTATGCGTTTGCTGCCGTCGAACGCCACACGTCAACGCCGGACCTGCAGTACTGCGCGATGAACTCCGCCTGGGTCGGCATCCGCGCCGCGGCGTGATGCACGGGCTGTTGGATGCCCTTCAACAGGGTGCGCAGATCGGCGTCACTCACCGCCCGCGCCAGCGGATGCGGCGGGCCTGGCGGAATGCCCTGCCCGAGCAGCACGCTGGTCCAGGACTCGATGCGGAACAGCTCGCCGGGGTCCTGCCAGGCGTGCGCACGCTCGCGCCACGCCTGCAACCGCTGCTGCAGCGATCCGGGCACGCTCATCTCGCGACACGCCTTCCACATCGGTTCGGTGCGCTGCGTTGCGTGATAGTGCAGGATGATGAAGTCGCGCACGTGCTCCATTTCCTGGCGGCTGACATCGTTGTACAACTGCACCAGCGACGCACGGATGCCGTCGAACGGGAACAACTGGATCAGGCGCACCACCGCGCTGATCGTCAGATGGATGCTGGTCGACTCCAGCGGTTCGATGAAACCGCTGGCCAGCCCGAGCGACACCACGTTGCTGTTCCAGGCCTTCAGCCGGCGCCCGCTGCGGAACGGCACGTTCCATGGGTCGCGCAAAGGTGGAGCCCCTGCATCGCGCAGCAGTTTCGCGGCGGCCTCGTCATCAGACAGATGGCGGCTGTCATACACCAGCCCACAGCCAACGCGGTGCTGCAGCGCGATGTGCCAGCGCCACCCCGCCTCGTGGGCGATCGCCCGGGTATAGGGCACCGGCGGCGCCACCGCTTCGGTCTGCACCGCCACGGCCCGGTCGCACGGAAGCCATTCGTGCCAGTCCTCGTAGCCGGTGCCCAGCGCCTGCTCGATCAGCAGGCCACGGAACCCCGTGCAGTCGATGAACAGATCGCCCTCGATCACCTGGCCGTCGTCCAGTACCAGCGCCTGAACCGAGCCGTCGTGCGCGTGCTGCCTGACCTGGGCGATCCTGCCTTCGATCCGGCGCAGGCCGTTGGCCTCGGCCCTGCGGCGCAGGAACCGCGCATACAGGCTGGCATCGAAGTGATACGCATAGCTGGCCTGCGGCTGGGTGTGCAGCGAGAAGCGGTCGCCGCGCGACGCGATGCTCTCCAGGCAGAAGTCGCCCAGGTCCGAGGGCATGCCGCGGCGCAGGCTGTCCAGCCAGAAGTGATGGAAGGGAGCCGCCCAGGTGCCATGGCCGATGGTGCCGAACGGATGGAAGAAGCGATCCCCCGGCAGCCGCCAGTTCTCGAACGAGATCGACAGCTTGAAGGTGCCGGCCACCGCGCGCAGGAACTCCTGCTCGTCAATCTGCAGGAAGCGATGAAAGGTGCGGATCGGCGGCACGGTGGACTCACCGACGCCGACCGTGCCGATCTGCTCGGACTCGACCAGCGTGATCTGCAGCTGGTCACGGAACTGATGCGCCAGCGCGCAGCCGGCCAGCCATCCCGCTGTACCGCCACCGGCAATGACCACCTTGCGGATGCGCCCTGCAGGCGTGCTCTCGGTATCCAACGCGGTGCCCTCTCTCAACGGTTGAGCCTGCCCAGCAGCATCGCGCGCATGCGGCGGGCGCGCTGCTCGTCGAACGGTGCCAGATCTCCGCGCGCGGGGTCAGGCAGGTGCTGCCCCGCGCGCTCGCCGGGGCCGAATACGTAGTAACGGAAGAGCCCTTCCCAGGCCTGCTTCTCACGCGCTGGCAGGTCGCGCACGGACCACATCGCGTGCTGCAGCGCCGCCAGCGGCGACCCCAGCCAGGCCGGCGAGCTTCGCCACCAGTAGTTCACCAGCACGTTGAACGGCTCCAGGCTGCGTACATGGTGCCACCACATGCTGGGAATGAAGATCGCATCGCCGGGTCCAAGTACCGCGCTGCGTGCATGTGCCAGTGCCTCGCGGAAACGTGGATGCCGATCGAAGTCGGGGCGCTCGAAGTCCACCACGCTGACCACCTGTCCGCCCGGCGTGGGATCGAGCGGGCCCGGATAGAGGTTGTCGATCTGGGCGGGCGGGAACAGCGTGAACTCGCGCTGCCCCACCGCGCAGCAGGCGAGGTTGTCGGGTGTGTCGAAATGGCACGAGGCCGTCACCCGGTTGCCGATCCAGATGCTGGCGGTGGCGTCGATGCCCTGCTTCGCCAGCCCGGCGTCGTTGGCCTGCGCGAATGCCGGCAGCAGTGCACGCTCGATCGGCAGCGAGGCCACGTAATAGGTTGGCGGCCGAGGCGCATGCAGCGTCGTGGCGATCTCTTCCAGCACCTGGGCCAGACCGCCACGCCGCACTTCGAAGTTCAGCCGGGTGAAGTCCGCGCTGTAGAACGGGCGGCCCGCGATCTCGGGACCGCCGAACGAGTACTGGATGGGCGCACCCGCATCGACGCTGCACAGGTACACCATCGCGTCGTGCACGCCGCCCAGTCCGGCCTGGACCAGTGGCCAACCGCTGGCGATGCCGCGCAGTACGACCGGCTCACCGGCGTCCACCAGGTCAGCCAATGGCAACGCGGCAGGATCGATGCCTTCCAGGATCCGCATCGGCAGGCTGGCGTGCACCGGTCAGTTCCTGACCGCCTGCGCGGTGCCGTCCTGGACGCGGAGGCGGCGCTGCTTCTCGGCGATCAGGCGGCGCATGTTATGCAGCGAGGCTAGCATCAGGTACGCACCTTCCAGGTAACCTGCGCGGTTCAACGCAGCCAGGCGCGAACTGTCCAGCGCCGCCAGGCGCTCGCGGTCGACGCCGTGCAATCCGCTCACGCTCACCCGGTGATGCGACGCGAGCTGCACATCAAGCGTGACCGGCTGGATGAGCCCGCAGTCGTCGAGCATCGCGAACATTGCGGCCGCGTACGCGCTGCCCTCGTGGATGCCGCGCAGCACGCCGGCGATGTGGTCCAGGTAGGGCGTGTTGCCGCCCTGCGGCAGGAACACCGGCTCACCGGCGCCGGCGGTGACGCGCGGATGGTCCAGGTCCACGTGCATCACCGCATCCTGGGTGAGCAGGCCATCCACGTAGTGCTCCTGGAACCCGATCAGGAACGGCCCTTTGGCGGCCGCACCAGGCAGGTAGGAGGCATTCCAGCGCCCGTCCTGCAGGAACAGGTTCTCGTGTTGTTCGAAACCCAGCAGGGCCACGGACTGCCACGCTTCTGACCCGGTTTCCCTGCGCAGGAAGATCGGATACTCACGCTGCAGTTCAGCGAACTCGCTGGGATAGGCCGGCACCATGCCCACCGCATCGCCGAACTGCGGCCCGAATCCGGTGGCGACCGTCAGGTCCCGATGCGCGATGTTGTTGAGCATTTCGTAGCGGGCCATCAGGGTATCCAGTCCAATGCGGGTTGCTGGCCGGCAGGGTAGCGCAGGCGCGACAGGTGCGGCGACACCGTCCCGGCACGGCACCGCTGGCGGGCAGCGGTGCCGTGCCGGACGCATCGGCAACCAGGTTCAGAACTTGTAGCGGACGCCCAGCATGTAGCGCGGGCTCTGGTCTGCCAGCTTGACGATCATCTGCGACGTGCGCGAGCGCCACCGCACATCCTCACCGGTCAGGTTGATCGCCTCCAGGCTGAAGGACCAGTGGTCATCGAGCGCGTAGTTGACGCTGAGATCCCACTGCTCGTACGGCTCCACATAGTACGGATTGCGGCTGGAGCCCTGGTTGGCCAGGATCAGGTACTGATCGCGCCAGTTCCATGCCAGTCGCACCGACCATCCGTACTTCTCGTACATCAGCATGGCGTTGGCGGTGTCGCTCAGGCCGGTGAGCGAGAATTGGTCGATACCCGGATCGCCGCCGTTGTTGTAGCCGACATCACCTTTCACCACCGTGTAGTTGGCCAGTACGCCGAACCCGGTGTCACCGAAGAAGTACTGCCCGCCCAGCTCCCAGCCGTGCAACTTGGACTTGTTCTGGTTGATCGGGCGATTGACGTTGAACTGGTACAGCGGATCGTTGGCCTGCCCATACAGATCGTAGGCCGCTTCGGTAGCCAGAACCTGCGCATCGGTTCCGTTGTAGGCGCCCAGGCCAGCAGGATTGTTGCGCAGCAACGCCAGTGCGGTGAACAGCGAGGTGTCGTTGGCCGAGCAGGCGGCCGCATTGGCCGGCCCGACCTGGGCGACGCAGGCGCCGCTGGTCAGGAAGTCCAACGCCGCCCGTGCATCCGGCCCGGAGGTGGGGTCGGTGAGGCCGTACAGGCTTTCCTGGACGACGGTGTTGCCGATGAAGTTGCTGACCGACTTGTTCCAGTAGGTCAATGACACATAGCTGGCATCGGCGAAGTACCACTCCAGCCCCAGGTCGAGGTTGTCCGATTCCAGCGGCTTCAGGCTCGGGTTCTGGGAATTGCCGCTGGCGCGCGAGGAGGGATCGATCAGCACCGAGCCGAACGGCTGCTGGGCCCCGGGTCCCGCATAGAGATTGCCGTACGGCGCGCGGGCGATGCTCTTGCCGAACGAAACGCGTCCCTTCAGCTCCTCGGTGAGGTCGATGCTGAAATCAAGGTTGGGCAGGATGTAGCTGTACCGCGCCTTCTCCGTGAAGGGCTGCTGCTCATCGGACAGCACGATGCGGAAATCGTTGTTGGCCTGCCACTCGATGGATTCGGGAACGGCAATGACCGAGGTCGACACCACGTCGGTGGTTTCATAGCGCACGCCCAGGCGGGTGTTGGTGCGCATGCCGCCCAGCTCCCCGTCCAGTTCCACCTGGAAGTACGCCGCCTTGGTCTTCTCTTCCACGAAGTTGTCGGCCGCGCGTTGCGGGTTCACGCCCAGGCCGACGCCGTACTCGCCCGATGCCCATTGCGCGAGCTGTCCGGCATTGCCGCGCCAGGCCGGCCAGCTGTTGGCACTGTAGTCGTCGAACAGGCCCACGATGCTGACCGGCTGCAGCAGGTCCATCAGGCCCGCGGCGGTATCCCGGTCCACGTTGGCCACGCCCCAGTCACCCAGGGTGGAGTAGGCCTCGGCGGCCTGGATGCGGTGGGTGGTGGACTTGTTGGTGTCCACGCCGAACTGGAAGCGGCCGTGGTCGAAGTTCCATTCGCCATCGACGCGCGCCTGCTTGATCTCGCTGATCTGGGTCTGCGCGTTGACGCGCAGCACCTGCGTGCCAACCTCGCCTTCCTGGAAGCCCGGGTTGACCACGCCATTGGTCCCGGCGACCGCATCGGCGGTGCTGGGATACCAGACCTGGGTGCCAACCGGCAGGCCATTGTTGAAGTTCAATTCCTGCACCCAGGAGCCGCCACAATGCGGGCCACGGGTGCAGTTGTTGGTGCCGGCGATGCTCATGAAGATCGAACCACCGCCGGTCAGCGGATCATTCGGGCGGCTCTCGTTCTTCGAGTTGTGCGCATCGAAGCTGAGCTTGAAGCGGTCGCTGACATTCCAGACGGCGTTGAAGCCCAGCGAGCCCAGCTTGTACTCCTGCATGCTGCGCTGCTGTTCCAGGCCGAAATCCTTGGTGCCGGCGATTTCACGGATGTAGACCGGCGTCGCGACGGCGCCACTGGTGTCGAACTCGACGTTGGTGTAGTTGCTGTTCTGCAGCCACATGCCCTGCTCACCACGATTCTCGGTGATTTCGTTGGTCGAGTAGGTGTAATCCACGGTCAGGGTCAGGCTGTCCGTCGGTGCGAACTGCAGCACGGCCTGGCCGTTGACGCGTTCGCGTTCGAATTCGGAGAACGCGTAGCGCAGGTCGTTGGGCCGCGCGTAAAGCTGGCCGACGGCCGGGGCATTGACCACGGTCGGGTTGCCCGGCATCGACCCTGTCCACGGCTGCACGTTCCAGTAGTTCTCCGTGGCCTGCACCGAGCCACCCTTGCGCTTCTGCTGGCTCGCGCTGAGGCTGACGCCAAAGGTCTTTTCCGGATTGCTGTAGCTGAAGATGCCCGACAGCTCCGGTGTCAGGTCATTATCGAACGGCTGGCTCTGGTCGGAGACCAGCTTCGCCCCGGCGTTGGCCACGATGCCGGCGTGATCGAGCGGGCGCGAGGTCAGGATATTGATCGTCGCGCCGATGCCACCGCTGGGCACCTGTGCCTGGCTGGTCTTGTAGACCTCGATGCCATTGATGGCCTCGGCGGCCAGCTGCGCGAAATTGAAGGCGCGGGTGCCGCCGTCGACACCGCCGATGGCGACCTGTCCAGAGGCACCGAATGCATCGGCACCCGGCATCTGCCGACCGTTGAGCGTGACCATGTTGAACTGGGGGCCGAAGCCACGCGCGGTCACCTGCGCACCCTCGCCGTCACGGCGCTCGATGGAGATGCCGGTGATGCGCTGCAACGATTCGGCAAGATTGGTATCGGGGAACTTGCCGATGTCCTCGGCGCTGATGGCGTCGACCACGCCCGCCGAGTCGCGCTTGATGTCCATGGCCTGGCTCAGGCTGTTGCGTATGCCCGTGACCTGCACTGCATCGAGCTGGGTGGGCTGCGACTGGCTCTGCGGCTGCTGCCCGGTCGCCGGTGCTGCGTCCTGCGCAAAGGCAGGATTGATGACCAGGGCGCCACCCACGAAGGTGAACATGGCCCGGGACCGGAACTTCGCCAATGCGCGGCTCATGAGCCGGACCTCGGGGCCAGGGTGCCGCGGAAACTGCAAGTGCTCATGAAAGTCCCCTCTGACATACGATCGAATGGATGTACCGCCCCCTCCCAGGGGCACGCACGGGCGTGGCCCGCATTCCAAACCGAACAGCACGGGTGCTCGGGCACACCGCGACTTACACTTGCTTTTCAAGCCTGCCAGGACAAACACGCGGCAAAGAAGGCAGCCCCTGGACCTTGGATCCCCGTCCGACTGGTAGCGCTACCATCGCGTTGCAGCGGAGAGTAATCACCCCGGTTCGCGCTTGTCACCATGCAGCGCAGCAAACCAGCAGCGCGCGGCACAGCTCATGACCCGGCTGCTGCTGCATCCGGTCAGGCGCACCCGACGTAGGAAGGATGCCCGCACTTGCGGGTCATCCAGAAAGGAACGCACCGTGAACGCTCTTCAGCGCATCGCCGCCGCAGTCGGCTTCGCCCTACTCGTTTCGTCCGGCTCCTCAGTTTTCGCCGCCAACGCCGTCATCGTGGGCGGGGCAGAGATGTACCCCACCAGGACCATCGTCGAGAACGCCGTCAATTCCAAGGATCACACCACCCTCGTTGCAGCGGTCAAAGCAGCCGGCCTGGTCGACACCCTCAACGGCGCCGGGCCCTTCACTGTTTTCGCGCCCACCAATGCGGCCTTCGACAAATTGCCTGCAGGCACTGTCGATACGCTGGTGAAGCCGGAAAACAAGGCACAGTTGACCCGGATCCTGACCTACCACGTCGTCCCGGGCAGCTACAGTTCGGCGCAGCTTCTGGCCGATGCCCGCAAGCACGGCGGCAAGGCCACCCTCAAGACCGTGCAGGGTGAGCCTCTCACCGTGGCGCTCCACGATGGCAAGCTCTGGATCATCGACGCAAAGGGTGGCAAGGCAGGCATCAGCACTGCAGATGTCAGCCAGTCCAACGGCGTCATCCACGTGGTCGACACCGTGCTGATGCCCAAGTAGGCGTCCTCATGCAACGGGCATCCGGCGCGATGCCCGTTGCCCGGGCCGGTCATGCCGCCGTCAACATGCGGATGCGCGGCCGGCATGGCGTAGTGGCTACCACACCGGTCCCAGCAGCTTCGTCACTTCGGCCTCCAGTTTCTGCGCGGCCTCGTCCTGGGAGGCGACCTTGATGCACAACCCCGACTGTGCCGGTCCCGGCACCAGCTGGTAGCGGTTGATGGTGCCGCCACCTTCACCGTCCAGCGCTACCCGCGCCACTACCGTTCGGCCATTGGCGTGGAAGGTCCAGTCCTGATAATCAAACATGCTTCAGTACGTGTGCGGCCAAGATGTCATCCCACTTTAGGCGGCATGCCAGTGAAGAACGCTCCAGGAAGATGTTCAGCGCGTGTGGACATGATGACGACAGGGCCTATTGCAGTGTCCGCGCCAACTGCAGGACATCGGCGAAGAAGGAGGGATAGTCGTCCTGTGGAGCGTTGTGACTCTCGCGCCGGTGGATCAGGCGCACTGCGACGACACGCTGTTCCGGAACGATCATCAGGTATTGGCCCAGGTAGCCGTTGGCGGCAAAGCCGACGACCGGCCCCCGTGTGATGTCGTAGAGATCGGCAAGCTTCAGCCCTCGCGCGGAGATCTGGCTGCCGTAGCGCTGGGACCAGTCCGCGCCCAGTTGATCGGCGAGGAAGGCGACCAGCGTGCTGCGGCTTTCGAATACTCGCCCTGCGCTGGCCTGCAGTGCGCGCTGTACGTCGTCGTCCACGCCCCTTTTCACCAGCAGATCCCGTAGCCGGGGCTTGAGCTGGTAGCGTTCCCAGGCCGGTATCCGCCACCACAGCAGCCCAACATCTGGCGCACGGGCGCTTTCGGTCGTCATCAACGCGACCGACTGCTCACTCAGGAGACGTTTGCCATCCGGCGCCACGCCTCCGTCCAGCAACAGTTGCCCGATGGCGGCAAGATCGGCCGCGCGCAGGGACAGCCCGGCCATGCCCAGCGGGGTGCCTGCCTCATCCTTCATCCAGGTGTAGTGGGCAATGCCCAGGGGCTTGAACAGGCGCGCGTCCAGATAGGCATCCAGCGGCTCGCCTGCCAGGCGCTCGACAATACCGGGCAGCAGGTTGGTGGCCTTGTTGTTGTAGGAGAACACGGCACCCGGGGCATCGCTCAGCTCGGCGGCCAGTGCCAGCCTGACCAGGTCCGGGGCCCCTTCCAGCTCTTCGCCCGCGTTCGCCACGTTCTGCAGGCCCGAGGTATGGTCCAGCAGCATGCGCACGGTAATGGCGCGCTTCCTGCCCTGCTTCCATTCGGGATAGATCTGGCTGACCGGCGTATCGATCGAAGCCAGCTTTCCTTCGTCCAGCAGCAACGCAATGGCCAGCGCGACGACCGACTTGGTGGCCGACATCAGGTGAACGGATTCCTGCCCGGCGGCGGGCTTCAGCTCAAGCAGCGTCTCCCGGTCGTGCATCACCAGGACCGCATCGGAATGCGCGGCGCGCGCGTTGCGCTCGATCGCGGCAAGGGCTTCGGCACGCGTCGCCGCTTGGGTGGGCCCGGCGATGCCGAACACCAGGGCCAGGGCGCAGGACAACCAGCAGGATCTTGGCATCGCAATCTCGTCCAATGAGTGTGTGTGCAGCTTGCCTACATGTGTAGTCACACTGCAGTGCCTGAAGTCATGCCGTGCTTGAGTGCTGAAGGTGGGCTGGCGCCGCCCCGGCCCACCTGCAGCGCGGTCGACTGCAGCGGTCGCCATGCCGCGCCGCACGGTATGATGCGGCGACCCCGGAACCTGCGATGATTGCAGCGGCCGCCCATCCGCTGATCGCGCGCGCCAGGCCCCCCTGCGCCGGGGTCGCTGAAGGTGCCGCTGAAGCCCCACTCCATGCTCGCCCCCCAAGCCCCCCTCGTGATCTGGGCAGCGGTCGCCGTTGCCACCATCGGCCTGCTCTTCCGTCCTTTCCGCATCCCCGAATATGTGTGGGCGTTGGGCGCTGCCGCCCTGTTGCCGTTGCTGGGCGCGGTGTCGCTGCACACCGCATGGGGCGCGGTGACCGAAGGCCGCGACGTCTACCTCTTCCTGGTCGGCATGATGATGCTGGCCGAACTGGCGCGGCGCGAAGGCCTGTTCGATTGGGTGGCGTTGTACGCGGTCCGGCATGCGGGCGGATCGGGGCGACGCCTGTTCGACCTGGTATTCCTGGTCGGCACGCTGGTGACGGTGTTCCTGTCCAACGATGCAACGGCCGTGGTGTTGACCCCGGCGGTCTACGCCGCCTGCAAGGCGGCGCGCGCCAATCCCCTGCCCTACCTGTTCGTCTGTGCATTCATTGCCAATGCGGCCAGCTTCGTGCTGCCCATTTCCAATCCGGCCAACCTGGTGGTGTACGGCCAGCACATGCCGCCGCTGCTGCAGTGGCTGGCGCAGTTCGCGCTGCCGTCGGCAGCGGCGATCGGTGCCACCTACCTGGTCCTGCGCTGGGTGCACCGGCGCGAGATCGCCCAGCCGCTGGTTGCCGCGCCGGCACATCGCCCGTTGACCGACGGCGGCCGGCTGAGCGCACTGGGCGTGCTGTTCACCGGCACCGTGTTGCTGGTCACGTCCGCCTTGAACGGGCCATTGGGCCTGACCACGTTCTGCGCGGGCACGCTGAGTGTGGCGGTGGTGGCGATCCGCCAGCGGCGCAGCCCGCTGCCACTGCTGCGCCACGTGTCCTGGGGCGTGCTGCCGCTGGTGGCGGGACTGTTCGTGCTGGTGGAAGCGGTGGCACAGACCGGTGTCATCCAGAGCGCGGCCAGCGCACTGCAGGCCGTGGCGCAGGCATCTCCCCGCCAGGCCAGCTGGCTGGCCGGTGGCGCGGCCGCGCTGCTGAGCAACGTAGCCAACAATCTGCCGGTCGGCCTGGCCGCCGGTTCGCTGGGCCAGATGGCCGACCTGCCCGCGCAGACCCGTGCCGCATTGCTGGTCGGCGTGGATCTGGGACCCAACCTGTCGGTCACCGGTTCGCTGGCGACGATGCTGTGGCTGGTGGCGCTGCGCCGCGAGGGCGAGCATGTCAGCGCGCTCGACTTCCTGCGCGTCGGCGCGCTGGTGATGCCGCCTGCACTCATCGCTGCGTTGTTGCTGCTGTGACCAGAATGCAGGCGGCGGCCCGGCCCTAGAAGGCCAACTGCAGACGGGTATTGAAGGTGGTGCCTTCATCCCTGCCCGCAGCACTGCCGCTGCGGTGGCGGGTCTGCCAGCGCACGGCTTCGAACATCACCCGGCTGAAATCGTTGAGGTACCAGTTCGCGCCCAGTGTCCACGCGTGGCCGGTACCACCACTGGGCAGTTCGGCATAGTCCACGTCCTCATAGCGGCCCTTCAGCTCCCACGCGCCACTGCCGCCGCGCGTCACCGGATCGGCCACCTTTACCTTGCCCCACGTGCCGGCCTTGCCCGAGTAGGACGGCAGCGCGCCCGCCAGGAACCAGCCAGCGGAGATCGCCCACGCCTCGTGGTCGCGATCATAGCGCCCGCCGGCATCGGCCCCGCGCAGGCTTCGCGTACCCCACTCGCCGGTTGCCCACGCTGGGCCGAGAAAGCCGGCCAGTTCCGCACCGTAGGCGGTGCTGCGCTCGGCGCCCACCAGCGTGCCCGGTGTGATCCTGACCAGATCGTTGAAATGCCCCGCGATGGCCGAACTGCGCACCACGCCGGTGGCCCCGGTGGGAATCTTCTCGTGGAAGGCCCATGCGCCCAGATGCACCGTGGCGTCGGCAGTGTCCAGCGGATTCCAGTGGACGCGGGTGGCCCAGGTCTGGCTGTCGTTGTCGGTGCCGGCGTTGTTGAGGTCGTTGCCGGCTACCGACAGGCTGGCATGCCAGCCCTTTCCATACACCCGCTCGGTGAGCCCGACACCGAACAGGCCGCGCTGCGGCAGCATCAGCGTGCCGACCACGTTGCGGTCCTGGAACGGCGTGTTGGACGTGCTGCTGGAGCCGTCGATACCCCGGTCGTTGAGGCGGTTGCCCACGGTCAGGTCGGCCGGCAGCCCGAACAGGCGGTGGTCCACGGTGGCGTAGACCGACTTCCACGCCACCGCGTTGTCGGCGAAGTCACCTTCCACCGCCCAGCCGAGGATACCGTAGCGGCCTTCGGCGCCCAGCCGCACCGAGCGGATCTCGGTACCGGAGATATTGCGGTCACTCACTGAGGATCCGTCGGTGCTGGATGCGTCGACGAACAGGCGTCCGCGCGGACGGAACGCCACGGCGCCATCGGCACTGCTGAACTCCGGCGCACCCTTGGCCCAGGAGACCTTCGGCAGTCTGGACTGGCTGGTTTCCAGTGCGGCCACCCGCGTTTCCAGCGCAGGCGGGGGCGGCGTTGACGGTGCGCCCGCACTGCCCTGCCCGCCCTCCACGGCACGCAGGCGCGCCTCCAACTGCTGGATCTGCAGTGCCTGCTGCTGCACCAGGCGTGACAGCTCAGCCTGGCTCAGCGGCGCGGGCAGCGAGGACGGGGACTGTGCGTCGGCATGGCCACTGGCCAACAGCAGGCCGAGCGCGACCGGCAGCGCTGCCAGCGGCAGCACGGTGGAAGGGTTCATGGGCTCTCTCTCCGGCCAGCCGGCCCCCTGGCCCGGCGCTGGCCTGTTGCGGTGGTGCGGGGGAAGATCGGGGGAGGAAGCGCACGCCGCCGGATCGGTCCGGCGGCGCGGCGGGCCGGCTCAGCGCGGCCGGTTCAGCTGGTGGCCTGTGCCTGCGCGTTGGGACGCCAGGTGATCAGCTTGTTCTCGACCACGTCCAGCAGCGCGTCGATGACCAGCACGAAGGCGGCCAGGATGATGATGCCGGCGAACACGCCCACGGCATTGAAGTTGCCCTCGGCCTGCGCGATCAGGTAACCCAGGCCCGCCGAGGCCCCGAGGTACTCACCGATGATCGCGCCGACCACCGCGAAGCCCACCGAGGTGCGCAGCGAAGACAGGATCCAGCTCGCCGCTGCGGGGAAGTAGACATGGCGCAGCAGGTCGCTGCGGCTCGCCCCCAGGATGCGGGCATTGGCCAGCACCACCGGATTCACCTCGCGCACGCCCTGCATGGCATTGAAGAACGTGGTGAAGAACACCAGCGTGACCGCCAGCGCCACCTTCGACCACAGCCCCAGGCCCAGCCACAGCACGAAAATCGGCGCCAGCACCACGCGCGGAATCGCGTTGAAGCCCTTGATGAAGGGATCGAGGATGCGTGCCGAGCGGCGGCTCAGGCCGAGCCAGACGCCGCCGGCCACACCCAGGCCGGTGCCGATGATGTAGCCCAGCGCGGTTTCGGTCAGCGTGATGTAGACATGCTGATAGAACGAGGTATCGGACAGCCAGGTCCAGGCCTGCTGCACGATCGCTGTTGGCGAAGGGAAGAAGAACGGATCGATCACGCCCAGCGCGATGCCACCTTCCCAGCCGCCGAACACGGCGACCACCAGCGCGAGCTGGATGAATTTGTCAGTCTTGGCGTGCATAGCTCTTCTCCACTTCGCCGCGCAGGCAGGCCCAGATATCGCGGTACAGGTCGGTGAAACGGTCATCCAGCTTGATTTCGGCCACGTTCCTCGGCCGTTCCAGATCCACATCGAAACTGCGCACCACGCGGCTGGCCGGGCCGGAGGACAGCACCACCACGCGGTCGCCCAGGGCGATGGCTTCTTCCAGGTCGTGGGTGATCAGGATCACCGAGCGGCGATCCTCCTGCCACAACCGCAGCAGCTCGTTCTGCATGAGGTGGCGGGTGTGGATGTCCAGCGCCGAGAAGGGTTCATCCATCAGGATCACCTTCGGCTCGACGATCAACGCCTGGGCCATCTGCACGCGCTTGCGCTGGCCACCGGACAGCTGGTGCGGGTAGCGATGCTCGAAGCCGGCCAGGCCGACCTTGGCCAGCCAAGCGTTGGCCTTGGCCTTGCGTTCGGCCTCGGGCACACCACGGAAGCGCAGGCCGAGTTCAACATTCTGGTACGCGGTCTTCCACGGCAGCAGCGCGTCCTGCTGGAACAGGTAGCCGACCGACTCCTGCACGCCGCTGACGGCACGGCCATCGATGCTGACCTGGCCCGACGACGGCTTCAGCAGGCCCGCCACGGAATTGAGGATGGTGCTCTTGCCGCAGCCGGTCGGCCCGACGATGGCAAGGAACTCGCCGTCACCCACCTGGATGTCGACATCGCGTACGGCGGTGAATTCGCCGAAGGACATGGTCACCTTGTTGATGGCGACCATGGTCTGTGCAGGCTCCAGCTGCGGCGCGCCATTGAACTGGCGCACGGTGGCATTGAGGGCCATGGGTTACCTCCGCTTACGGTTGGGCAGCCGGCGCCGCAGCGTTGGCACGCTCGACGAAGGCATTGGTGTAGGTCCGGGACAGATCGATATCGGCCTTGGCGACATCCGTGTTGAACTCACGCAGCACCTTCAGCGGTGTTTCCAGATCGGCAGGCGTGAAGTGACCGTCCCGGGTGAAGATCGCGCGCGCGTTCTCCACTGCGCGGGCATAGGTGGCGCGGTCACCGGAGACGTAGCTGTCCGGCAGCGCAGCGACGATGTCTTCAGCACTGTTGTCGGCGATGAACTTCAAGGCCATCTGCTCGGCGCGGGCGATCTTCTCGGCCGCTTCGGGGCGCTTGTCCAGGAAGCTCTGGTTGGCGTACATCACCGAGGTCGGGTACAGGCCGCCATAGACCTGGCGGGCGCCGTCGTCGCTGCGCGCGTCGAGGAGGATCCTGCCGACCTTGCGCTCGGTGATCAGGGTGGCGGCGGGATCATAGTTGACCAGCAGGTCGATCTTGCCCTGCTCCAGCGCGGCCACTGCTGCGGCGCCCGAGCCGACCCCGATCAATGAGATGCTGTCGGCCGGAATGTCGTGCTGGGCGAGGAAGTGACGGACGAAGAAGTCGGACGAGGAGCCCGGTGCGGTGATCCCGACCTTCTGGCCCTTGATGGTCTCCGGGCGCGCCGGATCGAAGGTGGCATCCTCGCGGCCGGCCATCACCAGGCCGGAGTTGCGCGAGAGCAGTACGAAGGCCACCACGTCCTTGCCCTTGGCCTGCATCTGGATGGTGTGGTCGTAGAAGCCGACGGCTACGTCGGTGGAATTGGCCACCAGCGCCTGCAGCACCTTGGAGCCGCCCTGGGCGAAGTTCTCGGTCTTCACCTGCAGGCCGACGTCCTTGAAGTAGCCCTTGGCGTCGGCAATGAAGAACGGCAGGTTGTTGAGGTTGTAGGAGCCGACGCTGATGCGCACCGGTGCGTTGTCGCTGCTGCCGGCGGCCGCGCCTTCCACGCGCCCGCTGTTGCTGCATCCGGCCGCGGCCAGCCCGGCCACGCACAGCGCGGCCATCAAGAACTGCTTGTACATCATCCCTCCCAGGAGTGAAGCATCTACGTTGTAATGGCGGGCATGCGCGTCTACGCAGGCCCGTCCGGGTTCAGATCATGCCGCTGACGTCCATTGGCGGGCTTGGGTGGCACTGGCCGTGGCGGGCGCGGGCGAAGTCGCGTACACGCGCCCCTCGAACAAGCGGCGTGCGGTGCGGACCACGCTGGCAATCACCGGCGAATCGCCCGAGCTGCGACTGAGGCCCACCTCCAGCGCCCCACTCGGATGTTCGAGGGTAATGCTGCCGGGAACGGACCGGCATCCGACCAAAGTGTGGGCCAGCGTGCCCGGCGTGACGGCGGCGGTGGCCAGGCCGACCGCGCCGGTAATGGCCAGTGCGGTGTGGCATTGGTGCGGCATGAAATAGCGCACCTGCAGATCGCCGCCCTGCTGCGCCGCCGACAGCAGCACCGGCTTGGGAATGACCTTGTTGCCGGCGTCGGCGATGCCCATGCGGGCGCCCGCCTCGATGCGCAGCGCTTCCAGCCGGCGCATGAACGCCGCGTCCGCGTTCAGTTCGGCGGGCGAGGCATCACCGCGCACGCCCAGGTCTTCGGCACGCACCAGCATCATCGGCATGGCGCAGTCCACCAGGCTGGCCGGCACGCCATTGATGGTTTCCTGCGCATGCCCGCTGGGCAGCAGCTTGCCGGTGCGGGCGCCTGCCGCATCAAGGAAGGACAGCCTGACCGGCGCGGCTGAGCCCGGCGCGCCGGCAATGCGCGTATCACCGCGGTAGGCCACATTGCCGCCCGGCGTTTCCACCGTGGCGATGATCAACTTGCCGGTGTTGACGTTGTGGATGCGCACTTCGGTCTGCGGATCCTGCGCCTGCACCAGCCCACGCTCGATGGCATACGGGCCTACGGCCGCCAGCATGTTGCCGCAGTTGGGCGAGGTATCCACCACTTGCTGCTCGACCCGTACCTGGGCGAACAGGTAGTCGACATCGGCGTCCGGGTGGCTGGAGCGGTCGATGATCGCCACCTTGCTGGTCAGCGCGTTGCCACCGCCGATGCCGTCGATCTGCAGCGGATGTCCCGAGCCCATCACTTCCAGCAGCAGGCGATCGCGTTCGGCGGTGTCCGCCGGCAGGTCGCTGGCCAGGAAGAACGGGCCCTTGGAGGTGCCGCCGCGCATGAGCACGCAGGGAATGCTGAGCAGATCGTTGGACATACGTGTGCTAGATTGATGCGTATAGGGGATGAATGACCCCTCTGTGATTCGATACTGGCATGACCCCAATTGATCTGTGAATTGCTGTTTTTTGGATGATTGATACCTGATGAGCATCAATTGCGAAATCCTCGATCTGCGTGCGTTCCTGCTGGTGTCGGAGACACGCAGCTTTCATCGGGCCGCGGAAATCCTTCACGTCTCCCAGCCCGCACTCAGCCGCCGGATCCAGAAACTGGAGCAGGCGGTGGGCTCGCCGCTGCTGGAGCGCACCACGCGCAGCGTCAGTACCACCGCTGTCGGCGAGAACCTGCTGCCACTGGTGCGCCGCATGCTGGAGGAATTCGATGGATCACTGTTCTCGCTGCGCGGCCGCGAAGACACCCGCGGCGCGACAGTGACCATCGCCTGCCTGCCGACGGCGGCGTTCTACTTCCTGCCCAGCGTGATGGCGCGTTTCCATGAAGCGCACCCGAACGTGCGCTTCCGCATCCTGGATATCCCGGCCACGGAGGGTCTGCAGGCAGTGGAACGTGGCGAAGTCGAGTTCGGCATCAACTTCATGGGCGCCAACGATCCGAATCTCGACTTCGACGTGCTGGCTGAGGACCCCTTCGTCCTCGCCTGCCGGCGCGATCATCCGCTGGCGCGCAAGCGCAAGGTGGAATGGGCCGACTTGGCCGAGCACCAGTTGATCACCGTGCATCGCACCAGCGGCAACCGGACGCTGCTGGACGGCGCGCTGGCGCGAGAGAACCTCAAGTTGAGCTGGCACTACGAAGTGACCCACCTGTCGACGTCACTGGGCATGGTCGAGGCGGGCATCGGCGTGTCGGTGCTGCCGAAGATGGCCACGCCAGATGGGGATCACCCCACCCTGGTGACGCGCGCGATCGGCAACCCGGTGGTGTCACGCACGATCGGCATCGTCCGCCGCCGCGGCGCCCTGCTCTCGCCCACGGCGGAGCGATTCCTGCAGATGCTGATGAGCCAGTGGCGTGGGGAGGCGTGAGCAGCCCCGCAGTTCACGCACCCATCCGTTCCGGCACACGGGGCGCTGACGGGGCCGCCCTTCATGACGAGGCCGCGAAGATCGACGCAATACCTGCAAGCGATCCCACGGCCACCCATGAGAGCGTGGCGAACGCAGTCAGCAGTACCTTCCGGTGGACGGCCTGCGCTTCGTTCTGGGCCTCCGACCGTCGCGCATAGGGCCTGGAGAAACCCAGCAGTTCGCCGGTGACAGTCAACACCCCCATCAGGATCAGTGCGGTCACGCAGAAGCCGAACATGGAGCCTATGAAGGCCAAATGGCGGGTGTCGCCGATAGCCGGCTGAGTCCCGGCCAGGGCTTCCACAAGTTGCCCCGTCCACCGTGCGGGCAGCCAAGCCAGGGCTGCGACAATGCCGAAGTGACTGGCCACGTTGATCCAGAACCAGGATGTGGTCTTCATGACGTCAGCGTTTCCGGTGTTGGCCAGTGGCGGGCATCGTGACGCCTGCGCCAGCCCCGCGCAACGCTGCATGGGGAAGCCGGCCAGCGGCCGGCACTACCAGGTCAATCAGCCTGCGGTTTCCAGCCCCTTGCCTGCCGCATCCATCCGCAACGAGGCCAGGTACCGGCAGTACTTGCCGACGAAGATGCCAGTGAACCCGCCCGTCAGCAGCAGGTAGGCGGCACTGAAGCCGGCACTGGCGGACAGCGACGGCGACACCGCAAACGCGACTTCGAAGCCGTACTTCACCAGGAAGGTGACCAGCAGCAGCGGCAGCAGGCTGAAGTCCGCGCTGCGCCAGAGCTTGCCGGTGCTGCGATCCAGCGTCAGCTTCAATCGATTCAGCAGCAGCCAGGCAAGTGCCGCGCCCGTGGCTATGCCGGCAAGCCACTCGCTCCAGGCGGCCAGCGACGCGCCGAAGCGATGACTGATCGACCACGCGCCCCAGACGGCGAACAGCGCGGGCACGATCGCCAGTTTGTGCAGCGAGGTTTCTGCAGGCTTCATGGCGGCGATGCCACGGGTGACCAGGAAGGCCAGGAGCAGCCAGACCCAGATCGGCGTCTGCGAGGCGAGTTGCTGGAGCATGTTCATGAGCGGTCCCCTTGATGAGTGGTGGCTGAGTGGTGGCGAGGTGCCCTCGCATTGGCGCTCACTATTCGCTTCCGCCCGGGTTGCAGCCAGTGACAGCTGTCAGCCATCGCGGATGACCCGCCGGCATGCTGCGCGTCCCCGGCAGCTGTCGGGGTGGATTCACCCGGTGCACCCTGCGCGGGCCGGCCCTCAGTCCGCGCTACCATCACCACGACGCCGCTGCGAGCCACGTGCATGTACCACGACCCTGTTCGACGTCGCCTGTGTGCGGCGCTGCTGGCCACTGGCTTCGGCCTGTCAGCACCATCGGCGCTGGCGAGCCGGGCGACGTTGGCGGGATGCGGTTCGCTGACCGCATTGCTGCAGGCCGAACGGCAGCCTGGCATGGCGGCCGTTCTGGTTGATCACGGGCGCATTGCCGCGCTGTGCACGACCGGGCGGCTCGATGACACCCGGCCTGCACCGATTGATCGCCATACCGTGTTCGAACTGGGGTCGATCACCAAGCTGTTCACGGCCCTGCTGATTTTCCGGCTCCAGCAGCGGCATCTGCTCGACGTCACCGCGCCCATCGGCCAGTACATGGAAGGGTTGCCTTCCGCATGGGCATCCACTTCGCTGCTGCAGCTGCTGAGCCATACCTCAGGCATTCCCAACTATCTGAATGAAGAAAATTTCCTGCGGTTGATGCCGACGAATCCAGCCCCCCGTGAATTGCTCGCAGAGGTGGCCGAGCGGCCGCTGGCGTTTGCGCCCGGTGCGCGGCACGCCTATTCCAATACGAACTACATCCTGCTCGGCCTGGCCATAGAGCATGCAACCGGCATGGACTACTGGCGGGTTCTGCAGGAGGAGATACTGTCGCCGCTGGGCATGCGCGATGCGGGACCGCGTCGTGCAGGCGATCGGCGCCGGGTTGCCCAGGGGCATCTGTTCCAGGATGGCCACTGGCGCGCACCACCGCCCACTGCTCCGGGCTCGGCATGGGCCGCCGGCGGCCTGCTCGCCAGCATCGACGACATGGCGCGCTTTGCTGTGGCGCTGGACCAGCATCGACTGTTGCCCGAGGCGGCCCTGAAGCGGATGTGGTGCGACACACTCCTCGCCAATGGCAGCAAGGCGGGCTGGGGGGCCGGCAGGGAAGTTTCCGATGGCGGAAAGGTAGTCGGCCATGGCGGCGGGACCGCAGGCTTTACCGGGTATCTCCGGCACCGTCCCACCGATCGAAGAACGCTCGTCGTACTGATCAATCGCGCCGGAGACATCAACCCGCAGGGCATTGCAGAGCGCCTCGACCTGGGCATGAGTCGCTGCAATGGGAGGCTTTCCAGGCCGGCGCCTTCGCTGGATCAAGCCGGCACCCGGACAACGCGATCCATGCCATGACGCAGATCATCGGCGCTGGCTGATGGAAATGCGCCGCCGGTACTGCGCCACCCACTCCAGCGACGGCGCAACACCGCCGAACGGGAAGAAATGCGGGCTGACCTGGCCATGGGCGCGGGTCAGCCCCTTCACCAGGCGATCGACGAACACCTCCGGCCCTGCCGTGCCGAGCAGGCGGCCGATCGAGATGCCGTACTTGGCGAGCATCGATGCACTGGCGCCTACGCCGCACATCGCGGCGTAGCGCAGCAGGCGAGAGACGCTGGCCGGGCCCGGCACGCCGACCAGCACCGGAACGCTGATGCCGCGCGCGCGCAGTGCATCCAGCCAGGCCAGCACGGCATCGGCATCGAAGGCGAACTGGGTGACGATCACAGGCGCCATGCGGCGCGCTTCGATGGCCTGGCACTTGCGTTCGAGTACCTGCCAGCGAGCGTCGCCGCTCATCGCCGGATGGCCTTCCGGATGCCCGCCGATACCTACGACCTTGATGCCGAAACGCTCAAGACGCCCGGTCTCGATGATCGAAGCACTGTCGGCAAACGGCCCGGCAGGCGTCGCGAGGTCACCGGCGATCAGCAGGCAGCGCTCCACCCCGGCTTCGCTGGTGGCGCGCTCCAGGAAGCGTTCAAGCGCTGTGCGTGACCCGATGCGCCGCGCGGAGAGATGCGGCATCGGCTCGAATCCGAGCGCGCGCACGGTGCGCACGGCGGCCAGGCGGGCGTCGTCATCCTCGCTGGCCAGCCAGGGAATGGAGATGACCGTACCGCGCGGGATCCGATCCGCCTCGGCGCGCAGCGCGGGCATGGCCTTCGCGCTGACTTCCAGTGAAAAGGCGTTGATGAAGGCTTCCGCGTGCGCTGAGGTACCGGCCGGCATCAGCGCGCCTCGCGTGCATTGCCGGCAAGCGGCGAGCTGTTGCGGGCCAGTTCGATGAAGGCCTGCAGGTAGTCGATACCGGTATCGGCCTCGCGCGCGCCCAGGTAGATCTGCTTGGGGATGCCCTTGGCGCCCAGGCGCACGGGCACCACGTCCATGCGCGTGGCGTACTCCTCCACCAGCCAGCGCGGCATGGCAGCCACGCCGCGGCCGCTGGCCACCATCTGCATCATGATGTCGGTGGTTTCGATGGCCTTGTGGCGCCGCGGCGTGATGCCGGCCGGCAGCAGGAACTGGTTGTAGATGTCCAGGCGCTCGAACGGCACCGGATAACTGATCAGCACTTCCTGGCCGAGCTGGCGCGGCTTTACGTGGTCCACCTTGGCCAGGGCATGGTTCCCGGCCACCACCAGCACCTGTTCGTAGTCGAACACGGGAATGAACTTCAGGCCCGGCTTCAGCAGCGGGTCGGGGGTAACCAGCAGGTCGATCTCGTAGCCGAACAATGCGCCGATACCGCCGAACTGGAACTTCTGCTTGACGTCCACATCCACGTCCGGCCATGCCGCCAGGTAGGGCGAGACAATCTTCAGCAGCCACTGGTAGCAGGGATGGCACTCCATGCCGATGCGCAGCGCGCCACGCTCGCCCTGCGCGAACTGGCGCAGGCGCTCCTCGGCCAAGTCCAGCTGCGGAAGCACCCGGTTGGCCACTGCCAGCAGGTACTGTCCGGCCTGGGTCAGCCGCAGGCTGCGACCCTCACGCAGCCAGACCTCGGTACCCAGCTGCTGCTCCAGCTTCTTCATGCTGTGGCTGAGCGCCGACTGGGTCAGGTTGAGCACGCCGGCGGCGGCGGTGAGCGAGCCCTGCTGCTCGACCTGCTGCACGATGCTGAGGTGGATGCGCTCCAGCATGACGATGAATCTCACTCATGGATAGGTGAAGTAATACCATTTTACGTCATGGAAAGGCATGACTAGGATCGGGTCATGCCTTCATCCCACCGCCCTCTCCGTATCGTCGCCGTGTCCGGCGGACTGCAGCGCCCCTCGCGGGCCACCCTCCTGGCCGAGCATCTGCTGGGCGTGATCGGCAACGACGTCCATTGCGAACACCATCTGATCGAGCTCGGCGAGCTCGCCCCGCAGCTGGCCGGCGCCCTGTGGCGCTCACAATTGCCCGAGGCTGTCGAGCGCCAGCTGCTTGCCGTCGAGCAGGCCGATGTCCTCGTGGTGAGCACGCCGGTCTATCGCGGCTCGTACACCGGGCTGTTCAAGCATTTCTTCGACTTCATCCACCAGGATGCGCTGGTCGACACCCCCATCCTGCTGGCCGCGACCGGCGGCAGCGAGCGCCATGCGCTGGTGATCGATCACCAGCTGCGGCCGCTCTTCAGCTTCTTCCAGGCCCGCACCCTGCCGCTGGGCGTCTATGCCACCGACCGCGATTTCGCCGACGGCCGCGTGCGCAACGAACCGCTGATCGAGCGCGCTCGACTGGCGGTCCACCGAGCCATGCCACTGCTGGCCCTGGCCCGCCATCCCGTCGCCGCCCTCGAGGCTGCCGCAGCACCCTGAATGCCGGATGCCCTCGCCCGCATCCGGATGTCACCCCGCATCACGGAACGCCGCCCATGACGAACGACACCTTCACCTTCAGCATCACGCGCATCCCCTTCAACGAGGACTACCAGCCCGCCGAGGGCACGCGCATCACCACCAATTTCGCCAATCTGGCGCGCGGCGCTTCCCGGCGGGAAAACCTGCGCAACACCCTCAGCATGATCAACAACCGCTTCAACGACCTGGCGCACTGGGACAACCCGAGCGCCGATCGTTATGCCGTCGAGCTGGACATCATCTCGGTGGAGATGCACATCGACGGCGCCGACGGCAACGATCCGTTTCCGTTGATCGAGGTGCTGCAACCGACCATCGTCGACACGCGGACCGGCGCGCGTACCGAAGGCATCGTCGGCAACAATTTCTCGTCCTACGTGCGTGACTATGATTTCAGCGTGGTGCTGCCGGCCAGCAACGAGGGCAAGGCCACCTTCGGTCTTCCGGAAGGCTTTGGCGACCTGCATGGCAAGCTGTTCAAGCACTTCCTGGGATCGGGCGCCTACCGCGCCAGCTTCCGCAAGGGGCCGGTGATCTGCATCAGCGTCTCCAGCAGCAGGACCTACCACCGCACCGAGAATCATCACCCCATCCTGGGCGTGGAGTACCGGCAGGGCGAGTTCTCCGCCACCGACCACTACTTCGACAAGATGGGCCTGCAGGTACGTTACTTCATGCCGCCGGGCAGCGTCGCGCCGCTGGCGTTCTACTTCCAGGGCGACCTGCTGGGCGACTACTCGAACCTGGAGCTGATCGGCACCATCAGCACGATGGAAGCGTTCCAGAAGATCTACCGCCCGGAGATCTACAACGCCAATTCCGTGGCCGGCAAGGTCTACCAGCCCAGCCTGAAGCACCAGGATTACTCGTCCACCCGCATCGTCTACGACCGCGAAGAGCGCAGCCAGCTGGCGGTCAAGCAGGGCCGGTTCACCGAAGAGCACTTCATCAAGCCGTACCGCGCCGTGCTTGAGCAGTGGGCTGCGCGCTGATCCATCGATTTCCCCTTCGCATTCCAGGACAACCCGACACCGATGAAGAAACTGCTCCCCACCTCCACCGCCGGCAGCCTGCCAAAGCCGTCCTGGCTGGCAGAACCCGAAAAGCTCTGGTCGCCCTGGAAGCTGCAGGACGAAGGCCTGGCTGAAGGCAAGCAGGATGCGCTGCGCCTGTCGCTGCAGGAACAGCAACACGCGGGCATCGACATCGTCAGCGACGGTGAGCAGACCCGGCAGCACTTCGTCACTACCTTCATCGAGCATCTCAGCGGCGTTGACTTCGAAAAGCGCGAAACCGTGCGCATCCGTAACCGCTACGATGCCAGCGTGCCCACCGTGGTCGGCGCCGTGAGCCGTCCGAAGCCGGTGTTCGTGGAGGATGCGAAGTTCCTGCGCCGCCAGACTGCGCAGCCGATCAAGTGGGCGCTGCCCGGCCCGATGACGATGATCGACACGCTGTACGACGCCCACTACAGGAACCGGGAAAAGCTGGCCTGGGAGTTCGCGAAGATCCTCAACGAGGAAGCGAAGGAGCTGGAAGCGGCCGGCGTGGACATCATCCAGTTCGATGAGCCGGCCTTCAATGTGTTCTTCGACGAAGTGAACGACTGGGGCGTGGCCGCCCTGGAGCACGCGATCGAAGGGCTGACGTGCGAGACAGCCGTGCACATCTGCTACGGTTACGGGATCAAGGCCAACACCGACTGGAAGCAGACGCTGGGATCGGAATGGCGCCAGTACGAGGAATCGTTCCCGAAACTGCAGGCCTCCAGCCTCGACATCATTTCGCTGGAATGCCATAACTCGCACGTGCCGATCGACCTGATCGAGCTGGTCCGTGGCAAGAAGGTGATGGTAGGCGCGATCGACGTGGCCTCGAGCGCGGTGGAAACACCGGAAGAAGTGGCCGACACCCTGCGCAGGGCGCTGCAGTTCGTGGATGCCGACAAGCTTTACCCCAGCACCAACTGCGGCATGGCGCCGCTGGCCCGCACCGTGGCCAGGGGCAAGCTGCGCGCGCTCAGCGAAGGGGCCAGGATCGTGCGTGAGGAGCTTTCGGCGTAGCGCTTGCCAGGGCTGTGGGCGTCCTGCCGGGTACCGACCACGCCTGACCCGTTAACTGCCCCAAGGGCCTGGCAGGCTGCCGCGGTGCGAGCGCCTGCTTGATGCGTGCCACCTCCCCTGTCCCGGCCTCGGCCAGGCGGCGCGCCTGCTGGCGCTGCTCCCGTGTGAGCGGCGGCGGCCGCGCCGCGCCTGCCGAAGGCGCGGCGCCCACAAGACAGGCGACCGCGTCGCGCAGCCGCAACCGGGGGCAAAGCCGAGCCGCGCACCAGCGCTCGGCATAGCGCCGGGCTTGCCGCGCATTCACCGCGTGCACCACCTTGGCCGGGGACATCCTGCGTGCATCCAGGTACACCTGGAAGCCGAGCACTGCGTGCGGGACGATGCTGGCCACGATGCGGCCGCTCCACCATAGATCCCAGCGCTCACCGCGTTGCACCCAGCCGGAGGACGCGGGGACTGCCGGGAGACCGCGAAGATCGGAGAAGGAATGCATGCAGGAAGGATACGGGCTGCCGTCGCAGGGGATGAGATTCGAATGGGCACGTAGCCGCGGCCGTGAATCGTTCAATGGAAACGCAACGGTGCAGTATGGTCGCTGCCCTCTCGGCACCGGCATGCATCATTGGCATGACACATCACCGGCGATCACCCGCCGGCATGCTCAACGATGCAACAGCCATTACCCCGGCGCTGGCCAGGTCGCGGCACGCAGACGCTCGGCCGGTGTCCGCTCCGTCGTTCAGATCCGCGTCGTGGCCAGGAACCGTTCACGATCCTGCTGCGTGCGCCGGCGGATCTCCTCCAGCGCCTGGCTTTCGGTCGCCTGCAGCATGGCCTCGAACAGGCGCTGGAAGTGATGGCGCATCGCATTGCGCGCGGCCACCGGATCACGTGCGCGCAATGCTTCGAAGATGGCCATGTGCTCGTCGGCACGGCTGGCGCCATCATCATGGCAGACCCGCGCATAGACTTCGGTTACCCGCGGCAACTCGCTGCGCATGCGCCAGATCTGCTGCACGAAGAACTCCACCACCGGGTTGCCGGAAAGGCGCGCGATGGTCAGGTGGAAGCGGCGGTCGTACTCGCCGGCTTCCGCGTCGCTCAGGTCGCGACGGCACAGCGCTTCGGCCAACGCCTGAAGCTCGGCAATGCCGGCATCATCCAGATTGCTTGCCGCCAGAGCGGCGGCCTCGGCCTCGAATACCGCGCGGGCAGCGGTGAGGTCGAAGGCGCTGACATCCGGCAGCCCGCCGGACGCCTGCGTCGGGCGCGGCTTCACGTGCACGCCCGAACCGATACGGATCGCAATCCAGCCCTGTGCCTCCAGTGCAATCTCCGCTTCGCGGATGGTGACCCGGCTGACGCCAAACCGTTCGGCCAGCTCGCGCTCGCCCGGCAGCCGCGAGCCCGGCGGGAATTCGCCGTCCTCGATCAGCTTGCGGAGCTTGGCAGCGATGGTCTGGTAAAGGCGGTTGGCGGACATGCGGCTGACCCTTGGCAATTCAATTCCTTCCGGGTCCCTGCCCTGCCACCGCGGCCGGCGAGGGTCCGGTTGGAGCGACGGCGCGGCCACTGGCCGCGCCGCCCTGTTCAGAACTTGTATCGTACACCGAAATACGCACGCCGCCCGTAGGTCACTACTTCGCGGAAGTTCCCATAAAGCGGCTGGTAGGCCACGCGCGGCTCGTTGGTCAGGTTCATCAACTCCAGCGACAGCGACAACTGCTTGTTCACCCGGTAGCGCAGGCGCAGGTCCACGCTGGTGTTGTCATCGTAGTAGCGGTTCTGCTGCGCGGCGTTGCCGGTGAAGTCCTGGTAGTAGTGCGAGCGGAACTTGCCGATGGCCTGGATGTTGAAGCGCCCGACGTCCCAGTAGATCGAGCCGGACAGGACGTGCCGCGAGAAGCCGCTGAGACCGGCCGGCGGCACGATCGCCGGAATGATCGTGCCATCACCGGCCAACTGCTCACCCAGCCGTGAATCCTGGGTCTGGTAGTCGGCATCGGCATGGTTGTAGCTGACCTTGAAGCCCAGCCCGTCGAACGGCTTGGGCAGGTGAGACAGTCGATGGGTGGCGGTCAGCTCGAAGCCGGTCAGCGTACTGTCCTCGTCGGTGGTTACCTGCTGCCGCACCGGCACGGTCACGCTCCGGCCGTCGATGGTGTAGGTCTCAGGCACCAGCGCGGTGGCGGTGCCGCCGTTGAACTGCTTCCAGTACACCGCGCCGGCCAGCATCGTGTCCGGGTTCGGGTACCACTCCAGGGAGAGGTCACCGTTCCAGGACATCAGCGGCTGTGCCGCCGGGTTGCCACTGGCGCTGATGTCATCCAGCGCATCGGCCAGATTGCCGTAGGTGGCATCACTACTGACGTTGATGGTGCGCCCGGCGCCCAGCGCGGCGATGTCCGGCCGTGACATAGCGCGGTATGCACCGACCCGCAGCAGTACGTCCGGGCGCAGTTCGAAGGCCGCGTTGAGGCTGGGCAGCAGCTTGTCGTTGCCCGCCTTGAACACCTGCGTGCTGTACGCACCGGTGGGTTGCAGGCGGATCGTGCCGTCACCGTTGTCCTCGATACGCAGCCCCGTACGCACGCCTTCGGAGCGAACGTCGGTCTTGACCCAGCGCAGGCCCAGGTTGCCGGTCACCGGCAAGCCGAACAGGCTGCTGCTGAACTCACCCATCAGATAGAGCGCGCGTGTCTTCTCGGTGATATCGACATTGTTCGGATCCTGGAAACCCGGATCCAACCCACTGTCGAGGCTGCCACGGAACGACTGGTACAGGCAGTCCGGATCGAAGTACGCCCACGAGGAGATCGTGTTGCCGCTGGCGGCATCCATGAAGTCATCCTGCGGGAACGGCGCACGGCAGGCCTGGTTGGCGGCGATGATCTTCGCCTTGTCGGCCGCCACGCGCTGGTCGTAGTCGGTTACCAGGGTGTTGTCGCGCAGGCGGTAGTCGGCCTGGCTGGCACGCACGCCGCCCTTGATGCGGGTGAAGAAACCGGACTCGGGCATGAAGCTGGCATCGAAGCGGCCGGCCCTGATCCTGTGGTCGTTCTCCGTTGCGCTGGACGTGACGCGCGCCGCGCCGGTGTAGGCGTCCCAGTTGTTGGGGTCGAAGTTCGGCGCCAGCGCAACACTGGGCACTTCGCCGCGCCAGTCCCAGTCATAGTCCACGTAGCCGGTGGCACCACTGCTGATGCCCGGCACGATGGCATTGTTGACGTCGCGCTGGTTGGCGCGCAGGCGGGTCATGCGCTCGCTGTCGAGGCGATTGGTGTGCGAGTACGAAAGATCGGTGGACAGTTCCCAGGCCGGGGTCGGTCGCAGGATCAGGTTCAGGCCACCCCCGGTGTATTCCTCGCCACGCCAGTAGCGGTTTGAGGTGGAATCAATCGAGGTGCTGCCATGCAGGTGGCGCACGATGCCGTCCTCGTCCACCTCGCGCCGGGTGATGCCACGGCGGGCGTTGGACAGGCTCAGTTCGCTGCGGTTCTCGTACCAGTTGCGCTCGGTGTGTTCGAAGTCGAGGTTCACTTCAACCACGTCATTGGGCCGCCACTGCAATGCGGCGAACTCGCTCTGCCGGTCGTTGCGCTCCTGCTTGAGCCGGTAGATGCGGCTGCTGGGCACCAGGTAATAAGGTGCGCCGTTGGCGATGGCCTGCGCGGACACTTCATTGCAGTTGGCATTGCTCACGTTCTGCGTGCCATCGCAGGCATACCAGGTGGAACCGCTGGTGATGCTCTCTTCCGGGTCGGTGCCATCCAGGCGCTGGAAGCCCAGCGAGATGCCCAGCTTCTGCCCGTTGCCGAACTCGAACTGGTCGATGTAGCTGGCGGTACCGCGATAGCCGATGCCGTCGTCGTCGCGGTACTTCTTGTCATACTCGGCCCAGCTGCCGCGCAGGTCCAGCTGCGCCGCACGCTTGCCGTACTCCAGTGGGCGCACTGTTTCCAGGCCGATGGTGCCAGCCACGCCGCCTTCGATGATGTCGGCACGCTGGGTCTTGTAGATGGCCACCGTGTTGATCAGCTCGGCCGGGAACATGTTGAAGTTCACCGAGCGGTCGCCGCTGCCATTGGTGATTTCGCGGCCGTTGAAGTTGGTGCTGCTGAGGAAGGCCCCCAGGCCACGGATGGAGATTTCCGAGGCGCCGGTCTTGTCGCGGGTCGAGGCGGCGCCGGTCAGGGTCTCGATCGCATCGGCCAGCGATGGCGCCGGCAGGTCGCCGATGTCATCGGCCGAGAGCACGTCGGCAATGACGGTGTCGTCGCGCTTCTTGTTGATCGAACTCTGCATCGATTCGCGGATGCCGGTGACCTGCACCTGGTCCAGCGTGGTGGGATCCTGCCCTGCCGCGTCCTTGCCGGATTGCGCGTGGGCAGCGGGCAGGCCAGCCAATGCGGCAAGCAGCGCCACGATCAGGGGTGTAGGGGACAACGAGATGCTGTGCACTGCTCCGGCGGGTCGCCGCATGGTTTCCTCCTCCCAAAGGATCGCCTGCATGGCAGGCGTGGGACGCAGCTTCGGCACGGCGACATGAAAATGTCAACCAATTGGTATGCGATTGTTCAAATGCCTTTGATCCATACCAGTTGATCGCAATTTAATGTGCTCATGCAGCATGACTTTGCGCGAAAGCTGGCTTACAACAGACCTGAAAGTGGTATGCAGGCCCACCCTGAAACGACGGCCCGGCCGTCCCTGGAAGGATTTCATGCGCATTCACTCGCTGGCGCGTCACCGATCCAATGGTTCATGGCTATTTTGCCTGACCACTGGTCTGGCAATGTGCCTGACCACTCCAGCAGCAAGTGCAGCCAGCTGGCTCGTCCACGATGTCGCGGAGTTCGCTACCGCCGCCTCGGCGCTGCAGCCCGGCGATGAGATCGTGCTGGCTGACGGCACCTGGACCGACGCCCGGCTGCTGCTGAAGGGCCAAGGCACGGCGGATGCCCCGATCGTGCTGCGCGCGCAGACCGCCGGCAAGGTCATCTTCAGCGGGCGCTCGGACCTGCGCCTGGCGGGGAGCTACCTGCAGGTGTCCAACCTGGTGTTCCGCAGCGGCTATGCGCCGGGTGATGCGGTGGTGGCATTCCGCGAGTCGAGCAAGGCCGTCGCCAGCAACAGCCGCGTCACCGGCCTGGTGATCGACGACTACACCAACCCCGATGCCAGCGACCAGGACTACTGGGTGTCGCTGTATGGCAGCCACAATCGGTTGGACCACAGCCAGCTGCGCGGCAAGACCAATGCGGGACCCACAGTCGTGGTGGTGCGCGATGCAACCCAGGGCCTGGACAACCAGCACCGCATCGACCACAACTGGTTCGGGCCGCGCCCGGCGCTGGGCGTCAATGGCGGCGAAACCCTCCGCGTCGGCACCAGCGATAGCTCACTGAGCGATTCCAACAGCACGGTGGAGAACAACTGGTTCGAAGGCTGCGACGGCGAGACCGAGATCATCAGCAACAAGTCCGGCGGCAACACCTACCGCGGCAACGTGTTCTATCGTTCCGCCGGAGCACTCACCCTGCGCCACGGCAATGGCAACCGGGTGATCGACAATGTCTTCCTCGGCGATGACAAGGCCGGCACCGGCGGCGTACGCATCATCAACGCCGACCAGACCGTCAGCAACAATTACTCCGAGCGGCTGGCCGGGTCCAGCAACCGTTCGGCACTGGCGGTGATGGATGCGCAGGCCAATCCGCCGCTGTCAGGCTATGCGCCGGTGGTGAATGCCACGATCAGCCGCAACACCTTCGTGGACGTGGCGAAGATCAGTTTCGGTGTCGGCCATGATGAGGCGAAGGGCATCGTGGTGGCCGCCAGCAACAGCCGCTTCACCGGCAACCTGATCGTCAACCGCGACAACCGGAATCCGCCCACTGCCGCCAGTTCGCTGGCCGGCATCGACTTCAGCGGCAACGTGCAGTCGCCGGCAGCCAGCACCGTGTTCCCGGGAGGCGTAGAGAGCCGTGGTGTCAGCCTGCAGCAGGCTGATAGCGGATTGTGGGTTGCCACGCCTGCCCTGCCCGCCGTGGGCGCCGATCCTGCCTTGACGATGACCGCACGCGAGGCGACCGGCGTCGACTGGTATCCCAAGGTGGGCGAAGCCACCCTCTCACGCACCCGCACTGGAGTTGATCGATGAGGTTGCAGCCGCTGTTCGTTTCCTTGGCTTTGGCCGCCCCCTTCGCCCTGCTGCCGAGCGCATCGCTGTTCGCATCCCCCACTGCTGCCGTGCGACAGGCAGATGCCGCGCCGGTGCTGGTCACCGCCGCACAATGGCAGCAGATGGCCAGCGAAGGCCGCCGCTACCCGTGGTTTGCCAAAGAGCAGGCACGCACCGAAGCAACGCTGAAGAAGATGATGAAGGCCGGCATCGACGTGCCGGTACCGAAGGACAAGGGCGGCGGCCGCACCCACGAACAGCACAAGCGCAACTACCAGGCGCTGCTGGCGGCAGGCACGCTGTACCGGCTGACCGGCGACAGGGCCTACGTGGACTATGCGCGCGACATGCTGCTGCAGTATGCCCAGCTCTACCCGACGCTGGGCCCGCACCCGGAAGGCCGTGGGCAGATCCCCGGGCGCGTGTTCTGGCAGGTGCTCAACGATTCGGTATGGCTGGTCAACGCCATCCAGGGCTACGACGCGATCCGCGACGCGCTGTCCGCCAACGACCGCAACACCATCGAATCGAAGGTGTTCCGGCCAATGGCCGAGTTCCTCGTCAGCGAGCCGAAGAACTACGACCAGATCCACAACCACGCCACCTGGGCGGTGGCCGCCACCGGCATGACCGGCTACGTGCTGCGCGACCCTGAGCTGGTGGAGAAATCCCTGCGCGGCAGCCGGAAGGACGATCAATTCGGCTTTCTTCGGCAGATCGACCTGCTGTTCTCGCCCGATGGTTACTACGAGGAAGGCCCCTACTACCAGCGCTATGCACTGGCGCCGTTCCTGCTGTTCGCCAATGCCATCGAACGCAACGAACCGCAGCGGAAGATCTTCGCGCGCCGCGACGGCGTGCTGTTGAAGGCCGTGGATGTGCTGGTGCAGTCCAGCTACAACGGCTTGTTCTTCCCGATCAACGACGCCATCCTGGACAAGGGCATCGACACCGAAGAGCTGGTGGCCGGCATCGGCATCGCCTATGCGCGTACCGGTGACGACCGCCTGCTGTCCGTGGCCCAGCAGCAGAAGCGCCTGCTCTTGTCGCCCGAGGGCCTGCAGGTGGCGCAGGCGCTGGCGGCGAACAAGACCAGGCCCTTCGACTATCGGCCGATGCTGCTGCGCGATGGCCCCGACGGCGATCGCGGCGGCCTGGCGATCCTGCGCATGAACGGCGAACGCGGCCAGGCGCTGGTGCAGAAGGACACGATGCAGGGCATGGGCCATGGCCACTTCGACAAGCTCAACTGGCTGTTCTACGACAACGGCAATCCAGTGGTGACCGACTACGGCGCGGCCCGCTTCCTCAACGTGGAAGCCAAGCGCGGCGGCATCTACCTGGCCGAGAACCGCAGCTGGGCCAAGCAGACCGTGGCGCACAACACCCTGGTGGTGGACGAGCAGAGCCACTTCAAGGGCGACTGGAAACGCGGCGAGGAACACGCGCCGCAGGTGCGCTTCTTCCAGGCCGATGCCGATACCCAGATTGCCTCGGCAACGATGCGCGACGCCTACCCCGGCGTGGTGTTCACCCGCACCCAGGCGCTGCTGCGCCATCCCGACCTGGGCCTGCCGGTCGCGCTGGACCTGCTGCAGGTGCACGGCGGCAAGGCCGCGCGCTACGACCTGCCGCTGCACTTCAACGGCCACATCGTCACCACCGGCTTCGAAGCCGAACACTTCCCCGCCCAGCGCCCGGTGCTGGGCAAGGACAACGGCTACCAGCACCTGTGGCTGGATGCACGCAGCAAACCCGGCAGCGAGCCGCGGTCGCTGACATGGCTGCTGGACGGGCGCTTCTACACCTACCGCTTCGGCAGCAGTGCGCCGGCACAGGCGCTGCTGGTGGAAAGCGGCGCGAACGATCCGGAATTCAACCTGCGCCGCGAACCGGCCCTGCTGCAGCGCGTGGACGGACAGAAGGACGTGACCTTCTTCAGCGTGCTGGAGCCGCACGGCGAGTACAACGGCACCGCCGAATACGTGCACGGCGCGGACAGCCGCATCAAGGACATCGTGCGCAGCCGGGGCAACGATGCCGAGGTGATCGAGCTGCGCCTGGCCAGCGGTGCACGCATCGCCCTCGGCGTGGCCGACGACAGCAGCGCCAAGGGCGAGCACAGCGTGAGCGTGGACGGCCATGCCTACCGCTGGAGCGGCAGCCATGCACGCATGGACCGCAGCAAGGTTGACGGCAAATGAACGGCCCTGCGGTGGTGGCCAACCTGCGCAAGGTGCCGCTACGGTCGGCCGTGCGCTGGCTGATCGTGGGCCTGATCGCCGTGGCCACGGTGATCAACTACATCGACCGCAACGCACTGGCGGTAATGTGGCCGGAAATCGCCAGGGAAGTGGGCGCCACCAAGGATGACTACGCCCTGCTGGTGACGGTGTTCATGCTGTTCTACGCCGCTGGCCAGTTCCTGTTCGGGCGCCTGTTCGACATGATCGGCACGCGCCTGGGTTTCGCCCTGTCGATCAGCGTGTGGTCGATCTCCATCGCCCTGCACGCGATCACCCATTCGATGCTCTCCTTCAGCCTGGTGCGGGCGATGCTCGGCATCAGCGAAGCCGGGGCGTGGCCGGGCGCGGTCAAGGCCAATGCCGAGTGGTTCCCGGCGCGCGAGCGCGCATTGGCGCAAGGCGTGTTCAACGCCGGCGCGTCGATCGGCGCGATCGTTTCCGCGCCGGCCATCGCCGGCCTCTACCTGTGGCTGGGCTGGCGCGGCACCTTCGTGCTGGTCGGTGCGATCGGCTTCCTGTGGCTGCTGCCATGGCTGTTTGTCTACCGCGCCGGGCCGGACAAGCATCCGTGGGTGAGCGATGCCGAGCGCCGGTTGATCCAGGAAGACCAGGCCGGGCAGCAGGCAGAGGTGGCACCGAAGGCCAGCGTTCGTGAGCTGCTGGCCCACCGGCAGAGCTGGGGCATGCTGGCCTGCCGCTTCCTGCTCGACCCGATCTGGTGGCTGTTCGTGTCCTGGCTGCCGATCTATCTGGCTGAAACCTTCGGCTTCGACATCAAGCAGATCGGCCTGTTCGCCTGGGTGCCGTTTGTCGGCGCGATGCTGGGCAGCCTCAGCGGTGGTTGGCTGTCCGGGCGGATGATCCGCGACGGGCACAGCGTGGACCGCGCCCGCAAGCTGTCCATAACGCTGGGCTGCGTGGTCATGGCTCCTGCCCTGCTGGGTGCCGTGCTGGCGAACCAGCCGCTGCTGGCGGTGCTGGCAATCGCTGCGGTCCTGTTCGGCTTCCAGGTGGCCATCGGCAACATCCAGACCCTGCCGGGCGACCTGTTCGACGGCCGCTCGGTGGGCACGCTGGCAGGCCTGGGTGGCCTGGCCGCCGTGGCCGGCACCTTGATCACCACCTGGCTGGTGCCGGTGCTGACCCGCCACTCCTATGCGCCGATCTTCATCCTCGTCGCCGCCCTGGTGCCGCTGTCGCTGGCCGCGCTGTGGTGGTGGACCGGCCCGATCCACAAGCTCGACCGCCGCGCCGGCTGAGCCTGCATCTCTCTTCAATTCCCCCGCAAACCAAGGAGTTTTCCGCATGTCGTTCCAGGACAAGGTGGCCATTGTCACCGGCGGTGGCCGCGATATCGGTCGCGCCGTTTCGATCAAGCTGGCTGCCGCCGGTGCACGCGTCTGCATCAACTACGCCAATGATGAAGCCAGTGCCCAGGAAACGCTGGCACAGATCCGTGCGGCCGGTGGCCAGGCCATCGTGCACCGTGCCGACGTCACCGACGCCACGGCCGTCGCCGGCCTGGTCGCTGCGGCACAGGCCGCGTTCGGCGAGCGCATCGACCTGCTGGTGAACGTGGCCGGTGGCATGGTGCAGCGCCGGCCGCTGGCCGACATCGACCCGGCGTTCTTCCACACCGTGATGGACCTGAACCTCACCTCGACCTACCTGACCACGCACGCGGTGGTGCCGCACATGCGCGAAGGCGCGGCCATCGTCAACTTCGCCTCGCAGGCCGGTCGTGATGGTGGCGGCCCGGGCGCATCGATCTACGCCACCGCCAAGGCGGCGGTGATGACCTTCACCCGCGCCATGGCCAAGGAGCTGGGGCCGAAGGGTATCCGGGTGAACGCACTGTGCTGCGGCATGATCGCCACCCGCTTCCACGATGAATTCACCAAGCCGGAAGTACGCACGGCCGTTGCCGGCGCCACCCCGTTGCGCCGCCAGGGTGCGCCGGACGAAGCCGCTGACGCCGCTGTATTCCTGGCCTCGGATGCGGCGGCGTTCATTACCGGTGCGAATCTGGACGTCAACGGCGGCACCTACTTCTCCTGACTGGAATCCTGCCCATGCAGCGCTGGACACTTCTGTTTTCATTGACGCTCTGCTCCGCCATGACGGCGCCCGCTGCGTGGGCCGCACCCGTGTGGGTCACTGCCTGGACGGCCGCGCCCGCGCCCGACCGCAAGGACGGAACGTCCGATGCGCCGGTTCAGTTCGCCGCGCAGACCGTGCGCCAGGACATGCGTGTCGGCAGCCGTGGCGATGCGCTGCGGCTGCGCATCAGCAACGAGCTCGGCACGGCGCCGCTGCGGGTCGAGGACCTGCGCGTGGGAGTGAAGAACGGCAAGGCCGCACCGCTGCCGGTAACGGTGGATGGCCGCGCGGTCATCGAGGTGCCGGTCGGAGCCGCGCTGCTGAGCGACCCGGTGCGGATGCCGGTGGCGGCGCTGCAGGAGATCAGCGTGAGTGCCTATTTCCCGCAGCCCACCCGCCCCGCCGTGCGCCGCACCGAGCTGCGGGTCGCAGATGGCAGGCAGACAGCCGTCGCCGACAGCGTGCGGCTGAGCTACCAGCAGAACGTGTTCTCGGCAGTGATGGTGCAGCGTGAAGATCGTCCCCAGGTAATCGTGGCGCTGGGCGATTCCATCACGGAAGGCGCCACCGCACGCCGCGGCACCTTCAACCAGTGGCCGGAGCGATTGGCGCAGCGCCTGCAGCAGGCCTGCCCGAACCGGTTCGTGGTACTCAACCAGGGCATCAGCGGCAACAAACTGCTTGACCATGGCCGCAGCCACAGCGCCCTGTCACGATTGGATCGCGATGTGATCGCGGTGGCCGACGCCGATCAGGTGATCCTGTTCGAAGGCATCAATGACATCCGCCACGGCGGTGGCGCGCAGCCGCTGCCTGGACGCAGTGCGGCGGACATGCTGCTGGGCTATCAACAGGTTGCGGCGCGGCTGCATGCGCACGGCATCCGCGCTTGGCTGGGTACGTTGACCCCGTTCGGCGGTTCCGAGCGCTACGAGCCCGTGTCCGCCGCCACCCGCACCACGATCAACCAGTGGGCACGCGGCGGCAACAGCGGCTTCGATGGCATCATCGATTTCGACGCCGCGCTGCGTGACCCGAAGGCAGCCGAATCGCTGCCCAACGAGATCACCCGCGACCATCTGCACCCCAACGACGAGGGCTACCGGCGCATGGCCGATGCCATCGATCTGCGCATGCTGGGCTGCACTACCCCCGAGTGAGAGAGAACCGATGAGCCACGTCGTTTGTTTCGGTGAGTTGCTGCTGCGCCTGGGCGCGCCCGGTCGTGAACTGCTGCTGCAGACGCCGCAGCTGCAGGTTCATGTGGGAGGTGCCGAGGCCAATGTGGCGGTCTCGCTGGCCAGCCTGGGCCACGATGTGCAGATGGCCAGCACTGTGCCCGGCAACGCGCTGGGCCGGCATGCCGTGGCCGAGCTGCGGCGGCATGGCGTGGGCGTGGCCGCCGTGCGTGAAGTGGCGGGTGACCGCATGGGCCTGTACTTCCTGGCGACCGGTGCGGTGCAGCGCGCCAGTGAAGTGGTGTATGACCGCGCCGGTTCTGCATTCGCAAACAGCAATGCCAGTGACCATGCGTGGCCCGCCCTGCTGTCCGGCGCGCACCTGTTGCATGTCTCGGGCGTGAGTCCGGCGCTGGGCGCCAACGTGGCCGAGTCGGTGCTGGGTGCGGTGCGTGCGGCTCGCGCGGCCGGTGTGCAGGTGTCCTTCGACGGCAATTATCGTCCGTCACTGTGGCGACGCTGGGATGGCGACGCAGCGGCGATCCTGCGCGAGGTCTTCGCCGAGGCCGACATTGTCTTTGCCGATCATCGGGACATCGAACTGGTGCTGGGGCTGCACTTCGCGCAGGACGATGCGGTCGCCCGAACCGAGGCCGCTGCGGCCGCTGCCTTTGCCGCGTTCCCGCACCTGCGGTGGCTGGCCTGCACCCAGCGCGAGGTGATCAGCGCCGACCATCACGTGCTCGGCGCGCTGCTGCTGGGGCGCGATGGAACCCGCGCGCAGGCTCCTCCGAGGCCGCTGCCCGGCACCGTTGATCGCATCGGCGGTGGCGATGCCTTTGCCGCCGGCATCCTGCACGGATTGCTGTCCGGGCTGGACGCAGAAAGCACCGTGCGCTTCGGACTGGCCGCAGGCGCGTTGAAGCACGCCATTCCCGGCGACTTCAGCCCTGCCCGCGAAGCTGAAGTCCGGGCACTGATGGAGAGCCACCCGTTCGACGTCCGTCGCTGATCTCCCCCCGGGAGAATCCCGCTAGAATCCAACGGGCGCTGGAATCGCGCAGGGATCGCCCATGGATTACACCGGATACACGCGCAAGTTTCCCAACAACCGCCCGCTGAATGCGTTTGAACGCGAGCACCGCCTGCTGCAGAAGAAGCGGCTGGATGTCGTGCCGTTGGCGCAGCTGTGCGTGGTGAAGATGAATTCGAACGGCCTGGTTTCGGTGGATCGCTGGTTCGCCGCGCGTGGCTTTGCAGCCCTGCTGGGCGCGATCGGCATTGCCTTTGGGCTGGGCGGCATGCTGATGCTGCTCTGGTCGCTGGTCGTGAACAGGCTACCCAACGAAAACGGCCTGTGGGAGGCGATATTCATCGGCATGGCGATGCTGGCCGCCTTCACTGCAGCGAGCATCTGGGTGGCTTGCCTCGAGCTGTTCCGCTGGACCTACTATCCGATCGCGCTCGATCGCAAGCACCGGCAGATACACGTGTTCCGGCTGGATGGCACCACCCTCAGCGTGCCCTGGGACCGGGTCCATTTCACGCTGGGCCGCGGAACCGGAACCTTCGGATGGTACAACTGGGATGTCCGCGGACTGATCCTGGACGCGGATGGCGTGACAGTACGGGAGACGTTCGCGTTCTGCATCGCGACCTCCCGCATCGAGAACGCGCATGCCCACTGGGAGTTCCTGCGGCGCTACATGGAAGAAGGACCGGCAGCCGTCGTGGACGCGGTGCACTGCTGCATGCCGCTGGACGGCAAGCGCGAGAGCTTCGCGTCCGGCAAGGAGCGCATCTTCGCCGAAGACGCGCGCCTCCCGGGTTTCATGTGGCTCACGATGCTGCCACTCAACTACCTGCACACGATCATGCGCTGGGTGGTGATGCAGACCAGCAGGATTCCGCGGTTTCCACCGGACATCGAGGCGCGCCTGACACCGGACGCCGGTGATCCCTGTGTCCGCGACGCTTCGATGAATCCACCGGACCTGCGATGACCCATCAGTGCAAAGGCAGCTTCAGTACCGACGGCGCGTTCGCCGGTGAACTGAAGGTTACCGTGCCACCCAACTGGCTGATGCCCGCATAACGCAGGTCCACCGTGTCCACCACCAGGGTCAGGCGACTGCCGGCCGGCACCTCCCAGCTGCTGGCCTCCAGCCGCAGGTCGATGGTCTTCGCCTGCCCCGGCGTGGCACCCCGCAGCGTATAGGGCTTGTGACTGATCAGCTGGCCATTGCCCAGCACGTCCTCGGCATAGAGATAGGCATACAACGTGGTGTCGGCGCGGCTTGGCGTGACCGTCATCCGCACTTCCGGCGCGCCATCCAGACGGCGCGCACTCCAGTAGATCGGCCCTTGCCAGACTCCCGCGGCGTTGCGTCCGACGAACGGCACATACGCGCCCGGTGGCAGGTTGATCATCTGCAGCGCGCCGGACGCCATCACCACGCCGGAGTTGGCGGCCGTCAGCAGGCCGCTGCCGATGCGGTAGCTCCAGCCGGTGCCGCCACCGTTCGCCACCAGTCCACCGGTGGGTTGTAACAACCCGCTCGGCGCGGTCAGCCCGTAGCTTACGGCGCCGGTAGAGGTGGCCTGCCAGTCCGGATAACGGCTCCAGCTGCCCTTCTGCGACTTCAACTGCACCGCCGGCTGGCGGTCGATGCCATTGGCCACGCCCTTGAGGTAGTGGTCGAACCAGTCGCCCACCGCGGCATAGACTTCATTGGGAATGCCGAGCGCACCGAAGGCCTCGTTGAGGGCGTGGTCGCCATGGCGCAGCTGCAGCTGCTTGGGGCCCTTCAAACGGTTGAAGAAGTCCACCAGCTGGCCCGGCGGGAACAGGCTGTCGTTGAAGGCGTTGGCGAGGAATACCGCGGGTTGGTTGGCATTGATCTCATCAAGGCTGCTGGCCGGGCTGCGCTGTGCCGCTACCGGCAGCAGCGAGTCCACCGCCCCCTGGTAGTTGCCGACCAGCACATTGCCGTTGATGGTGGCCAGCTCCGCCCCGGGGCGGCCAGTGGCCAGGCCGGCTGCCACCAGCAGGGCGATGCCCTGTGCGCTGGGCGTGTCATGGCTGTAGAGCGACGCCTGCAGGTCGGCCCAGCCGCTCAGCGCGGCAACGGCCTTGATGCGGGGGTCGCGTGCCGCCGCCAGCAGGCTGGTGCCGGCCCCGTAGGAGATGCCCGAGACACCGATCCTGGCCGGATCGGCCCGGGTGTTGGCCAGCGCCCAGTCGATCAGCGCACTGACGTCTTCGACCGTTGCGGGCCCGGCGATGTCGATGCTGCCGCCGGACTCCCAGAAGCCGCGCGAGCTGTAGCTGATGACCACATAGCCGCGCTGCGCCAGCGACTGTGCCACGCCCACGTACTCCACGCTGGGCACTGCCCAGCTGCTGGGCATCACCAGCAGCGGATAGCGGCCACTGCCGGCATCCTGGGGTTCGATGACGAAGGCCCCGAGGGGCGTGCCATCCCAGCTGGGGATGGTGCGATGGGTGGTCTTGACCGTGGCCGCCAGGACCGTGGGCGCCAGCCCGGTCAGCAGGATCAACAGCAGCAGAACCTTGCGCATCGTTGTCTCTCCCCGTCGGTGGTGGTGCAACGGATCGGACCGTACCAGTGCGAATGGTGGGCGGCACCTTGCGACGCAGCATGGCGCTTTCGAACCAGGCGCCCGGCTGGATCGATGCAGGACCACATTCAGGCGCGGTGGATCACCCACGCCACCAGGCCTGCAAGTGGCATCAATGCAAGTGTGCCAACGACGCCCAGGCATCCGGACGCCCCGCGGTGCGGCGCGGAAGCCTGTGGATGCGATCGCAGCCAAGCGGCATGACAGGCCCTGCAGTAGAAGCGCTGCTTCCCGGCGCGCCAAGCGCCACGGGTACGTTCGTCATGGAGGGCGGCGTTGCCGCAGCGCCCACACTTGAAACTGCGATGTGGCGGGCGTCTCTGCCGACGCAGCGCAGCCACGATTGCAACCCCGATCAGCGCAGCAGCAGCGCCCCCTGCAAGCAGTTCACTGTTGATCATTCGCCTTGCTCGATCCTGCGGTTTCCGGTCCTGCTGCGCAGGATATCGAGTCGTACACCCCCTGCGCTACGACGCCCTAGCACGCGCGCATGTCACCCACGCGCCGTGTGATCTGACACCTCTCCAGTGCTTGCGGGCGGTCACAGCTTCGTCTTTTCGTCGTTGACCGAAAGACGACAGCTTGTGACGCTTACGACACCGCAGGGCCTCCACAGCCCAACAACGCGGTCACGTCCCACCGCAATCCGCTGCACCCGACTCCGCACCGTCTCCCCGTGACCTCGCCCTGCCAGGTCGTGGCGGACGGCTGCGCCCTGAACTTCTGCTGGAGAACCGCAATGCGCCTTGCAAGCTTCTTCTTCGCGTTCGTCCTCAGTGCCTTCGCCAGCGCTGCCCAAGCCCAGGTCGTCACCCTCAACAAGGGCGGCTTCGTGCTCACCTACGACTGCAGCATCCACAGCGCCACCCGCTACGAATACACCCTGACCGCAGACACCGGTTCGGCCGCGCGCCCGTCCAGCTTCTACAAGGATCCGGACCTGCCGGCAGGCTGCCTCGGCCAGACCAGCACCGCCTCCTACGCCAGCATCACGTCCGGCTATGACCGGGGTCATCTGGTGACGTCCAATCACATGGACTACAACGCGACCTACATCCGCCGCGCCAACTACATGACCAACATCGTTCCGCAGGTCTCCAGCTTCAACCAGGGCATCTGGGTGAAGGCCGAGAACGTGGCCGAGTGCTACCGTGACATCGCACCGGTGGATGTCTATGGTGGCGTGGTCTACGGCGACGCCTCCAACGACTATTTCCTTTCCAGCCACGGCATCCCGACGCCGGAGTTCTTCTGGAAGACGATCATCACCCGTGATCCGAACACTGGCACGGCCAAGGCGATCAGCTGGATCATTCCCAACGAAGCCAATCTGGGCAGCCTCGACAGCTACCTGGTGACCATCGCCGATCTGGAGGAGCTGTTGGGTGCGAGCTACGTTGCGATCAACGCACCGGCCTCGCTGAAGAACATGCTGCCGGCCAGCACCTGGCCGCAGCCGGCGGGGTGTGATCTGGGCTGACCGGTCTGCCGGGAATGGGTGGCACCCGGTCCGGGTGCCACGCAAGGATGGCTGTGGGAAAATGGCGGGCAATTGCACCACCGCATTGCCCCCTGGAGCTGTAGATGTCCCGTTTCCCCTTCGATGCCGTGCTGTTCGACTGCGACGGCGTACTGGTCGATTCCGAGCCGCTGGTGGCCCGCGTGCTCTCGGAAATGCTGACCGCACGCGGCTGGCCGCTGACCCCGGCGCAGGCGGGTGAAGTCTTCCTCGGGCAGTCCGTGGCCCATCTGGCAGGGCTGATCGCAGAGCGCACCGGCAAGCCGTTCACCGAGGAATGGCTGGAGGAGTTCCGCCAGCAGCGCAACCGGGCGCTGGAACGGGATCTGGAGCCGATCCGGGGGGCGCCCGAGGCCGTGCGTGCGATCGCCGCAGCGACCGGTGGCCGCATTGCCTGCGCGTCCGGTGCCGACCTGATCAAGGTGAAACTGCAGCTGGGCAAGGTCGGCATCCTCGATGCATTCGGCGACCACGTCTACAGCGGCCAGGACATGCCGAACACCAAGCCGCACCCGGACGTCTATCTGGCGGCCGCTGCCGCGCTGGGTGTGGATCCGAAGCGCTGCGCGGTCATTGAAGACACCGTGACCGGCGCGACCGCCGGCGTGGCGGCAGGTGCCACCGTGTTCGGCTTCAGCGAGGGCGGCCCGCACCACAGCACACCCGACGCTCTGCGCGCGGCCGGTGCCCAGGTGATCTTCCAGCGCATGGAAGATCTTCCCGCACTGCTGGCGGCCTACACCGCCGACGCTGCCGCCTGACCCGGCGTCAACCCGCAGCGCCCTGCCCGGCGCTGCGGCACCTGCCGCTGTAGTGCAGCGCAAACAGGTACAACCCGGTGAACAGTTGCAGGAACAGCGGCGGCAGCGGCGCATAGGTGATCCACGCTGCAGGTTCGCCCTGCCCCAGCCCGCGAACGGCGAAGTTGGCGATCACCGCCAGGGTGAACACGATCGAGGTCCAACGATGCACGGGCCGTGCCCAGCCACCGCGGCTCATTGCCGGCGCCTCGCTTCGGAACGGGCTTCGATCATCTTCCAGCCATTGCCTGACGGGTCACGGAATCCGGCGTCGACGGCGCCATAGCGCTCGATCGGCTCCTGGGTGAATTCCACGCCCTGTGCCAGCCATTGCGTGTAGCGCGCCCGGCAGTCATCCACGGCCAGCACCAGCGGCGGCATTGCGCCCTTGGCCACCAGCTGCTGCAGCGCAAGTGCGGTAGCGGCGTCGTGGGTGGGCGGGCCTGGCACGAACAGGCCCAGCTGGAAACCGTCCTGGCCCGGGCTGCGGACCGTCAGCCATCGGTAGCTGCCATTGCGTACGTCGGTATGCACTTCGAAGCCGAGCTTGCCGACGTAGAACGCCAGCGCCTCATCCTGGTCGCGCACATACAGGCCGACCGTGTTCACAGTGTTCGTCATGGGACCTCCCTCAGGTGGGGTCCACGTTAGCAACCGCCTCGCGGCGGCGCTTCTCCAAAACTGCGATCTTCAGGTCCGGGCGCTGCGCGGCGCGTGCATGGCATTCCGGAACGCTGGCCGACGCCGCCCGGATTGCACGCTCACGCTCACGCACATTGCCCGGGCTGTCACCGGTGATGTCACGGAAGATTCGGCCGAAGGTACCCAGGCTGCTCCACCCGGTTTGCGCGGCGATTTCGGTGACCGGCAACTCGGTGTCACGCAACATCGCCACGGCCCGTTCGATGCGCCGGCTAAGGAGATAGCGGTGCGGTGGCAGCCCGAAGGCCTGCTTGAACGAGCGGGCGAAGTGCGCCGGCGACACTGCACTGACCTCGGCCAGGCGCGCGACCGGCCATTCCTCATGGCTGGCGCGGTCCATCCGGTCCTTGGCACGCAGCAGGCGCCGCAGCAGTTCGGGGCTCTGGTTCATGGCACCACCGCCTGGGCCAGGTAGTGGCGTGCCGCGTGCCGCGCCTCAGCGGCCTGCTCGACCAGCCAGTCACGCAATGCAATCACCTTGGCACTGCCATTTCGCGCCGTGGGTGCCACGAACCAGAAGCTGCGACCGTCGCTGGCGACACCCGGATGCGCCTGCACCAGCCGCCCGCTGTCCAGCTCGGCCTGGAAAAGGATCGGCGAACCAATGGCGATGCCTTGCCCGGCGATCGCGGCGCCGACATCCAGATGCTCGACGGCAAAGGGCGCGACGAAACTCTCCGGTGCCGGCGGTGGAATGTGCCCGTGCGCGGCAAACCACAGGGCCCACCAGTCCGGCCGCCCGAGCAGGGGAATCTCCAGCGCGCTGCTGCCCAGCCCACGCGCCTCGTGCAGCAGCGCCGGCGCACACAACGGTGTGAACACGCTGGGAAACAAGGGAGTTGCCTGAAGACCCGGCCATTCGCCCTGGCCATTGCGGATGGCGGCATCGAAGTGACCGGCGGCCAGATCCTGCGGCGCTGCCGACAGGTCCAGTTCCAGCACGAGCTGCCGGTGGCGGGCACGGAACGTGCCCAGTCGCGGCGTCAGCCAACTGGTGCCCAGCGTGGGCAGCACGGACAGGCGCAGTCGCGCCGCATCCATGTCTGCGGCGCGCATGAAGCTGGCGCGCAGTGCATCGAATGCCCGGGTGGCCTCCTGGGCGACGCTGGCACCCGTCGCTGTCAGTTCTACGTGCTGTGCATGGCGCAGGAACAGGCAGGTACCGGTCTGGGCCTCCAGCCGCCGCACGTGGTAGCTCACCGATGCCGCACTGGTGTCGAGCTCTTCGGCGGCACGCGCGAAGCTGCCCAGCCGCGCCGCCGCCTCGAAGGCACGGATGGCGGCAAGCGATGGCAGCTGGCGTTGGGTGACCATAAGTGTGACTTAGCCTGAGCCCCGATATCTGCGTGGTCAATCCCCCTGGTACGCGCAACGATGGAGGCACCTTCGACAGGGGATCACGCACATGGATCGACGGCAGTTCCTGGCCACCCTGGCCGCCGCGGCGGCATCTACGGCACTGCCCTCCGGGTGGGCCCTGCCCAGCCACAGCGAAGACTGGAAATGGTTGCAGGGCAACTGGCAGGTCCGGCACCGACGCCTGAAGGAGCGCCTGGTCGGCGATACCCGATGGGAGTCCTTCACCGGTTCCAGCGCGGTCTGGCTCACCCTGGGCAGACTCGGCACCATCGATGACAACGTCATGGCGCTGCCTTCGGGCCCCTACAGGGGCCTGGGCGTGCGTGCATTCGATCCGGTGTCTTCCACGTGGTCGATCTGGTGGATCGATGGCCGCAACCCTGCCCATATCGAAGCCCCTGTGCGCGGCGCTTTCAAGGGCGATGCCGGCAGCTTCCGCGGCACCGAGCGGATCGACGGGCGCCCCGTCGAGGTCTGGTTCCGTTGGCATGACATCCACGGCGAGGAGCCGTGGTGGGAACAGGCGTTCTCCGACGATGCCGGTGCGCACTGGGAAGTGAACTGGCGCAACTGGTTCCGCCGCACTGCTGCGGTCCCCACTCCGCTTCCGAAGCTGCCGGATGCACCGGGCGATTTTGATTTCCTGGTGGGCCATTGGAACGTGCGCCATCGTCGCCTGCGCGCTCGGCTGGCAGGCAGCGATGCATGGGACGCGTTCAACGGCACCCTGCACAACTGGCCGGTCCTGGGAGGATTCGGCAACGTGGGTGACAACCTGATGGACATGCCTGGAGCGCCGCTGGGAGGCATGGGCATCCGCGCCTGGAATGCGGCGAAGCGGCACTGGCTGAGCTGGTGGCTGGATGGCCGGGAGCCAACCCGGATCGGCGCGCCACTGCGTGGTGGTTTCCATGCCGGTGTCGGCCGCTTCTTCGGCGAAGACCAGCACGACGGTCGATCAATCCAGACGCGGGTGATCTGGTCACGCATTACCCCGCGCTCGGCGCGCTGGGAACAGGCGGCATCGACCGATGGCGGGCGCAGCTGGGAAACCAACTGGGTCAGCGACTTCGAGCGACAGGCATGAAGGCGCTGCTGGCCGTGATGCTGCTGGTTGCTGCGTCGCATCCCGCGTCGCCATCCAGGGTGCTGCGGATCGTCGGCCCCGCCGAGCGCTTTGCCCCGGGCGTTGCATCCACGCAATACGACGAGATTCGACTGACCTTGAGCCCGGACGGAAAAACCGCACTGTGGTTCAGCCACAACCGGCCCGGCGGGCCGGGTGGGTATGACATCTGGGTCTCCCGCAACGATGGGCAGCGCTGGCGGCCGGCGATGCCGGTGCCGTTCAACTCGCCGGGGCGCGACTTCGATCCCGCTTTTTCCGCCGATGGCCGCGTGGTGTATTTCTGTTCGGATCGCGCAGGCGGCCTGGGCGGCGACGATCTGTACCGGGTCAGCATGGGGAGCGACGGTCGATTCGGGAAGCCGGTCAATCTTGGCCCGGCAGTGAACAGCGCGGCCGATGAATTCGCGCCGATGCTCTCGCCGGACGCAGCCACGCTGCTGTTCTCCAGCGATCGCGCAGGCGGTGCGGGTGGCCATGACCTCCACGTCGCAGCGATGGTCCGTGACATGGCGCAGCCGGCACGGCCGCTGCCGGGAGACCTCAATACCGCAGCGCAGGAGTTCGATGCCACCTTCCTGGGCGACGGCCGGACGCTGGTGTTTGCCCGCGCCCTGGACTTCGGCAGTGCACCGGTACGCCAGTTCATCGCCTACGAGCGTGGAGGCCGTTATGACGCGGGCCTTGCATTGCCCTCCCCCTTGAACGAGGCCTCCGGCGACAGCTACGGCGCGATGCTGGATGGCTCGCAACCCGACACCTTGACCTATTCGGCGCGGCGCGCGGACGGTGCAGGGTTGGACCTGTACCGCATCCGCTATCGGATGATGCGCCCTTGAAGGCAGATGTTGTCGATTTTCCGCGCCCCGGTTCGTCGAGAGGATGACTCCCCCAGGAGAAAACGCAGATGGCCTCACACCAGTCCCTTGCCTGCGCCTGCGGCCAGGTACGCCTGACCGCCACGGGCCAATCCATTGCCACCGTCGAATGCTGCTGCGACAGCTGCCGCAAGGCCGGCGCCATGCTGCAGTCGATGCCCCGAGCACCGGACGTGCTGGGCCCGCACGGCCAGACGCTCTTCGTAATGCACCGCAAGGATCGCGTCAGCATCGATGCCGGGCATGCCATGCTGCGTGCCTTGCGATTGTCCAGCAGGGGCGGCAGCCGCCGCGTGCTGGCCGGCTGCTGCAATACGCCTCTCTTCCTGGAGTTCAGCGGCGGCCATTGGTTGAGCCTGTATGGCCTGTTGTGGCCGGCATCGACAAGACCTGCAGTGGAGATGCGGACCATGGTCAGTGATCTTCCTGATGCGTCTGTGCTTCCTGACGATGTGCCGAACCTGAAGACCCGGTCGCTGCGCTTCTATGCGCGGTTGATGAAGGCGTGGATCGCCATGGGCTTCCGCAGCCCACGCATCGAGGTCGCGGGAGATACCCATGCCTGAGCCAGGACGGATCGAGATCGAAAGCATCACCACGCCCGGGCACATCCAGCGCGTGGATCGCGCCAAGTACCTCGCCATGCGCCATGCCCTGCTGCGGGCGCTGCCCGCGCAACCGCCCGGCCTGACCGTCGCGCAGGCGAAACAGGCACTGCTGCCACACCTGCCCGCCGCGCTGTTCCCGGCAGGTGCCACCGCCGGCTGGTGGTTGAAGGCCGTGCAGCTGGACCTGGAAGCCAAGGGCGTGATCGAGCGCGTCGCGGGCAAACCGGTGCGCCTGTTCAAGCACCTCGCGGCCGGCTGATCAGCGCTGTGCAGGCAGTTCCAACCGGTGCTTGCGGCACAGGCGATACACCGTGACCCGCGATATCTGCATCTGCCGCGCGCACTCGGAGACGTTGTAGCCGGTCTGGCGCAGGGTCTGCAGCAGTACATCGCGCTCGGCCTGGCCGCGTGCATCGTGCAGCATCGCCGCGGGCAGGGCCGCTACCGATGCGCCCAGCTCCAGGTCACGCTCACTGATCAGCTCGCCTTCGGCCATGATCGCTGCACGCTGCACACGGTTCAGTAGTTCGCGTACGTTGCCGGGCCAGTCGAAGCGCCGCATCGCCTGCAGTGCGGCCGGTGCGAAGCCGCGTGCACGCACGCTGTGGCGCAACCGGAAGCAGCGCAGGAAGTGCTCGGCCAGCAGCTGCACGTCGGCACCGCGCTCGCGCAGCGGTGGCATCAGCAGGCGCAGCACGTTCAGGCGGTAGTAGAGATCGCTGCGGAACCGCCCCTGCGCCACCGCGTGTTCCAGTTCGACGTGGGTCGCGGCAAGTACCCGCACGTCCGCGCGCAGCGGCTGGCTGCTGCCCACCCGCTCGAAGGTCCCCTCCTGCAGCACGCGCAGCAGGCTGGTCTGCGCTTCTGCCGGCAGATCGCCTACCTCATCAAGAAACACCGTACCGCCATGGGCGGATTCGAACACACCGATCTGCCGCTTGTCGGCACCGGTGAACGAGCCACGTTCGTGGCCGAACAGCTCCGACTGCACCAGGCTGGCCGGAATCGCACCACAGTTCACCGCAATGAAAGGCCTGCCGGCGCGCCCCGACAGCGCATGCAGCGCATGTGCAGCCAGTTCCTTGCCTGTACCGGTTTCGCCGGTGACCAGCACCGGCAGTTCCACCGGCGCGAACTTGTGCAGCACCGTGCGCACCGCATGCAGCGCGGCGCTTTCGCCAATCAGCGCGTGCGGTCCGTGCCCACCGCAGGTTGCGTCGACAGGCGGATCATCCGCATCGAACTGCTGGCGCATTGCGCAGACCAGGTCCTGAAGGCCGAACGGCAGCGTGAAGCGCGCGCCACATCGCTGCAGCAACGGCAGCCAGGCCGGCGATGTGGGTCCGGCGCCCGGTGGCAGTACCGCCAGCCAGGGCAGATGCTGGTGCTGCTCGATCCACGGTTCCAGCAGCTGCAGCGACGCCGCATCGAGATGGCGCAGATCGAGTACGGCGAGCAATCGATCGCGCCCACGCAGGCCTATCGCCATGGCGGGATCGGGATGGATGCTGCGCACATACCAGCCTGCTGCCGCCAGCGCACTGCGCTCGTTCGCCAACGGCTCGCCAAACCAGAGCACGCAACGTGACGTAGAAGCCTCCGGGACCGCTGCCATGCTTCCCCCAGCATCCGGACACCGTCGGCGGACTGTCAGGCAATCGCCGGCGTGCCGCCCCCCCGCCGGGACCTCTACGGCCACCGGGGCGGCCTTTGTTGGGCGGATCCTAGCGCTTCCCTAAACGGCGGTGCAATGAGCAATGCGTCAAGAAATTCGTGGCTGAACCGGCACCGTTGCAGACGGCGGCGCCACCTGTAACACGCATGCAACAGTTGCCCGCCGCCCTTGCCCTGCGGTGCCTGGGGCTTCGAAATCCCAACGATTCCCCGACGTGCCTGTAACACCGTGGCAGCAGCACGGTCAGGTGCTGCACGGTCCCGACATTGGCGGCTGGGCACTTCCAGGTTGGCACGGTTGATGCGTGGTTCCGCCGCACCCATCGCGGGAGATCGGCATGGACGGCACCACCCTGGTTCGCGGCCTGGCCGCAGCACTGGCAATCGCCCCGCTGTTGGTTGGCACGGGCGCATCCGCGTCCGGCGCCCGCCAGGGCGTGAAGGCACAGCCGGGCGAAATCGTCCTGTTGCGGGACGTCTCCGCGCGGCCGGCCTATCGCATGGCACCACCGGGCATGGCCCTGATTGCCGACCTGAAGCCACAGCGCGAGATCGCCACCGCATTGGGCGCCGGTGGCACGACGAACGGCATGGACGAGTTGAGCGATGAGGACTATGCCGGCATGGGTGCCGGCCAGGCAGCGTCCGTCGCGACACCGGGCGGCACTACCGTTGAACGGGTCACCCAGCAGGCCCTGGGCGGCACGCTTGGCCGCGGTGGTGATGGCATGGTCGGCAGCAACCTCGGGGGCGCCATGAGCGGTCCGCTCGGTGCGGTCGGCAGCAGCACCCGCGGTATCGCCGATACCGTGCGCGGCGCACTGGCCCAGTTCCCCCTGCAGGGCACGGCCCCGGCAGGTGGAAAATGAAGGCCCTGCACGGCGTGCTTCTGCTGCTCGCTGCCGCGCCCTGGGCGACCCGGGCCGATGACTACGGCGGCATGCTCGCCTATCTCGACGTGGCCCGCATCGACGGCCACGCACTGGCCGGGGCGAATGGGGCCATCGCCGTCAACCAGGCCGCCGGCGACCTCAACGTGCAGGCCAACCTGCGGGGTATCGCCAAGGGTGATCGCGCCGACGTGGCGATCAATGCCCGGCAACTGCAGCAGGGCAACCGCGTGCTGTCCGGGCCGCTGCAGGCCACCGCGTTCATTGGCGGTGACGCACTGGCCGGTGCCAGTGGCATCGCATCCATCAACCAGGCCAGCGGCATCGCCAACACGACGCTCAACGTCGTCAGCGCGACGCTGGCCCGACAGGGCATACGCGAAACCGACGATACGGCCTTGGCCGCCGAGGGTTCCGCGTTGGCAGGGGGGCGGGACGACACCGGTTACGGCGTCGCGACGGGCACCCGCAGCGCCGGTGTAGCCAGCACCGCACTGCGGGGATTCGACGGGGTCCTGCAACTCAATCAGATCGCGGGCAACGGCAACGACACGGCCAACGTACTGGGCCTGGTCGTGCAGGACCGCCCGTGACAACCACCCAACCGATGCACCACCTGATGAGAGAGAGGGCACCATGAAAGCGACCGTCAAAAAGACCATGCTCGCCATGGCGATTGCCACTGCCTCGACCGCCGCTGCGGCCAATGGCTGGGACAACCAGAACGCCAACGCGAACATCAACCACAACCACACCGTCAGCGAGACCCGCAACGACACGCACAACCACACCGACAACGACGTGCGCAACCGCACTGTCAACGTCAACGTGCAGAAGCACAGCAACATCCAGGCCGACGAACGCAAGGAAAAGAACAACCACGGCGTCGACGTGAACCTGGAGAAGGACCTGCGCCTGAGCACCGACATCAATTTCTCCGGCGACCCGAACATCACCGGCGACATCGACCTCGACTCGGCGGCCATTGCCGTGATCGACAACCGGCAGTCGATCAGCAACAACGCCACCAGCAACAGCCTGGTCACCAACAGCGCGTCGATCGGTGACAGCGTCGGTGCCGGTGCCTCGGGCAATCTGGGCTTCAATGTCGTCTCCGGCGACAACAATGCGCAGGACAACGCGGCCTCACTATCTGCGGCCGATGCGTCCTTCAGCTTCGGCATGGCCGACGCCGAGGTGTTCGTCAACCAGGCCGGCTTCGGCAACGCCACCATGAACTCCGGTGTCACCAACGCCGCAGGTCTCAGCGGCAACGCCTTTGGCGGCGCGTCCGGCAACATCGGTGTAAACATCGCCTCGGGCAACAACAATGAGCAGAAGAACGCGCTCGCGGCGTCGGTAGCGACCACGGCGGTGGCCCAGTCGAGCATCAGCTCCAACCAGGTCTCCACCGGCAACACGGTCAGCAACGCCGGCTTCGTGCAGTCCTACACCGATACCGTGCAGGTCGGCATGCGTGGCGGCGTCAGCGGCCTGACACTGGCCTATGGCGCGGGCACCTACCGCGGCACCGGCAACGCCTACCAGATGGCCAACTACTACCTGGATACGTGGAGTGGCGAGCTGCCGCACCCGGGTGGCAACAGCACCGGCCATATCGATCTGGACAACCAGATCCAGAACGCCACGATGAACCCCAACCGGCAAGGGGTGGGCGGCCTGGGCTTCGATACGCGTGAGAGTGGCACCAGCCAGTTCGTCGAACTGGGCGTGGCTGACCTGTATGCCAGCCTCAGCGGCACGGTCAGCACCACGCGGTGGGTGAACGTCAATGCGACCAACACCTCGGCCTTGTCCGGCAGTGCCTTCTCGGGCGCCTCCGGCAACATCGGCGTGAACGTTGCTGCGGGCACCGGCAACCTGCAGGCCAACAGCCTGGCCCTGGCAGTCGCCCAGCCCAGCACCGGCGGCGGTGGTGGCAGCGGCGAGTAAGCGCAACACCCCGGCCGTCCGCCAATGGCCGGGTCCCCGGGAGCCCCTGTTCCTCCTCCCCCTTGGAACGGGGGCTCCCCCCTGCTGCCGGAGAACGTAGATGATCCGTTGCCCTCCATCGATGCGCCTGCTGGCCTGCCTGTGGCTGCTGGGCACCGCATGGGCGTGGGCCGGCGAGGTCCACTTCGCCGGCGTGCTGCCCAACGGCGCGCTGCTGCAGCAGAAGGTCGAAAGCATGCAGGAGCGGCGCTACCGCAACGTGGTGCGCCAGCACACCGATTACAGCTGCGGGGCAGCCGCATTGGCGACCATCCTGCGCCATGCCTATCACCTGCAGACCGACGAAGCGACGGTGATCGAAGGAATGATGGGGGTTTCCGATCCAGCGCTGGTGGCCGAACGCGGCTTCTCCCTGCTCGACATCAAGCGCTACGTGGAATCGCTGGGCATGCGTGGCCGGGGCTACCGCATCGATGAAACACGACTGCGCACCCTTCGCGTGCCAGGACTGGTGCTGATGGACGTGCGCGGCTTCCGCCATTTCGTGGTGCTCAAGCAGGTGCGCAACGGCATCGTGGAAGTGGCTGACCCGATCCTCGGCAACCGCAGCCTGGCGCTGCCGGAGTTCCTGGCCGCCTGGCCATCGCGCGCGGTCTTCGTGGTGATCGGCAGCGACTTCGATCGCAACACCGTTCTTCTGCAACCCAGCGAACGGCCAAGCGCCCGCGCGCTCTACGCGCGGCAAGGGCCGATCACCGATGCCGAACTGGTCGACTTCGGCTTCAGCCACGCCGACCTGTTCTGAGGAGGTACGACCATGTTCCGTCAACACGTATGGATGGCTCTGCTGCTGATGGCCCCTGCCCTGCCCCTGCAGGCCGCCGACGGCAGGACGGGGCGTGGACTCACGGAAATCCCCGACCCGGAGCTGAGCCTGATGCGGGGGCGCTACACCGTGGGTGGCAACAACGTTGCCTGGTTCGGGGTCACCATGGTGTCGCAGTGGCAGGCCAGCAACGGCACGACCCTGCAGGGCAGCCTGACCCTGGGCATGGACTTCCGTGGTGCTGGCGCGCCGAAGCTCAGCTTCCAGCCCAGCGTGAATGTCACGGCAGCCGATGCGCCGCTGCCCGATACCCACGGACGCAGCATCGACAGCAGCGGCCTGGCCAATGCCAGCGGCCTGGTGCAGAGCGTGCAGGTGGCCGGCGATGGCAATGTCGCGCGCAACGTCACCACGCTGACCGTCCGCGAGGGTGGCGTGCCGGCTGTTCTCTCTGATGGCGCAGGCAACGTCACCGCGCAGCCGGCCGGCGCCAGCGCGACGGCCGTGCTGGAAGGCAACCAGGCACACCTGCTGCTGCAGGTGGATGGCCAGGGGCTGGTGCAGCAGTGGATCCGCAATGGCAGCGTCGGCCAGGGCATCGCCCTTACCGGTGACGGCCAGATCGCCAGCAACCAGCTGCGGCTGGAGCTGGTGCGCAACGCCGTGGGCGGCAACCTGCCGTTGAGCCAGAACGTGGCCCAGGCGATTGCGTTGAACCGCGGCATGGGGCCGGGCCAGTAGCAGGGCCTGGCATTGGGGGAAACGCTCCACAACGCAGGACACGAACATGCACACCCTGATGAGGATCACCCCGTTGGCGCTGGCGGCGCTGGCGGGCACCGCCCTTGCCGTGCCGCCGACGCCTGACGATGGCGCAGACGTGCAGGCCCTGGCCAACCAGCTGGAACAGCTGAAAGCCAACTACGCACAGGAAGTGCGGCGGCTGCGCGAACTGGACATGCAGGTGCAGGCCATGCAGGCACGCTTGGGCGGGCGGGTTGGCCCAGCCTCGACCCCACCTGCCGCGCCATTGGCGCAGGCGGCGGCCGCCGCGGTTCCACCGAGCAGCGAGGGCTACGCCAGTACCGCTGCCGAGGCCCAGCAGGCCAGGCAGGAGTCGCGGCGCAGCGTGGACGACGTGAAGCAGCAGCAATCGGCCCTGTTCTCGCGTCGCTTCACCATCGAGAACAGCCTCACCTACGCCCGCTATGACCGCAAGCAGCTCACCCTCAACGGCTTCCTCGCGTTGGACGCCATCTTCCTCGGCAATATCGCCATCGAGAACGTGGAGTCCGACTCGCTGACCTATAACGTGGCGGCCCGCTGGGGCGTCAGCCCGAACCTGACCCTCAACCTGGATGTGCCCTACCTGGCGCGGCGCACCGTGTACCAGAAAGGCGGCGCCGGCGGTGCAGCGGCCGCCATCGCGCAGGAGCAGACCAACGGCAACGGCCTGGGCGACATTGGCCTGAGCGCGAACTACCGGCTGTTCGGCGAACGCGGCTGGCGCCCTGAGACCGTGCTCACGGCCGGTGTCACCGCCCCCACCGGGCGCGCGCCCTACGGCCTGGACTGGAAGGTGATCGAACGCGATGACGACGACTACATCCGCTTCGCCGTGCCGCGCGAGCAACCCACCGGCAACGGCGTATGGCAGGCCAACCTCGGCCTGTCGATGGTGAAGACCGCTGACCCGGCCATCCTGTTCGCCAACATCGGGTACGTGCACTCCATCCCTCGCGGCTTCAGCGACATCGACAGCAATCCGGATACGGTCAACCCAGGCGACGTGAAGCTGGGCGGCTCGGTGTACTTCGGTGCTGGGGTGGCCTTCGCATTCAACGAGCGGACCAGCCTGAGCCTGTCCTTCAGCGACCGCATCAGCGCCCGCGCCTCCACCCGCTTCCAGGGTGGCAAGTGGATGAAGGTGATCGGCAGTGACGCCAATGCGGCATCACTGAACCTGGGCGTGACCTATGCGTTGAACCAGCACACCACGCTGGTGACGTTGCTGGGCATCGGACTGACCCCGGACGCACCGGACTTCACGCTGGCGTTCAAGATTCCTTACATGCTCTAGCGGCCACTGCCCATGGCATGATGGGCGCTCTGCGGCCAGCGGACGTCCATCATGCGCATCGGATTCCTGGGACTTGGAGTGATGGGAACGCCCATGGCGGCCCATCTGGCTCGCGCAGGTTACGAGGTATGCGGCTGGTCGCGCTCCGACCGCAACCATGCGGCCGCGCGCACCGCCGGCATCAACGTCTGCGAGGCGGTGGACGAGGTATTCGCGGCCTGCGACACCCTCATCCTGATGCTGGCCAATGACGATGCCATCGACAGCGTGCTCGATCGGCATGGCGCGGCGTTTGGCGAGCGGGTCGAGGGCCGCCTGCTGATCAACATGGGTACCAGCTCGGCAGCGTACTCACAGGCGCTGGCCGAACAGATCCGTGCCGCGGGCGGCCGCTACGTGGAAGCGCCGGTGTCTGGCTCACGCGTGCAGGCCGAAGCGGCGCAGCTAGTGATCCTGCTGGCCGGTGCCGATGTCGACCTCGCGGCAGCCGCCCCACTGGTTGCACCGATGGGCAGGCAAACGGTGTGCTGTGGTGCAGTGCCGTCCGCACTGCGCATGAAACTGGCGGTGAACCTGTACCTGATCACCTTGGTCACCGGCTTGGCCGAAGCGGTGTACTTCGCCGAAGCACACGGCATCGAGCTTGACCGCTTCGCGCAGGTGCTCAACGCAGGGCCGATGGCCAGCGAAGTATCGCGAATCAAGCTGGACAAAATGATCCGTGGTGACTTCAGCGTGCAGGCGTCGATCACCGACGTGCGCAAGAACAGTGGGCTGGTAGCCGCTGCCGCCCATGAGGTGGGCATGCATGCGCCCTTGATCGACGCCAGCGACGCGCTGTTCGCACAGGCACTGGCGTCCGGATCGGGGGCGCTGGACATGGCGGCCGTGCTGCGGGCGGTACGGGCCGGGCCAACCGGCACTGGCCGGCGCTGATCCGGATTCATGTTCCGGCACTACTGCCGTCCTCCACCGCTGCTATATTCAGTCCAGCTCGGCAGGCATGGTGCCTGCCCTCGAATCACAGGGAGTTGGACATGGGTCTGGTACAGGCGGTGAAGGGGGCGGTTGGCGGTGTGCTGGCCGACCAGTGGAAGGACTTCTACACCGTGCCGGCGGGCCTGCCGTCCACGGCCGCCCTGTTCGCGGCGGTGCCGCAGGGCACCAATGCCGGCCGCGGCTCCAACACCAGCGGCTCGTCCAACATCATCACCAACGGCTCGAAGATCATCGTGCCCGAAGGTTACGGCCTGCTGCTGCTCCAGGACGGCGCGATCACCGCATTCGTCGCCGAACCGGGTGGCTACGAATGGCGTTCGGACGACCTGAACTCGCAGTCGATCTTCGCCGGCGACGGCCTGGTCAGCACCTTCATCAAGCAGAGCTGGGAACGCTTCAAGTTCGGCGGCCAGCCGGGCGCGCAGCAGGCGGCCTACTTCGTCTCGCTGAAGGAATTGCCGGACAACCGCTTCGGCACCCAGTCGGAAATCTACTGGGACGACGGATTCCTCAATACCCAGGTCGGTGCGATCACCCGCGGCTCGTACACGCTCAAGATCGTCGACCCGATCCTGTTCGTGAAGAACTTCGTGCCGGCCAGCTACCTGCGGCCGGGCCAGGTGTTCGACTTCACCGATCTGGACAACGCCGCTGCCAGCCAACTGTTCAATGAAGTGGTCGGTTCGCTGGCCCCGGCCTTCAGCCTGTATACCAACGATCCGGGCAAGGGCAACCGCATCACCAAGCTGCAGCAGGACTCGCTGGGCTTCGCGCAGAGCCTGTCCGCCGCCGTCGAGCAGGGTTACCAGTGGAAGTCCGACCGCGGCCTGGCCATCGTCAAGACCGCCATCGTCTCGATCGAGTACGACGCCAACACCCGCGAACTGCTGAAGACCGTGCAGCGCGCCGATGCGCTGTCCGGTTCGCGCGGCAATTCCAACCTGCAGGCCAGCGTCGCCCAGGGCATCCAGTCGGCCGGCGAGAACGGCGGTGCGGCGGGCCTGGTCGGTGTCGGCATGGCCTCGGGCATGTTCGGTGTGGGCGGCATGCAGCAGCCGGTCACCCCGGCTGCGGATGACCCGGTGGCCAAGCTGAAGAAGGCAAAGGAAATGCTGGACCTGGGCCTGATCACCCAAGGCGACTATGACACCCTGAAAGCCAAGGCACTGGGCCTGTAACAGCAGAACGCACAACCCACATGTCCGATCCCAGAAACGGCCCACCGCCGCTGCCCGGATCCGTGCCCGCGACGCCGCCGCCCCTGCCGGCGGCGTCGTTGGATGGGCCCGGTTCGCCGCAGGACGTCCCTCCCCTGCCCGGCAGCTTCCCGCTGGACACGCCGACTCTGCCACAGGCCATCCGCGATGAAGTGGAAGCGCCCGATCCTGTGGCCATCGATACCTCGGCCAGCGAGCTGAAAGACGGTCTCAACCGCTGCCCGAAGTGCGGCGCCACCGACATCCGGCCCAAGGCCGGCACCGATATCCTGGTCTGCCTGTACTGCCGTCACGAATGGCATGGCGCGCGCGTGGAGGAGGAATTCGGGCTGGGCGAGGCCATCGACCAGCTGCGCGGTACGGTCATCGCCTCCGGCGCGCGTGACATCGACGCCGACACCTCGGCGTTGATGACGTTCAAGTGCACCGGCTGCGGTGCCGAGGTCACGGTCAATACCGAAAGCACGATGACGGCGCGCTGCCACTGGTGCCGCCACGTCTTCGGCGTCAACGAACAGATCAGCAATGGCGCCGTGCCCGATGCGGTGTTGCCCTTCCACATCAAGAAGGACGATGCGGTCGCGCGCATCCGCCAGTTCGTCGACAAGCGCCGGATGTTCGCGCTGAAAGCGTTCAAGGACCAGTTCACCCCGGAAAACGTGGTGGGCGTGTTCCTCCCCTACATGATCGTCGACAGCAATGTAAGCGCGGCCGTGGCCGGCAAGGGCGAGATCAAGACGCGCGAGTACACGGTGGGCAGCGAGAAGAACAAGCGCACCCTCTACGACGCCGATGTCTACCAGGTCGAACGCCAGGTCGATTTCACCGTTGATGACCTGCCCCTGGAATCCTCGGCCGAGCGCGGCAATCTGGATACCCGGGCCAACACCAACAACATCATCAACACCATCCTGCCATTCGACACCAAGAACGCGGTGAAATGGAACGCTTCGTACCTGGCCGGCTTCACCTCTGAAAAACGCAATCTCGACGTGGAAAAGCTGCGGCCGCGGCTGGAAGACCAGCTTCTGTCGATTGCCCGCGCACAGGTGGAAGGTTCGGTGAGGCGCTACAACCGTGGCGTGCGTTGGGAACAGGAACAGCTGGAGGTGCATGGAACGCGCTGGGTGTCGATGTACCTGCCGGTGTGGTTGTACTCGTATCACCAGCCCGGAAAGAACGGCGGCATGTTGCACTACATCGCGGTGAACGGCCGTACCGGCGAAACCATGGGCAGCGTGCCCGTGCAGCAATGGAAGATGCTGCTGGCGGCACTGGCCACCGGCACCATCATTGAAGCCCTCGCAATTGCCTTCCTGGTAGCATCGACATGAGCGACGACAGTGGACTCTGGCTGTTGGCGGCAGGTCCAGCCGGCGCGACCGCGCTGTACTGGGCGCTGTACCGCTATTACCGCAACACCGACAAATCGCATTCCTTCGAGCACGAGACCGAAATCGAGGCACAGCCCGTGACCGGTTCGGACCAGCAGGTGGGCCGGGTCACCGGCACCGAGGACAAGCGCATCCGCGGTGACAACGTGTACGAGTACCGGAAACGGGTGGTAAGGGTGAAACCCGACCCGTAGCGCCAAGCCATGCCTGGCTGCGGGAGGTGCCGGCCGCGGGCCGGCATTCCTTCGGCTCTGGGCGTCAAAGGGGAGCCGGCCAGCGGCCGGCACTACCCTTCAGCGGACAGCACCTGTTCTTGGCTGGCTTGCCTCAGGGCGCGCCCTCACACCGTCTCCCACCCCACCGGTTCGATGCTCGCGCGATCCACCCTTCCGAGGATCCTGCGATGGCTGCTCTGCTTGCCCGTAGCTGCCTGTCGGCGCTGTACTTCCTGGCCCTGCCCGCCCTTGCCCAGGACGCTTCGTCCGGCTTCGGCGAACAGACCACCCACACCGACCAGACCACGCAATCCAGCAGCACCCAGACCCAGACCAGTGGTTCGATGACCACGCAGACCACCACCAGTGGCAGCTCCCAGTCCGAGTCGCGCACCGAAAGCAAGGAGATCGACGTGGGCTTCGGTTTCCACGACGACAACGACGACTGGAACCATGACCGCCACCGCGGCGACCGCGATGTGCGCGACAGCGATCTGTTCGGCAGCTGGACGCTGGGCCAGGAGAACGGCAGCACCTGCACCATCGAGCTGAAGAACAGTGAGTGGTTCGGTGGCTACAGCGCCTACGTGCCTGCCGGCTGCCCGGACGGCTTCTTCTCGGCCAACCGCTGGGTACTGTCGGGCAACCAGCTGCTGCTGACCGATACCAGCAATACGGTGTACGGGCGTTTCCGCGCGTCGGGCAGCGGGCGCTGGTCGGGGTTCCGCGAGTCGGATGGAGCCCGGCTTTATCTCAATCCCAGGGGGCGTTGACCGCGACGTGCACGCGATGGGCACGGGCAGACCGCGAAGATCAGCCGTCTACCGTGCCCCGCTGCTGACATGTCCGCTCCCACCGGTTCCCGCCTTGTCATCTATGCCGCGCTCGCGGGCAACCTCGCCATTGCGATCGCCAAGTTCATCGCCGCCGGCATCTCCGGCAGCTCGGCCATGCTCAGCGAAGGCGTGCATTCGCTGGTCGACACCCTCAACGAGGTGTTGCTGCTGTACGGGCTGCGCCGCGCCGGCAAGGCGCCGGACCCGGTACATCCGTTCGGCTATGGCCGCGAACTGTACTTCTGGAGCTTCATCGTCGCCCTGCTGGTGTTCGCTGCCGGCGCCGGTGTGTCGGCCTACGAAGGTATCCAGCACATCCGCCAGCCGGAGCCGGCCACCAACCACGCGTTGAGCTACAGCGTGCTGGGCATCTCCATCCTGTTCGAGGGTGCCTCCTGGTGGGTGGCGCTGCGCGAGTTCCGGCGTACCAAGGGCAAGCTTGGCTACTTCGAAGCCTTCCGCCGCAGCAAGGATCCTTCCACCTTTACCGTGCTGCTGGAGGATAGCGCGGCCCTGCTGGGCCTGGGTTTCGCACTGATCGGGCTCGTGGCCGCACAGATCCTGGACGTGCCGGTGCTTGATGGTGTGGCGTCGCTGTGCATCGCGGGCGTGCTTGCCGCCACCGCCTTTCTCCTCGCACGCGAAACCAAGGGACTGCTGGTGGGTGAGCCGGCCCACCCGGCGGTGGCCGATCGGATCATGGCCGTGGCGGAAACCGATCCAGACCTGCGCCGCGCCAATGGCGTGACCACCATGCAGATGGGCCCGGAACAGGTCGTGGCCATGCTCAGCGCCGAGTTCGAGGATGACCGGCGGACCCCGCAGATCGAAGCCTGCATCACCCGCATCGAAACGGCGGTGAAGCGCGAGTATCCGGAACTGGTGGCACTGTTCATCAAGCCACAGACGCCGGAGGTCTATGCCGCACGGAGAGCCGCACTGGCCGCCGGTCCTGCGCAGCAATGACACTGCGTCTGCGCCCGTTTCACCTGCCTGATGCCACAGTGCCATCACCGTTTGCCCGAGCCTGCCTCTACCGTGCCGGATTGGTTGCCTGCCTCTCTTCAGATCCTCCCGCGCAGCTTCTACCGGCGCCCGCCCGTCGAGGTTGCGCCCGAGCTGCTCAACAAGCTCCTGGTCCGTGACGATGGCCGGGCCGGTCGCATCGTTGAAGTCGAAGCCTACGCGGGCAGTGTCGATCCGGCCGCACACTCCTATCGCGGGCAGACGCCGCGCACGGCCAGCATGTTCGGTGAGGCCGGCCGCCTGTATGTCTATTTCACCTACGGGATGCACTGGGGCAGCAACGTTGTCTGCGGCGAAGTGGGTGAAGGCGTGGCGGTGCTGCTGCGGGCCATCGAGCCGCTGGTGGGCCTGGAGCGCATGCGCGAACTGCGCCCCGCTGCGCGCCGCGACCACGATCTGGCCAGCGGGCCCGGCAAGCTCTCGCAGGCCTTCGGGCTGGACCGCAGCTTCGACGGCGCTGATCTGGTGACCGGCAACCACGGCATTGTCATCGTCAGCGACGGCGTGCCGCCGCCGGAGGATCCAGTGGTCGGGCCCCGCATCGGCATCACCCGCGCTGTTGATTTCCCCTGGCGTTGGCACGTCCGTGATCATCGTCACGTATCGATACAGCCACGCCGCGCGCTCTCCCCGGCGAGGAAACGATGATGACCCCGCTCGACAAACCGCTGCGACGCGAACTGGACATCGATGGCCAGCCCTACACCCTCATCGTGGACCCCGAAGGACTGAAGCTGGTTGAAAAGGGGCGCCGCAAGGGCATCACGCTGCGCTGGCAGGACCTGGTGTCCGGTGATGCCGCGCTGGCTACCGCCTTGCAGGCATCGCTCCGGCAACACTGAGTCGGCGCGCGCGCCTCACGCCGGCATCACCCTGCCATGGCGATACATAACGCCGCACGCACTACCGTGATCCAAGACAGCCGCCGCAACCGCCCTCGCCACCCAGCCCTGAAAAGCGCCATGGACGAAGCCGAACGACTGCTCGAAATCGAAGGACTGCACCTGTTGGATACGCCCCCGGAGCCGGTGTTCGATGCCATCGTCGCCGCCGCCCGCGCCGCGACTGGCCTGACGATGGGCCTGATCACCGTGGTGGCCGAAGACCGCCAGTGGTTCAAGGCCAACATCGGCCTTGAGGGCGTCAGCGAGACGGCTCGCGAAATTTCCTTCTGCACCCATGCCATACGCCAGGACGAGCTGTTCGAGATACCCGATGCGCGCCAGGATCCACGTTTCTCCACCAATCCGCTGGTGACAGGTGGGCCGCGCATCCGCCACTACGCTGGCATCCCCCTGGGCTCGGCGCACGGCGCACGTATCGGCACGCTGTGCCTGCTCGACCCGATGCCCGGCGTGCTGTCCCCCTCCCAGCGCGAACTGATGGTGCATCTGGCGCGGGTCACCACCCAGGTGCTGGAACAGCGCAGTACCCTGATGGCGCAGGTGGGCCAGGCGAAAGCGCTGCAACGCGAGCTGAAACGCAGCGAAGACTTCCTGGAGCGCACCAACCGCGCGGCGCGGGTGGGCGGCTGGGAGATGGACCTGGTCACCAACGAAGTGCGCTGGACCCGCGAGACCAAGCAGTTGCACGGCGTGCGCAGCAACTTTGAACCGACGCTCGACACCGCGCTGTCGTTCTATCGCGAAGACAGCCGCAACATCATCCGCGCGGCAGTGCAGCGTTGCATCGACGAAGGCACGTCCTGGGAGGTGCAGCTGCCAATGACGACCGCCGACGGGCGCGCGATCTGGACCCGGGTGGTCGGCAGCCGGCAACAGGTCGACGGCCATCCGCGCCTGGTCGGGGCCATCCAGGACATCACGGACGAGCGGGCCGCGCTCGACGCGCTGGAAGCCAGCGAAACCCGCTACCGGCGACTGTTCCACTACAGCCTGGGCCTGATCTGCACCCACACGCTGGACGGGACATTGACCTCGGTGAATCCGGCGGCGGTGCAGTCGCTGGGCTTCGAGGAAAGCCAGATGATCGGGCGCAGCCTGTGTGACCTGATGCCACCGGAAAAGCGCGAGGGCTTCAAGGCCTACCTCGCCCGGATCCAGGCAAACCACACCGACGCTGGCGTGATCGAGCTGATTGCCGCCGATGGTACGCGCCACTACTGGGCGTACCACAACGTGCTCGACAACGAAGCCAGCCCGCCCTACGTGCTGGGGCATGCGCAGGACGTCACCGCGCTGAGGATGCAGGAGCAGCAGCTGCGCGACATGTCCTTCAAGGATCCGCTCACGCAGTGCTACAACCGGCGTTACCTGCACCGGCTGGATGAACTGATTGACGAGCGCTGGGCGTGCGTGATGTTCGATCTGGACCATTTCAAGCACATCAACGACACCCAGGGCCACCGCCGTGGCGATGCCGTGCTGGTCGAGTTCGCCACCTTCCTGCGCTCGCCGCTGGGCAAGGACGAGACCGTGGTAAGGCTGGGTGGCGACGAGTTCATGGTGGTGCTGGTCGCGCCAGCGAATGGCCGCCTGAGCGAACTGGAGCATTGGTACCAGGACCACGCCGCGCTTTCGCCCAGCGCGTTCTCGATGGGTGCGGCCATCAACACGCCCGGCGAACCCGTGGCCGACACCATCCAGAAGGCGGACAGCCGCCTGTACCGCACCCGCGCGCGGGTACGCCGCGAGCGGCGCGAAGACCCGGCCGCACGCTGATCACGCCCTGACCGTCACCCAGGCTGGCGCGTGGTCGCTGGCCTTTTCCTGCAGTCGTACCCAGCGGTCGACGCCGGCATCCTTCAGTCGCCCCGCCAGTATCGGATTCAACAGCAGATGATCGATGCGCAGCCCACGGTCGCGCTCGGCATGTTGGCGGAAATAGTCCCAGAAGGTGTAGATCGTGGCGTCGCCGTGCACCTTTCGCAGCGCATCGGTCCAGCCCTGCGCGAGCAGCCGCTCGAAGGCATCGCGAACCTCGGGCTGGAACAGCGCATCGCGGCGCCAGGCCTTGGGGTCGTAGACGTCGGCTTCGTTGGGAATCACGTTGAAATCACCCAGCAGCAGCGCCGGGTGCGGCAGCTCGACCAGGCTGCGCGCATGCCGGATCAGGCGTTCCATCCAGCGTAGCTTGTAGTCGAACTTCGGCCCGGGCTGCGGGTTGCCGTTGGGCAGGTAGAGGGCACCCACGATGACGCCGTGCACCGCTGCCTCAAGGTAGCGACTCTGCGTATCCTTGGGTTCGCCCGGCAATCGTCGGCGGCTCTCGACCGGCATGGTGCCCCGGGCCAGCAGCGCCACGCCGTTCCAGCGCGCCTCACCCTGCCAGAGTGCACCGTAGCCGGCCTCTTCCAATGCCGCAGCGGGAAACGCGGCGTCGGTGGCCTTCAGTTCCTGCAGGGCAACCACGTCCGGCGATTCCCTGTGCAGCCAGTCCAGCAGCTGCGGCAGGCGTGTGCCGATGCCGTTGACGTTGAACGTCGCAATACGAAGCGTTTTGCGGCGGGGCATGGATAAAGGTTCCTCGACGCAGCGGGACGAGCATTCACTCTGCGCGCCCAGGCATGCAGGGACCGTGGATGCCACGTCATGATGCGGTGCCGTCCGGTTCACGGACCGCTGCCATGTCGCGCAGCAGGCTGGTCACCCTTGAACGGTGCTGGAGCGGCCCAATGGCGGTGCGTCCGCTGCGTGCGATCTACCAGGTCGACCCCTACCTCTTCCGCGACAGCAATGGGCGCGGCTGGGGCACTCTGGATGGCATCACCGAAAAGCTGGACTACCTGCAGTGGCTCGGTGTCAGCCACCTGTGGCTGCTGCCGTTCTACTGCAACGCCGGCCGTGACGGTGGCTACGATGTCACCGATCACTACCGCATCGATCCACGCCTGGGTGACGAGGCGGCGTTCCAGCGCCTGGTCGATGCTGCCGCCGCACGCGACATCGGCATCATCGTCGAGCTGGTGATGCAGCACACTGCCAGCGCTCACCCGTGGTTCGTCGCCGCGCAGCGCGGCGACCCGGCCTGGCGCCGCTGGTACCTGTGGAGCGACCACGTGCCCGACGATGGCCTGAAGCCGATGTTCCCGCCGATCGAGGCGTCTGCCTGGACCTGGAACGCCGAGGCCGGCGCGTTCAACCGGCATATGTTCTACCGGCACGAGCCAGACCTGGAGCTGGCCCATGCGCCAGTACGCGACGAACTGCTGCGGGTGATGACGTTCTGGATGCAGCGCGGCGTGGCCGGCTTCCGCGTGGACGCGGTGCCGTACATGGCCGAGCGCGCGCGACACGCCGACCCCCGCGACGACGGGCTGTGGCTGCTGGAGGAAATGCGCGCCACGGCAGACGCGCAGCAGCCAGGCCTGCCGCTGATCGGCGAAGCGGACGTCCCCGCGTCGCGCTACGGTGACTTCCTCTGCCAGGGCCGGCGGCTTTCGCACCTGCTGGATTTCCACCTCAACAATCATTTCTTCCTGGCCCTGGCGCGCGGCGACGCCAGCGAAGTGGCCCGGGTCATGGCCGAATACGGACCGCAGGCGCCGCCGCACACCCGCATCGCCTGGCTGCGCAACAACGATGAGCTTGACCTGGAGCAGCTGGAGCCGGACGAGCGCGAAGCGGTGATGGGACGCTTCGCCCCTGAGCGTGGCATGCGAATCTATGGCCGTGGCATCCGCCGCCGGCTGGCACCGATGCTGGAGGGCGACATCGCATGGCAGAGTATGGCTTGGGCGGCATTGCTGTCGCTGGGCCAGGTACCGGTGATCCGCTACGGCGAAGAGATCGGCCTCGGTGACTGCCTGGAGCTGCCAGAGCGCAATGCCGTGCGCATGCCGATGCACTGGCACGGTGGACCAGCGGCGGGGTTTACCGATCAACCGCGGCATGCCTGGCGCGCACCACCGGCAGACGGCCCGTACGGTTACCGCACGGTGAACGTCGAGGCGCAACGCACGACGCCAGGTTCACTGCTGCTGCGGGTGCGCGAGCTGCTGCAGCAGCGCAATGCACATCCCGTGCTGCAGCAGGGTCCTCACACGCTCGACCCGCCATCTCCCGCGCTGCTGATGCTCCGCTACGGTGAGGCACCCCATCAGGCACTGGCACTGATCAACTTCGGCGACGAGCCGGTCGAGGTGGACGTGCCCCTGCGCGGTCCGTTGAACACGCTGGTGGGCCAAGGCGCCAAGCTGCAGGATCGCCGCTGTTACCTGCAAGGCCATGGCTATACGTGGCTGGCCGCCGAGGGTGCCTGAGTGCGCGGCGCAGGCAGTACGTGCTCGGCGAAATCATCGATGAAGCGTTCCTGCTCGCGGTTCACGTTGTGCAGGTAGATGCGATCGAAGCCCAGTCCCTGCAGCTCCTGCAGCCAGGCCCGATGCTGGCCCAGGTCTGCCGAGACATGCACGTGCTGGCGCACCACCTCGGCGCTGACCGATCGGGCCTGTGCTTCGAACTGTTCGGGCTGGTCCAGCCCTTCGGCCAGTTCCGGCGGCAGCACGTTGGCGCTCCACTGCTCCATCGCACCTTCCAGCGCCGCCTGTTCGGCGCGCGCGTAGGACAGCTTGGCCTGCAGGTACATCGGCTTGCCCCTGCCACCGCCGTCCTCGAACGCCGCCACCACACGCCGCAACTGCGCCAGTGGCTGGCTGATGGTGATCAGGCCATCGGCCCAGCCCCCTATCCAGCGTGCAGTTTCCTCGGTGACGGCCGCCCCCAGCAGCGGCAGGGGAAGCGCCGGGCGACTGTAGAGCCGTGCCTGGCGCACCCGGAAGCCACCGTCGTGGTCGACCTGCTCGCCGCCCCACAGCCGCCGCATCACCTCGGCCGCATCGCGCAGTGCCTTCTGCCGCTCGCGCTTGGCTGGCCACGGCTGGCCAGTGATGCGCTCGTTCAGGGCCTCGCCGGTACCCAGCGCCAGCCAGATCCGGCCCGGCGCCAACTGCTCCAGCGTCGCCGCTGCCTGTGCCACCAATGCCGGGTGCTGGCGCAGCATCGGGCAGGTCACCATGCCCAGGGTCAATGCGCTCTGCACCGCCAGCGCGCCGGCCCATACCCAGCTGTGGCCGGACTGCCCTTGCGCGGTCGTCCACGGGTGGAAGTGGTCCGAGCACATCAAAGCCTCGAATCCCGCCTGTTCGGCGCGCAGTGCCAGGCCCAGCAAAGTGGCGGGCGGGAACTGCTCATGCGATGCGTGGTAGCCGATGGTCATCACGGATGATGTGCGGGGACTGGACACGATGGCAACACCCGCCGGGCTAAAACGGCGTCATGGAAACGAACGCTTCCTGCATCGGGCATCGACGCTGGGCTATCCCCGAAGGCTACATTCCAGCCTGGAGCAACGGACCGTCACCGGAGATGCAGAGTCACGAAACCTGCTGTGTCCTCAATGCCGGCAACGAGGACGCGCATGTCACCCTGACCCTCTACTTCGAAGACCGAGATCCCGTGGGCCCGTACCGGGTCACCGTGCCGGCACGACGCACTTGTCACCTGCGCTTCAATGACCTGCAGGATCCGGCGCCGGTACCGCGCGGCACCGGCTTCGCTACCCTCGTCGAATCCGACCAGCCGATCATCGTGCAGCACACGCGACTGGATTCGCGTCAACCGGCCAACAGCATCATGACCACCATCGCCCATCCGCTGTGAAGTCCTGCGCGCACACATCCACGCCGCAACGACACCGCGCCCTCCGGCCGTTTACCGCCATGGAGGGACACTGGCCCCGGTTTCCTTCCGGAGAGTGACGATGGCCCTGCCCGACTACCCACACCCGCCCTTCCCCGCCCAACAGCAATCCTTCCCCGGCAAGACCGCGCAGATGCAGCCCCGGCCGGACCACGGCGAGGACAGCTACCGCGGGCATGGACTGCTGCAGGGCAAGAAGGCACTGATCACTGGCGGTGACAGCGGCATCGGCGCGGCGGTGGCAATCGCGTTCGCGCGCGAAGGCGCCGACGTTGCCATCGCGTTCCTCGATGGTGAGCAGGACGATGCCCGCCATGTGCAGCAGCAGATCGAACAGGCCGGGCGCAAGGCCGTGCTGGTGCCCTGTGACATCAGCGACCCGGCACAGGCGCGCTCGCTCGTGGACCGCGTGGCCAGCGAACTGGACGGTCTCGATATCCTGGTCAACAACGCGGCGTACCAGCGCTACTACGAGCACTTCGACGACATCACCCTGGATGACTGGAAGCGGACGTTCGATACCAATGTGCATGCCGTGTTCAATCTGACCCGGCTGTGCGTGCCACACCTGCGCGGTGGCGGTGCGATCATCAACACCGCGTCGGTCAACTCCAAACGGCCGACGCCCAACATCCTTCCCTATTCTGCAACCAAAGGTGCCGTCGCCAACCTGACGCTGGGGCTGGCCGGCCTGCTGGCCGAGCATCAGATCCGCGTCAATGCCGTGCTGCCCGGCCCGATCTGGACGCCGTTCATTCCCGCAGGCATGGCCGCCGAAGAGGTCGAACAGTTCGGCGCGCAGACGCCATTCGGCCGCCCCGGGCAGCCGGCCGAGCTGGCCTCGGCCTATGTGATGCTGGCTTCGGACACCGCCAGCTACACCTCCGGTGCACTGCTGACCATCTCCGGCGGCGCGGCAACACTGTGACCCCTCATGGCCGGATTGCCCGCCTGGATCCAGGATTGGCTGACCGTGGTTGTGCCGGTGGCCGAGGTGCTGGCCATCCTCGGCGTCGCGTGGGTGATGGTGCGCGCCCTGGCGTGGCTGCTGGTGCAGGCCCGGCAGCGCGGCAGGCTGGCTCCAGAGCTTCATGTGGGCCTGCGCCGCGGCGGTGCATTGCTGCTGTATCTGGCGGCCGCGCTGCTGATACTGGAGCGGCTGGGCGTTTCGCGCTCGGTGCTGTGGACCGCGCTGACCGGGTTCATGGCGGTCGGTGCGGTGGCGTTCTTTGCAGCGTGGAGCGTGTTGTCCAACCTGTTCTGTTCGTTCCTGATCGTGGCTACGCGCCCGTTCCGCATCAACGACACGATCGAAGTGCTGGAAAGCGTGGACAAGCCGGGCCTGTGCGGCCAGGTGGTGGACATCAACCTGATCTACACCACGCTGAGTGATCGTGGCGAAGGCGCGCGCGGTTGCCTGCTGCGCGTGCCCAACTCTCTGTTCTTCCAGCGCATCACCCGGCACTGGGGTGACGGCGGGTATTCCCAGCTGCCGGGAGGCGTGCCAATCAAAGGCAAGGCGCGCTGAGTAGCTGTAGAGCCGAGCGCATGCTCGGCTTGCTGCGTGCAGCGCTCGGTGCAGCGAGACCTGAACGGAGTGCAGCCGAGCGCGGGTTCGGCTCTACAGGTGCCATAGCGGGCGGCCCTATTCCGCCGTCAATGCCAAGATAGGGTCCAGCTGTGCAGCACTGTGTGCCGGGAACTAGCCGAAGCCCAGCCCGATCACAGACGAACACACCAACGCGGCCAGCACCAGATCGGCACCCATGCGCCGCTTGGCGCTACAGGAACTCCGCCATGCGTTGCAGCTCTTCGTCCAGCGCGCCACGAAACACCTTGTCGCGGGCCAGCGACTTGCCGGCATAACCCACGTTCGACACCAGCTCACCCTCGCGCACGCTGAGATTGGCCCAGCCCACCACCTGGTCGTGCCACAACACCGGCAGTGCGTAGTAGCCGTACTGGCGTTTCGGCGCAGGCGTGTACGCTTCGAACTTGTAGACCCAATCCCACAGCAACTCGAAACGGCGGCGGTCCCACACCACCGGGTCGAACGGCGCCAGCAGGCGCACCTGCTCGTCTGGCGCGTGCCTGCGCGAGCGTGGATTCTCGTCTGCCGGCCAGTACCAGGTGGTGCCTTCCAGCGTGCAGCTGGCCAGCTGCTGCTTGGCCAGCGCCAATGCCTTGCGGGTCTGCTCGGCCAGATGCGGTGCACCATAGCCCAGCAGGCGCACCAGATAGGTCAGGCTGGCCGACGGCAGCGGCGCGTATTTGCGCACCACCAGGTCGATCAGGGCGGCGGCGCGCTCGATCTGCGCTTGTTCGCTGGCATCTGGCTCGGCATGCGCGGCCACTGCATAGATGCGGGTGCCACTGTCGCGCCGCTGTACGCGCAGCAGGCCGCGGTAGTGCATGCCGTCCAGCAGGTGCGTGCTGGCATTGCTGGTGCCGCCCCAGTAGTTGGTCACCCGGCCATGCGCAAACGCCTGGTCAACCTCACGGGGGTGCACACTGCCGCGCTCGCGCACGAACGCCAGCACCTCGGCCGCGCGGCGATGGGTCTCGGCGTCCCACTCGCGCTTGGCCGCGCGCGGGTGCATCAGTGCCAGATGCTCGCGCGGCAGGAAGCCGTAGTTCACCAGGCAATCCTCTTCCACCGGCAGGCGGGTATACCGGCGCTCAAGATCGCCTGCGCGATAGCCCTTCACCCGGTGGCGCAGGGTCAGGTCCTGCGCGCGCGCCGGTGCCCTGATCGGGTCGGCCTGCACGAAGCCCAGGCGCCGGATCGCGGTCAGCAGCGTGGTCGGCTTGAACAGGGTGCGCGCCACCGCGTAGCGGCGAAGGTCATCGAGAGTGGGCGTGGCAGGCATGGCCGCATTGTAGAGCCACGCCATGCGTGGATGGGGTCACGGCAATCCGTCCCCGTCGTCCGCATCCAACAACTGCAACGACCCGATCACCAGCGCCCGCATGCCCTGCTTGAACTCGGTGATCACCTGCCCCTCCTCGTCATCCGCAATCGCGTAGATGGTGTCGGCGCCGGCGATGCAGTAGAACGCGATCGTGGCCAGCAGCCAGCGCGCCTTGTCCACCGGCAGGCCGAACACCTCGGCCACGTGGGCCTGGTGCGAGGCGATCTTTTCCAGCATCGGTGCGGTCGCCACCGTGCGCCGCAGCAGGTACGGGGGCAGCCCGGGATGCGCCTTCACCACCTCGCACAGTGACTCCACGAACACCGTCAGGTAGCCCTGCAGGCCACCCGCCGCATCGGCCGAGGCGCGGGGGATCTGCCAGCGCTGGAACACGGCTTCGGCCACCAGCCGCTTCAACGCCTCCAGGTTGGCCACGCGCTTGTACAGCGCCGCCTGGGTCACCGCCAGTTCGGCGGCCACGTTGGCCATGGTCAGGTTGGGCAGGCCCAGACGGATGCCGATGTCGGCCAGGCGCTCCGGGGTGATGGTGGGCGGGCGGCCACGGGCCGCCGCCAGGGTCTCAGGGTGCATGTTCATACCGTAGCGAGGGTGCCAGCAAAGGGACCCTCTTGTCCGCTTCATATGATTTAGTTTAATTTACTCAACTAATTAGGAACGCGTGTGGTTCGCAACCCCGCCGCCGTCCGCAATCGAGCCCATGGCTCACTTCCCGCCAGGTCCCCACCCAGCCGACAACCCTGCGCTGCGCCCTCCCCCGTGCTTGCCGTCGGCAGCGCGCCAGGCGCGCTCGCACCTGCGATTCACAGGAACCTGGCATGACCGTGCACCACCTTTCCTCTCCGCTGCAGCGTGCAGCGGCCGCCGCGACCCGCGCGCAGATGCATCCGCCAATGGCCCGGCGCTACCGGGTGTCGGCCTTGGCGCTGGGGCTGCTGGCCTCGTTTGCCGCGCTGGCCGACTCCGCGCCGTCCACCCTGCCCTCGGTGCAGGTGCAGGAACAGCGCCGGGTCACTGCAGACTATGCGGGCGGGCAAGTGGCCGCCGGCAGCCGCGTCGGCCTGCTCGGCGACAAGGACTTCATGGACACGCCGTTCAGCACGATCAGCTACACCGAGTCGTTCATCCGCGACCGCCAGGCCAAGGACCTGACCGACGTCATCGCCGCCACCGACCCCAACGTCTTCAGCAACGGCGTCACCGGTTCGTGGAGCGAGAACTACGCGATCCGCGGCTTCGCCTCCAGCACCAGCGATACCACCTTCAATGGCCTCAGCGGCATGGCGCCCTACTACCGCACTTCGCCGGAAATGTTCGAACGCATCGAGGTGCTGAAAGGCCCCTCCGCGCTGCTCAACGGCATGCCGCCGGGCGGCTCGGTCGGTGGCAGCGTCAACCTGGTCCCCAAGCGTGCCGGTGATCAACCGCTGCTGCGGGTCAGTGCCAACTTCGCCTCCGATGCGCAGTTTGGCACCCATGTGGATGTGGGGCGTCGCCTGGGCTCGAACAAGCAGTTCGGCATCCGCTTCAACGGCGCCTGGCGTGATGGTGACGGCGCAGTCGGCAAGCAGCGCAAGAAAGTACAGCTCGGTTCGCTGGCACTGGACTGGCGCGGCGAACGTGCGCGGCTGTCGGCGGATCTGTACAGCGCCGATGACCGTGTTGACGGCCCGGCACGTGGCGTCGGCCTGGCACCGGGCGTCGCCATTCCGCGGCCGCCGCGTGGCGATACGCTGATCAACCCGGACTGGGCCTACGTGGACAGCCAGGACAAGGGCGCGATGCTGCGCGGCGAACTGGACATCAACGATAGCCTGATGGCTTACCTGGCCTACGGCAGCAGCAGGACCGACTACCGCTACAACGGCTCGATCAGCGCGCAGATCCTCAATCCAGCCGGCGACTTCACCACAGTGATCGGCCAGCTCGCCTTCGATATCAGGAAGCAGTCCGCAGATGTCGGCCTGCGTGGCTCGTTCCACACCGGCAGCATCGGCCATCAATGGGCTGCCAATGTGACCCACTACCAGCACACTCAGAACGACTATGGCCGCCGCAGCGTGCCTGGCTGGGACTGGACCACCAACCTCTACAACCCAATGTGGGGCCCGGCCGCGCCGTTCGTAGCGCCGCACATCTCGCATACCGAACTGCGGCTGGACAGCATCGGCTTCGCCGACACCTTGTCCTTCGCCGATGAGCGCGTGCAGTTGACGCTCGGCGTGCGCCGCCAGCAGGTGGTCAGCGAGACCTTCAGCGTGGCCACGGGCGCACGCACTTCACGCTACGACGAGAGCGCCACCACCCCGGCTGCGGCGCTGCTGCTGAAGGCCACCGACACGATCTCCCTCTACACCAACTACATCGAAGGCCTCAGCCAGGGCGCCACCGCGCCGATGACCGCTACCAATGCCGGTGATGTGTTCGCACCGTTCCGCACCAAGCAGAAGGAGCTGGGCCTGAAGCTGGACCTGGGCACCTTCGCGCACACCTTCAGCGTGTATGAAATCAAGCGACCGAGCAGCTACACCGACCCGGTCACGAATATCTTCTCGTTCGGTGGCGAGCAACGAAACCGCAGCGTGGAATGGGGCTTCTTCGGTGCACCGATGGACGGCGTGCGCCTGCTCGGTGGCGTGGCCTATGTGCAGCCGAAGCTGACCCGCACGGCCGGTGGCGTGAATGAAGGGCGCATCGCTACCGCCGTGGCGCAGCGGCAGGCCAAGCTGGGCGTGGAGTGGGATGTGCCGACCTTGCAGGGCCTGACCTTGACCGGCACTGCCACGGCGATGTCCAAGCAGTACATCAGTGCCGACAACCGCCTGTCGGTGCCGGGGCGGACGTTGTTCGACGTGGGCGCGCGCTACAGCACCACACTGGCCGGCAGGCCGCTGGCGCTGCGCGCCACGGTGAACAACGTGACCAACAAGGCGTACTGGGGCATGCCGTTGCTTTCCAGTCTGGCGCTGGGAGCGCCGAGAACAGTCTTGTTGTCGGCGACGATGGATTTCTGAGCCGGCGACGTTCTCGCCCATGGCATCCACGCATGGCGTGGATCTACTGGGGCTTGCCACCGCCCGGGTAGGTGCCAACCTTGGTTGGCACTGCAGCATGCATCCACGCATGGCGTGGATCTACCGAAACCCAGTAGAGCCAGGCCATGCCTGGCTGATACCGTGGCGATCCGCCAAACATCCACGCATGGCGTGGATCTACTGAAGCGCACTGTCGGATTCGTACGAATCCGATAGTGTCCTTCCCGGCCGGACTGCACCATCGGCGTGACCCTCCTCACGCGGTGGTGCCATGCGCCTTCCAGCCTTTCCTTCGTTTGCCACGTCGTTGCGATACGTGCTGCTCGCAACACTCCTGCTCGTACCCCATCTGGCCAGCGCCGCCTCGGTCTGCGTCATGCGTTCGGGCGAGCGCATGCTGCTGGTGCAGGATGTCACCTCGCGCTGGCAGCTGCCCGGCGGAACAGCAGAACATGGCGAGTTGCCGCAGCACACTGCCATCCGCGAAGCGCTGGAAGAAACCGGGCTTGTCGTCGCCACCACCGGCCTGCTGGACGACGAGGCGGGCGTGCATGTCTTTGCCTGCCGCGCCCTCGAGCCGGTCCAGGTGCAGGGTAAGGCGGTGAACCTGCTGGATGCGCCGCACCTCGGGCGGGAGATCATCCAAGCGCGCTGGGTCAGCCGCGACGAGGCTCGTAGATTGCGCACGCGGTTCCCGCAGCAGCTGGAGCGCGCCTATCAGCAGCTGCACGCTGTACCCGCCAGCGAAGTGCACGCCGTCGAGCGCTTCGCGCCGGTATCGGCGTTTCGGCAGGCCGAGGTGGATCGCGTGCAGCGCACCCAGCAGTGGCCGGTGCGCGGGCTGGCGGTGGTCGGTAACGTCCTGGGCGAATTCTGGTTCTACCTGCTGGCGATGCCGGTGTTGTGGGTGGCGTTCGGTGCGCAGGCAACGCGCCTGATGCTGATGGCGTTGATGGTGGTCACGCTGGCCGTGCAGAGCATCAAGGTCTTCGCACCGGTGCCACGCCCCTTCAGCTTCGATGCCACGCTCAGCTTGGCCGGTGCCGCTGGCCCTTCCCTGCTCAGCGGGCACACCACCAGCGCTACCTGCTTCTTTGTACTGGCCGCGCTGTGGTTGTTGGCACGCCAACACATCACCGGAGGGTTCAAGCGCGGGGCAGTGCTGGGCGTCGCGCTGATGGCCGGGGTGATCGCCGGAATGGCCCGGGTCTGGCTGGGGGTTCACTATTGGAGCGATGTTGCCGCGGGGTTGCTGTTGGGTAGCGCGATCGCAGCTGGAATCCATGCGTTCGGGACATCGCCGGCACGCCACGAACACCCGGCGGTGCGCGAGCGGATCTGTTGGGCTGCCATTGCCTCCGCCAGCCTGGCGGTGGGTGTGGCCTGGCAGGCCGTGCCGCTGCTATTGCCGTTCTGCGTAGCAGCCGCCTGCGCGGTGGTGCCACGTGCAACCCAGGAGCGAGCGTCGGTGGGATCTGCGGCATTGCTGCTGGTCGGCCTGCTGGTGCTGGGTGGCGTATGCCTGCCGATGGCCCAGCACGTCGAGCCATTCGTGCTTGCGGCCAGCCTGCAGGCGCTGGTCTACATGGGGCTGGGTGCCTGGGTGGCCTGGGGCGCGGGCGCCGTTACCGCCTTGTGGCCGATGAAGCACCCACGGTAGCGTCCACGCATGGCGTGGCTCTGCTGTAGAGCCGAGCCATGCTCGGCTGCGTATTGTCCGGTGAGCCGAGCGTGGGCTCGGCGCTACCCGTCGTCAGGCGATCCGCCAACAGCATCCACGCATGGCGTGGATCTACTCGGGGTGCAGGCGGAAGATGGCGTGGTTGGTGAGCGCCAGCGCGGCCAGCTTCAGGCCTTCCATCACGCGGTCGCCCACGTAGTGTTCCGGGCCGCCGTTCTGGCGGGCGCGCTCGGCGGCCAGCAGGATCTCGTTGACGATACGCAGGCCGGCCAGGGCGCCATCGCTGTCGGCCAGGGCCAGGCAGCGGCCGGGTAGCTGATGGCGCTCGGGCCAGGGCTGGCCGTCGGCAGCGGCGCCCAAGCCAATCTGGTGCAGCAGCGCGATGAGGTTATGGGGATCGCGCGATGCGTCCTCGCCCTCTTCGGCATTGGCCGGGGCGTAGTGCGCGCGCAGGTGGGGAATATCCGATGCGTTCATGGCTGGTCTCCGTACAGGGATACGGTGCCACCGCCCTTAACAAGGGCGGCGGGACGGTACGTGTGTGGAAACCGGTAGCTAAGCGTCATTACCCGGTGGGTGCGCTTGCGCGCACCCCACGTACCGCCCGCCATGGAACGCGAACGGAATGCCAGCCGGCGCCGCGCAAGGCGACGCCGGCTGGCAAGCGTAAACAACGCATAGCTAAACGGGTTTCCACACCCGGCCACCCTTTTCCGGTGGCGATCCATCATGGGCACAGCAGGCTTGCCATCAGCAAGCGCTGCGGTGCACAGACGGAGACATTCATGCAGCAGGCGGCATTGTCGCATACCCGCAGACGCCTGTGTTTCAGGGGGTTTGGCGCACGAAGGCCAACGATCGCGCCCCCGCTTCCCGAGAGCCCGTTCCGCGCCACCCACCGCCCTTCAAGTCATCCGCAACGCCAATCCCGACATCACGAAAGCACACGGGCCAGCAGCACCAGCGCCGCCAGATGCCCCACGTAGTAGCCATAGAACGCCCAGCGCCAGCGTGGGATGCGCCACTGCACACGCGCCAGCGCCCACGCCACGGGAATGGCCAGCAACGCCCAGCCGTTGTGATTGGCCCAGCACACCGCCGCAAAGCCGATCAGCAACAGCCACCACGCGCGGTGCCGGAACGCGATCCAGCCCAGCACCACGAAGCCGACGCCGGCCCATTGGTAGTCCACCACGGCCGGCAACACCCCTGCGGCCAGCAGCAACAGTAGTGGCCGGTTGCGGGCCAGCGCGAACACCGCCAGCGCGGCTACGGTGAAGGTCAACAGGATGTTCAACGGCAGCCAAGCGCCGAAGGCCAGCGCATGCAGCGGCTGCGCGACCAGACCCCACAGGCCCAGACGGCGGATCGACCTGACCAGGTCGGCGCCTGGCCGGGCCAGGTTGCAGGCCATCACCAGTGCGAACAGCGGAAACGCCAGACGGCCCAGCTCGCTCAGCACTGGCACGTACCCGCCGCAGAGCACCTTGGCCACGTGGTCGCCGGTCATGGACAGCAGTGCCAGCCATTTCAGCGCTTCGATGGCGCTGCTGGTGAAGGCAGGTTGCATCGGGGCAGCAGGTGTGTCTCGGACAGGTGCGCGGGTCTCCATCTTGCGATTATGGACAGGAGACTCACTTCAAGGGAGGGCAACGATCACCGTCATCACCGTTCCTTCCCGTTCGGCGGACATCCGGGCCTGGGCCTTCGACCGCAAACGATACGTCAGGGGCGGGTCGCCACGTCCAAAGTTCGAGTGGCCGGGTGCAACTGCCCGTCGTCATCGATCCACTCGATGCGAACGTTTCGTGGATTTGCGGGAGCCTCGGCAGGCACTGCAATATCCACAGCCTGTCGAGGCGGCACTGCAGGATTGTCCAGTTCAACTTCGTTGCCGGTGTCACCCAAAGTAATGCGGCCCAGGTTGAAGTAGAACGGTGTCGCGTTGGTTACCTTCAACGCGCGCCGCTCTCCGTCGCCCTGCAGGGTGAAGGTGATCCCTTCGGTGCGATCCACAGGAGGCTTGGGCAGTCCTGCCGGCCGATACAACACCTTGTACCGGCTGCGCACCATGACATTGAGCTCATTTTCTCCGCTCTGGCCCGATTTCGGTGGCACCGCCATCACGTTCAACCAGTAAAGATGCTCCCGGTCGTCAGTGGGTGCCTTTTCGCGCAGTTGCAGTACACGCAGCTGGTTCTTCTGCCCGGGCTCCAGCCGCAGCAGGGGCGGACCCACGAGGAACGGCGCAGAAGAGGCTTCCGGCGCCTGCTCCGCGTCTTCGTCACCGATCCACGCCTGCACCAGCACCGGTACCTCGCTGGCATTTGTCAATGCAACTGCAACCTCCTTGCTGCTGGCCGGGAACACCACCCGGGTGCCATCCATAGCTACCTGCGCCCAGGCCGCCACGGGCACCACCGTCAATACCGCCCCCACTACGATCTGACGCCAGCGAGCGCAGGCAGACCGGCCACTATCAGTTTCGGTTCCAACCACGCGAATCATCTGCAGGGATCCTCTGGTTTCCAGTTCAACGGCACACTCTCATGGATAATCAATGCGGAAACGCACCGTAGCGTTCGCGTCACCGGGAATCAGATCCGCAGTCTTCACCGCAATGCGGAAGTAGCGTGCGCCAAATTTCTCAGAGCGAGCACCATCGGCCGCACTGTCGCCAAACCAGTAGGCCCTATCAAGATCGATGGGTTCACTAAAGATCCCCAGCAGTTGAATGCCGACACCTTTAGCCCCCCCCTCCACATTCACAATGCCCCGGCTACGGTCAAAGACCGTGGTAGTACCTGCTGGCTCCACAAAGTAGCGGACCCGACCGGCACCCGTTTCGCACGTTAGATCCACGGTGAACTGGCGGGTGGCGCCGTAGGAATCCACCGTTGGCAGGCGGGTGACTGAAGTAAGCCCCATCGGCACTGTTTTGGATGCAACACGGCAGAGTGGTCGATGGTCCACTTCAAGAGTCATTGCACTGAGCCGGTGTTGCTGGCGGAATCTGTCACTGCTCTGGAAATGCTGCATGTCCAGCACGTGCTGCCCCGGCAGCGCGTAGCTGTCTGGCATGGTGTTTCCGGTCTTGATGAAGCGAATGGCGATCAGACCGGAATTAACCTTGTTGCTGGCCGGACCTGACCGCACCCTCTCTCCGCTGCGTATTGCCCCATAGAGATACGAACCGGCTGAAGCCGGGTCAGCGCGCACTCGGATCACCATACCGATGCCAGGGGCGCCCGTCTCGAAGACACTATAGGTACGCCCCCCCTCGTGGTATGTACCCGCTTCCGGCAGGACGCCGATATGGTAATTGATGTACGGCGCCCCGCCGCTGGTACCGCAATTCATGTACTCCTGAGCACCCGAGTCAATCCAGGGGCCCAGTGCTTCGCCAATCTCCACCGTGTTGGCTACAACGCGGGTTGTTGCCGGCAATGGAAAGGTAAACTCCGAGCCCCAGGAAATACAGGCAGCGGCCGCCATTCGAGGCAACAGAAGCGCCACGATGACCAGTCCTGCCTGCAATCCACTATAGATATGCCTTCCGAGACTGCCATTCATGATCCCTTGCCTCGCTCCCGATTCAGTGAACCCATCGGTGAAGGGGGACTAGCAAGGTCGCCTGCCCCAGCAGCCCCCAACCTAACGGCTAGTGTCGCCGCAGATCATAAAGCATCCAGTATCGTCCGGCAGGGGGGTCAGGGGTAGTCCACGCGGAAGCGGACTGTGGCATTGGCATCGCCAGGACTCACATCCTCATTCTTCACAGCAGTACGGAAGTAGCGCGCACCAAAATCCTCACTGCGAATCCCATCTGCAGCGCTGTCACCGAACCAGTATGCGCTGTCGAGATTGATGGGGTTGCCGTCGATACCCAGCAACTGGATGCCGATGCCATTAGCCCCGCCTTCCACATTGGCAATACCCCGACTACGGTCAAAGATGGTGGTGCCACCTGTAGGCTCTACGAAGTAGCGCACTCGTCCGGCGCTCGTCTCACAGTTCATTTCGACGCTGAAGCGGCGAGTAGATCCATAGGTATTGACCGATGGCAATCGAGCGACCGCGGTCAAGCCCATCGGCACGGTTTTGGATGCTACATGACAGAGGGGGCGATGGACCACCTCCAACGCCATCGAACTGAGATGGTGTGCTTGCCGAAATTTGTCACCCCGCTGATAGTGCTGCATGTCCAGCACATGTCTTTCCGTGAACGTGTAATGCCCTGGCGTGGTTGCGCCCGTCTTGACGAAGCGGATGCTGATGAGGCCGAAGTTCCGCTTGTTGTCAACCGCTCCCGCCCGTACCCGCACCCCTTCGCGAATTGCAGCGACAGGATTCGACCCGTAGTCCGGGTCAGCTCGAGCGCGTACGACCATTCCGATCCCGGCGATGCCTGTATCGAAAATGCCATAGGTACGTCCCCCCTCTTGGTAGGTGCCCGTTTCCGGAAGAACCCCAATGTGAAAATTCTCCTGCAATATTCCGCCGGACGGCCCACAGAAGATATAGCCCTGTTCCCCCGTGCTGATCCAAGGCCCGATTGTTTCACCGATTGCGGCAGAATTTGCCACAACGACGGCTCGAGCTGGCAGCGGAAATGTGTATGAACCCCAATCGGGAGAGCAAGCTGCAGTGGCCAGTCCAGGCAGTGCCAAGGCTGCGAACGTCAACAATGCGGCGCAGCTACGGTGGGTGGAATTTCTTGAAGCAGTCTTCATTAGTTTCGTCCTCGATTTGATCGCCGACTACTTGGTGACATCAACCAGCCTGCGCTCCTCACCCGGCGCACAGCTGCTCTGATGCAACACACCGGCCTCGACGCCACGCAGGTCATACGGAATGCGGCACTGGTCTGAGACTGCGCTGCCGTAGCGCACCGTCAGTTCCCCTACCTCTTCAACACCGCGCACCCACAGGCGGCTGCTCTGGCCCACCACGCCGACCACATCACCGGCTTCATTGGTCACATCGTTGCCAAACGGCAAGGGCTTTCCATCCGGCAGCAGCGCCTCGATCAATGCGCTGCGCCCCACCTGGGTTGGCAGCACCATCCGCACCACTGCACCGGCATTGGGTACAGCCGAAACGGTCCCCGAACTCAGCTCGACATCCAGCGGCAGATTGGTGGGATCCACATCGAACGCGTTTCGACGGAATGGAGACAAATAGGGCAATACGGCATAGCCACGGGCATCGGTTTTGACGCCGGTCATGCTGTCCAGCGCCGCACCTGCCGCACCCGGGATGTGCACCACGCCCACGGTTTCCCCCAGGCGCTGGGCCAGCGTGAGGCCGCCCGCGTGCAGCACCAGGCCACCACTTGCACCCATACTTAGCTGACTGGTGGAGCCACGACGGCTGTAGCCACCGCTCACGTATACCGTAGGCATTTGGTAGTACGCGCCCAGGTCGTAACTTGTCTGGCCGCCGTCGCGACTGACCGATGCGTTGTAGTTGCCCAGATACTGCTCACCAATGGCACCAGACACACCTACGCGCTGCGTGCTCCGCCCATTGCTCTCGCGACTGATGCTGGTATCCAGGCGCGGTGCCGCAGCCGGTACGCCCAGCGGAACGCTGTAGCTCAGGTAGAGGCTGTTGCTGGTATGGCTGACGCCGCCGGAGAACAGCGACGACTCGGTCGCCCGGCGGGCGCTGACCGAATAGGTGCCCCGCCCCAGTCGATTGCTATAAGTCGCAGAGAACGATGTCTGACGGCGGTTGTCGGACCAGTAATCGGTCATACTGCCGGTGAAGTGCAGCGTACCCTTGCCCTCAGTAAGGCGCTGATTGACGGTCAGGTCCAGACGGCTGCGCTGACGGCCCACAAGATCGTAGCCATCGCTCAGGTCCTTCTGGGCGCGCAGGCGGATTGCATCACCCAGATTCAGGAAGTCGCTGGTCGAGTAGCGATAGGCCGCCAAGGTGATGTTCGTGCTGTCTGAGAACAGCGCCTTGTTGAAGGCCACGCGATAGGACTGGCCACGGCGCCGCTCGCTGGCCACCCCATCCGCTCCCGGAAGACGAGCATCGCTGAAGGTGACGTCACCGGAGAACGCGCCCAACGGAGTATTCCAGGCAGCGCCAAGTACCGCCCCGGAATAACCTTCCGCAACGGTCAGGCCAGCATAGCCGGTGAACTGATTGCTCAGGCCACGGCGCAGGGTGGCTTCCAAGAAGCGCGGATTTTCCCCGCCGAAGTCGTCACGGAGTTCACCTGCGGTGACACTGAAGCGCTGCTGGCCCGGCCGCAGCAGCTGCGGCATGGCGGTGAATGGAATGGTGAACTGCTCTACCCGGCCATCGGCTTCGGTGATCTCCACTTCAATATCGCCACTGGAGCCGGCCGCATGCAGATCATCAATCTCAAACGGGCCCGGCGCTACCGTGGTCTCGTAGATCACATAGCCACGCTGGCGGATGGTGACGCGGGCATTGGTCTGCGCCACACCGGTAACAACCGGCGCGAAATTGTTCAGCGTATCCGGCAACATGCGCGGGTCGCTGCTGATGTTCACGCCCCGGTAGTTGACACCCTGCAGCATGTCGCCGTTCGTCGACGACTCGCCCAAGGTCAACTGCGCCCCCCACTTCGGCAGGTTGCGCTGCAGGTAGCTACGGCCAGCCGCATAGTCGGTACCGGCAGCATCGGTGTGCTGCAGATAGCCACTATGACGCAGACGCCATTCGCCCAGATTCAGGCCCGCGTCGACCGTCATGCTGGTGTGGCTGGCCTGCTGGCCACCATTACGCTGCCGATTGTGACTAACGCTATACCCAAGTGTGGCCGCGTTGATGCCCTTTTCCCAAAGCGCAGGATCCACCCAGCCGCGCGGGGTACGCAGCAGGTAGATCTGGGGAACCGAAATGACCAGGCTCTGCTCGCCTGAATCGAATTCGGCCGACGCACCCGGCACATAATCCGAGAGAGGCCGACAGGCTGCCTCGGTGGGCAACGGCAAAGGACTGGCAGTGCCCGCTTCCGGCGCATCACGCATTGCGTCCAGGCGCGCATGATTCAGGCCCAGCATTTCAAAGAGCGCCGGGGTCAGGCAGATGCGGACAGCATCATCCTCAGCAACGCGCGCCACCAGATCCAGCCGCCCGACCAATGTGCCATTGAGGAGGATGTCGGCGTTGTAGGTACCCGGCAGCAGGCTGCCTTGCTCGAAACGCTCCAGATCGATACCGCTGGCATTGCCGAACAGCATGTCCGCACTGAACTCAACGTTGGGCGCAGCGAAAGCCGACACCGGCAACAGCGCTGCCACGACAGCGGCAACCAAGGGTCGGCGTCGCGAAAGGGTGTGCTGGGGATGACGGTTCATGTCGAACTTCCTTGGGCATGAGGACGCCTGCCCCGTCCATAACCGGACAGGCGCCACTCAAAGAATGGGAATCGGAGGTTGCGGGCTCAGGGGTTGCGCAGTGGCACCGTGTGCTCGATCAGAGCACCATGCTCGCTGGCAAACTTGAACTTCACGCTTCCAGAGCGTGCATTTGCGTCACCCGGTAGTGCGAAGTGCTGCGTGGTCAGAGGAGCAATCATGGCAATGCCCTTCGCTTCCGCGCTGTTGTTGCCGTTGATGACCTCGGCACGAATCAGGCTCACGTGAAAGACACTGGGGTTTCGCACCTGCAATGCCCAGCCACCTTGGTGCGGCACAACCGACCATTCCAGATTCTCGATCACTCCGCTGACCGATTGCTTGGCCAGCGACTGCGGGCGATAGAAGAGCTTGATTCGGTTGCGCACTGAAATCTGAAGCTGTGCCGAGCCTGACCCACGCTTTTCAGCGGCCGGAGCGTCCAGGATATTGAGCCAGAATGCCGACTCACGGTCCTGCGGCAACTCGCCACCGATTTGGCGCAGGCGCAGCACCTGGCTCTTTCCTGCGTCTACACGCAGCAACGGTGGTAATGCGACGAACGGAGCACGCGTGGTGCTTGGGTCGGCCTTGACGTTGATTTCATCCACCCAGACCTGCACCAGGCTCGGGACCTGCCCGGTGTTCTGGATCCGAACGGACGCCTCCTTCATGTCGGCCGTGTAGATTACCCGGGTGCCTTCCACCACCACGTTGGCATGCGCCACCAGCGAGGTGGCAAGCAACGGCATGAGAGCAGCATAGCGAAGGGCGTTGCGGAAGAAGGTCTTCATGGCACTGTCTCCTGGATCCGGATGGCAGGACCGTGAGGTTCATGACTCACGGCCCTGCGCTCACCCGTCTGTGGGTCAGATCAGTAGTTCTCGACGTCGAACATCAGCTGCGAGGTGAAGCCACCCGCCTTGGTAGCGCCTGCTGCAGCCGTGGCCTGATAGCGGGTGGCGAACTCGTATTCGAACTCACCCGAAGCCTTGGTCGCTTCCAGCTCGGCCGTCTGCAGATTGATTTCAGTCTCGGTGCCAGATTCGATGCGCGACAGCTTCAGTGCGACATCGGACGCCGGGTCATCAACTGCATCGGTATACTGATTCGCGAGGTGACCGTTGGCGTTGACGGTGCTCTTGTAGACGTAGAGCTTCGCAGTGTCCTTGTCACAGGCCGCGCCGGAACCGGTGTCGGCCGACAGCTTGATCTTGAAGGTACGCTTACCGGCGTCAGGGCCATCGACAGCGCCGACAGTGACGTCCGGCAGTGCCACGGTGGCAGTGGAGCCGCCGCCGTCGCCGATTTCCACCTTGCAGGTGGCAGCCACGATCTTGCCGGTGAAGGTAATGGTGCCATCAGCCGCCGAGGCCGAAGCAGCAGCACCCAGCGAGAGCGCGGCGGTCAGAGCAATTGCAAGCTTGTTCATGATGTTGAATTTCCTGTTGGGTTTGGTTTTTGGCGTTCAAGCCGCGCTGTGCTGGGCCTGAGCGAAGGGCATTCCCTTCGAGAGGAAATGCTAGGGATGCCGGGCATTTCCAGGCATAGGACAACGACTAGTTTTCGCTGGCCCCACCCTGCCCGGCCGATCGGTTCAGAATGCATAGCGCACGCCCAGCGTCACTTCGCGCGATGCCAGATCCAGCTGCATCTTTTCGTCCTGCAGGCCGCGCGCGTTGGCGAAGCGGTTCCATCCGCTTTCGGTGGTGCCCAGGTCCGTGTAGCGGTAGCCCAGGTCCACCGTGGTGTTGGTGCCTGCCGCAACCGAAATGCCTACGCCCGCCGACCACGCCAGTTGCGTGCGGGTGGACTTGCCGTACTGGCGGTTCGGGTTGCCCTGCCAGCCACCGGACTGCAGGTGCGACAGGCCGGCGCCGGCCATGCCGTAGACCGACCATGCATCGTTGATGGCGATATCGCGGTACGCGTTGAGCATCAGCCGCTGCGAACGCACGTCGTGGTTGTTGAAGCTGGTAGCAAAGGCGCTGGAGCCGCTGGTGTAGGTGTCGGTGCGGCGAACCACATACTCACCTTCGGTGCGCCAGCCATTGCCGTGCGCGTAGCCGAAGGCCGCCGAACCGGTGGCGAAGTGCTGGCGCTGGTCGCCGGCGACGAACTGGCCGATGCCCGGGCGGGCACTGGCATCCATGTTGCGGGCCTGGTGGTGAGCGTCGATGACGCGGATGCTGGCGTAGTAACCCGCGTCGTCGCTGGCCAGAGCCACTGCAGGCACGCAGATCGCTGCCGCGACGCAGGCCGCAGAAAGAAGGGTCTTCATGTGATACCTCGGTGAATGAGTCGATACGAACCCAGGCCGCTGAGCGGCCTGGGTGGTCTGCGTGCGACGGCCGGTTACTTGACGCGCTGGTGGATCCAGCGGCCCTGGGCACCATCGAAGCGGAAGACGTAGCGATGGCCCTTGCGGATCAGCGCACTGTTCTTCAGATCGGTGTTTTCCGCCGACACGCGGGTGAACTGCGCAGTGTCCAGATTGGTGAACTGGTAGACGTCACCACAGACCGCTTCGCGCGGCAGGCGCATCTCCTGCGGCAGCAACGGGTCATCGGCAGGGCTGCTCAGGAACACATCGGTCCAGCGCTTGGCCGGGGTCGGCAGCGATTCGGTGGCCTGTTGGCGGCCATTGCCCAGGCGCACGTACCACACGCCATCGGCACCGTACACGAACGCGCAGTTGCGGCCCGCTTCGCAGGTGCTGGCACTGCCCTGCGCCTGCACGCCGCGCACCGTCACGTCCGCACTGGAGGCGTTGGCCACCACCAGCAACGAGCCGTTGCGGGCCAAGGTCGGCAACTGCACCGTTGAAGCACGCTTGGTGTCGTACAGGCCAACCTGGGTGAGCGTGTGATCCGAGTCTGGAATCTGCAGAGTGTCGGTGTTGCGGCCGGTCACCAGGCGCGCGGTCAGCCCACCCACCACGTCCCAACGGCTGTAGGCCGCGCTCCAGCGGAACTCGGCATTGCTCAGGCTGTCGACCGGGATATGGACCTGCTCTTCAAACACGGTCTTCCGGGCGTCCAGAATCGCGTAGCTGTCGGCCAGCGAACTGAGCGTCACGCGGTCACCGGCCTGCGGGCGCCCCGGCAGGGTGACGATACGGGCGAAGTCATCCTCCGCCAGTACGAAATTCAGGTGCGAATAGCCTGAGGGCATCTTGCCGCTGCCGCCATTCGTGCCCGGGGTCAGGTAGCCATCCGCCGCGGCGGCGGAAAGCGGGGCGACGCATGCCAGCACGGCAGCGCAGAGGAGCTTGCGTGAAATCATGATGTCTCGCTGTTGATGGGTGGAATGCCGCTCCACCACCTTCGTGGCGGTCGGCATCCGAGACAATGACGTCGACTTGCCGCTCAATCTGTCTGACGAGTACGATTTTCACGTACGCTTCACATTTGTAGCAGAAGGGGAAACCGGAACCGGCATGCAGCCCTCATTTGCTGCACGCTCAACCGCAGATCTACGGAGAGCCGGGCTCGTCCTCATGGCAGGTGCAGGGTTCGATCACGAAATTCGGCCATTGACGCCGGAGCTGCCTGCGCTGCGCTGCCGAGGCGTACAGGTACTCATTGAGCTGCTCAAGGAATCGCTTCTGCGCCTGTGGCTTGAGCTGGGCGAAGCTGGACATCAAGGCAGCAATGTGGCCATCAAGCGGGCGTGGCACGGCGGCTCCGGTGTGGAAGGACAGGATTCTCCCCACCCTACCGCTTGGATCTGGCGTAGCCATCGGACGATGCCTGTTTTGCGCATGTTCCAGCATCAATCGGATCCACCACGCCGAAGGTGCGAGGCCTGCGATGCAGAGACCAGGCCTTCGCGTACGGCATACTCGAATATGTCCGACGTGCGCTTCAGGCCCAGCTTGCGCATGGCCGAGTGTTTCTGCGTGCTGATGGTCTGGCGGCTGCGTTGCAGCTGTTCGGCAATTTCTTTCTGCGAGCGCCCCTCGGCGATCAGGCGCAGCACCTCGGTTTCGCGCTTGGTCAGCGCTGCCGCCGATACCGCCTGGTCCAGGCTGCCGATCTGGCGCTCGATGTCAGGCGAGAGATAGCCTTGACCCTTGTGTGCTGCCTGGATGGCGCATACCAGGTGATCGATGAGATCGGTCTTGGCCACGATGCAGCTTACTTCCGCGCGGCGCAGGCTGGTCAGTATCTGGGTGCCGCCAATGCCGGTCAGCACCACCAGCGGCACCTTGGGAAAACGGCGCTTCAGGAACCCCAGCAATGCCACGCCATCGCCATACTGGCCGCCGGGCATCGAAAAGTCAGTGACCGCCACATCGACGGGAGTACCACTCAACGCCTCGACCAATGACGTAGAATCGGTGGCGCTGGCGATGATCTGGATGCCCGGCACCTTCGCCAGTGCCTCCTGCGCACCGGCGATGACGACCGGGTGGTCATCGGCCACGACAATGCGAATGCTCATGCAGTAGTTTCCTTGTGTATGTGCGACCGGCTGTTGAACCACTTCCATTCCACCAGACCCAGGGAACAGCGCCCCATGAATCATCTGTTGATCCGCGTGGCCCTTGCTGACGACCACCCGGTGATCCGCTTGGGCGTGCGGGCCGCGCTGGATGAGGCGCCGGCCATCCAGTGCATTGGCGAGGCCAAGGATTCGTCCGAGCTGGTGAAGCTGCTGGAACAGGCCGAGAAGGACGACGCGCCCTGCGACGTCGTGGTGACCGACTATGCGATGCCTGGCGGCGATCATGGCGATGGCCTGGAGCTGCTCGACCATCTGCAGTCGCGCTTCCCGGACCTGCGCATCGTGGTGATGACCGGCCTGGACCAGCCAGGGCTGCTCAACCGGCTGAACAGCCTCGGCGTGGCAGGCATCCTCAGCAAGGGCGATGACCTGCAGCATGTGGCATCGGCGGTGATGGCGGTCTATGCGCAACGGCGCTACCTGTCGCCCAGCGTGGCCGAGCACCTGCAGCATCTGGAAAAGCGTCGCGTGACTTCGCTCTCGCCCAGCGAGAAGAAGGTCATCGCCCTGTTCATTTCCGGCCTGAGCGTTGCCCAGATCGCGACGGCCCTGGGCCGCAAGAAGCAGACCGTCAGCACGCAGAAGATCAATGCCATGCGCAAGCTGGGCATTGCCGGCGATGCCGAGCTGCACACTTTCGCGGCCGATCTTGGCCTCAAGGCGGACTGAGCGCCCCGCCACTCTACAGCACGCCCTCATGATTCCCGCTCCAGCCTCTCGCGGTAGGCCTGCAGGCAGGCCGACAACGCAGACTGCAGCGTGTCGAGCGTGCCCGGGTCGACCGTACGGCCATCACGCAGCTGCTGCTCAACCTCGCCGCACTGCGCACCCAGCTCCCGTTCGCCGATCATCTGCAGCACGCCCTTGAAGGCATGCACGCGATCCAGCAGGCGCTGCGCATCGTTGTCGCTGCGAGCCTCGGCAATGGCGGCCAGGTCCTTGTCGCCGGTTTCGACGAACAGCCTTCGGATGGCGACAGAGATCCCTCGGGGGCCCCCGGTCTCCGCTACGACCGGCGACTCCTGCACAGGTGGGGCAATCGGCCGCAGTCGTGACAACCCCGCCTCCAGCCGTTCCAGGTTCAGGGGCTTCAGCAGCAGATCGTCGATGCCGGCCGCCAGGCAACGCTCGCGCTCACTGGCCAACGCGGTGGCGGTGATCGCCAGGATCGGCAGCGATTGGCCACGCGCACGCAGTTCCCGCGCCAGCGCGTAGCCATCCATGACGGGCATGTTGATGTCTGTCAGTACCGCCATGAAGGCATTGTCACGCCAGAGGGCCAGTGCTGCCTGGCCATCCTCGGCAGCCTCCACCGCGTACCCGAGTTCTTCCAGCTGCTGCTGGATCAGTTCGCGGTTCACCGCGTTGTCTTCCACCAGCAGCACGGTGCCCCGCGACCGCGTGGGTGCTGCCGCGGTTACGGCACGTTCGGCGGCCGGTGCGCCGTCACCTTCCAACGCCAGCAGCAGTGCATCGCTGGCATAGCAGGTGACCTCAACGCGCGTACCGTGTTGCTCCGGCGTCAGCGGGCCCTGCGCATGCGCAAGCACGGTACGCCGATGCAGTGCCTGCAACTGCTGCTCTTCGTCCTCGTTCCATGCCCGGTGATCGCCGACGATCAGCAGCACATCGCCGCTGTCATCCGCATTCGGCCGATCCAGCGCAGTCACCTCCGCGCCCCAGCCCGCCAGCAGGCGCGTCATCTCGGCACGCCATTCAGGTGTGGTCGACAACACGGTCACCTGCTGCCCCGCCAGTGGCGCCGCAGCGGGCGGGGCCGCCTGCAGCTGCATCGGCAAGATGAGGGTGAAGCTGCTGCCCACGCCCTCGGTGCTGTCCACGGCCACCTGCCCGCCCATGGCCTGCGCCAGCTGCTGGCACAGTGCCAGGCCCAGCCCGCTGCCACCGAAGCGGCGCGAGACGCTTGCATCGGCCTGCTGGAACGGCTGGAACAGCTGCGCGGCCTGTTCTGCATTCATGCCGATGCCGGAATCGATGACCTGTACCCGCAACGTGTTGCCCGCCTCGCCCGGCCGCAGCTCGGCGCGCAGCAGGATTCGCCCGGATTCAGTGAATTTCACCGCATTGCTGACCAGGTTGTTGAGGATCTGGCGGATGCGATGCGCATCACCGATGCATTGGTGGTCCGCCGGCGCTTCCACGGCGTAGTAGAGGCGTACGTTCTTGCGCAGCGCATCGGGCGCGTACAGCAGGGCAACGCTTTCAATCAGCGGGCGCAGCGCGAACGGCGCCGGTTCCACGTCCAGCTGGCCGGCCTCGATCTTGGAGAAGTCCAGCACGTCACTGATGATCCGCATCAACGCATCGGCCGAGAAACGGATGCGATCCAGGCGCTCGCGTTGCCCGGCCTGCAGCGGCGAGCGCGCGAGCAGTTCCAGATGGCCCAGCACACCATTGAGCGGGGTGCGGATCTCATGGCTCATGGTCGCTACGAAGGCGGACTTGGCCCGGTTGGCGGCCTCGGCCGAGTGCCGGGCCGACTCCGAGTCTTCGCGCGCCCGGCGCAGGTTGTCTTCCAGTTCGCGCTGCGCGGTCACGTCACGCATGGCGCAGACCCATACCGGCTGGTCGTGATAGGTGGCACGCGACAGACTGACCTGTAGCTGGCTGCCAGCCCCGCCCTGCTCCGGCGACCATTGCAGCTCCACGATCTCGTCTTCGGCCGCATTGCGCCCCAGCTCCACCAGGCGTGCATACAGCGGCGTAATGCCCTCGTGCCGCGGCGATGCGCCCGCCGTACCGCCCACCAGGTGGCGCGCGGCCTCGTTCTGCAGCAGCGCCGCCCCGCTGTCGCGCGCCAGCAGTGCCAGCCCGATCGGCGCGGTGCCGATGATCACCCGGCTCAGCGCCTCGCTTTCGTACACGCGCGAGGCATCGGCCAGCGCCGGGGTGAACACGCGGCGGTCGATGCGCCGCAGCAGCCACCACAACAGGCCGATGATCAGCAGCGCACTGAGCCAGCGCGCCAGCAGGTAATAGCCTTGGCTGCGCCAGATATCGCCCCAGTCGTAGACATGGCTTAGGGTCCAGTTCACCCCTGGCAGGCTGCAGGTGAGGATGAAACGGCCCTGCACATACTCGCGCTTGGGCTGGCTGGCGGCCGTGCCGCCCAGCGTACCCAGCAGGATGGCCTGATCCTGCGCGGACAGGCCGCCAGTGCTGAACACCACCTGCTGGTTGCTGGACGCCACCAGGTAGCGCCCCTGCTCGCGGGACTGCAGGCGGGCGCGGATGTTGTCGATGGACTCGAACACCACCCGGCGGAAGTACGGGGTGGTGCCCTCGGCCATGGTCACCATGCCGATCAGGGCCGGCTGGCCAGTCAGCGGGTTGGTGCCGTAGTGCGACAGCAGGCGCCCCTCGCGGGAGGCGGCGCGGATCGGGCCCGGCCGTGGCGCCAGTTTGCGGATCTGCGGTTCGTTGCTCAGCAGCCGCGCAAACGCCTGGCGCCGGGTCGGTACACCCAGCATCTGCAGCAGCTGGGCCTCGTCACGCACATTGGCCACCGCCACCAGCCGCCCCTGCGGCTCGTAGGCGTACATCAGCACCGGACCACCTGCGTCCTGGGCGGTGATCGAATCTGCGGTATAGGCGGAATAGATATCCACCATGCCGAGGTAGGCACGCAGCTCGGCCTCGGGCAGCGGGTTGTCGCGCGCGCCAAGCACCAGCCATGGCACGGCGGTACGGCCCTGGGCACGCACCACCACCTCGTCACCCTGGCCGTGGAAGCGCTCGGCCAAGGGTGTTCCCACGTGCTGCAGGGCCGGGCGCTGGTCGCGCCACAGCACGTCGTTGCCATTGATGGATGTGGCGTACGCACGGTCGCGCTGGAACAGGAAATAGTCCACCGCGGCGCGCGCTTCGCCGAAGGACTGCCGTTCGCGCGCGTGGAACTCTTCCACATCGGCCACCGAACTGACCAGTGTGGCCAGCAGCACCAGCACCGCGATCAGGACACCGCCGCCCAGAAGCAGGCGCCGCCGCAACCGGCGCAGGTCGTCCAGGCGTGCGGCCGCCCGGCCCGTACCGTCTGCGGTGTCGGCGTCTGCCATGACCTTGATCCTCAGCTGAGTGCACATGCAATTTATCCGATTGCGCCAACAACTGACGTATTCGACTCTGCGAGGCCGGGGCCTGCCGTCAGTGCCTGGCGCAGGGCCTCGCTGGCGTAACAGGACACTTCAACGCCACGGGGCAAGCGGTGGGGTCGCAAAGGTCCCTCCCGACCGACCCAGACCAGTGGGTGGCCCGCGTCCTGCACGGCCTTCAGCCCTGCTGGGGAAGGCTCGAAGACCACCACCGGCGTGCCTGCGCGCAGATCACCCAGGCCACCCTCGGTGCCCGGACAAAGCAGCCTGACCTGCCCGCCCCAGCCGCGCAGCCGGCGTTCCAGTTCACCGCGCCAGGGCCCTGCGGCGGCCAGCAGTCCAATCTCGCGGCCAAACAGGGGCAGTGCTGGTGGTGTGGTGATCGAGGTCAACAGGGGCACTTCGAATACGAAGCGGCTGCCGACACCCGTGGTGCTCTCTACCCAGATGCGCCCTTGCATGCGCTCGCACAGCTGTTGGCACAGGGCCAGGCCCAGGCCTGAACCGCCAAAGCGCGACAGGATGCTGGCGTCGGCCTGCATGAACGGCTGGAACAGGCGCTCGCACTCGGCTGCGGTCAAGCCGATTCCTGAGTCGGTCACGTCCAGGCGCAGCCGCGCCTGCCCTCCCTCGCGGCGGCAGGCCAGCCGCAGCTGCACGCGGCCAGAGGCCGTGAATTTCAGCGCGTTGCTGGCCAGGTTGCGCAGCACCCGTTCAATCGCCGCCATCGGTGCCACGGCCACCTCCGGCACCTCCGGGTCCACCACGCAGTCCAGCTGCAGGCCCTTGGCCTGCGCCATTGGCGCATACAGCACCGCCACCCGTTCCAGCAGCGCCGCCGGCGCGAACCGCTCGGGGTTGAGCGTCCATTGCCCGGACTCGATGCGAGACAGGTCCAGCACGTCGGTGATGATGTCCATCAGCGAGTCGGCTGACTGGCGCAGGCGGATCACCCGTTCCAGCTGTTCCGGATGCAGCGCCGCACGGGCCAGCAGCTCCAGATGGCCGATGATGCCGTGCAGCGGGGTACGAATCTCGTGGCTCATCGCGGCAACAAAATGCGACTTGGCCTGGCTGCAACGCTCGGCCTCGCGGGTGCGCTCCTCCTGCTCCCGAAGCGTATGCACCTGATCGGTCACGTCTTCCACCACCAACAGCACACTGCCCGGCCAGGTGCGGCCACCCGGCCGCAAGCGGGCGCGATGGTGCCGCAACTGGCGTGCGTCGTGGATCGAGGGTAGCTCGCTGTCGATCAGACCCGCAGCGGCAGGATCGTTGCGTAGTGCCGCTTCACACAATCGCGGCAACAGGCGGGCGCCTGTCCCCAGGTCCATACGGCGCAGCGTTCCGTTCTGGTCCTGTACCGCGCCGCTGCGTGCGTCCAGCAGTGCCACACCCACAGGCAGGTGTTCGAGCAGCTGCTGCAGGCGTTCATCGCGCGCGTAGATGTGCTGTACCTGCTCCAGCGCCGGCGTGTACATGCGTCGATGCAGCCATATCAGCAAGGCCCACAACAGCGCCAGCGCCGCCATCAACAACAGGCCACCGGCCACCAGCACCGGCGCGATGCCCTGCAGGATGTCGCGCCAGCAGTAGGTCTCCACCAGCGTCCACGGCGTGCCGGCCACACCCAGCGCCAGGGTAAACCGGCCCTCATGGAAGCGCGCCCGGGTGGCATCGCCCAACAGCACCCAGTCGCCCTCGGACAGCGGCGACTGCGGGGCGGCGCCCGGCTCGCTGGACGCCAGCACGCGCATTCCGTCGCGGTCCACCAGCGTGATATGCCCCTGGCTGTTGCGCCGGAGCAGCGCCTGCAATCGCTCGATCGGCTCGTAGGCAACGAAGGTCGCAATGGGCGAGGCCCCGTCCAGGGCCTGGAACACCGATACCAGCGACGGCTCACCGCTGATCGGGTGGCGCGCGAACGAGCGCCTTGGCTGGCCACGCTGGGTCACGCTTTCCAGCAGCGGCACCTGGTCATGGCTGGAGGCCGGTGCCAGCAGTTGTGCCGGTGCACGCAGATGTTCGAACACCTGCTGCCGGGAGTCGACCGCCAGCGCGTCCATCAGGCTGCGCTCGGTCAGGCCCCTGTCCAGTGACAGGTACTGGCCACTGGGATCGAAGAAATAGGAGGCACTGGCGGGCTCACCGTCGGTGGTGCTGGCGGTCAGGCGCTGGATCAACGACACCGCCGCACTCAACTGCAGATACCGCTGAAGTTCGGCGGCTGGCCAGTCAGCCGTGGCAAGACCCAGCGCCATCTGCGGGCGGCTGCGGTCATCGGCGACCACCATCAGCCGCTGGCCGCCCTCGAGGTAGGCCCGGCGCATGGCCTGCGGCGGCGTATCGCCCAGTGAGATATTGCGCCCCCACGCGTAGCCCGCCATGTTGGCCACGCGCGCGTAGCTGGCATCCTGCCGCGCCAACTGGATCTGCAGTGCATTGTGCGCGCGGCGGAAATCGGCAATCCGACGTGCTTCGAACCGGTTCACCTGCACCACCAGCAAAGTGATCAGCACGCTGATCGAGAGCAGGCTGAGCACGGCACCGCAGGCCAGCATCAGCCGGCGCGGGTAGCGCTTCAGCGCACGCAGCTCATCGGCATCGGTGGCAGCTGCACGTGCACCTGGAAGGGCGCGGAACGGATCAGCAGCAGTGGAAGGAGCAGGGGGGCGCATGAGCGTGGCCAGGGGCGACCGGAGCGTTTGGGTGGATGAAGAGCATGCAAGCCGGTGTTCGCCGCAGATGTAGGACGATGTCCAAAAGAGCCGGATGCGGTGTCGCATTCGTCCTGATGTGAACGCCACATTTCGAACTTGTCCGGTTCTTCCCCATGGCGACGTTGCCGAAGCTGGGTTCCTCTGTGAAGAAGGGCCACGCAATGACGTCACGACGACTGGGAGAACTGCTGTGGGCGCTGCGCCTGATCGGCCACCATGCCGGGCTGGAAGCGGGCTGCGCGGCGGCAGCCGTGCTGCCGCTGCGGGTGCACGCCCGGCTGGCGGAGTGCGCTTTCCGGCAGTTCGGGCCCTGGCTGTGCAGGCAGCGCCTGAACCGCACGCGGCACGCCCTGCTCCGCCTGGGCTGCCCCCCCGAACATGCTGCCAACCTGGCCCCGCACGTGCTCGCACGAGACTGGCTGCGCCGTGTCACCCGCAAGCGGCTGCATGCACTGCCTTTCGATGCACAACAGCAGTGGCTGCGCGGCATGCTCTGGCGTGATCCGCAGGCGCTGTGGGCCGCCGCCGGCGGGCGGCGCCGCGTGGTCTGCCTGCTGCCCAGTGGTGACCCGGAGCTGGCGATGGCTGCCCTGCTCGATCGCCCCGGCGCGCCCGCACACTACTTCCTCAACAGCCCCCATCGCGAGAACTCGCCGCCACATCGCGCGTTGAAGCAGCTGCAGCGCCGCGGCCACAGGCTGGACATCGGCCAGCCAGGCCAACACGGACGCGCATGGCGTCAGCTTCGACAAGGCGCGACCGTGCTGACCGTGCTGGGCCCGGAGCTGCTGGTGGCATCGTCGCCGGAACCGGCGCCGATCCGCCTGGCACGCCTGGCCGGGGTGCCGCTGATGCTGCTCGGACATCGCCAGGAGACGTCCGACGTCGGCACTGTGCACGTGCTGCGCGAATTTGCCCCGCACGAACTGCACGCCGGCACGCATGCCCTCCAGAGCGTGGCGCGCGCCTTCCTGGCCGATGCGCCGCACGACTGGCCGGATCTGGACCGGTAAAATGCAACGGCCGCAGCGTTGCCACTGCGGCCGCGGCTGCCCTTGAGCCGTGGCGTCAGGCCAGGATCAGAGCGACATTGATGTTGTTGCGGGTGGCGTGCGAATAGGGGCACACCACGTGTGCCTTGCGCACCAGGTCGTCGGCCACTTCACGGTTGACGCCCGGCAGCGATACGGTCAGGGCGACGTCGATGGCAAAGCCGGTGCTGACCGCGCCGATGCCCACGCGGCCGGTGACTGCCGCAGTGTCCGGAAGGGCCACGTGTTCCTGCCCGGCCACATAGCGCAGTGCGCCCAGGAAGCAGGCCGAATAGCCGGCGGCGAACAGCTGCTCCGGGTTGGTACCCGTGCCACCGGTACCACCCAGCTCCTTCGGCGTGGACAGCACGATGTCGAGCGACCTGTCAGACGACGTGGCATGACCCTCGCGGCCGCCGATAGCGGTGGCCTGGGCGGTGTAAAGGATCGATTCAATGCTCATGGAAGCTCCAATCAGAAAGGGTGGTCAGGTGCCCGCACATGCGGCACCCCTGCATCCTGTAGGGTGATACCCGGCACTTCCATCGGACAGCGACGATTGCCAATGCGTGGTGCGTCGACCTCCAATGGCCGTAGAGACAGCACGCATTGCTCATCCCGGATGGATGGCCTGGCAAAGAACACGCGTCAGCCCGTGCCGTGCCCCTTGCTGCAGCGCTATGCTGCCCGAAGTCCCTGAAGGCACCTGCCATGCGCTCTCTCTACCCCGCCATCGAGCCCTACCGCCAGTTCACCCTGCAGGTGAGCGATCTGCACACGCTGCACATCGAAGAGTGCGGCACGCCGGAGGGAATCCCGGTGGTGTACCTGCACGGTGGCCCGGGCGCTGGCGTTTCACCCACCCATCGCCGCTTCTTCGACCCGGCGCGCTACCGCATCGTGCTGATCGACCAGCGTGGCAGCGGCCGCTCCACGCCGTTTGGCGAACTGCGCGACAACACCACGCAGGACCTGGTGGCCGACATCGAGAAGGTGCGCGAGCACCTCGGCATCGAGCGTTGGTTGGTCTACGGCGGCTCCTGGGGTTCGACGCTGTCGCTGGCCTATGCACAGGCACATCCCGAGCGCGCCACGGGCCTGATCGTGCGTGGCGTGTTCCTCGGTCGTGAGATCGAGAACCGCTGGTTCGCCGAGGCCGACGGTGGTGCGCGCTGGATCTTCCCGGAGCGCTGGGACCGCTACGAGGCCTACATCCCGGAAGCCGAGCGTGGCGACTTGATCGCGGCCTATTGGACGCGCATGGATGGCCCGGATCAGTCAACCCGCATCGAAGCCGCGCAGGCCTGGCTGGGCTGGGAAGACAATGCGGCCACCCTGCAGCACGATGTGGATGCCGAATCCACCGACGACCCGCTGGATACGCTGGCGAAGGCCCGAATTGAAGCGCACTACTTCCGCAACGGCATCTTCCTGGAACAGAACCAGTTGCTGCGCGATATCGATCGCATCCGCCACCTGCCCGGCGTGATCGTGCAGGGGCGCTACGACATCATCTGCCCGCCGCGCAGTGCGTGGGATCTGGCCAAGGCCTGGCCGGAAGCCCGGCTGGAGATGGTGACCTCCGGCCACAGCGCGAACGAGCCGGCCACGGTGGATGCGCTGGTGCGGGCGACGGACGCCTTTGCCGACCGTTTCTGAGCAGATGGTAGTGCCGGCCGCTGGCCGGCATGCCACCGTTCGAGGGTTGCGTCGACTCCGCGCAATCGCTGCTGCGCGGCCCGGTGAATGGCGGCCCACCGGCAACGGTCCACGGCCCCATTCTTCGCAGCCCGCTTACAGCCACGCGCAGAAGATCCGGCGGTGACCACCGCACCGGTGGTTCGCCCTTTCCTCAGGAGCACACCATGACCGGTTATCGCTGCCTTCCCATCGCTCTCTCGCTATGTGGGGGCCTGCTGCTGGGCGCCTGTTCCAATCCCCAGGAGGCCAGCAAGGCCACCGCCGCCGAGGACGTGACAGAAGTAAGGCTCATCCCTGCCTACGAATCGCTGGACAAGGACAAGGACGGCATCGTCACGCTGGCCGAGGTGGATGCCGTGGCACCGGACTGGGCCGAACGACTGCACGCCTGCGACACCGACCGCAACAAGACGCTGAGCCGCGGCGAGTACGACGTGTGCAAGCAGACCAGCGCTTCGCATTGATCCATCATTGAGCCCTCGACTGGCGCTGCGCATGCCGGCTATACCAAGGTATAGCCGGGCTAACCCACGAGCCTCTAGGCCTGCCCCATTCAGGGGCGGACAATAGCGCCACTGGCCAGGGCAACCCTGGCTGGCACCCTCCCCTCATGGAGACGCAGATGGACCCCGACCCTGCTGGGCGCACCGCGCCCCGGATGACCGCTTGTTGCCTGTTCCTGGCGCCTGCCCGCCGGTCCCTGCCTGCCTGAGTGACGGGGGACCGCCAGGCGCCGCCTGTCTGGAGATCGCCCCATGTCCTACAAGATCCTCTACATCACCCTGCGCCGCCTGATCGGCGAGCGCGATGTCGCCGCCCTGCGCAGCCAGCTGCTGCAGCACGGCCCCGTGATGTTCGCCCGTTCGCTGTCACTCGGTTCGCCACGCGTGGTGGCCGACGCGCTGTCGCTGCTGCCGATCAGCGAGCGCATCACCGTGCTGCGCCACCTGCCCTATCCCCTGCGCGATGCAATGAAGCCGCTGTGCATCGGCGGCAGCCAGCGCCTGCACATGCAGCCGTGGTCGCCGGCAGTGCTGGCGATGCGCCACGCCTGATCTGCCTCACTCATTCCGTTCGTGTCCCGGCTGCGGCCGGCTCTGACATTCGAGGAGCGTCCCATGAGCCTGCTCAATGCCTGGTTCAACGCCTTCCTGCGCAGCCGTCGCGCAGGCAACCTGTTCCGCCGCCGCGCGATGCCCGAAGCCGGGTTTGGCCCGGGCAGCGCCGAAGCGGCGCCGTTCGCGCTCACCACCGGCCTGGTCACCCTTGCCCAGCAGGATGAAACCCAGCTGCTGACCACCTTGGAATCGCATGCCGATGGCCTCAGCCCGCATGAGGCCGAGGAGCGACTGGCCACGCTCGGCCCCAACGAGGTGGATCACGAAAAGCCGCTGCCGTGGTGGCGCCATCTGTGGCAGTGCTACCGCAATCCGTTCAACCTGCTGCTGACCGTGCTGGCGGCGGTGTCCTGGCTGACCGAGGACATCAAGGCGACGATCGTGATTGGCGCGATGGTGCTGTTGTCGACGCTGATCCGCTTCGTGCAGGAAGGTCGCTCGAACCGCGCCGCCGAGCGACTGAAGGCATTGGTCGGCAATACCGCACGCGTGCTGCGCCGCAATCCGGGCACCGAGGCTGCGGATGTGGCCGACCAGTACTTCGGCGCGCACCTGCACAGCCGGCGCCCGGCGCGCCTGCTGGACCTGCCGATCCGGGAACTGGTGCCCGGTGACCACATCGTGCTGTCGGCCGGCGACATGATTCCGGCCGACTGCCGCGTGCTGACTGCCAAGGACCTGTTCGTGGCACAGGCCGCGATGACCGGCGAGTCGCTGCCGGTGGAGAAGTTCGCGCACCCGGGCGACGGCCTGGCTGGCCTGCTGGAACAGCACAACCTGCTGTTCATGGGCACCAACGTGGTGTCCGGGACTGCCACCGCCGTTGTGCTGGCCACCGGCAACCGCACCTATTTCGGCACGCTGGCCCTGCGCAGCACGGCCACCGACCGTGCACCGACCGCGTTCCAGGCCGGCGTCAACAGTGTCAGCTGGCTGCTGATCCGCTTCGCGCTGGTGATGGTGCCGTTCGTGCTGCTGATCAACGGCTGGACCAAGGGCGACTGGACCGACGCATTCCTGTTCGCGCTGTCGGTGGCGGTGGGCCTGACGCCGGAAATGCTGCCGATGATCGTTACCTCCACCCTGGCCAAGGGTGCGGTGCTGCTGTCGCGGCGCAAGGTGATCGTCAAGCGCCTGGATGCCATCCAGAACTTCGGCGCGATGGAAGTGCTGTGCACCGACAAGACCGGCACCCTCACCCAGGACAGGATCGCGCTGGAGCGTCATACCGATGTGTTCGGCCAGGATTCGGAAGACGTGCTGAAGTTCGCCTATCTCAACAGCCACTTCCAGACCGGGCTGATCAACCTGCTGGACCGTGCAGTGCTGGAGCACGTGGAGCTGCAAAGCTCGCTGCGGCTGTCGCAGGACTACCACAAGGTGGATGAGATCCCGTTCGACTTCGAGCGCCGCCGCATGTCGGTGGTGGTGTCCGAGCGCGAGGACCATCATGAGCTGATCTGCAAGGGCGCGGTGGAGGAGATGCTGGCGGTGTGCAGCACCGTGCGCGAGAACGGCCAGGACATGCCGCTGGATGAACATCGCCTGGCCCGCGTGCGGCAGACCACCGAAGAGCTGAACGAACAGGGCCTGCGCGTGGTGGCGGTGGCGATGAAGGAGACCGCCGCGAGCCAGACCACCTATTCGCAGGCCGACGAATGTAGCCTGACCCTGGTCGGCTACGTCGCCTTCCTGGACCCGCCGAAGGAATCGGCAGCGCAGGCGCTGCAGGCGCTGGCTGCGCATGGCGTGGAGGTCAAGGTGTTCACCGGCGACAACGAACTGGTGACCGCCCGCGTCTGCGCGCAGGTGGGGCTGGACGCCGATACCATCCTGACCGGTCCGCAGATCGAGCGCATGGATGACGGCGCGTTGTCGCGGGCACTGCACCACCACCGCGTGTTCGCGCGGCTGACGCCGCTGCACAAGGAACGGCTGGTACGCGAGCTGCGCGCCAAGGGCAAGGTGGTCGGCTTCCTCGGTGACGGCATCAACGATGCCCCGGCACTGCGTGCGGCCGATATCGGCATCAGCGTGGACAGTGCAGTGGACATCGCCAAGGAGGCGGCTGACATCATCCTGCTGGAAAAGAACCTGATGGTGCTGGAGGAAGGTGTCATCCAGGGCCGGCGCACGTTCAACAACATGCTGAAGTACATCCGCATGACCGCCAGCTCCAACTTCGGCAACGTGTTCTCGGTGCTGGTGGCCTCGGCCTTCCTGCCGTTCCTGCCGATGCTGCCGCTGCAGCTGCTGGTGCAGAATCTGCTGTACGACATCTCGCAGATCGCCATTCCTTTCGACAACGTGGATGAGGAACTGGTACGCAAGCCGCTGAAGTGGAACCCGGCGGACATCGGCCGCTTCATGGTGTTCTTCGGGCCGATCAGCTCGCTCTTCGACCTGACCTGTTTCGCGCTGATGTGGTACGTGTTCGATGCGCGCACCGCCGGCGACCAGAGCCTGTTCCAGTCCGGCTGGTTCGTGGTCGGCCTGCTGACCCAGACCCTGATCGTGCACATGATCCGTACGCCGAAGGTACCGTTCCTGCAGAGCATCGCCGCGCCGCCACTGCTGCTGATGACCGGCCTGATCATGGCCATCGGCGTGGCTCTGCCAATGAGCCCGCTGGCCGGTTACTTCAAGCTGCAGGCGCTGCCGGCTGGCTACTGGCCGTTCCTGGTGGCGATCCTGTTCGGCTATGCGGTGCTGACCACCGCGCTGAAGAAGTTCTACATCCGCCGGTACGGCTGGCAGTAAACGCCCGCCGCTTGTCCAGGGAGAAACACAATGGACATCAATCCCAACCTGCCGGCCTTCAACGCCGGCGCGACCTTGAGCTCGCTGATCAGCCTGTCGGTGGCGTTCGTGCTGGGCACGGTCATCGGCCTGGAGCGGCAGCTGCGCCAGCGCACCGCAGGCCTGCGCACCAACACGCTGGTGGCGGTGGGCGCGGCAGTCTTCGTCGATCTGGCGGTGCGCTTCCATGACCTGTACGGTGGTCCACCCTCGCCGCTGCATGTGGTGGCCTATGTGATCTCCGGCGTCGGCTTCCTCGGCGCCGGTGCGATCATGAAGGACGGCGCCCAGGTGTCCGGCCTGAACACCGCCGCCACCCTGTGGGGCTCGGCGGCGGTGGGTGCGTGTGCCGGCATCAAGCTGCTGCCCGAAGCGGTGCTGGCGGCAGTGTTCGTGCTGGCCGCCAACACCCTGCTGCGGCCGGTGGTGAACCGCATCCAGCGGCAGCCGCTGCCGGAAGCGTTCAGCGAGGCGACCTATGCGATCAACGTGGTCTGCCAGCGCGAGCAGCAGGCCGAGGTACTGGACCGGCTGTTGCTGCTGCTTGAGCAGGCGCAGTACCCGGTGCGCGCGGTGGACCAGCGGCCATTCGGCGAGCGTGACGTGGAGATCGAAGCGGTGCTGTATGCCACCACGGTGGATGCCGGTGAGCTCGATGCCGTGCTGGCCACGCTGGCGACCACGCCCGGTGTGCTGCAGGGCTTCTGGAACGCCAGCCTTGAGGAGTAGTGCCGGCCGCCGGCCGGCAACCCCATGATCCCCGGACGCACCGCGCATCGCTTTGGTGGGTGCCGACCGTTGGTCGGCACAAACCCTCATCGCCCCCGCCATTCACTTGCTGTGCCGACCAACGGTCGGCACCTACCAGGAGTCGGCACCCACCGCACGAGAGCACGCCGACCAAGGTCGGCATCCAACGGTGATGGCTTTGCTATCCTTTTCCCCCACGCAAGGGAGCTCCCCGATGCCATCGCTGTCGCCCCGCCGCCCGCTGGTGCTGCTGGCCCTGATCGTCGTGATGGCGGCGATCTTCCTGATCGACACCGTCACCGATTATGCGGTTGCCGCGGCCTGCTTCTATGCAGCGGTCATCCTTGCGGCGTCGCGCGTGCTGGGCGCGCGCGGGCTGATCACCCTGGCCATCGCCTGCATCGCGCTGACCGGGTTGAGCTTCTTCCTGACCCGCTTCGGCACCTACCGCATCGGCCTGGTCAACTCGGTGATCGGCATGCTGGTGATCGGCATCACCACCTATCTCGCTCTGAACATGGAAGCGGCCAAGGCCGCAGTGCAGGAAGCGCAGGGCCGCCTGCTGCGGGTGGCACGCGCGTCCACCGTGGGCGAGCTCACCACCTCCATCGCCCATGAAGTCAACCAGCCACTGGCCGCAATCGCCAGCAGCGCCGAAGCCTGCCAGCGCTGGCTGGCGCAGGACCCGCCGAACGTGGACAAGGCCCGGCAGACCGTGGCCCGCATCCTCGCCGACGCGCACCGCGCCGGTGACGTGATCGCCCGCATCCGCGGCCTGACCCAGGGCGCGGCACCGGAACGACGCGCCTTCGACCTGAACCAGGCGGTGGAGGAAATGCTGGCGCTGTCGCGCAGCGAACTGAACCGGCATGGCGTGGCCGTAGCCCTGCTGCTGGACCCCGACCTGCCACAGGTACACGCCGACCGCGTGCAGGTGCAGCAGGTGATCGGCAACCTGATCCTCAATGCAGTGGATGCAATGGAAGCCATACCCGCAGGCGACCGGCGTCTGTCGCTGCTGACCCGGCGCGACGGCCAGCGTGTCAGCCTCAGCGTACGCGACCGTGGCGTCGGCCTGCCCGCCGACCATCCCGAACGCGTCTTCGATGCGTTCTGGACCACCAAGTCACACGGGCTGGGCCTGGGCCTCAGCCTGAGCCGTTCGATGATCGAAGCCAACGACGGCCAGATCCGCGCCGAACGGCCGGCAGGCGGCGGTGCCTGCTTCGTGTTCGACCTGCCCATCGTCACGGATGCCCAACATGCGTAGGCCCGCTACCCCTGCCGTCGATCCGGCACCCATCGTGTATGTGGTCGACGACGATCCGTCGGTGCGCGCGGCGCTGGAAGACCTGCTGGCATCGATGGGCTTGCGGGTGCACGCCTTTGCATCGACCCAGGCGTTCCTTGAACACGACCTGGTAGACGCACCGGCCTGCCTGGTGCTGGACGTGCGCATGCCCGGCCAGAGCGGCCTGGAATTCCACCGCACGATGGGCAACCATGGGTTGCGGCTGCCGGTGGTGTTCATCACCGGCCACGGCGACATCGCCATGGGTGTCAACGCAATCAAGGACGGCGCCATCGAATTCCTGACCAAGCCCTTCCGTGACCAGGAGCTGCTCGATGCCATCCACAGGGGCATCGAGATCGACCGCCAGCGCCGCCGCGACGGCGACGTGCTGGGCGCCCTGCAGCAGCGCTGGGATTCATTGAGCGCGGGCGAGCGCGAGGTGGTCGATGGCGTGGTGCGCGGCCGCCTCAACAAGCAGATCGCCGCTGACCTCGGGGTCAGCGAGATCACGGTCAAGGTGCGTCGTGCGCAGGTGATGCGCAAGATGGGCGCGCGCACCCTGGTTGACCTGGTACGCATGTACGACCGCCTGCAGGCGGGGACGCCATGAACGCCTACGTCGCCTTGCTGCGCGCGGTCAACGTCGGCGGCACCGGCAAGCTGCCGATGCGCGAACTGGTGGAGATGTGCGAGGACGCAGGCTTCGCCGATGTCCGCACCTACATCGCCAGCGGCAACGTGGTGTTCCGCACCTCGCTCGACGAGGCGGGCGTGCGCCAGGCCCTCGGCGAGCGGCTCAAGGTCTATGCTGGCAAGCCGGTGGGCGTGCTGGTGCGCTCGGCCAACGAGATCGCCGGCGTGGTGGCGCGCAATCCGTTTCCGCAGGCCGCCGGTAACCGTGTGGTGGCATTGTTCCTCGATGCCAGCCTCCCCGCCGATCCCTTGGACGGCGTGACCGGCCGGCGTGACGAACAGCTCGCACTCGGCACGCGCGAGATCTTCGTTCATTACGGTGCTGGCATGGCCGACTCGCGCCTGCGGATGCCCTATGCCCAGCAAGGCACTGCCCGCAACATGAACACGGTGGGCAAGCTTGCCGCGATGGTCGCCGCGTTGGCCTAGCCTGCCAGCATTTCTTGTGCAGCGGTGCTGAAGTCGAGTGTCAGTTGACTGCTCGGCGCTTGCGCTCGATGGCGGCTGGAGCGCTTTGCTGACGCAACGGATCACGCCCGCTGCAGGCGACGCTTCAACCGCGTATCCATCAACCCCACGGCCAGCAGCACCGCACTGGTCAGCCAACCGGCGGCCAGCAGATGGCTGTGCGGCAAGACCACGCCCAACACGACCAGCGCCATGGCACCGAACAGATGCGAATACGGGGCGCGCCCGTACACAACGCGCTTGTAGAGGGCGCTGCCAAGCAGGTAGATCAACGGCCCGGCGGCCAGCACCGCTGCATACACCGGCGTCACCGCCGCTTCCGGGTGATCCATCACCAGGTCGTTGCCCACCGCGGTGGCGATGATGCCGGCGATCAGCAATGCATGCACATAATGGAAGTTGGCCCCCATCCGTCCGGGGTCTTCCGCGTGGGTGATGGCCTCTGTGGCATCGTGGCTGGAGATGCCGAAGTACAGCCACCACATGGCAATCGTGCCGGCGAAGGTGGCCAGCACCGCCGATACCACTTCAAGGTCCCAGTGCTCGACGTCGCTGAGCACACCCCCGGTGGCCAGCAACGTCTCACCCAGTGCGACGATGACGAACAGCTGGCAGCGTTCGGCCAGGTGCCCCCCCTCAATGGTCCAGTCGCGAGTGTGCGAACGACCCATGCCCGGGAACGCGAAGCCAAACATCGGCGAGATGTATTCGCAGGCCACCGCCATCGCCCACAGTGCCAGCCGCAGGTGGCCCTCGGCCGCCGCGCCGGCCAGCCAGAAGCAGGCCGACACGCTGACCCAGGCCAGCATGCGGCGGAAGTTCGGAGCCAACGGATGGTTGCGGCCGACCTCCAGCAACACGAACGCGGTGCGTCCGACCTGCATCGTGGCGTACGCCCCGGCGAAGATCCACGCACGATCGGCGAATGCCTCGGGAATGGACGAGGACATCAACAACGCCAGCAGCATGGTGGCGAACATCAGGCCCCGGATGCGCGGCGCCTCCGGGTCGAACCAGTTGCTGACCCAGCACGCGTATTGCCAGCCGAGCCAGACCGCGAACCACAGCACCAGGGTCTGCAGCACGCCGGCCAGGTCCAGGTGATGCAGCAGATGGTGGCTGAGCTGGGTGACCGCGAACACGTAGACCAGGTCGAAGAACAGTTCTTCGTAGGTCACGCGGGCATGATGGCCATCGCGGTGGCGCAGCGCGGGCAGGCGCAGTCGGGTACTCATGCAACTCCTTCAGCGCGCCAGGCGCCAGTACAGGAAACCGGCCAGCAGCGACGGCACGGCGAACACCAGCAGCAGGATCGGCAGCTCTTCGCGTACTGCGTAACCGGCCCTGCTGACCCCCACCCACATGTTGGCCACGGCCACCAGAAGCCAGGTGGCGATGAAGGCGATCAGCGCCGTGGGCAGCTGCGAGGTGCCCACGCTCCAGAGGCGGCCAAACAGCAGGAACACCCCTAGCAGGAGCACGCCACCCAGCATCACCATGAGCACATGCATGGTCCACCTCCTTGAGACTGAAAGCAGGCTAGCCCCGGCCGATTCTGCGCTCCAGCCTGTGGAGATGGATTCACAATCCACAGCAAGCGAACAATCCCTGCATCGACTGCGGCGGAGCTTATCGCAGCCATGAATTATTCGCGAAACGGCCCGCCCAGGGTACGTGCTAGCTTCATCGGCCCCAGTCCAGACACCTTTCTGCCATGCGCCTCTGCCTGACTACCCTCGCCCTGGCTGCCACGCTTGCCTTTGATGTCACTGCCGCCGACGAACCGCTGCCCCAGCTCCGGGCCTACACGGTGGACAGTTCATGGCTGCAGCCGATGGCACCGCTGCAGATTGCCGACCACACCTGGCAGATCGGCACCGAGGACCTGACCGCGCTACTGGTGCAGACCGCCGACGGTGCGGTGCTGCTGGATGGCGGCATGCCGCAGATGGCCGGTCATCTGCTGGACAACATGAAGGCACGCGGGGTGGCAGCACAGGATCTACGGCTGATCCTGCTCAGCCATGCGCATGCCGACCATGCCGGCCCCGTGGCGGAACTGAAGCGCCGTACCGGTGCAAAAGTGGTGGCCAACGCCGAATCGGCCGCGCTGCTGGCGCGCGGTGGCAGCAACGACCTGCACTTTGGCGACAGCATCACCTTTCCGCCGGTCAGCACCGACCGCATCATCATGGATGGCGAGGTGGTCAACGTGGGCGGCATCGCGTTCACCGCGCACTTCATGCCGGGACACACCCCGGGCAGCACTGCCTGGACCTGGACCGATACCCGCGATGGCAAGCCGGTGCGCATCGCCTATGCCGACAGCCTGAGCGCGCCGGGCTACCAGCTCCAGGGCAACGCCCGCTATCCCCGCCTGGTCCAGGACTACCGACGCAGCTTCGCCATGGTGCGCGGCCTGCCCTGCGACCTGTTGCTGACTCCGCATCCGGGCGCCGGCAACTGGAACTATGCTGCTGGCAGCAACGCCAGCGAGAAGGTACTGAGCTGCAAAGCCTACGCGGATGCGGCCGAGAAGAAGTTCGACGCCCAGTTGGCCAAGGAAACGGCCACGGCACGCTGATCCTGTAGAGCCGAGCCCATGCTCGGCTTGCCGGCCAAACACAGCCGAGCATAGGCTCGGCTCTACACAAGACGCGTCGGAGAGTGCCGGTCAGGACGACCGGCACCCTCCGTCCATCAGCCGCCCTGACCGTGCTGGGCAAACGGCTCGGTGCTGCCGTCGGTGCGCACCAGCTCGACGGTGTACGGCTGCACGTAGCCGTCCGGCATTTCCATGCCCGGCGAACCGGCTGGCATGCCGGGCAGCACCAGCCCGCGCGCGGCCGGGCGTTCGGCCAGCAGGCGCTTGATGTCCTCGGCCGGGATGTGACCCTCGACCACGTAACCGCCGATCTCGGCGGTATGGCAGGAGGCCTTGCCGACCGGCACGCCCAGGCGGACCTTGATTGGATTCATGTCATCGGTGTCGCGCACATCGACCTGGAAGCCGGCGGCCTTCAGGTGGTCGACCCAGATGCCGCAGCAACCGCAGCTGGCGGTCTTGTGCACGATGGCGACCGGCAAGGCTGGATCGATCTTGGCCGGGCTGGCCTGGGCCGGTGCCGGTGCTTCGCTGGCGACCGGTGCCGCGGAGGATTCTTCGGCGGCACGAGCGCAGGCGGTCGTGGCCAGCACGGTGCCCAGCAGCAGGCCGAGGGAAAGAGTACGGTTCATTGAGTGATTCCTTTGCAGAGGCGGGCAAAGCGGCCCGCCACCCACGCATTGAAGGCGCAGGTAGCGTTGAGAGAAAGTCGAACAGTCATGGCAGGCGCTTGAGGCCTGCAGGAATTCACGCGATGGGGGGACGCAACGGATCCGGCATCAACGGGGGCGCGCGTTGCTGGCTACTGGCTGGAGCGGGCGCCTCGCGCCAAAGGGAGGCTGGTGTCCCGTTCAGCGTTGCCAACATGCCCAAGCACGCCGGCGGGCATTCGCACTGGCCACTCTGGCAAGCCGCCGGACCTGCATCATCGCAACACCCCGCCGAAGCTATCCCGGCCGAGTGCGGTGCCACGCAATGGTCCTGGCTGGCCGGACCGCTGTAGGAAGACGCGGCGAGCGCCAGCGCCGGTGCATTCAGCACCAGGGCAACAAGCAGCATCCATCGCAGCAGCAGGCCAGGCAGGTTCACCCGCCGATGATAGCCGATGCACAACTGCACAGCATGGGGTGGCAGCGCCCACGCCCGCCTGGCAGCCACGCTGCCGACTTGCGCGACGGCCCCTGCTATGGCGAGATGGCGATCGTGGCCCACTGCCTTGCCATGCCCCTGTCCCTGACACGGAGTTTCTCCCATGAATGGATTCATGCGAACACTGCTTGTGATGCTGTTGTTGTCGTGCGCGACCATCGCCCACGCCGGTGCATCCGGTGAAGATGAAGCAAGCGAACGCGCCGAAGTCTCCCGGCAGGCAAAGCAACTGCTGGAGAAGCAGGATTTCGCCAGACTGGAGCAACTCGCCAGTCGTTACCGGGATACGGATCGCTACTTCAGCAGCGGTGTCTGGAAGCTCTCGGCGTACTACGTTGGCATCGGCTATGCCTTCAGCATGAGCAACCGTGACCCGGCCTACTGGCAGGGTCGCGAGAAACTCGTGCAGGCATGGATCTCGCGCTACCCCAGGTCGCCGTCGGCGCGCCTGGCCATGGCTGAGATGCTCAGCCGCCAAGGCTGGAGCATCCGCGGCCCCGGCTATGCAAATACGGTGAAGGAAGAGGACTGGGCACCGTTCAAGGCGCTGCAGCAGCAGGCCGTTGACTACCTGCTGAAGTACAAGGACATCGCCAGCACGGACCCGTACTGGTACGAGTCGATGGAACACCGGGCGATCGAACAGAGTTGGGATGCAGACCGCTTCTTCGCATTGCATGACGAAGGCATCGCGCGCTATCCGGGCTACTTCCCGCTCTACTTTGCTGCCGTGCGCTATTTCGCTCCGAAGTGGGGCGGCGATCCGGCTGGCCTGGAAGCCTATGCACGCAGGGTCATGGCTGCGGCCCCACCGCAGGACCAATACATGCTGTACGCCCGTATCTACTGGGTCGCCTCGCAGCGGGAGTACGAGGACCGTTTGTTCACCGAGTCGAAAGTGAACTGGCCGACCATGAAACGCGGCTTCGAAGACGTGCTGTCACGTTATCCCTCGCCATGGAACCTGCAATCATTCGCCTACTTCGCCTGCCAGGCCAATGATCCCGTCAAGGCCCGTGAACTGCTGGCACAGATCCAGGAACCGATCGTGGGCGCCTGGCGGGATAGCGCCAACTATTTCCGTTGCTCCTTTGCGCTGGATGAACCCAATCCACATGCCGGAAGCCCATAGGACTGGATTGATCCACTGCTAGGTGACCGCCGGCATCGCCCGCATCCGCACCGGGATCGACTTGGCTGCGGGGGTGCCGCTGATCCGGTCGTGGTAATCCAGCGGCAGCAACGGGTTCAGTTCGGGGTAGTAGCCGGCCAGCGCGCCGCGCGGCATCGGGTAATCGAGCACGGTCAAGCCTTCGATGCGTCGCTGCACGCCATCACTGCTGATCGTCTCCAGGCTGACCAGCGCCTCCTTCCGCAGCCCGCGCGCCAGCCGGTCCTCGATGTTCATGAACAGCACCATGCGATCGTTGTACACGCCGCGATAGCGATCGTTGTAGCTGTAGATGGTGGTGTTGTACTGATCGTGCGAGCGCACGGTGGCCAGCCGCAGCATGTCGGGGTCGTGAACCGGATCATCCACGTCCAGGCCAGGCATCACCAGGATGTTGGCCTTGCCATTGGGCGTGGGCCAGACGCGGCGACGCGGCGGGATATCCAGATGGAAGCCGTGCGTCTGCTGGATGCGCTGGTTGAAGCCGGTGTAGATCTCCGGGTACACGGCCGCGATCAACTCACGGATGTGTGCGTAGTCGTGCATGCAGCCTGCCCAGTCGACCCTGCTGCGTGGCAGCGTGGCCATCGCCATGCGACAGACGATCTCGACCTCGGGCAACACATCGGGGCTGACCGGCTCGAGTACGCCCCGCGAGGCGGTCACATTGGACATCGCGTCTTCAATGGTGATGAACTGCTCGCCGGCCGGCGTGACGATGCGCTCCGAGCGCGCCACCACCGGCAGGATCAGCGCATCGCGGCCATGAACAAGATGCCCACGGTTGAGCTTGGTAGCGATGCCCACGGTCAGGTCCAGGCCACGCATTGCCTCGTACGCGCGCGGTGTATCAGGCACCGCATGAATGAAGTTGCCACCCAGGCCGATGAACACCTTGGCACTGCCATCCAGCATCGCCTCGATCGACTCGACCACGTGATGGCCATGCTCGCGCGGCGGGTCGAAGCCGAATACCTGCTGCACGCGGTCCAGGTAGGCCGGCTTCGGCTTTTCATCGATGCCGACAGTGCGGTCGCCCTGCACATTGGAATGGCCCCGGATCGGCCCGATGCCAGCACCGGGCTTGCCGAAGTTGCCACGCAGCAACAGCAGGTTGGCGACCTGCTGCAGCAGGCGCGAGCCGTACTGGTGCTGGGTCAGCCCCATGCCGTAGCAGATCACGGTGGCATTGGAGCGGATGTAGATCTCCGCACAGCGACGGATCTGCGCCTGCGAAATGCCGGACACCTGTACGATCTGATCCCAGTCCTGCGCCATCACGTCGTCGCGCAGCGCCACCAGGCCCACCGTGTGTTCGGCGAGGAATGCATGGTCGAGCACGCGCTCGCCCTGCGCCTCGCGCTCGAACATCACCTTCATCATGCCCTTGATCAGGGCCAGGTCGCCGCCGATGCGGATGTGCACGAACTCGCTGCTGATCTCTGTCGAACCGAACGTGGCCATCTGCACCACGTCCTGCGGTTCTGCGAAGCGGATCAGCGCGCGCTCGGGCATCGGGTTGACCGCCACGATCGGAATGCCGCGTTTGCGTGCCTCCACCAGGTTGCTCATCATCCGCGGCGAATTGGTGCCGGTGTTCTGGCCAATCACGAAGATGGCCTCGGCGTGATCGAAATCCTGCAGCACGATGGTGCCCTTGCCCACCCCGATGGCCGGCGGCAGCCCGCGGCTGGTCGGCTCGTGGCACATGTTCGAGCAGTCCGGGAAATTATTGGTGCCGAACTCGCGCACGAAGATCGAATACAGGAACGCCGCTTCGTTGGGCGTGCGCCCGGAGGTGTAGAACTCGGCCTGGTGAGGACTGTCCAGTGCCCGCAGGTGACGGCCGATCAGTGCGAAGGCATCGTCCCAGCTGCACGGCACATAGTGATCGGTCGCAGCGTCGTAGCGCATCGGCTCTGTCAGCCGCCCCTGCATCTCCAGCCAGTAGTCGGTCTGCGCCATCAGCTCGGTCACGGTGTGCCGGGCGAACAGCTCACGACCGGCACGGAACTGCGTGGCTTCCCAGGCCAGTGCCTTCGCGCCGTTCTCGCAGAACTCCAGCTTCCTGCGTTCGTTGGCATCGGGGAACGCACAGCTGGGGCACTTGAAGCCACCGGGCTGGTTCATCGCCAGCAGCGCCTTCGACCCCTTGCCGATGACACTCTGCTGCAGCAGCACCTTGGCCGTGGCACCAGCGGCACCCCAGCCTCCGGCCGGCTGGTTGTAGGGCTTGTAGCGCGGCGGTTTCTGCTCGGACATGTTCGGGAACCTGGCGGAAGGAACGCAACAACGAACGGCACAACGCGGTCCGGCGGTGCATTCAGTGGCACGACCAGCCGCACAGTCAAGCACGGCCCGCGGCGCTTCGCCAGAGGGCACAGGCTGTTTTCAGCACAACCTGCCATGGCAACGGTTACAGCCGAGTCTGCGCGCGACCACTGCGCTATCCTCGAAACCGCAGGCGGTGGCCCGCCCGCGTTTCTCCCCTGTCCGGACGCGCTGCATGCCTGATTCGATCCCGCTGCACACCCCGCCTGCCGGCACCGCCCAACGCCCGTTGCAGCGCTGGCGCGGCGGCACGCAACAGCAGCAGGTCGACGTGGTGGCCGAGGAAGTGCCGGTGGCGCTGCGCTACAACGATGCCGCCTTTGCCGTGATGATGGCCACACCCTGTGATCTGGAGGACTTCGCACTCGGATTTTCGCTCAGCGAAGGCCTGATCAGTGCGCCCTCGCAGCTGCTGTCGATCGATATCCACCCACAGCTGGAAGGCATCGAGCTGCAGATGACCGTGGACGAGGCTGCGCCCGGCGCAAACCTCGACCCCGACAAGGGGCGCCTGCTGCCCGGCCGTGGTGGCTGTGGCCTGTGCGGCACGCGCCAGCTGGAAGAAGTGCTGCGCCCACTGCCGCAGATCCGCGAGCGCCGCAGCTATTCCGCCACCGCCCTGCAGCGGGCGTTGGCCAGCCTGGCGCAGCGCCAGCCGATGAATGCGGCAAGCGGCTCGATCCACGCCGCGGCCTGGGCCGACGCCAGTGGGCGCATCGGCTGGGTACGCGAGGACGTGGGCCGCCACAATGCACTGGACAAGCTGATCGGTGCCCTGCACCACAATGAACACGCCATCGAAGGCGGCCTGCTGGTGATTTCCAGCCGGGCCAGCTACGAGATGGTCAGCAAGGCAGTGCGCGCCGGCGCCAGCGTGCTGGCGGCGGTGTCCGCGCCGACCGCGCTGGCGATCGATCTGGCCCGCAGCGCCGGCCTGTGCCTGGTCGGGTTCGCGCGGGAAAGCGGGTTCAATGTGTATACCCATCCGGAGCGGCTGCAGGCGCACGACGGCCACGCCCGCTGAGGATGGCCGGGAGCACTGCGTCCCCCGGCCCGGTACACCTCAGCGCAGCGCGACCTTCGGGAAGTCCACCGGCACGTCGAACGCCACGTTGACGTAGTTGGTGAACAGGTTGAGCGCCACATGCGCGAGGATCTCGACGACCTGCTCATCATCGAAGCCAGCCGCGCGCAGCGCCTGCACGTCGCCGTCGGCGATCTGCGCACGCTGCTCGACCACCTTCAACGCGAAGTCGAGCGCCGCCGCAGTGGCCGGGTCGCTGGACTGGCCGATCTGCGCGGCAGCCATCTGCTCGCTGCTGGCGCCGGCCTTGCGGCCCAATGCCGTGTGCGCGGCCAGGCAGTACTCGCAGGCGTTGCGGTTGGCGATGGCCACGGCGATCTGCTCGCCCAGCAGCGGCGACAGGCGACCGCCGCCCAGCGCGCCGAACGAACCCCACATGCTCTGCAGGGCAGCCGGCGAGTTGGCCACGGCGCGGAACATGGCCGGGGTGGCGCCGAAGGCAGCGTGGACCTGGCCCAGCAGGGCCTGGCGGTCGGCGGTGGTGTTGGCGGCATCGATCAGGGGGACACGGGACATGGTGGATCTCCTTGGGAAAGCGCCCGGGATTGGACGACCCGCCCATCCTAGGTAGACTCCCTGGACGTAACATCCTCAATGCGCCACATATGTTGTCCATACGTCCATGAGCATGCGCGCCGCCACCCCTGCGCCAGATCGACTCTCCTCCCTGCTGGAACGCTTCCGGGTGCAGGCGGCCCTGTTCCACAGTGGCCCGCTGTGCGGGCAGCATGTCTTCGAGCCGCAGCCCGGTCGTGCGTTCCTGCACATCCTGCGCCAGGGTGAGATGGAAGTCCGTCATCCTGGGGGCGATAGCACGCTGCCCCGGTTGAAGATCGATACACCCAGCCTCCTGCTGTATCCGCAGCCGCTGCACCATGTGTTCTTCAACGCTCCGCTGGACGGCCCGGATTTCACCTGTGCCACGCTGGATTTCGATGGTGGCGCGCGCAATCCGATCGTGCAGTCACTGCCACCGGTGATGGTGGTGCCGCTGGCCGCGATCACCGAACTGGATGACACCCTGCAGCTGCTGTTCGCCGAAGCCGATCGCCAGCGCTGCGGGTCACGGCTGCTGACCAACCGCCTGTTCGAGGTGGCGCTGATCCAGATCCTGCGCTGGGTGATCGACCACCCGGATGCAGCCGGCGTCAGCCACGGGTTGATGCGGGGGCTGTCCGATGCGCGGCTGGCACGCGCGCTGGTGGCGATGCACCAGGCACCGCAGGACGAATGGACGCTGCCGCGCATGGCCGCGACCGCCAGCATGTCGCGCAGCGCGTTCGCGGCCGTGTTCAAGGACGTGATGGAGGCAACGCCAGCCAGCTACCTGCTGGACTGGCGGCTGAGCCTGGCCTGCGCGCAGCTGCGGGCAGGCGTGGCGGTCAAGCAGGTGGCGATCGAGGTGGGGTTTGCCGATACCGCCTCGCTGTCGAAGGCGTTCCGCAAGCGATTGGGGGTATCGCCGAGGGCGTGGCTGGCCGCGAGCGCCGCGCAGGCTGGGCAGACGCGCGAGCGGTAGAGTCGACTGTCAGTCGACTAGCGCGCGAAGCGCGGGGTTTTCGTTGTCTGACCGAAGGGCAGTCGACTGACAGTCGACTCTGCCGAAGCGCATTTTGGTGGCCTGACCGAAGGGCAGCCGACCAGCGGTCGGCTCTACCACGAGCGATGTCTGCGCGCCGGCGGGCCGCTCAACTGGACGTTCCGTCATTCTCGCTGTCGAAGGCGTTCCGCAAGCGGCTCGGGGCCAGGCTGGGCAGACGCGCGAGCAGTAGAGTCGACTGTCAGTCGACTAGCGCGCGAAGCGCGGGGTTTTCGTTGTCTGACCGAAGGGCAGTCGACTGACAGTCGACTCTACAAGTGCGGTGATCCGTCAGACTTCGCCAACAGCCCGGCGATGCGCTCGGCAACACGGGCGCGCACGCCTGCATCCAGCTGGCCTTGGTACATCGCCTCGTAGATCCACAGGCCATCGGCGGCCAGCCGCGCCACGAAATTGTCGAGCGCTGCGCTGTCTTCCGCTGTACCCGCCTCCGGCGGCAGCGGTGCCCAGCGACGCACCGCCGGTCCCCACGGGCGCTCTTCGGCGTCCGGGTCGGCCGATTCGAGCATGAACATCAGCTCGGCACGGGTGGCGCTCTGGGCAGACACGCGCACGAAGGTCTGGTAACGCTCCAACGCAGTGGCCTGCTCGGCGGTCTTGCCCAGCAATGCTTCCATCGACGTCTCCCAGGCCTGTACCAGGTGTTCGTCGATCCCCCGCAGCAGCGCCTCGCGCGACGGGAAGTGGTACAGCAGGCCACCACGTGTCAGCTGGGCCTCGGCCGCCACCGACTCGAAGGTCACCGCGCGCACGCCGTCACGATTGATCACGTTGACGGCGGCGTCGAGGATGCGATCGCGCTTGCTGGTTCTCATCGCTTCATTTTACGCGATCGGCCGCGCCCTCGCGGCTGCCGACGCGGCCGCGCAGCAGGCGCGCGATGATCGCCGCACCCAGCGCCAGCATCGCCATGATCACCAGCAGCACGATCTGGTAGCCACGGTCATACGCGGCCGCAGCCAGTGCGAACCACTCGCCCTGCCCGCTCTCGCACGCGGCATGCAGCGCCTGGGTGAAACCCTCGCGGGCAAGCGCCGGCATATCGGCCGAGACCGGCAGGAACGCGCTGTACATTGCGGCACTCAGGCTGCCCAGCATCGCCACCGCCAGCAGGCCACCGAACTCATAGGACACTTCTTCCACCGACGAGGCCATGCCCGCACGGTGCGCCGGCACGTTGTTGAGGATGGCGGTGGACGCCACCGAGATGGCCGAACCCATACCGAAGCCGGTGATGGCCATGCCAGCCACCACCCAACCAAGGCCGTGCGGGAAGCCGAAGGCCACCACGCCGACGCCCAGCGCACCCGCAGCCAGGCCGCCACAGATCAGCGGGCGCAGGCCCACCCGGTGCAGGATGCTGCCGCCCAGCAGCGCACTGGGCAGGCTGCCCAGCGCCGCCACCGACACCAGCAGGCCCGCCTGCAGCGGCGTAAAGCCTGCCACCAGCTGGAAGCGCTGGGTGGTGACCAGCTGCAGGCCGGCCATCGCGAACAGGGTGAACACCGCCGACAGCGTGCCAGCCAGGAACGCCGGATTGCGAAAGATCGCGAAGTCCAGCAGCGGGTACGGCAACTGCTGCTGGCGGCGTGCGAACGCCGCACCGCTGATGACGGCCAACAGCAGCGCGCCTGCACCCAGCGCATACGACGGCGGCGTAGCGATCAGCGACTTGATCGCCAGCACCAGGCCCGACAGTGCAGCCAGAGCCAGCAGCGACGAAACCAGGTCCCATGGCCGCGAGGTGTCGCGCTGGCCTTCCGGTGCCAGCAGCAGCGTGGCCACGAAGGCGACCACCACCACCGGCACGTTGATCAGGAACACCGAGCCCCACCAGAAGTGCCGCAGCAGCCAGCCGCCAATGATCGGGCCGAGCGCCGCACCGACGATGGCCACCGAACCCCAGATCGCGATGGCGATGTTGCGTTCGCGCTCTTCGTGGAAGCTCAGGCCGATCAGCGCCAGCGTGGCCGGCATCATCGCGGCCGCGCCGACCGCCAGGAACGCGCGTGCGGCAATCAGCTGCGCTGCGGTGTCGGCGAACGCCGCCGCCAGCGAGGCCACGCCGAACACCACCAGGCCGATCAGGAACATGCGGCGGTGGCCGATGCGGTCGCCCAGCGTACCCGCACCCAGCAGCAGGCCGGCCATCACCAGCGGATAGGCGTTGATGATCCACAGCGCCTGGCCGGCACTGGCCGAGAGTTCTTCGGTCAGCGTGGGCAGTGCGGTGTAGAGCACGGAGTTGTCGAGCGTGACCAGCAGCAGGCCGGCGGCGACGGTGAACAGCAGTGCCCAGCGACGGGCACGCGACAGGGCCGGAGCACCGGCCAGGGGCTGGGACAAAGCCATGGGAGAACCTGGTGGGGTGGAATACGGCCATAACTATACCGGATGTCCTGTATAGTTATGACCTTCAAAGCCCACCGATTCAGCTTTTGTAGAGGCGGGCTTGCTCGACTGCGCCGCCAGCCAGGCATGGCCTGGCTCTACTGAAGCGGGCCAGGGGTGGCCTGGCACTGTGGGTGGACGCTCACCGGCAGTCTTCGGGCAGCACGGCAACCGCCGACACCACCGCGCTCTGCATGCCCTGCCCCACGGCGGCGTCCAGCTCGCCGCCGATGCCACCGTGCTGGCGCCGCAGTTCGTCCTCGCACAGGCCGCGCACCCGCGCACGGGCATTCGCGCGCAGGCTGCTGCACCGCCAATCGGTACCGCCCAATGGCAACACCGAATACACCACGCTGTTGCAGGCATTGCCGGCACGCTGCTGCAACGGCAGTCCACCAAAATCCCGCGGTTCGCTGCTGCGCTGCGGGTCGAAGTAGCTGTCCGGAAACGTGCGCGCATACTGTTCGATGTCCACGGCCATGCTGCGCCCACCGGCCAACGGCATCTGCAGCGGCTGGCCGCATGGCGTCGCATCGGCGCGATGCTGGATGTACTGGTAGATCGGTCGGTCCAGCGCTGGATCCTGCTGGGTCACCGCACTCACCGCCGCCAGCACCGGCAGTGACGCACGATTGGCCATGCGCGCCAGCAGCCCGGCCTGCGCCGGCTGGCAGCGGTCGCGCAGGGTCGCCGCGAGCAGGAACAGCACGTCGTTGCGGAACGCGGGGTCATCACCCAGACGCTGTTCGATACGCTGGCTGGCATCGGACGCCGGTGCCGGAAACGCGACCGCCGGCGGCGCGGTGGGTGCGCGCTGCCGCTGCCACCACACCAGCAGCACAACTGCGCCCAGCAGCACCCCGGCAGCCATGATCCGGCGCCGGCGCATCAGTTGTGGATCGCCGTCAGCGTGGCTGCCGCGGCATCGTAGGACGCGCTGGCGATGTCCGCGTCGAAACGCTTCACCTGCAGGCGGCCGGCAAGCCGGTACGGATCCCACAGATCGCCCAGCGCGATCGGCGTCGCCAGGGTCACGTGGATGATCTGGTTGGGTGGCGGCGGCGGCACGTGGATGCAGGCCCCGTAGAACGGCACGAACAGCAGTTCATCGACCAGGCCGGCATCGTTGGTGCCGAGCGGTACCACGTAACCATCCAGATCCACCACGCGACCATCGACAGCGTCGACCACGCGCGAAGAGCCGAACTGCTTGGCCCGGTCCGGGCTGGAATGGTCGATCTCCTGCCCCGGCGGCGTGCCTGAGCCGGTGTCGTCGATCAGCCCGCCCACGCCGTCCATGCCACCGCGTGACAGGCCGATCTGCGGCGGCGGGCGCTGGTAGGTCACTTCGTCGGGCCGCAACGCGTCCCAGCGGTCGATGGGGGCTTCGGCCGTGGCGGAGGGCGCCGGTTTGTCCTGCGGCGTGACCACCACGGCGTCGCCGCCCGGCGCCGTACAGCCTGCCAACCCGACGCACCCCAGTACCAGCAGCAGGCAACTACGGTTCATAGGGCCTCAACTGTGCGTCACGCATGGTGTAGGCCGAACCGGCCAGATCGTCGTCCAACCGTTCGGCGCGCAGGGTGCCGGCCAGGAAGAACGGCGAGTACATGTCGGGCATCTCGATCGGGCGCGGCAGCACCACGTGCACGATCTGGTTCGGTGGTGGTGGTGGCACGTGGATGCAGGCGCCGTAGTACGGCACGAACAGGAATTCGGTCAGCCGCCCGTCCTGCGCGTTGGCCAGCGGTACCACGTAGCCCGGCAGGCGCACCGGTCGCTGCAGCACCGTCTCCACCGTACGGAACGTACCGAACTGCGGCATGCGCCGGTTGCCGCTGTGCTCGACCTCCGGGCCCTCGCCCCGCTCCAGCGCGGCCAGTTCGTCCTTGGGCATCATCTGCAACCAGTCCAGCTCCTGCTCCACAGCGCCTGCAGGCTCATCGCGGTCGACGACCGGCGAGGGTGGCAAGGCCTGTACGCCGGTATCCACCGGCCGCTCACAGGCGGCCAGCGCCAGCACCATTGCCGCTACCCGCATCCATCGCATGCTCAGCCTCCCGGTGAAAGGCCATCGGCCAAGGTGCGCCGGTAAGCGAGCAACGCCGGGACCAGCCCGGCTACGGCGCTGATCAGCAGCACGCCCGCAGCCCATGCCAGTTCACGGCCATCCGGCCAGACATGGGTGATCGACAGACCGAAGGTGGCCAGTACCCAGCCGCGCCCGGCAATGCTGGCGACCACCAGCAGCGACAGGGCCAGCACGCTGGCCACCGCACTGGTCGCCACCGCTTCCACCACGAGCAGGCCAGCGATGTAGCCCGGTCGCGCGCCGGTGGCACGCAGGATGGCCATCTCGCGCCGCCGCTCCTGCAGGGTGGAGACCAGCAGCGCCACCAGCGAGACCATGCCCAGCAGCACCACCATTGCACTGATCAGCTGCAGGGCTCGCTCGGCGGTGCCCAGCGACTGCCACAGCTGCTGCAGGGTCACGCCGGGCAGGATCGCCAGCATCGCCTCGTCCGGATACTCGTTGATCCTGCGCTGTACCGAGAACGTGGCGATGCGCGAGTTCAGGCCGAGCATGAAGGCGGTGATGCTGGTCGGGGTCAGGTCCAGGTGGCGCGCCTGCTCGGCGCTGACGCTCTGGCTGCGCAGCTGCACGCCCGATCGCCAGTCAACATGGATCGCCTCGATGGCCGGCAGCGAGACCAGCAGCGACGAATCCACCGGCGTGCCGGTGCGCTGCAGGATGCAGGCAACGCGGAACGGCTTGTCGGCATGCGTGGCCAGCGTGACCGCGCCGGTGCCGTGCGCCAGCACGATCTCGTCGCCGAGGCCGACCTTCTGCGCGCGAGCCACCTCCGCGCCGATCACCGCGTCATACAGATCATCGAAGGGCCGCCCCTGTGCAAAGGCCAGCGCGTGGCCGGAACCATAACGATAATGTTCAAAGTAGCCGCCAGTGGTACCCACTACCCGGTAGCCGCGCCAGGAATCGCCCAGCGACAACGGCACCGACCACTTCACCTGCGGCAATGCGGACAGCTCCTGGTAGGACTGCCAGGACACGTTGTTGGTCGGGTCGCCGATATGGAACACCGAATACAGCAGCAGGTTCACCGGTCCCGAACGCGCACCGACGATCAGATCGGTGCCCGATACGGTGCTGGCAAACCCCTCGTGCGCCTGCGTGCGTACACGCTCGACGCCCAGCAGCAGCACCACGCTGAGGGTGATGACCAGCACGGTCAGGCCCACGCTCAACGCGCGGCTGCGCAGGCTGGCCCAGGCAAGCTCAAGCATGGCCGGCACCTGCCTGGTTGATCTCGGACAGTGAAATGGTGCGGTCGAACAACGGCTGCAGGCTGTCGTCATGGCTGACCACCAGCACCGTGGTGCCGGCCGCCTGGCACTGCGCGGACATCAGCTGCAGGAAGGCGGTCGCCGCTTCGCGGTCGAGCGCCGAGGTAGGCTCATCGGCCAGCAGCAACATCGGACGGCCGATCAGGGCGCGCGCTGCCGCCACGCGTTGTTGCTGGCCAACACTGAGCGTACCCGCCCGCCGCTGCATCAGCTCAGGATTGAGCTGCAGGGCCTGCAGCAGGCGGGCGATCTCGGCATCCAGCGGCCCGCTGATGCGTGCGCTGCGCAGGCGCGAGAAGCGCAGGCCCAGCGCGATGTTGTCGCGCACGGTGAGGAACGGCAGCAGATTGAACTGCTGGAAGATCACGCCCAACTGGTCGGCACGGAAACGATCCCGCGCCGCACCCCCCATGTCCTGCAGTGCGTGGCCGGCCACCTCGACACGGCCCTTGCCGGGCAGCAGCACGCCCGCCAGCAGGCCCAGCAGGGTGCTTTTGCCGCCACCGCTGATTCCGCGCAGCAACACGCTGCTGCCCTGCTCGACCCACAACCGCGGGATGTCCAGCACCAGCCGCGTGCCGTAGCCGAACTGCACGTCTTCCAGCGAGATCACCGGTGCCGCGCTCACGGTGCCAGCACCACGCGCAGGTTGTCGGGCGTCAGCACACTGCGGTTCTGGCCATTGGCGGTTGCACTGTTGACGATGACTTCGTGCAGGCCCGGGAACAGCACGGGCAAGCGCACGACGATCGCCCGCAGCTCGGCAGGTTTGGCACAGTGGTACTGCAGCGTCGCGCTGAAACCTGCGTGCCGGTGCTGTCCCGGCGGCGGCGCGGCGGCCGTCGCGTCGAAGCCCTCCGCATCGGCTTTACTGGTGGCCAGACGGCAGCCCGCAGCGGTGGGCAGGGTGACCCAGCTGCCTCCCTTCAGCACTGTCGTAGCCCGTGCCAGCGCGGCCTGCTCGGCTGCATTGGCCGGCGGCCGCTCGTAATCGAGGATGCCGATGCCGGGGGCCTGAAGGGCGAATTCCAGGGTTTGCTGGTCAAGCGCAACCTCGACGGTCGCCTGGCCATGCACGTGCGGTGCGTGCTGGCGGATGTCATGGGCCTGTGCGGCGCTGGCAGCCAGCAGCAGGAATAGAACAGCAGGAAGCTTCATGGGGGAGTCTCCAAGTGTTACTTTGTAACATTATGGACCATATCCCCACGACGCCCGCAAGGGCCTTGGCCCAGCCGCCAACTTCGGCACGCTGGCACCCCCGCTTCGATCTTGCCGGTGCCTGGCTGTCCCTGGCCTGCGCCGCCCACTGCATCGCCCTGCCCCTGCTGCTGGCCTTCGTGCCGGCAGCGATGATGGCGCTGCGCTCGTTCCAGCATCCCGGCCATGGCGCGATGACATTGCTGCTGATGATGTCGCGCTGGGAGTGGCTGTTCGCGCTGCTGGCCTCCTCGCTGGCCTTGGCGAGCACCTCGGCCGGGGTGCACCGGCACGGGCGCTGGCAGCCCCTGCGGCTGGCCTGCGCCGGCGCCATCCTGCTGCTGTCGGCCTCTCTGTATCTGCCGCTGAAGGAATCGCTGCTCTGGCATGGCGTAGCGACAGCCAGTGGTGGCGCGCTGCTGGCGTTCGCTCACATCGGCAACCGGCGGGCGCTGCGCAACCGCTAACACCGGCCGCAGGTCGGTTGGAACACGCCATCCACGCATGGCGTGGATCTACCGATGCGCTCGACGCAGCCAACGGTAGTGCCGGCCGCTGGCCGGCAGCTGCGGTGATCCGGCAGGTGGGGAAAGCCGGCCAGCGGCCGGCTCTACCCTTCTCTACTCGTCGAACGGTCGCTGTCCCAGCGTCTGCGTCACGTGGTCGACGAAACACGTGATGCGCGCGGCCAGCGCGGTGTTGCGGTAGTACACCGCATTGATCGGCTGCCGCACCTCCTGCGTCTGCTTGGCCAACAGCTGCACCAGGCGGCCATCACGCCGGTCCTGGCGGGTCAGGAAATCAGACAGGCAGGCGATGCCCAAACCGGCCACCGCCATCTGCCGCAGCGTCTCGCCGCTGGATGAAGCGATCGCCGGCTCGATCACGAAAGGCCCGCCATCGGCATCGTGCAGCGGCCATTCGTTCAACGAACTGGGCTGGGTGAAGCCCAGCAGGTCGTGCTCGCGCAACTGCTCCACGCGCGTTGGCGTGCCGCGGCGGCGCAGGTACTCGGGGCTGGCCACCACGCGGATGCGGCTGTGGCCGATCGGCCGCGCATGCAGGGTCGAGTCGCGCAACACACCGATGCGGAACGCCACGTCGGTGCGCTTTTCGATCAGGTCGGTGATGCCCTCGTTGGAATTCAGCTCCAGCTCCACCTGCGGGTAGCGCTCGCGAAAGCCCTCCAGCAGCGGCACGATCACGTGCAGCATGAACGGCGTGGCGGCGTCCACGCGCAGGCGCCCGACCGGCTGCAGCCGCCGCGCGGCCATCTGTTCCTCGGCCTCGTCCACCGTGGCCAGGATCGTGCGCGCGTACTCCAGGAACGCCGCGCCCTCTTCGGTCAGTTCCAGCCGCCGCGTGGTCCGCCGCAGCAGCGTGGTCTGCAGCTTGTCCTCCAGCCGCGCCAAGGTGCGGCTGGTGGCGGAGATGGTCAGCTCCAGCTCTTCGGCCGCGGCCGTGATCGAACCGCTGTCGACCACGGCCACGAAGGCCTTCAGCTCATCCAGGGTGGTTTTCATTTTTTACCTCGGCGCAAAAGCATTTCCCGTATACACGGCTTAATCAACAAATGTAAAGCGCCCACACTTCGCCCTGTCCCGAGCCCACCGGCTCTCAACGAAGTCCCTGGAGTCCATCATGAGCGTTCCTTCCTTTGGCGTCGGCACCTTCCGCCTGACCGGCCAGACCGTCATCGATTCGGTGCGCAACGCCCTCGACGTCGGCTACCGTGCGGTCGATACCGCGCAGATATACGGCAACGAAGCCGAGGTCGGCCAGGCCATCGCCGAATCCGGCGTGCCACGCGACCAGCTGTTTCTGACCACCAAGATCTGGGTGGACAACTACGCCGCCGACAAGCTGATCCCGAGCCTGCGCGACAGCCTGGCCAAGCTGCGCACCGACCATGTCGACCTGCTGCTGATCCACTGGCCGGCGCCGGGCAATGGCGTTGAACTGCGCGAATACATGACCGCGCTGGCCGACGCCAAGACGCTGGGCCTGACCCGCCAGATCGGTGTGTCCAACTTCAACATCGAGCTGACCCGGCAGGCCATCGAGGTGGTCGGTGCCGGCGAGATCGCCACCAACCAGATCGAACTGAGCCCCTACCTGCAGAACCCGGCACTGACCACCTTCCTGCAGGAACAAGGCATCACCGTCACCTCCTACATGACCCTGGCCTACGGCAAGGTGCTGAAGGACCCGGTGCTGGCCGCCATCGCCGGCAAGCACCAGGCCACCGTGGCCCAGGTCGTGCTGGCGTGGGCCCTGCAGCGGGGTTACTCGGTCATCCCGTCCTCGACCAAGCGCGAGAACCTGGCCAGCAACCTGCTCGCCCAGGACCTGCGCCTGGATGCCGATGACATGGCCGCGATCGCCGCGCTTGACCGCAACGGCCGCGAAGTCGATCCGCCGGGCCTGGCCCCGGCCTGGGACTGAGGCGCCTCGCCATGGGTAGTGCGTTGGCGCGGCTGCAGGCCGGTTTCAGCATCGGCATCGAAGCACCGCTGGACAATGACTGGACGCCGCTGGGCGAACAGGCACGACGCGCCGCGCGACGCCTGCCCGGCGAACCGGACCTGCAGCGCCATGCAGAACTGGCACGCTTGGCCGACCGCCTCGGCTTCCGTGCGCTGTGGGTGCGCGACGTGCCGGTTTACGACCCAGCCTTCGGCGATGCGGCGCAGGTGTTCGAGGTATTCAGTTACCTCGGCTACCTGGCCGGCATCACCAATGACATCCTGCTGGGCACCGGTGCGGTGGTGCTGCCGATCCGTGAGCCGTTGCTGACCTTGAAGTCGGCGCGCAGCGTGCAGCGGCTGAGCGGAGACCGCCTGCTGCTGGGCGTAGCCAGTGGCGACCGCCCGGTGGAGTACCCGCTGTTCGGCCGCGATTTCGACACGCGGGGCAGCCGCTTCCGCGAGCAGATCGCATTGCTGCGCGAAGGCGCCGCCGCGCACCTGCCGCAGGGCTTGGACGTGCTGCCTGCGGTTGGCCCAGCCCTGCCGTTGTTCGTGGCCGGCCTGGCCCAGCAGCAACCGGCGTGGATCGGCCAGCACATGGATGGCTGCCTGGCCTACCCGGGCACGCCACAGGACCATGCGCAGCGCGTGGCGGCCTGGCGCGCCGTGGCCGGCAACAAGCCGTATGCCAGCTTCATCCACCTGGACCTGGTGGCCGATGCCGATGCCCCGCTGCAGCGCTGGCGCTTTGGGCTGCGCGGCGGCCGCAAAGCCGTGCTGGCCGAGCTGCACGCCATGCAGGCGGCCGGTGTCGACCACATCGGCCTGCAGTTCCGCCGCAACGAACGGCCGTTGGCCGAAACCTTCCACGAAATCGCCGAGTACGTGCTGCCGCACTTCCCGGCCCATGCCCGCGCCGCCGCGACGGTCTGACAGTTACCGGAGCTTTGCCATGAAGATGAAGACCCTGGCCGCGCTTGCGCTGGCCACCCTGCCGCTGTCCTTCCAGGCCACCGCCGAGGACTGGTATCCCTCCGCCTACGGCGCCGACGACGAGATCGGCGCGGCCAACCTGCTGACCGCCGACGTGGTCAAGCACGCGGTCTCGCTGGTCAGGACCGGCAAGACCTATCCGCTGGCGGTGCCGGTGGACAAGAACCTGCCCGCGTTCCGCCACCGCAGCTTCCGCCTGTACAACGTTCAGGTCGGCCAGCAGGCCGGCAAATCGCTGGGCCCCAACAGGTTCACCTTCAACGATGAACTGGTGAACGCCTGGACCGGCGTTGGCACCCAGCTCAACGGTATCGGCCATATCGGCATCGACAACGTCTACTACAACGGCAACAAGGCCGCCGACTTCGTCACCGTGGACGGTGTGCGCAAGCTCGGCGTCGAGAAGGTGCCGCCAATGGTCACCCGCGGCGTCGTGCTGGACATGACCGCGTACTACGGCAAGGCGATCGTGCCCGGTGGCACCGAGTTCACCGTGGCCGACATCCAGGCCGTGCTGAAGAAGCAGGGCCTGAGCCTGCGCAAGGGCGACGTGGTGCTGTTCAACACCGGCTGGCTGGAACTGATCGGCAAGGACGACAAACAGTTCCTGGAAGTGGAACCGGGCATCGGCATGGAGGCGGCGAAGTGGCTGGCCGACCAGGGCATCGTCGCCTTCGGTGGCGACACCTGGGCCTCGGAGGTCTACCCGAACCCGGACGGTGCCGAGGAATTTCCGGTCAACCAGTACATGCTGGCCAAGCGCGGCATCTACAACCTGGAGCTGATCGACAGCCGTGCCCTGGTGCGCGACAAGGCCTGGGAATTCCTGTTCGTGCTCGGCCAACCGCTGTATGTCGGCTCGACCCAGGTGAACATCAACCCGGTGGCGATCCGATGAACACCGCCGCTGACCTTCCCGTGTTCGCCGGCCGCCGCTTCCGCGTCCGCTATGACGGCCTGGCCGCCGACAATGTCTACAGCGCCGATGGCCGCCACGTGCACTACGCCATCGTCTCCGGCGCCTATGCCGGTGCGCAGGGTGAAGCCGCCTGCGAGTGGCAGCAGATCAGCGACGGGGTCTATGCCATTTCGTGGCAGGAAGCCGATGGCGCTACGGTCGTGCATGTCGATGACTTCGCGTGCGGGCATTCGCTGGCCTGGTTCACCGCCACCGATGGCAGTTTCCATCGCATGCAGGGGCCGCTGCACGCGCTGTGATGCCGGCCAGCGGCCGGCACTACCCCCTGCGGTCGGACAGCTTCGCGTGCCGCTCCGGTAGTGCCGGCCGCTGGCCGGCAACCCCGGTCTGCTCGAACACCCCGGCCACCCAGTCGATGAACACCCGCAAGCGCGGCGACGGCGTGCGGTTGCGCGGGTAGACCAGGCTCAACGGGCTTGGGGTCGGCGGCGCGTCCGGCAACAGCTCCACCAGCTGCCCGCGCGCGATATACGGGTCCATCCGGTAGCGCGGAGCCTGGATGATGCCCAGGCCCGCCAGCGCGGCGCCGAGGAACGCATCCGCACCGGACACACGCACCCGCGCCGGCAGCGGCACGTAGCGTACCTGCCCGCCCTGCTGGAACTCCAGCGGAATCAGCTGGCCGGTGGCGCTGGAGCGATAGCCGACCATCTGGTGGCCGTCCTGCAGGGCATCGATGCTGCCCGGCGCGCCCCTGACCTGCAAATAGCTTGGCGAGGCCACCGTCACCTCGCGCAGCATCGTCAACCGGCGCGCCGCCAGATCGCTATCGGCCAGCGTCCCCACCCGCAACGCTGCATCCACGCCTTCGCGCAGCAGGTCGACATAGCGGTCGCCTTCGCTGACGTCCAGTTCGATCTCCGGGTAGCGCTGCAGGAAGTCCGGCAGCTGCGGAAACAGCAGGTGCCGGCCCAGCGTGCCGTGCACTTCAATGCGCAAGGGGCCGCGCGGCGGCGCGTCACGGAAGGCGGCCTCGGCATCGTCCATGTCGGCGATCAGGCGCAGGCAACGGCCATAGAAGGCCTCGCCTTCCAACGTCGGCACCACCAGCCGCGTGGTCCTGTGCAGCAGGCGCACGCCCAGCCGCTGTTCCAGCGCCTTGATCGCGTCGGTCACCGTGGCCCGCGGCAGGCCGAGGTCCTCGGAGGCCCGGGTGAAGCTACGGCGCTCGACGATACGGACGAAGGCGCGCATGGCCGTAAAGCGGTCCATTGTTCGGCTATCCGGATGATGTTGGCGGATTATGCAGGATTATCCGAACGTGCGATGGCGCGAACATGGCCCTGCGCCGCTCCGGCGCGCCCCAGTGGAAGCCACCATGACCCTCTCCCCCGCCCGCTCTGTCGCTCTGGTCACCGGCGGCTCCCGTGGCATCGGCGCGGCCATCTCCCGCCGCCTGGCCGCCGATGGCCACGCGGTCGTGATCAACTATGCGGGCCGCCGCGACGACGCCGAAGCCTTGGCGGCCGAACTCGACGCAGCCGGCGCGCAGGCCATCGCGCTGCAGGCCGATGTGGCCGATCCGCAGGCGGTCTACCAGCTGTTCAACGCCATCGAGGCCCGTTTCGGCGGCATCGACGTGGTGGTCAACAGCGCCGGCGTATTGCAGCTGGCGCCGCTCGCCGACACCGACGACGCCCTGTTCGAGCGGGTGATCGGCATCAACCTCAAGGGCGCCTTCAACGTGCTGCGCGAAAGCGCGCGACGGGTGCGCGACGGCGGGCGCATCGTCACGCTGTCCACCAGCGTGGTCGGGACCCGGCTGGAGAACTACAGCGTCTATGCGGCCAGCAAGTCGGCGGTGGAGACCATGGGCGCGATCCTCAGCAAGGAGCTGCGCGGGCGCAACATCACCGTGAACGCCGTGGCGCCGGGCCCGACCGCCACCGATCTGTTCCTGGATGGGAAATCGCCCGAGCTGATCGAGCGGTTGGCGAAGATGAACCCCCTGGAGCGGCTGGGTACGCCGGAGGACATCGCCGGTGCGGTGGCGTTCCTGGTTGGTGCCGATGGCGGGTGGATCAACGGCCAGGTGCTGCGCGCCAATGGCGGGATGGTGTAGTCCGCACAGGTGGCATCCACGCATGGCGCGACGCCCTTGTAGAGCCGAGCCCATGCTCGGCTGCTCTTCGCGCAAAGGCCAGAAGCAGCCGAGCTTGGGCTCGGCTCTACAGGTAGGTCAGGCGATGCGCGCCTCGCGGCGGCGATGCACCCAGTAGTACAACGTGGGCAGTACCAGCAGGGTCAGCAGCATCGCCGACAGCAGGCCGCCGATCACCACCACCGCCAGCGGTTTCTGGGTCTCGGCACCAATCGCATGCGAGGTGGCCATCGGCAGCAGGCCGAACATCGCCAACAGTGCGGTCATCAGTACGGTGCGCAGGCGCTGCAGCGAGCCCTGCACGACCGACTGCAGCAGGTCCATGCCCTGCTCGCGCAGCTGCGCGAAGCGACTGAGCATCACCACCCCGTTCAGCACCGCCTGCCCGAACAATGCAATGAAGCCGATCGCCGCCGACACCGACAGTGGAATCCCAGTCAACCACAGGGCGAGGATGCCCCCGATCATCGCAAGTGGCACGTTGGCCAGGATCAGCGCGGCGCTGCTGATGTCCTTGAAGGCATCGAACAGCAGCACGAAGATGATCAGCACCGACAGCGGAATCACCCAGCCCAGCCGCTTCATCGCACGCTGCTGGTTCTCGAACTCGCCAGACCACTCCAGCCGGTAGCCGTCCGGCAGCTGCACGTTGGCGTCCACGCGCTTGCGCATGTCGGCCACCACGCTGCCCATGTCACGGCCGGCGATGAAGATGCTCACGGCCTTGACGCGCTGTGCGTTCTCGCGCGAGATGTTGATCGCGCCGCTGGCCATGCGGAAATCGGCGACGTCGGACAGCGTCACCGTGTGGCCATCGCCGATGCCGACCGGGACCGTGCGCAACTGTTGCAGGTCACGGTCGGCGTCGTCCAGGCGCAGCGTGATCGGGAACCTGCGGTCACCTTCCCACAATTCACCGACCTGGCGCCCGCCCAGTGCGGTCTCGATCACCTCGTCGATGTCGCGCACGTTCAAGCCATAGCGCGCGGCGCGGTCGCGATCGATCTCGATCTGCAGCTGCGGCAATGAACCGTCACGGTCGATGAAGGCACTCTCTACGCCCTCCACGCTACGCACCTGTCCCAGGATCGCCTGCGCCTGCTGGTTGAGCACGTCCAGATCCGAGCCGCTGACCTTGATCACCACCTGGCCCTTGATCTGCGAGATGCTCTCCAGGATGTTGTCGCGCACCGGCTGCGAGATCGAGAACTCCGGCCCCGGAATGCGCTGCTCCAAGGTGCGCTGCAGATCGCTCACCAGCTGCCGCTTGTCCACGCCCTTCGGCCATTCCTTCTCAGGCTTCAACGCCACCAGCGCCTCGATCTGGTTGGCGCCCTTGGCATCGGACCCGTCTTCCGGGCGCCCCAGCTTGGCCACCACGGTCGATACCTGCGGGAACGTGCCCACCAGCTCGCGGATGCGCCGCGACTGCTGCTGCGCTTCGGCCAGGCTGGTGCTGGGGTCGAGCGTGGCGGTCAGCCAGATCGAGCCTTCGTCCAGCTCCGGCAGGAACTCCGAACCCAACCGGGTACCCAATGCCAGCGTGCCGACCAGCAGCGCAACTGCGGTCAGTACCACCGCACGCGGGCGGGCCAGTGCGCGCTCCAGGACCGGCCGGTACCAGCCGGTCAGGCGGTCCATCAGCGGATTGCCGTCGCGCATGCGGTCGCTCCGCAGCCACCAGTAGCAGAACAACGGCACCACGGCCAGCGCCAGGATCAGCGCGCCGATCAATGCCGAGGTCACCGAGTACGCCATCGGCGCGAACATGCGGCCTTCCTGGCGCTGCAGGGTGAAGATCGGGATATGCGCGGCGATGATGATCAGCATCGAGAAGAACGTCGGCCGGCCCACTTCCGATGCAGCTGAAAGAACGGTCGAGAACCGTGTCTTACGATCGGCCGCAGGGGGCAGCTTCGACAATCGCGAGACGATGTGCTCGGTCACGATCACCGCGCCATCGATGATGATGCCGAAGTCCATCGCACCCAACGACAGCAGGTTGGCCGGTACGCCCCACAGATGCAGGCCGAGGAAGGTCGACAGCAGCGCCAGCGGCATCATCGCCGCCACGATCAGCGCGGCACGGGCGTTGTACAGGAACAGCCACAGCACCAGGAACACCAGCACCGCGCCTTCCAGCAGGTTGCGGAAGACCGTCTTCAGCGTGGTCGAGACCAGCCATGAGCGGTCGTAGAACGGCTCGATGCTGACCCCGGCCGGCAGCTGGTTGGCCTCGATCTCGGCGATGCGCGCATGCAGCGCGTCGAGCACGTCGGACGGGTTCTCGCCCTTGCGCATCAGCACCATGCCGAACACCGCATCGTCATTGTCGTCCTGGCCGACCAGGCCCTGCCGGGGCAGCCCGGTATCGGCGATGCCGGCCAGGTCACGTACCAGGATCGGCGTTCCCCCGCGTTGCGCCACCACCACGTTGCCGATGTCGGCCGGCGAGCGCATCAGGCCCACGCCACGGATCAGGAACTGCTGCTGGCCGCGTTCCACGTAGCCGCCACCGGCATTCGAGCTGCCCCTCTCCAGCGCCTCGGCGAACTCACCCAGGCTGATGCCGCGGTCACGCAGCTTGTCCAGGTCCGGCTTGACCTGGAAGGTACGCGCGAAGCCGCCGAAACTGATCACATCGGCCACGCCCGGCACGGTGCGCAGGCTGCGCTCCATCGTCCATTCCTGCACGGTGCGCAGCTGGGTTGGCGTCATGTGCGGGCCTTTCAGCACATAGCGGTAGATCTCACCTACCGCCGAGCTCATCGCCTCCAGTTCCGGGGTCACCCCTTCCGGCAGCTCCACGCCCTGCAGGCGCTCCAGGACCTGCTGGCGTGCGAAGTAGTCATCGGCCTTGTCGTCGAAGGTCAGGATGATCATCGACAGGCCGAACTGCGTATGCGAGAACACCCGCACCGAATGCGGGATGCCGGACAACGCCACCTCCAGTGGCATCGTCACCTCGCGCTCGACCTCTTCGGCGGCACGGCCCGGGTGCAGCGACACCACGGTCACCTGGGTGTCGGATACATCCGGGAAGGCTTCCACCGGCAGTACGCGGAACGCGGCAATGCCGGCACCCATGAACAGCAGCAGTGCCAGCATCACCATCAATGGCTGGCGCAGGCAGTAGGCAATCAGGCGATCGATCATGGGGCGGCGTGCCCCGTGCCGGTGCTGGCGGCGGCCGGTGCGCTGTCCGCCAGCTGCTGCAGCAGCAGGCCGCCTTCTACCACCACCCTGGCGCCTGCGGCCAGGCCCTCACGCACCCACAGCCGGCCATCGCCCAGCTCCTCGGCATGCACCGCGCGGCGCACGAAGCGGCCCTTGCCCTCCTCCACGAACACCACCTGCTTGCCGTCGATCAACAACACGGCCGCATCGGGCAGCGAGACACCACCCTCGGCCGGCAACGCCACCTGGGCGCGCACGTACTGCCCCGCCTTGAAACCGCGTGCGCGGTTGTCCAGCTCGGCGCGCGCCTGCACCACGCGGCGTTCGCTGTCGACGAAGTCATCCACGTGCTGCAGGGTCGCCTGCAGCGGCTGTCCATCGGCCCCGGGCACGCTCACCTGCATGCCCGCCTTCAAACGTCCGGCCAGGCCCTCCGGTACATCCAGCTGCAACCACAGGCGGTCCGGATCGCCAATCACCGCCAATGGCCGTTCGCTGTCGGGGCTGACCGCCATGCCCGGGCTCATCCGCCGCTCCACCAGCACGCCATCGATCGGCGCGCGCAACGGCAGGCGCTGATCGACGTGCTGGCCATTGCCATAGGCCTTGGCGAAGGCGGTCGCACGCGCTTGATCGGCCTGGCTGCCGGCGAAATTGGCCTCTGCCTCGTCCAGTTCGCGGCCCGACGCCACACCTGCCGCATGCAACTCGCGGGTGCGCTCCAGCTCCTTGCGGGCCTGCTGCAGCTGGGCACGGCCGCGCACGCCCTCCGCCTGGGCTTGGCCGAATTCGGGCGAAGTGATCCAGGCGATCACCTGGCCCGCCTTCACTTTCTGCCCCGGCTGTGCCTCGATGCGCGCCACCTGCCCCGCCAACGGCGTGCGCAGCGCGCTGGAGCGCGTCTCGTCCCAGACCACCCGGCCCGGCAGCTGCAGGCTGGCGCTGGCGCCGGCGGTGACCGCCTCGCTGCGTAGCACGTCCAGCTGGCGGCTACCGGCAGGAAACTGGATCTGGCCAGCACTGACCGTCGGCCCGTCCTCGGTATACGGCGCCGGTTCGCGGCCGCAGCCGCCCAGCAGGGCCAGCGCCAGCAAGGCCGGCAGCACGGCCTGTCGCGCCTGCGGTCGATAAGCGACGGTGGACTTCATCGGGACTCTCCTTCAGCAACGGATGTGGCCGCTTCCCAGCGCGCCAGGGCAATGGCATGGTCGGCACGCGCATCGATCAGCGCCGTCTCGAAGTCGCGCCAGCTGCGGCGCGCATCCAGCAGATCGGTCAGGCTGGCGGCGCCGCGCCGGTACGCCAGTTCGATGCCCTGCACCGCCTTGCGTGCGGCGTCGGACTGCAGTCCCTCATAGTCGCTGCGGCGCTGTGCGGCGGACTGCGCGCTGGCCTGCAGCTGGTCCAGCTCGGCGCGTGCTTCGCGCTGCAGTACCTGCAGCTCCAGCGCGGCGCTGTCACGGTCGGCCTCGGCACGCTGGATCGCGCCGCGTGCACGTGACGGGCCGCCGAGCGGAATGGTCAATGACACTCCCCAGGTGACACCGCTGATGTCGGTCGGCTCGCGCTCAGCCTCCACACCCAGCTGGATGTCGCGATGGCGCTCACTGCGCGCCAGTGCCACACCGGCGTCGGCCGCGGCCAGGCGCGAACGTGCCGCGCGCAGATCGGCACGCTGCTGTGGGTCGAACGCACGCGTATCGACCCTGCCCGCGGGGTCTGGCCACGGATCATCGGCGCTGAGATCATGGCTGTCGTCGCGGCCGAGCAGCAGCCCCAGCGCATGCCGTGCATCGCGCAGATCCAGGGCCGCCTCGCGCGCCGCATCGGCCACCGCCAGGTCGTCCACTGCCAGCCGCGCGCGATCCACCGGCGCCATCGCCCCGGTGGCCACCTGCTTGTCCGCCGCCGCCATCTGTTCGGCCGAACTCTGGCGGTTGGCCTCGGCAATCTGCGCCCGCTCCTGCGCGCCCTTCAGGCCGAAATAGGCTTCATGCAGTGCCACCTGCTGCCGGCGCCGGATATCGAGCATGTCCAGCCCGGCCACTTCCAGCAGCGCATCGGCCTGGCGGATGCGCAATGCGCGCTTGCCGCCGCGCTCCCAGGTCCAGCCCAGGCCCACGGTGCTGTCCACCCGCTTGTCCTGCCAGCGTCCGGAGCCGATGCCATGCTTGGGGCTGATCTTGCTGGTGCCGATCAACAACTCGGTGGCCGGGCGCAACGCCGCCGTCTGCACATCGCCCTGCACGCCGCGCAGCTCCAGTGCCGCCGCACGCAGGTCCGGGTTGTGTGCTTCCATGGCGCGCTGCGCTTCCTGCAGGGACAGCGCCGAAGCGGTGGGCGCGCACAGAAGAGTGGCCAGCACGGCCGCAAAACGAGGGGAGAAATTCATGCACGTCACGGTAAGGTGATGCACTTGCGCCAAACTTGCCCCAACCTTGCACGAAGCTTGCAATGCGAATCCTGCTGATCGAAGACGACGCCGCGCTGGCCGATGGACTGATCCGCGCCCTGCAGGGCGCCGGCCATCTGTGCGACCACCTTTCGCGCGGCCTGCACGCGCCGGCGGCACTGGCCAGCGCGCCGTATGACGTGATGGTGCTCGACCTTTCATTGCCCGATGTCGACGGCCTCGACCTGCTCTCGCGCCTGCGCAACGACGGCGTCACCCTGCCGGTGCTGATCCTGACCGCGCGCGACGGTGTGGAGGACCGCATCCTCGGCCTCGACCGGGGTGGCGACGATTACCTGGCCAAGCCATTTGCACTCGGTGAGCTGGAGGCGCGCCTGCGTGCGCTGTCACGCCGCCGAAGCGACGCACCGGCAAAGAAGCGGCTGGGCCGGTTGTGCTTCGACAGCATCCGCAATGAAGTGCAGGTGGAAGGCCAGCGCATCGAACTGACCGCGCGCGAGCTGTCGCTGGTCGAGGCACTGATGCAGCATCCCGGCCGCACCGTCACCAAGCAGCGCCTGTTCGACGCGCTGTACAGCTGGGATCACGAGGTCAACCTGTCGGTGATCGAAGTGCATGTCAGCCGCCTGCGCCGCAAGCTGGAGCAGGCACGCGCCGGCGTCGGCATCCGCATGTTGCGTGGGCTTGGATACCGGTTGGAGGCCGGGGGTGACTGAGCGCGTGCACAGCCTGCGGGGGCTGCTGCTGCGCCGCCTGTGGCTGCCCCTGCTGGTGCTGCTGCTGTGCAGCGCAGTCGGTTCGTTCGCGCTGGCCCGCTTCTACGCCGGCCAGGTCTATGACCGCTGGCTGCTGGACTCGGCGATGTCGTTGTCCGAGCTGGTGAAGGTGCAGGACGGGCGTGCCTCGATCGAGATAACGCCTGCGGTGTCGCGCATGTTCACCTGGGATACCGCTGACGAAGTGCATGGCGAAGTAGTCGACGCCGCGGGCGGGCGCCTGTATGGCGACCTGCCCGAGGCATTGCCACGCCCGTCGATGTCCGCCGGCAGCGACGACCCGGTCTACTATGATGCGCGGCTGCGTGGGCAGGCCGTGCGCATGGTCGAAGTGGTGGTCAGCGCCGGGCCGGGCCACGATATCCGCCTGCGCGTGGCCGAGACGCTGCGCAAGCGCCACCGCCTGGAGCGCAAGCTGCTGCTGGCCAGCATCCCGTTCCAGGCCGCGATCCTGGCGCTGGCTGCGTGGCTGGCCTGGTCCGGTACCGGCGCGGCTGCACGCCACGCCAACCAGGTGGCACGGCGGTTGGCCAGCCCACGCCCCGACCCGCTGGCGCCGCTGGAGCCGGCGCAGGAGGCGCCGCGCGAACTGTGGCCGGCGGTGGAGGCCTACAACGCGCTGCTGCAGCGCCTGGACGCCATGCAGGCCGCGCAACGGCGCTTCGTCAGCAATGCCGCGCACCAGCTGCGCACGCCGCTGGCAGCGATGCAGGTGGAGCTTGAGAGTTCATTGCGCCAGCACGATCCGCACGCCCAGCAACTGGCGCTGTCCGGCACGCTGGCCGGGCTGGCGCGGCTGCAGCACCTGGTCAACCAACTGCTGATGCTCAGCCGATCGGAAGATCCACACGGCAGCGCACTGCCGCTGCAGCCGCTGGATCTGGCCGCGCTGGCGCGGGGCGTGGTCGAGCGCTACGCCGACCGTGCGTTGGCGGCGGGCGTGGACCTGGGTTACGACGGACCCGACGACGGCGTGCAGGTACAAGGCGATCCGCAGCTGTTGCGCGAGGCACTGGGCAACCTGCTGGACAACGCGCTGCGCTACGGCGCCGTGCCCGGCGTGATCACCCTGGGACTACAGCGGGATGCCGAGGGCGTGCAGGTGTGGGTGGACGATGACGGTACAGGCATCGCCGAAGCCGAACGCGCGCGCGTCACGGAACGCTTCTATCGGGCGAGCAGCGAGGGCGACGGCTGCGGGCTGGGGCTGGCGATCGTGGCCGAGATCGCGCAGCGGCATGGCGCGACCTTGATGATTGATACCGCCCCGATCGGCGGTGCGCGGGTGGGGTTGCGGTTTCGCTGACCTTTGTCGAATTGCCCTTGTAGAGCCGAGCCCATGCTCGGCTGCCGTTGACGCGATACCTGAGCCGAGCATGGGCTCGGCTCTACAGGTTCAAGGTCAGCCGTGAAGCGTGCCGACCAAGGTCGGCACCTACCAATCATCACCGGCTCATCGAATAGGGCGCCTGCGCGCCCTGCCCCGGCCAATCCTTGTTCGGCTCGGCCTGCATCGTGAAACGCAGCTCGCCACCTGCCAGGATCTCGTCATGGCGCAGGAAGGTGCGCTGCAGCGGCTTGCCGTTGAGGCTCACGTTGCCGACGTAGGTGTGCCTGTCATCCAGCCCATCGGCCACGATGGTGAACGCCTTGCCGTTCGGCAGGCGCATCGCGGTCTTAGGCAGGAACGGGCGGCCGAGGATGTACTCGCCCGAGCCCGGGGCCACCGGATAGAAGCCCAGCGCGGTGAACACGTACCACGCCGACATCTGGCCGACATCATCGTTGCCGGCCAGCCCATCGGGGCGGTCGGCATACTGGGTGTCCATGATCTGCTTCAACCGCGCCTGGGTGCGCCACGGCTGACCTGCATACGAATACAGGTAGGCCACGTGGTGGCTGGGCTCGTTGCCGTGCGCATACCAGCCGATCAGGCCGGTGATGTCTTCCATGTGCTCGAAGATCGATGGATCCACCTTGGCGTTGAACACCTCGTCCAGGCGCGCGAGCAGCTTGTCGCTGCCCCCGTGCGCCGCCGCCAGGCCGGCGACGTCCTGCGGCACGTACCACGAGTACTGCCAGGCGTTGCCCTCGGTGTAGTCGGTGCCATAGCCGCTGGCGCTGGGGTCGAACGGCGTGCGGAAGCTCCCATCGCGCTTGCGCGCACGCATGAAGCCGGTGTCCTTGTCGAAGGCATTGCGCCAGTTGCCGGCACGCTTGTCGAAGGTCGCCGCGATATCGCCCTTGCCCATCGCCTGCGCCATGCGTGCGATGGTCCAGTCATCAAAGGCGTACTCCAGCGTCTTGCTGGCGGCCTCGCCTTCCTCGTCGATCGGCACATAGCCCAGCTCGCGGTACTGCGCGATGCCGTCATAGGGGCCGTAATTGGCGGTCTCGACCATCGCCTTCAGTGCCTTGTCGGCATCGAAGCCACGAATGCCCTTCACGTAGGCATCGGCAATCACCGGCACCGCGTGGTACCCGATCATGCACCAGTCTTCCAGGCCATGGAACGACCACACCGGCAGCATGCCGTAGGGGCTGTGCTCGTGGTGGGCCAGCATCGAATTGACGAAGTCGCTGTTGCGCTTCTCCGGCTGCACCAGCGTCAGCAACGGGTGCAGCGCACGGTAGGTGTCCCACAGCGAGAACGTGGAATAGTTCGTGTAGCCCTCGGCCTTGTGCACGGCATTGTCCGGCCCGCGGTACTGGCCATCGGCATCCATGAACAGCGTCGGCCCCAGCAGGGTGTGGTACAGCGCGGTATAGGCACTGCGGCGGGCGTGCTCGGGCGCATCGATATCGAGCACCGACAGCGCCTGCGTCCATTCCTGTTTCGCCTGCGCACGCACGCGGTCGAAATCAAAGTCGGCCACTTCCGCGTCGAGGTTGGCAATGGCGCCGGCTTCGCTGACCGGCGAGATCGCGACCTTGACCACCAGCGGTGCATCCAGCTTGCCGAATGCGAAGGTACCGACCAGCTGGCGGCCCTCGACCTGTGCGCGCTGCGCTGGATCCTTCTCGCCCGGCGGCGGGAAGCCCTTGTAGACGATGTCCTGCTCGGTGTTGTGCAGCTCATGCCGGGAAAGCGGCCGCGAGAAACGCATCGCGAAGTACAGCTGGCGACCTGGCGCCCAGCCGCGCGTCTCCCGGAAGCCGGTCACCGTACCATCGGCGCGCACCCGCACCCGCGACCACAGCACTTTGCCCGGGTAGTCGTACATGCTGGTGCGCATGTCCAGCAGCACCTTGGCGTCGGCGCCCTTGGGGAAGGCGTAGCGATGCACGCCCACGCGCGCACTGGTGGTCAGCTCGGCGCGCACCTTGTAGTCGTCCAGGGTGACGGCGTAGTAGCCCGGCTCGGCCTTCTCATCGTCATGGCGGAAGCGAGAGGCATAGCCGCTGCCCGGCTTCTCAGGATCGCCACGCTCCAGGCCGGGACTGCCGGTGAACGGCATCAGCAGGATGTCGCCCAGATCGGAATGGCCAGTGCCGGAAAAATGCGTGTGCGAGAAGCCGACGATGCTGCTGTCGTCGTAGCGGTAGCCGGCTGCCCAGCCATAGGCCTTTTCGCGTGGCTGGATGCGTGTGTCCGGGCTGAGCTGGACCATGCCGAACGGCACCGTGGCACCCGGGTAAGTGTGGCCTTCACCACCCGTACCAATGAACGGGTCGACCGAGGCATAGGCCTTGTCGGCGGCGGTTCTGGCAGGCGCGGCCGACGCCAGGCCGGAAGCGAACATCGCCGTGGCGGCGACAGCGATCAGGAGACGACGGTCCAGCGTGGGCATCGGCATTTGGATCGATTCAGGTGATAGCGGGATCCTAGCACCGGGCCTGTCACGCCGCATGCTGCAGTGCGACTGCCCGGTGTCCCGCACCGGGTTCGCTCTTCAACCGGGAAGTGCGCTCTGCAACGACATGAGATCCGCGCTGTCCAGCGGCCTTACCACCCGCGCGACCTCTTCTCCATCGCGCAGCAGCACCACCGTCGGCCACAGCTTCACCTTGAACGCTCGCCCCAATGGTCTTCCCTTGCCATCCTCGATCTTCCAATGCGGCAGATCGTTCGCTTCGACAAAGGCCTGCAACGCGGGCTGCGCGGCCTGGCAATGACCACACCAGGGCGCACCGAACTCCAGCACCTGCCAGCCAGGCTGCGCCGCCACCTCCGCAGAGGTGGGCTCGTTCGCAAGGTGATCACGCATGAACGGCATGAGCGCTACGCCGCCAGTGCCTTCTGGATGTCTTCCAGCGGCGCGTTGGTCAGATCCTTGGCAATATCCCCGAGCAATCGCGCCTGGACCTCTTTATGCAGCAGCGGACGAATGCGGCCCAGCGTGGTCGGGTCGGCGATCAATACCAGGTGCGCATAGCGGTTCTTCAAGGCATCTTCGTTGAGCTGTTCGGCCACCTGCTTGGCGAACGTGGCCTCATTGAGTTGCGAGACCGACATGTCCTTCGGCACGGCACCCGCAGGCCCCTGCCCGGATACACCCTGCTCGCTGATGTCCTGCAGGCGCAGTTCGCCTTCCTGCTTCAGGGTCAACTGGTGGTTGCTGCCCACGTTGGTGAACACCCGCGCCGAACCACCGTCGGCTACCACGATCAGGGTTCCTTCGGGAATCGTCCGCGCCATTGCATCCTCCATCAATCCGAAAAGTGGGTGTGCGCTCCACCTTATGCACGCCGATGTCACCAGAGCGGGTACAGGATGTGATCCCGTCATCGCAATCTGCAATCAGCGCTAAATTTGTCCGCCTGCCTGCCGCTATGGCCTCCATCATCGCGAGGAACCTCTGTGTACGCTGGCTCACTGTTCCACGTCTGCTTTGCCACCAGCCTGGCCATTGCCGGCTGTGCCGGTTGCATCCACCAGTTCCTGCAGGGCCAACCGTTCTTCGCCCTGGCCATCATGCTCTCGGTGCTCACCATGATCGGCGCCGCACTGGTCACGCGGAAACTGGCACTGCCGGGCGCCTTGGCGATGGCCTGCACGGTGTTCGGTTTGGTGGCGAAGTCGGCCTGAGCCTTCTGAACAGGCGAGGTGGAACACAGCGTGCAGATCAGCCTGCTTCGCTGCATGCTCACGCCGAAGCCGTTATGATGAACGGATGATCGACACGACCCACTACGTGACGGGCGCACCTGTTACGTGGGAAGCACTGCCGACCGGCCCTTCGCTTGCCACGAATGCTCCCGCCCTGCATTTCCATCGCCTCGCGCTGGATCCCGGCGGATGACGCCCGCAGGCGCTCTGCCTGCACCCCTACGCTGATGTGATACCTGGCCGCTGACTGCTCGGCCGCTGTGATCCCGTTTTCGCGTCTCCGCCCCTGCGGCGGTGCTTTGCCGTGCGCGTGGCGTTGCGCCTGTACACATTCCCCGGCCCCCACGCCGCCTTCCGATGCCCTGCGCCACTTGCGCCTGCATCGCCGTTTCCGATTTCCGGGACACACCACAGCACCCATTCCCCTATTCCATACCTACAAGGGAGCCCCTATGCAGGACACGCCCGATTCCCATGCCCACTTCGGCTGGTTCAAACGCCGCCGCCACCTGAAGGTCGATGAGATCACCGTCGTCGACAAGCCCATGCTCAAGCGCGCCGTGGGCGCCGCCGCACTTGGCAATGCCATGGAGTGGTTCGACTTCGGTGTCTACGGCTATCTGGCCGTCACCATCGGCCAGGTGTTCTTCCCGTCCAGCAACCCCACGGCACAGGTGATCGCCGCCTTCGCCACCTTCACCGTGGCATTCCTGGTGCGTCCACTCGGCGGCCTGGTGTTCGGCCCGCTCGGCGACCGTTATGGGCGCCAGAAAGTGCTGGCGTTCACCATGATCCTGATGGCGCTGGGCACGTTCTCGATCGGCTTGATTCCCTCCTACGAGCGCATCGGCATCTGGGCACCGGTGCTGTTGCTGCTGGCACGTGTGGTGCAGGGGTTCTCCACCGGCGGCGAGTACGGCGGTGCGGCCACCTTCATCGCCGAGTATTCCACCGACCGCAACCGCGGCCTGATGGGCAGCTGGCTGGAGTTCGGCACGCTGGGCGGCTACATCGCCGGCGCCGGAACCGTGACCGCGCTGCACATGCTGTTGAGCAGCGGACAGATGCTGGACTGGGGCTGGCGCATTCCATTCCTGGTGGCCGGCCCGCTGGGCCTGCTCGGCCTGTACATGCGCATGAAACTGGAGGAAACGCCGGCCTTCCGCGCCTTCGCCGAGGAAGCCGAGAAGCGCGAGCACGACCGGCCCGGGCTCGCCGCGCTGTTCCAGGTACATGGCCGCCAGTTGCTGGTCTGCATGGGCCTGGTGCTGGTGTTCAACGTGACCGACTACATGCTACTGACCTACATGCCCAGCTACCTCAGCGTCACCATGGGCTATGCCGAGAGCAAGGGCCTGCTGCTGATCATCATCGTGATGCTGGTGATGATGCCGCTGAACATCGTCGGCGGATTGTTCAGTGACAAGCTTGGCCGTCGCCCGATGATCATCGGTGCCTGCATCGCGCTGCTGGTGCTGGCCGTACCCTGCCTGCTGCTGATCGGTAGCGGCAACGACTGGCTGATCTTCCTCGGCCTGATGCTGCTGGGCCTGGCACTGGTGTGCTTCACCAGCTCGATGCCGTCCACGCTGCCGGCGCTGTTCTATACCCCGGTGCGCTACAGCGCACTGTCGATCGCCTTCAATGTGTCGGTGTCGCTGTTCGGTGGCACCACGCCACTGGTGACCGCATGGCTGGTGGAACGTACCGGCGATCCGCTGGTGCCGGCCTACTACCTGATGGGCGCGGCGGTGATCGGCTTGGTCACCATGCTGTTCGTGAAGGAGACCGCGGGCCTGCCGCTGCGCGGTTCACCGCCGGCGGTGGGCAGCGACAAGGAAGCCGCCGCACTGCTGAAGAGCGATGTGCCGGTGACGGTGGACCCGAGCCTGCCGCCACTACCGGAGACTGCGGAGCCTGAGCAGGTAAAGCCGGCCTGAGGCTCGGCGAAGCCGGCGTTGTTGTACGGCCAAGCCCGCGCGCGGCTGCCTTTCGAGAGATCAGCCGAGCGTGGGCTCGGCTCTACAACGTACGCGCCCTCAATCGCGCGCAGCGTTCAACTCCATCGCACGCATCACGATGGGTTTGGCCCAGTCCGGCGTGTGCAGCAGCTCGGCCACCGAGACCGGGTACTGCAGCTGGCCGTGCGCCATCGCCAGCACCGGCAGCGGCTCGACGCAGCCGTCGGCGCCGGCGGGAGCGCTGTTGTCGTAGACATGCAGCTCGGCCAGGTGTGGCAGCAGTTCCAGCAGGTTCTCGCGTGCCGAATCGAAGCGGGCGTGGATCTTCTCCACCGGAATGTCATGGCCGCCGGCGGCCACCCGCGCTGCAACACGGGCAATGTGCAGATCCACCGTGGCCAGGCCACAGAACCAGATCGCGACGTGATGGTGCTCGCAGGCCTCGCGCAGCAGGCGCGGAATGGTGTTGCCGCCCAGCGTGGTCTCGAAGGCGAAGTCCGTGCCATCGGCCATGGCCTGGCGCAGGCGGCGGGTGCCTTCCTGCCAGGCCTCGGCATTGGCGTCGGGCAGCGGCCAGCCCGCCTCTACCAGGCGGCGGGTGAACGAATCGGGGTTGAACCAGCCCAGCCCTTCGGCTTCCAGCCAGGTTCCCAGCAGCGAACTCTTGCCGGCGCCGTTGACGCCGGCCAGCACCAGGATCCGCCCCATCGGTCAGAGCGGACGGCCGAGGGTGACCTTGCGGCCGCGGCGGATCGGCTGGCCCAGCACCTTGCCCAGCCCCTCACCGCGCTGCAGGCCAGCCAGAGTCTGGTCGAATTCGCTGCGCAGGCGCAGCAGTTCTTCACTGCGCTCACCGGCATCGCTGCCGGCAGCCTTGGCCAACAGCTCCTGGTAGGTGCGGATGTCCACGATCACCGCTTCGGGGTGGTTGTGGTTGGTGATGACCAGCGCCTGCTTCTCACGCACGGTACGCATCAGGCTCGGCCAGCCCCGGGTCTTCACAGACGAGGCCGGGGCCTTCTCAAGTCCAGGCAGATCCAGTGGCAGGGTCATGGCACGGCTCCAGGCAGAAGTGGATAATGGCCACTATACCCAATTTGGCCAAATTGGATATAAATGCCGTTTCACGCGCCGGAGCCGGTCTGTGGCGCATCGGTCTGCAGCAGGCTGTCACGCTCGCGCAGTGGGAAGCGGATCCAGGCATCCAGCCCCTGCGGATCGAAGTGCAGTTCACCACTGCCGGCCAGCTCATAGGGCACGCGCTGCTCGATCAGCGCACGGCCCAGGCCGCGCTGGCGCGGCAGCTCCCAGTCTTCCACGGCGGCATGGCGTTCACACCAGTGCAGGCCCAGCCATGGCTGTCCGTCCTGCACCTGCAGGTGCCAGGACACGTCGATCCGGCCATCCTCATGGGTCAGCGCACCATGCCGCAGGGCGTTGGTCGCCAATTCGTGGATCGCCAGGGACAGCACTTCGGCCGCCTTCGGTGGCAGCAGTACATCCTCGCCCTGCAGGCGATAGGCGGCGGTGACCGGCGTCTGCGCTGCGATCTCCTCATCGAGCATGCCACGCAGGCAGACCCCGGCATTGGCGCCACGGGTAAGCAGGCTCTGCGTGCGCGCCAGCGACATCAATCGTCCGCACAACCGTTCAGCGTAATCATCCACACTGCTGACCGACTCACGGGTCCGCCAGGCAATGGCATGGATGGTCGACATGATGTTGCGCACCCGGTGCTGCAGTTCGGCCAGCAGTACCGATTGGCGCTCGGTGGCACGCTTGAGATCGTCGATGTCCACAGCGATGGCGAATACGCCCGTCACCTCGCCGTCTGCATCGCGCAGCGGCGCGGCGGCCACACGGGTCCAGCGCGCGCGCCCGTCGTCATGCTTGAACTGGAACTCCAGCCCGGGCACTACCGTCTCACCGCGCAAGGCCCTGGCTATGGCGAAATCCCTGGGTTCGATGCGCGAGCCGTCGGGGTGCCATCCCTGCCAGCGGTGGTGGTTGGGCAGATCCGTGGAGGGCACCTTGCCGGTGGGAAGGTAGGTGCGCATCTGGTCGTTGGAGAGCTGCAGGCACCCCTCGGCATCGACGATGCAGACGCCCACCGGCAGTACCTTGAAGGCCAATGCCAGGCGGCGGTCCGCCTCCCTCCGCTTCTGCTCTTCGCGTTCGCGGGCCGACTGGGCCACATGCGCCGCCGTCGTCTCGAACATGGTGACCAGCACGCCGCTGACGCGCCCCTCTTCGCCACGGATGGGGCTGTAGGTAATGGTGAACCACACATCCTCCAACCGCCCGCGGCGCGCGAGGGGATAGAGTTTGTCCTCGTAAGTGATGGTTTCGCCCTGCCAGACGCGCTGGTAGATCGGCCCGTTGATATGCCACACCTCGGGCCAGCATTCACGGGTCGGCTGGCCGAGTCCGCCGGGATGCTTGTCGGCCAGGATCTCGGCATAGCCATCGTTGTAGAGCTGCACCAGCTGCTCGCCCCACAGCACGATCATCGGGAAACCATGCGCCAGCATCAGGTCGACGGTGGCGCGCAGGTGTGGCGGCCACCGCTCATACGCTCCCAGCGGCGTGGATGACCAGTCATGGCGGGCGATGCGCGCAGCCATGCCATCGTGGCGCCCGTGCGGGTGCGCTGCAGGTGGCATGCCGCCACACAGCTCGGTGGCGCGGATGCCTTCAGGACGGCGCGACATGCCGCGCGATCAGGCGATGCCCGCAGAGACCTGCGGCGTCGCCACCAGCCCGGCCAGCTGCTGCACCAGGGCTTCAATGTGATACGGCTTGGTACAGCGCGGCGCGCTGGCGAAGCGGCTTGGCAGGTTGTCGTCGTAGCCGGAGGTCAGCAGGAACGGGGTGCCGGCCTCGGCCAGCCGGTCGGCCAACGGATAGACCTGTTCGCCGCCCAGATTGATGTCCAGCAGCGCCACATCGATGGGATGGGTATCGACCAGCTGCCCCAACGCCTGCAGGTCACCGGCAGGTCCCACCACCTGTGCGCCTTTCAGCTCCAGATAGTCGACCAGGAACATCGCGATGGCGAATTCATCCTCCGCCACCAGTACACGCAGCCCTTTCAGGCCCTCTGGTTTGTTGCCCGCTTCCAGCACGACCGGCGCTCCTCGATACACGCGGCCCACCTCTGCCGCAACGCCCGCAGGATGCGCGAACCGGGCTACAAGAGCGCGTGATGATGGATGAAGGTCGCGGCCACGGCGCGTTCACCGCGGCATTGCAACGCCGCGTTCAGAAGGCCCGTTCCCACTTCAGGCTGAGCAGGCTGCGGTCGTGGCTGTACAGCCAGCCGACGTTGCTGTCGATGCGCGCGTAGCGCAGGCTCAGGCTGGGTACCAGCCCGGCCACGGCCAAGCGCTCGCTGCGCACGATGGCGATCAGGTTCTGTTCGTCGTCCTGCCTGCGCGCCTCCAGCAACGGACTCCAGGTGTCGTAGTCGCGCTGGCGCAGCGACACGAATACGGTGGCCGTGGTGCCACTCCACTGCCGCGCCGCGCCCAGCCGCAGGCCGCGCTGGCGGTAGCCGTTGGCCGGGTCGGCTGCGCTGCTGTCGGTGACATCCAGCCCCGCGAAGACCGTCCAGCGTGGATTGAGCGCGCGGAACCAGGTGGCGTACAGCGATGCCAGCTCGCCGTCGTAGTTGCTGGCAAGGCCCTGCTGGCGATAGCGCTGGCGCTTCCAGTCAGCCTCCAGCTTGAGCAGGCTGCGTGCATCCAGGGCGTACTGCCATTCCGCGTGCACGCCGCTGCCGCCCTGCAGCGCATGGTTGCCCAGGGCCTGGTAGTCATGGCTGGGGGCGAGCATCACGGTCTGCCGTGCACTACGCCAGCTGTAACCCGCCTGCACGTTGGCATTGAGCTCGTTGTACGCACTGTGCCCGCGCCATGCCTGGCCGAAGGCGAGACCGCGCACGTACAGCCCATGATGCCCGCCGAGCACCCAGCGCCGTTCCAGGCTGGCGTCGTAGTCGAGGCCCGCCGCGCGCTGGGCGTCCGGCAGTTTCCGTTCGATGATGCAGGCGTCGCCCACGCCGAACAGGCAGGTGCGACTGGCCGAACTGCGGTTGATGTTGTCACTCCATGCCGGGCCGGCGGACAACGCGCCTTTCCAACGCTGGCGCGCCTGCAGGGCACTCAGGTAACCGTCCACGCGCGCGCGGACGCCGGCCGTGGCCGGATCATCGGCATTGATGCCTGCAGCGATGGCTGTGAACAGCGCGGCCGCATCGCGATCGCGCTGGTCTTCCGCATAGACACGTGCCAGCTCGAGGCGGGCCGGCAGGAAATCCGGCTGCGCCGCCAGCAGCGCTTCGTACTCCATCGCCGCGCGACGATGGTTGCCGGCCACCCGTGCCAGCGCTCCCTGCGCATGGTGGCGCAGCAGGGGGTCATGCCCAGGCAGTTCGATGTACTCGTCGAGAAACGCAGCGGCGGCCTGCCATTGCTGATGCTGCAGAGACAGGTAGAGAGCCTGGCCCAGATCATCGACGGTGCGCTCCACGCGCAGCGTCTGGCCGTCGATGGTGATGGTTGGCCGCTCCGACTCGGCCTGCTGCAGGCGCTGCTGGTCCTGCTGCTGGTGGCGCAGCTCAGTGCCCTGTTCAAGCACACGACGAAGATCGTCCTGCTGGGCGCGCACCTCGGTGGCAGCCAACAGCAGTACGACAAGGAAGATGGAATGGCGCATGGTCGATCCGTGGTGGTGCATGCAGCGGGCCGAAGCAGGGACTGGCGGATCGCGGCTTGTCCCTGCCCTGCCCCATCAGGGGCGTGGCGATCAGTTCTTGCTGCCGCCGAAGGCGGTGTCGTACTGGCTGTTGCCGCTGAAGGTGGCGATACCGGCCAGGGTGGCCGCGTTGGCGCCGAAGAACTGGCCCTGGGTGCTGCCGGCAACGCTGCCGTTGGCGGTGGCGGTGCCGGCGAACGAGGCGTTGGCGCTGTTGATGTTGGCGTTGACGTTGATCGACAGGCCGCCACCGCTCAGGCCACCGAGCAGGGTGCCATTGCCGAAGTTGGCGCGGAACGTACCCGACAGCAGGTTGCTGCCATTGAACTTGTTCAGGCCTGCCACGCTGTAGGTGGCCACGCCGGCCGGCAGCGTGGTGCCGGCACGGTCACCGACGAAATAGACCTGGCGGTTGTTGAAGCCACCAGCGGCGCCATCCTTGGACCACTCGCCGAACCACACATCGCCGCTGCCGACCTTGACGAAGTTGAAGTGGCCCATGCCGGAATGGCTGCCCGGGGTACCGGTGATCGGCATGGCCAGTGTGCGTACGGTGACACCATTGACGGTGGTCGGGGCCGAGTAGGCCGCCAGGCCCTGGAAATCGACCGGCTTGGCATTGGACACGGTGCCAACGCCGATACCGGCCTTGCCGGCCGAGTGCGGGCCGCCGTTGACTTCCGACGCACCCACCTTGACGTACAACTGCGCATCGGTCGCCGGGCTGGCAGCGCCGACGATGTCGGCCGCCTGCGCAGTGCCGGCCAGGGCCAGTGCAGCGGCGACGGCCAACAGGGAACGGTTGATCATTTTCATGGTATTGCTCCTTGGGTTGAGGGAACTACGGGTACAACACAAAAAGGAACGGCGGCGGATCAGTTGCGCTGACCGCCGAAGGACGTATCGAACTGGCTGTTGCCGGCAAAGGTTGCGATGCCGGTCACCGCACTGGCACCGGCGCCGAAGAACTGGCCGCTGCTGGTACCGATGATCGAACCATTGGCGATGGCCGAACCGCTGAACGCACCGGTGGCGCGATCCAGCGTGCCGCTCGCGGCGAGCCTGTATCCGGTCCCGACCAGGCCGGCGGTGACGGTGCCGGTATCGAAATTCGCCCGCAGTGCGCCTTCCAGCACGCCGCTGCCATCAAAGCGGTTGATGCCAGCCAAGGTGTAGGTCACGATGCCTGCTGGCAGCGAAGTACCGGCACGGTCACCGACGAAGAACACCTGGCGGTGATTGAAGCCCGCCTGCGCGCCGCTGGATGACCATTCACCGAACCAGACATCTGCATTGCCCACCTGCACGAAGCTGAAGTGGCCCACGCCAGCGGTGGCGAACGGCAGGCCTGCGTCCGGGCCCAGCGTGCGGACCGTGGTTGCGCCACGCACCACCGTGGTGGCGTAGGGCGCCAGGCTGGCCACGTCCACTCGCGCCGCGTTGGCATACGGCCCCAACGAAATGCCTGCGCGACCGGAACGGTGCGGACCGGCATTGAGTGTCGATTCGCCTGCGTTGATGTAATGGACGCCGTCCTGGGCCGGGCTCTGCCCGCCAGCGATGTCGGCAGCCATGACCGGCATGGAAGCCAGCAGGCCGATCGAAAGTACAAGGGTGCGGGGCTGTTTCACGGTTGATTCTCCCTGTCGAATACGGACTCAGAAGCGTGCGGTGATGCCAAGCTTGATCGTGCGGCCCGGTGCTGGAAGCGTTGAGCGTGTTGCCGGGTCGACGTAATAGCGGTTGCCGAGATTGCTGCCGACCAGCTCGACGCTGGCGTGCTGGTTGAAACGCCAGCGGGCGTAGGCATCCACCGTGGTGATGTTTCCCCAGGTGAAGGGCACGTTCTGCCAGAGCAGGCTGCTGCCCCCGGCGATCAGGCGGTCGCGGTAGGCCTGCAGGTCCGGATTGTCGTGCCGCTGGTAGTGCACGATGCGGCTGCCCAGCTCCAGGCGCTCATCGAACAGGCGGGTGCCGAGTGACCAGTTCACCGACAGCTTCGGCGTGGCCTGGGTCAGCAGATAGCCGCTGACGAAGCCATCCTGGACGCAGTTGGGCACCCGCCCCTGGTCCGCATCCAGCCGTACCGCCGAGCTTTCATCGCAGACTTCGTTTTCAAGGATGCGGCTGATGCCCAGATCGGTGAAGAAGCGCCGGTTGTCGAAGCGCGCCTGCAGCTCGATGCCGCGGATGGTCTGCTTGTCGATGTTGTCGAACATGAAGTACGCATCACGCTCGATGACATTGCGGGTCTTGTGCACGTAGTAGGCCAGCTTGACGTCGGCATCGGCGGTGTTGCCGAACAGCCCGGAAAGGTTGTGCACGTACCCCAGCTCGTAGTTGTAGGCATGCTCCGGCTTGAGTGGATACAGCGGATTGAGGCTGCTGGAGAACGCAATGGTGCTTTCGAACATGCTGGGGAAGCGCACCGCCTCGCTGTAGCGCAGATAGGCACGAGCGGCCGGCGAGAAACGCACCGTCGCCGAGAACGTCGGCAACCAGGCGTGATCGCGGTGCCGTTCGTTGCGCCCGGCCACCGACTGCATCGCCCCGCCCCCGATCCTGCAGCGGATGTCGGTGCCGAGGACCATCGGCAGCAGCCCGGGGATGGCGGCGACCTGGCCGTTGAGGCAGGGATTGGTGGCTCGGCTGTAGTTACCGTTTGCATCGGGCAACCAGGGAATGCCGTGCTGGACCTCCCTGGGTGTCTCGTACTTGCGCAGCAGGTCGGCCAGCGACTGATCGACGATCCAGCCCATGCCGATGCTGTCCCAGAATTCCCGCTCACTCTCGAGTGCGTCGATCTCGCCCTGCAGGCTGTCCGGCCGCGGCGGCAGTTCATTCACCCGGTACTGCGCTTCGCGCGGCACGATCGAGGTCGTCTGCAGTTCCGGGTGGGCCTGCAGGAAGTCGTCGAACGCCCAGTAACGGCTGTAACGCACGCCGGCATTGAGGGTCAGAAAGTCGACCGGACGCCATTCCAGAGTGAGGTAGCCCTCGCCCTCCTGGCGACGGCCGGCACGCGGGTACATGCGCCAGCCGTCGGACGGGCCGAAATACGGGTCGCGCGAGCCGAGCTTTTCGTATTGCCAGTTGCCACCCACGGTCAGGTCGAGGGTGGAATGCAGCGCGAAGCGGTTGCTCAGGGTCAGACCGGTGCGGTCGTTGCGCGCATTGGCCAACGCGGTGTTGCGCAGGATCGGGCTGGCGTCCGGGTTCCATGCCGGGTTGCCTGGCGCGAAGTTCGGGAAGCCGCCTGCAGTGTAGGTATCGCTGTCTGTCTCCGTGCGCCACAGGTTGACGTAGAGGTCCAGCCAGCGGCTGCCGGCCGGCTGGAAGCGGTACTCCAGGTTCCAGGCATCGGACGCAACCCGGCTGAGCGGCCACTGGATGCGCCCATAGTCCGGTGCCGACAGGATGCGCGACGGCATGATCTCGCCATAGTGCGACAGCGTTCGCCGCCAGGTCGCCTTCAACCGCTGGTCATCGTTGATCTGCCAGCTGCCCTTGACCAGCCAGGACTCCTGTTCGCTGGAAGTATTGGGCACTTCATCGCCGGGCTTGAAGTAGCGCGCCAGCGTGGTGATGTAGTCGATGCCCTGGTACTCGAACTGCTCGCGCCGGTCCTGGTCGTAGTAGGCGCTACCGTTGGACCCGGAGAAGTAGTTGCCGCGCTTGCGCCAGGCATAGGCGGCCATCAGGTCGACGTTGTCGCCACGCACGCCCAGCGCCAGGCGCCAGGCCTGGTCCTCGCCATCGAAGGGGTTGTTGCCACTGCGCGACTTCACCGGCACCACCAGGGTGCGGTCGTCGTAGGGCGAGTTCGGCGAGCCCTGCGGGAACCCCGGCACGGTGCGGTAATCCTCGCCGGTGTGCAGCCGCGGCAGGCGTGGCGCCACCGCATTGCTGCTGCCTTCGATCTTCAGCTCCCCGCCGAAGCGCTCACCCGTTTCCACGATGTCATCGACGTCGATGGTCTTGATCACCAGCGCGCCACCGATCCCGCTGTGCACATCGCGCACCAGCCCTGGCCCCTTGATGACCTGGATGCCACCCATCAGGTTGGGATCAATGTAATTGCGGTTGCTGACGCCGTTGTAGCCGCGCCAGACCGTGAGCGCCTGTTCGCCACCGTCGATGCTGACCGGCACCCGCCCCGGGCCCTGGATGCCGCGGATGTTGATGTCCAGTGCGCCGCTGTTGCGCGCATCGCCACTGAACACACCGACCAGATCCTTGACCACGTCGGCCGGGTTGGAGCCGCGGTAGCGCTCCACCCGGTCGCGCCCCGAATACGCCGTGGTCAGGTCCAGCGCGAACACATCATCGTAGCCGCGCCGATCACGCGCCTCGCCCCCTTCCGACTGCAGGCGACCGGCCACGTCCAGAGTCTCGGTTACCCGCACCCCTTCCCCTTCACCCGCCTCCACTGCGGCCCGCAGGCTCCAGGTGCCGTCCATGCCGCGCTGTGCGCGCACGCCACTCCCGCGCAACAGCTGCTGCAGCGCCTGCATCTGGCTGTACTCGCCTTTCACCGCACTGGAGCGGCGGCCCTCCACCAGGTCACTGCGGAACACCACCTGCACATCGGCCTGGCGGCCAAAGGCACGCACAGCGTCGGCCAGGGGCTGTTCCGGAATCGTGTACTGGCGCAACGGCGCGACGACCGCCGGTTGCGCCTGCACGGCCGGCACCCAGGCCAGCGGCAGCAATGCGGTGGAGATGGCAAGAGCCAGGACGGTGGCGCGACGATGACAGGCGGATGCCGTGGACGGCATGGACAGGAACTCCTCAAGCGTGGCGGAACCACGGGCACATCCGGTGCCGGTGGCATGTCTGGCTTGAGGAGAAACGGTGTTTCGCTCTGGCTATACCTCTATAGACAGGGCGATGTGGCGATTGCCCACGTTTTTTTCATGTTTTTTTTTATGCGACCGGTTCATCCGGGCATTGCGCGAGCCTCACCACACCACCAGCGCGCCGCCGGGCAAGCGCTGCACACGCAGCCCTGCCTGCGCGGCCACCGCATCGATGGCGGCCTCCGGTTGCTGCAGATGGAACAGACCACTGACCCGTAAGTCCGCGCCCTGCCCGCCCAGTACCCAGACCGGTGCACGACGGTAGCGCGCGAGATCAGCGATGGCCTGCGCGGCCGGCTGATCGTCGATCACTACCTCGCCACGCCGCCACGGCGCCATCGTCTCGAGATCTTCCAGCTGCACCGGCCGCAGCCAGCGACCGTCACGGAACACCCGTGCCTGCCCGGCATGAAGGCGCTGCACGCTGCCATCGCCCGGGCGCACATCGACCACGCCCTCGCTGACCTGAGTCACGACCGTGGTGTCCCGCATCGACACGCTGAAGGCGGTGCCGATGTCACGGATCTGGCCACCGCCGGCCTCGACCTGGAACGGTCGCTGTTCATGCACCACCTGGAACCAGGCCTGGCCGCGCAGCAGGCGCAGGTGCCGCCGCTGACCATCGAACTCAACCGCCAATGCGGTGCCCGCATCGAGTACGGCGGTGCTGCCGTCCTCCAGGTGCACCACGCGCGGTGCATCGCTGCTGCGCAGGTCACTGCGTGCCAGCAGCAACGCCTGCGGTGCGGCCGCGACCACCAGTACCACGGCGGCGGCACTGGCCAACAGCCACGGCAGGCGGCGGCGCGGTGCGATCGGGCGCAACCCTTCGCGATCAGCCGTCAGCCCAGGCAGCGCGGCCAGCACCTCCGGCCCGGCGGCATCCAAGCCTTGCCAGAAGGCCTGCTGCTGGCGCCAGGCCAGCGCATGGCAAGGGTCGGCCTGCAGCCAGCGCTGCAGGGTTCGTTGCTGACGTTCCGGCAGCGGGCCTGCACTGCACCGGATCACCCAGCGCAACGCCTGTCTGGCCTGACGCGGCGAGGGTTCGGACGTGGTCATGGTTGTGGCCTGCCGCACCACGAACGGGTGCGCCTTCCTGTTGTGACAACGGCGGGCGCGATCTGCCCACGGCAATCGCAGCTCATCAATGCACTCCCTGCTGATGCTGCTGGATCAACAGCGCCGCGCGCAGCACATTCTTGCCGACCAGGCTCTTGGAAATACCCAGCCTGGCGGCGATCTCGCGCTCGCTCAGGCCCAGGTAGCGGTTGAGCACGAAGCACTCACGCACCTGGGCCGGCAGCGCGAGGATGGTCTGGGTGATCTCGCGCAGCTGCGCCTGGTCCAGCGCCTGCGCCTCGCCATCGCGGCTGGCCTCGGCCATGTCGAGGGCGTACTCGGCCATCGCACGCCGCTCGCGGGCGTCGGACTGGCTGCGGTTGAGCGCGTGGTGGTAGGCCATCCGGTACAGATAGCCGCGCGGCTCGAGGATGGGCGGATCGCCGGGCACGCTGCTGGCCTTCAGGTACAGGTTCTGCAGGGTGTCCTCGGTACTGGCCGGGTCGAGATAGCGCGCGATGAAGCGAGACAACGCACGGCGCTCGCGGATCAGCAGCTCGACCAGCGCCAGGGCATTGGGAGACATAGGTGCCAAGGCCGGACCGGGGAATGATGGGCGTGATGGCGACGGTCCGGACGTGGATTGTGGGCTGCGCAGCCGCAGGCGGCAAGCCGCACCCCAAACCATCATCCACGCATGGCAGGTTCAGTAGATCCACGCCATGCGTGGATGGAAGACCTAGGGCTCGTCCAACGCATCGAAACGCTCGGCGAGGTAGTCGATCAACGCACGCACCGCTGGCAGCAGCCCCCGCCGCGACGGGAACACCGCATGCACGATGCCGTGCCTCGGCACCCACTCCTGCAGCACCGGCACCAGCGCGCCACTGGCCAACTCATCGGTGATCATCATCCGCGGCAGCATCAGCAGGCCCACCCCGGCCACCGCGGCGGTGCGCAGCGCGATCATGTCATCGCTGACCAGCCGCGGGCGATGGTGCACGCTGGCCAGCACATCGTCCGGCCCGGTGTATTCCCAGACATGCTGCTGGCTGGGCGATGCCAGATCGACGGTCGGCATCATCGCCAGATCGGCCGGCACCTGCGGCGCGCCCAGACGCTGCAACAGCGCCGGGCTGGCACTGGTGCACCAGACCCGGCGCGCCAGCACGCGTACCACCAGGTCACTGTCCTCCAGCGGCGGCGGTCGCACGCGGATCGCCACGTCCACACCCTCGCCCACCACGTCGACGCGCCGGTTGGTGGCCTCCAGCTGCACCGTGACCTGCGGGTGCAGGGCGAGGAAATCGGCCAACATCGTGCCGATGCGTGCATGCAGGATCGCGATCGGGCACGCCAGGCGGATCGTGCCGCGCGGCTCGGCGCGTGACATCGCAATGGCTTCTTCGGCCGCTTCGGCCTCGACCAGCATGGCCTTGCAATGGCGGTAATAGTCCTGGCCGACGTCAGTGACCGAGAAGCGTCGCGTCGAACGCTGGATCAGGCGCACGCCCAACCGTTCTTCCAGCAGCGCGATGCGCCGGCTCAGTTTCGACTTCGGCATGGCCAGCGCCCGGCCGGCCTGCGAGAAGCCGCCGTGCTCGACCACCCTGGCGAAGTAGAACAGATCGTTGAGGTCACAACGGCGGATATCTGCGATGAACACGGGACGATCTCCTGCGGCTCATGGCCTGCGACCATTGTTCCCCAGATAGGACTATGACGGCAAATATTGGCGTCTACTGGCCCCATTGTCGCGGCGATATCGTCTTCGCAACGAACAACAGCGGCCGGCAGCCCCGGCCAGGAGATCGCCATGAAGCGTGTCACCGGTACCTACAGCGCCCCCCGCCCGCACTGGGTGGGCGACGGATTCCCCGCCCGTTCGATGTTTTCCTACAACACCCACGGCCAGCACCTGAGCCCGTTCCTGCTGCTGGACTATGCCGGCCCCTACACCTTCGCTCCCAGCGATACCCCGCGTGGCGTTGGCCAGCATCCGCATCGCGGTTTCGAGACCGTCACCATCGTCTATGAAGGTGAGGTCGCCCACCGCGATTCAACCGGGGCCGGCGGCACCATCGGCCCGGGTGACGTGCAGTGGATGACCGCTGCCTCCGGCATCCTCCACGAGGAATTCCACACGCCGGAATTCAGCAAACGCGGCGGCACGCTGGACATGGTCCAGCTGTGGGTGAACCTGCCGGCACGCGACAAGATGGGGTTACCGGGCTACCAGACCCTGCTCGACGCACAGATTCCCTCGGTGGATCTGCCCGATGGCGCCGGCCGCGTGCGTGTCATCGCCGGCCGCTTCGACGGTCATGCCGGCCCGGCGCGTACCCACACGCCGATGGATGTCTGGGACATCCGCCTGCGGCAGGGCCACCACGCCGAACTGCCGGTGGCCGATGGCTGCACGCTGGCGCTGGTGGTGCTGAAGGGCTCGGTGCGGATCAACGGCGGCCAGCCGGTCGGCGAGGCACAGCTGGTCACCTTCGACCGCAGCGGCGAGGACGTGTTCGTCGACGCCGACAGCGACGCCACCGTGCTGCTGCTCAGCGGTGAACCGATCGACGAGCCGGTGGTGGGCTATGGCCCGTTCGTGATGAACAGCCAGGCCGAGATCGCGCAGGCGGTCAACGACTTCAACAGCGGCCGCTTCGGCCAGATCGCGCACTGATCGTTTTAATGCTGCGGTATTGGCCCGCCGCACCTTCCGGGCTATCGCCCACCTTCTCCAGGAGACTGACCATGAGTACCCCCGCCAACTTCAACGGTGCCCGCCCGGTGATCGATCCGGACAACGCCGCGATGCTGCTGATCGACCATCAGAGCGGCCTGTTCCAGACCATCGGTGACATGCCGTTCACCAGCGTGCGCGCCCACGCCACCGCACTGGCCAGGATGGCCACGCTGGCAAAGATGCCGGTGATCACCACCGCCTCTGTTCCGCAGGGCCCGAACGGCCCGCTGATCCCGGAGATCCACGACGCAGCCCCGCATGCCCAGTACGTGGCACGCAAGGGTGAGATCAACGCTTGGGACAACCCGGAATTCGTTGCCGCAGTGAAGGCCACCGGCCGCAAGCAGCTGATCATTGCCGGCACCATCACCAGCGTGTGCATGGCCTTCCCGTCAATCGCCGCCGTTGCCGATGGCTACCAGGTGTTCGCAGTCATCGACGCGTCCGGCACCTATTCGAAGATGGCCGAGGAGATCACCCTGGCCCGTGTGCTGCAGGCCGGCGTGGTACCGATGGACACCGCCGCGGTAGCCTCGGAGATCCAGCGCACCTGGAACCGCGACGATGCCCAGCAGTGGGCCGAGGTCTACACGAAGATCTTCCCGAACTACCAGTTGCTGATCGAAAGCTACCTGAAGGCGCAGGAGGTGCAGAAGAGCCACGAACCGTTGGATTCTCAACGCAGCTGAGCTGTCCCGGTGCCGGCCGACCGCCGGCACTTCCCCGAACCAGGAGACCCATCATGTCCAGTGAACCGATCCGCGACCCGGTCAGCGACCACCTGCTGACCCCGCAGAATTCCGCCTTCATCATCATCGACTACCAGCCGGTGCAGGTGAACTCCATCGCCTCGATGGACCGCCAGCTGCTGGTCAACAACATCGTCGGCACCGCCAAGGCCGCAGTGGCCTACGGCCTGCCGATCGTGCATTCGACGGTCAACGTCAAGACCGGCCTGAACAAGCCGCCGATTCCGCAGCTGCGCAAGGTGCTGGGCGACTACCCTACCTACGATCGCACCACCATCAATTCCTGGGAGGACGTCGAGTTCCGCAAGGCGGTGGAAGCCACCGGCCGCCGCAAGCTGATCATGACTGCGCTGTGGACCGAGGCCTGCCTGACTTTCCCGGCTCTGGATGCGTTGAAGGAGGGCTATGAGGTGTATGTGGTGGCCGATGCCGTCGGCGGTACCTCGCTGGCCGCGCATGATGCCGCGTTGCGCCGCATCGAACAGGCCGGTGGCCAGCTGATCAGCGTGCCGCAGCTGTTCTGCGAGCTGCAGCGCGACTGGGCACGTTCGGAAACGGTGCCGGCCTTCATGAACCTCTTCATTGAAACCGGCGGTACGGCGGGCATCCAGTTCTCGTACGATCGTACCGAGTGATTGCGTGGCGGCGCCGCCCCTGGCTGGCGCCGCCCTTGGGAACGGTCGAGCATGGCTCGACGCTATAGACAGATGGAGAACGTGATGGCCTACGCACGCATTGTTTCGACCGCCGACAACTACCTGCACCACATCAGCAACGGCACATTCGATGTGGATGCGGACGAGCCTGCCCAGCTGGGCGGCCAGGGCAAGGGCTTCGCACCGTTCGACCTGTACCTGGCCTCGCTGGCGGCCTGCACCGCCATCACCCTGCGCATGTATGCGCAGCGCAAGGGCTGGGAACTGGGCGAATTCCATGCCGAGCTGCGCTCGGAACGTGACGCGGATGGTCGCTTCCATGTGCACCGCGTGCTGCATGCCAGCGCCGCGCTGAGCGATGCGCAGTGGCAGCGGTTGCTGGAGGTGGTGGAAAAGACCCCGGTGACCCTGGTGATGCGCGAAGGTGCACGCATCACCAGTGAGCGTGGGGCTGCAGCGTAGCCCCATCCACGCATGGCGTGGATCTACAGACGACGCTCGCCGGGCATGGCCCGGCGCTACCGGAGCGGCGCGGGGCCATCGGGTAGCGCCGGGCCATGCCCGGCGGCCGCTCAGCGCCGTGAATGCAGCACGGTGCGCTGGCGCATCGCGTTGAATTCCTGCTCCACCTGCTGGATATCCTCGGCCTGGAACCCGGCCGCGTCCAACAGCTGGCCGGCGGCGGCCGCCGCCAGCGGATCGTCGTCACGCTGGCGCCAGCAGCGCGCCGGCAGGAAGTAACCCACTTCGCTGCGCCCGCGCATGATCACCACCGGCCGGCCTGCATACAGCAGGAACTCCGCCAGGTGCTGGCGCAGCCCCTCCACCGAGACATAGGCCGGGCCGATGCCCAGCGATCGGCTGGACGGTTCGGAACTCTCGAACAGCTTGCGACGGCTCATCCACTCCTCCTTATGTGCAGCGCGTGGTCTCCTTTCCTTAGACGGGCGCATCTCTGCGCCCCCGCCACGCACTACGTGATCCACATCACGCCGTCACTCAGAACCCGGTATTGAACTCCAGCTGGAACACATCGATCGACAGTGGAGCACCGGACACTTCCTTGGCCGCCATCCACTTGCCGCTGATCCAGCTGCGCGCGTCCAGCGCGTAGGCACCGCCCACGTAGTAGCCGCGGGCGTTGGTGCCACCGAGGTGGAAGTTCGGGTCGTTGTAGGCATCGGGCAGCGCATCGGCCTCGATGCGCTTGTAGCCCAGCAGCGCCTGCCACTGGCCCTTCTCCTTCAGCTCGGTGGCACCGAAGGTGGCCTGCACCATCCAGGCGGTGTCGCCACTGCGGAAGGTATCGATGCTGGCGGCGCCACCGGCACCGTAGTTGTTGACGATGCCGTTGTTGGCGCGGCTGAACATGGCCTGCTTGTCGTAGGCCAGGTTGCGGATGTAGTCGCCATCCAGGCGCAGGCCGATGCCCTGAGCCAACTGCGTATCCCAGCGCAGGTTGAGCGTGGCCAGGCGGAATGCCGAGGCCAGGCCGACATACTGCGGGGTCGGCGTGTTGGCCGGGTCCAGCGGATTGCGCGCGATGTCGCGGATCAGCATCAGGGTATTGCCCTTCTGCATGAACGCTGGGCGCGACCAGTCGGTATCGCAGCCCACCGCGCCCGCATATAGCGCGCACGGCGAGGACAGGCGGCCGCTGATGTTCTTGAAATCGTAGTAGCCCAGTGCTGCGCGCAGCGCATTGTCGTCGTTGAAGCGCCAGTTCATGCCGACCTGTGCACCGGACAGCCACTTGTTCTCGTTCGGGGTCTTGACCCGGCTCTGGCTGGGCGCGCTGTCGGAGGTGTACTCCAGCGGTACCACCGCCAGGTTGGCGAACAGGCCGAGGTCACCACCGTCAAAGTCATACTGCAGGTTGGCGGCCAGGCCGTCGAAGTTCAGGTCGTTGGAGAACAGCGTATCGCTGGTCCAGAACGGATTGCCGAAGCGGCCGCCGCGCACCGTCACCCAGTCGGCCGGACTGTAGGCCAGCCAGGCCTGGTCCAGCCACACGTCCTTCTTGCTCAGGCCACCGCCCAGCTGCTCGGTGGTCGACACCGGGCCATTGCTGCTGCCGCTGGCCAGGCGCACACCGGCCGTGGTGTGCTGGCCGATGGTCGCCTCGATGCCCAGGCGGGCGCGGATGCGCCAGAGGTTGCGGCGGTCCTGGCGGGTGTTCAGCAGCGGCGGCAGCTGCAGGTTGGTGTTGGTGTTGGTGTCGAAGCCGTTGCCGGAATTGATCGACGACCAGTTGCTCACGATGTCGCTGTTGCGTTCGGAGAAGAAGCGCGACTCGCTGCGCACGCGCATGTCACCGGTGACCTTGATGCGCTTGGTCCACTCAGCCACTTCGTTCGGTGCCGCCCAGCCCTCGGACCTGGCCTGCGCCATCACGTCCTGGCGTACTTCGTCACGGATGCCGTCGCGCACGCTCTGCGGCACGTAGGGCACGCGCACATCGCCGGCCTCCAGGGCCACGCCACCGCTGGCGGCCGAAGGTGCGGTGGTCGTAGTGCGCGATGCGGCCGCTGCTTCAGCCTCGGCCTGCACCAGCAATGCCTGGCCGTCTTCTGGCTTCAGCGCGCCGCTGGCGATCAGGCCCTTGATCAGCTTGACCATGGTGGTTTCTGCGGCCATCGCACCGGCCGGGGCGGCCAGGCTGAGCAGCACGGCGCAGCACAGCAGCGCCCGTCGGGCCGGCCGCGGGCGGCGGGAGTCGGTTCGTGCGCGGACGTGGTCGTTCATCACGGTTCTCATCGAAAGAAGGGAAATCACGGAAGTCGGGAATCAGGCCCCGGGCCGGCGGCCCTGGATCAGCACGCGGGCGGGGAAATCGAGCGACGGCGGCGGTGCCTGGTCGACCTTGCCGATGCGTCGCAGCGCATCGAGCACGGCCGCGTCGGCCTCCTCATTGCCACTGCCACGCACCAGCTCGACCTTTTCCAGGCGGCCATCGTTGGACAGCCACACATTCACCTGCAGCTGGAACGCCAGGCGCTTGACCTTGTCGTCGCGCGAGATCGCCTGCTGCATCAGGTAGCCGAGATAGCGCCCATAGGTGGCATTGCCGGCGCCGCCACGGCCCACGCCGGATGAGCCGCCGCCACTGCCGGACTGGATGCCGAAGTTGTCACCGCCGGCCTGCGCATCAGCATTCATCGTCACCGGGTCGGCGTTGTCCGGCGTTGGCGTTGGCTCTTCAGCCGGCGTTGGTGGATCCAGAGGTTCCGGCTCTGGCATCGCTTCTTCCGGCGGCGTCTCCGGTTCCGGTGGCTTTTCCGGCGGCGGTGGCGGCGGCGGCGGGGGTGGTGGCAGCGCCAGCATCGGCGGCTGCACCACCGGCCGGCGGGTGCTGGCGGTGTCCTTGAACAGCATCCACCACACGGCGATGCCGAGCACCAGCAAAGCGGCCAGCACCAACGCGAAGGTCACCAGCAACTGGCGACCGCGCATGCCGGGCTCCGGCCGAGGGGGTTGATGGGCCGTCATGCCTCAGCCCTGCGCTTTGCCGGTGACCAGGCCGACCTGGGCCAGCTCCAGCCGCCGCAGCAGGTCCAGCACCTCGACCACGCGGGCGTACTGCACCTGCGCGTCACCGCGCACGATCACCGGGAAATCCGGCGTGGTCGCGCGCTCGGTGCGCAGGCGGTCTTCCAGCTCGGCCATCGTCACCGGATAGGCATCCAGGAACACCTGACCACTGGGGTCGATGGTGATCGCCTTGGTCTTCGGCTTCTCCAGCGCGACGCTGTTGCTGGCCTTCGGCAGGTTGACCTCGAGGCCGGGAATGGAGGCGTTGCTGGTCAGGATGAAGATCACCAGCACCACCAGCAGCACGTCGACGAAGGGCGTCACGTTGATGCCCTTCTCGCGCTTCTTGATGCCGAACTTCGCCTTCTGGCCCATGGCGCGCCCCTCAGCCCTGGACCGCGGCCGGGCCGCGCCCGTCCTGCTCTTCGGCCAGGCGCGCGGCGAACTCGTCGATGAACACCGCCATGTCGGCGCCGATCGCCTCGGCACGTGCTCCCAGGTAGTTGTAGCCGAACAGCGCCGGAATCGCGACGCCGAGGCCGGCTGCGGTACACAGCAGCGCCGCGGCCATGCCCGGTGCCACCGAATTGATGTCCACCGCGCCGGCCATCGCCGCCACCACGAACACCAGCATGATGCCGATCACGGTACCGAACAGGCCCACGTACGGCGCGCCTTCGATGGTGGTCGACAGCCAGTTCATGCGCCGTGCCATCGCTTCCTGCTCGCGCACCATCACCGCATCCATCGAGGCGCGGATCGCGGCGATGGTGGCGCCACTGAGGTAACCGCTGTTGCCATCGCGCTGGTGGCGCTGCTGCATTTCATCGATGGCCACCTGGTAGATGCGCCACAGCGAACCGTCGTGCATCGCGGTGGGTGCCTTGCCCTGGCGGTCCATGTCGGACAGGGTGCGCAGCGGCACACCGGACAGCTTGCCGAAGCTCTCGGTGAACACTGCATTGGCCTTGCTGGTACGGCCGAAGTGCCGCCCCTTGGCAATCATGATCGCCCACGACAGCAGCATCATCAGGCCGAGGATAGCGACCACCACCCAGGCGTCGAACGGCATCGCCTTGAGGATGAAGGCGAAGTGGCTCTGCCCGGCGGACTGCTCGTCGGCACCGTAACTGATCAGGCGCGAGTCGGCGCCCTGTGCGGTGGCATCGGCCAGCAGCAGTGCCGCCGGTCGTGCCACGCGCGAGATACGCAGCTCATCCAGTGCGCCCTCGAAATTGGCAAGCGGCTGCACCGCGCCCGGCGCATCAGCGCCCACCACCGGCGCGGTGGTCAGCGCCGGCAGCTCGCCGCTCAGCTGGGCGACCACGCGGCCATTGAGGTACAACTGCAGTGCGCCCTTCTCCGCAGTCAGCGCCACATGCGCCCACTGCCCCTCCGGAATCGGCTGCGCCGGCGTGCTGCGCTGGCCATTGAGCTGCACGAACGGCACCCGGTTTTCGATGCCCAGCACCAGTTCGGACGCACCGTCGCGACGGGCGTAGATCGCCTGTGCAGCGTTGTTGCTGCCTGGCTTGATCCAGGCCGAAACAGTGAGCGGCGCGCCCGCCTCCTGCGCAAGCGATGCGCTGGCCGGCAGCGGCAGCGGGGCTGCACCCAACTGAACGCCGCGGCCGATCACCGAGCCTTCCGATGGCGGCACCACGGCACCGGCATTGTTGCCATAAGCGGTGGTGTCGCGTGCCGGCGCATTGGCCTCGGCGAAGTGGTAGACCAGCGTATAGTCCGGATCGAACACCTGCTGGCCGTTGCCGCTGGCGGGGGACTTTTCATTGCCGTAGTACATCCAGATCGTCTGCGGTGCCGCAGCGCTGACCGCCGGCACGTCCACCCAGACCAGCGCCAGGCCCAGCTTGGCATCGAACTGTTCGATCTGGTGGGCCAGCACGGTGCGGCCATCGCCCGAGACAAAGCGCAGGTCGTTGCCCGCATCCTGGGTGCCGTCGAAGCCGAAGTTGCCGGTATGCAGGCGCAGCAGCAGCGGCGTGCGACCCGGGTCACCGGCCAGGCCCGCGCCCTGCGGGCCGGCGTCGACAGTGATCGGCTTGCGGTACTTCCATTCGGCCTGCCACCAATTGGCATCGGCCGCAGCGGCCGGCAGCGCAACCAGCGCGGCCAGCAGCAACAACACTCGGGAAAGCAAACGGTCCATGCGAAGGGTCTCCGGAGAACGCATGTTCAAGGGAAGGGTCAGTAGCTGGTGCTGATGTTGAAATGCAGGCGCGGGTCGTCCTTGCGCGTGACCGGGCCATCGGCATAAGGCCAGGCGTAGTCCAGGCGCAGTTGCAGGTGTTCACCCAGGCGCAGCTGCGCGCCCAGGCCGACCGAGGCCAGGTTGTACTTGTCGCGCTGCTCGGGCAGCGGCTGGCGCAGGCGCAGGTAGGCCGCGTCGGCAAAGCTGTAGACACGCAGGTCGGTGCCGCTCCACAGCGACCACGCCGGGGTGCGCCATTCCAGGCTGGCCAGGCCGCCGTAGTCGCCGATCGCCTCGGCCGACAGGTAGCCACGCACGGTGTACATGCCGCCAGCAGCGAACTGCTCGGCCGACACCAGTGGCGCATCGGTTACCTGCAGCGAGCCACGCGCATACCACTGCCAGTCACTGCTGAAGGTGTGGGTGTTGGCCACGTCGGCCTTGAAGGCAACGAAACTCGGATCGGCCCAGTAGCGCTTCTGGCCGAAGGCGGTGGCGTCACTGCCATAGCCGAACAGGCGGCGGGTACCGGCCACCAGCTGGGTGTTGATGCTCAACTGATCCTGCGCGCCCTGGCGCACACCGACAAACCCCAGGGTGATCGGCGCGTACTTCAGCGGCGTCTTCAGGCTCTCCTTGCCCATCTGCGTGTCTTCCTCGGTGTCCTTGAAGTCCACGCCGAGGCTGAGCTGGCGCCACCACTGGCTGCTGCCGGCCAGTCGATAGTTGAGCTTGAGACCGATCGAATGGCCGTTGCCGACCACATTGGTTCCGGTGCCGGTACCGACCTGCCCGCCCGCGTTCAGCACGCGGCTGTCGGACTTGTAGCCGGAGGCTTCCAGGCTCCACGGCGTGCCTTCGAACGGCATCGTGTACGAGACCGAGAACACCTTGGCCTGCTTTGTATCTTCCGGCGCCAGGTACACGCCGATGTTGGCGCTGTGCCCCCGCTTCCACAGGTTGTCGTAGGCCAGCGACGCACTCAGGCGCAGCTTCTCGGTGTCGGCGCTGTGGTCGTTGTTGATTGACGCGCTGGCACGCCACGGCGACTTCTCTTCGACCTGCAGGTCCACATCCATCGTGCCCGGCACCTGGCCCTCCCGTACCAGCGGCATCACCTGGCGGCGGCCACCTTCGTTCAGCGCGGTCAGTTCCTTCTGCGCCTGGTCGAAGTCCGGCACCTTGCCTTCCGCCAGCGCCGGCACGCGCTCGCGGATGCGCTCGGGCGATTCGTGCTTCGTTCCCACGACCCGCAGCTGGCCGATCGGTGTCTGCTGTACCTTCAGCAGTACCACGCCACCGCTGACCTGCTGCTCGGGCAACTCCACGTAGACCGACTGGTAGCCCGCCTGCTGGTACAGCGCATTGACTGCATCGCGTGCCTTCTCGACATCGGCCAGAGTCTTTCCCGGGCCGAGGAACGGCTCCACCGCGCGCTCGATCTGGCGCGGATCGAGCACGGTGTTGCCGCGCACGATGTATTCATTGATGTTCACGCTGGGCGCAGGCCCCGCCTCCTGCGCGAACAGCGGCAGCGGCAGCGCCGCCAGGGCCAGCACCAGTGGATGCAGGCGCAGCGGAAGGCGGACGGCTCGGCACGGAACAGGAGTCATCGAAGGCATCGCGTCGTATCGAAGGAAATGGCCATGGAGCGGCGCGTGGGTCTACCAACAGGACGTGTACGTCGCGTCAAAACCGCCAACAGTTTTGTGACAGCACTGTCATCTTTTGACGGCAGCGCAATGCACGCAGGCGGACCCTGCCTTCTCCACACGTCTTCATTGCAGAACGTCGATTGCCGCGGGAGATTCGAGATGCGTGAATCATTGATGGCGGAACTGCGCGCTGCCCTCACCCTTGCGTTGCTGCTGGCGTTGGCCCCGGTGCGCGCCGACGAGGCGAAGAAGCAGGAAGACGCCGCGCCCTGCATCGAAGTACAGGTCAATGGCGAGCGCATTCCGGCCTGGGACTGCCTGCAGCGCAAACTTGCGCCGGCATCGAAAACGGCGAAATCACCGGCGCTACCGGAGGCCGAACGCCTGATGCGGCAGCCGGGCAACCAACTGATGCAGTACAACCTGGAAGGCACACGACAGCGCATGGGCGATGCGTTCGGGCGCTCGGTGGTGCCGCAGCGACCTGCGCGCTGAGCCAGCGCCTTTGTAAAGCCGAGCCCATGCTCGGCTGTCTTTGCGTTCATCGGCGATGCTGCGCAGGCGCAGCCGAGCGTAGGCTCGGCTCTACGGTACCGCGGGCACGATGCCATCGCTCGGCACCGGCGGCAGCTCGGGCACCGGGAGGCTACGCGATTGCCCGGCCTGGTTCAGTTCCACCGCGCTGGCACTGATGCTGGCCAGCACCGTGCAGGGTCCGAGCCGTTGGCCGGGCGCATACGCTTCCGCCGGGCGTCCATCCACCGAGAGCAGGGCCAATGGCGCATGGTCACCGGCCATCACGCCCAGCACCACCACCTCGGTCTGCACTGCACCGGGGGACAGCAGCCGTACCAGCGGCAGGCTCGCCACTGCATCGAACATCGGTCGTACCGGCGCCACGGCCTTCGCCTCGCTGGCCGCGGCCGCTGGCGCCACGGCAGACAGGGTGACACTCCAATAGGCCACCACGGCCAGCAGCAGGGTTGCCGCCAGCAGCGTCAGTATGCGATTGCGATCCCAGCGCCTGCCATCCATGTTCCGCACCACCGCCACGTTCGTGTCCGCCTACGCTAGCAGCTGTGGCTGACGCTTTTGTTTCATCATGCCGGCCTACGCTGGCAGGTGTCGACACGGACAGGAGGCAACGTCGATGCAGCGCGTGCAGCGTGGTTTCACCCTGCTGGAACTGATGGTGGTGCTGGTGATCATCGGCATCTGCACGGCCGGAATCGGGCTGGGCCTGGGCAGCCTGCTCGACCCGGGCCGGCAGCTGCGACAGGAAGCCGAGCGGTTGGCGCAGCGCCTGCAGGTGGCGCGCGATGAGGCGCGCATCGATGGCCGCCCCCTGCGTTGGCAGGCCGACGCCAACGGCTATCGTTTCAGCCGCCGCGAAGGCAGCGGTTGGGTGACCGTTGAACACGATGATCTGCTGCGTCCGCAGAAGTGGCAGGCAACCGGCATTGCGGTGCAGCCCGCCAACCCCATTGAGCTGAGCCCGGAGTGGATCGGTATCGCCTGGGAGCTTGGCTTGTCGCTGGATGGTCGCAAACTGCGTCTTCGTGATGATGGCAGCGGACAGTTGCAGGTCGTGCAATGAAGCAGGCGGCACGCGGATTCACCCTGATCGAAGTGCTGATCGCATTGGCGATCGTATCGATTGCACTGGCGGCGGTGATGCGCTCGGTGGCAGTGGCGACCGACGATCAGTCACGGCTGCGTGACCGTCGCCTGGCACTGTTGTGTGCGCAGGATCGCTGGCAGGAACTGCGCCTGAGCGGACAGGCACCGCAGGATGACCGGCAGCGCTGCGTGCAGGGGCGCAGCAGCTTCCTGGTGCTTCAGCATCTGGGCACGGGCAGCGACGGCCAGCCGCAGCTGGAGCTGAGTGTGGTTGCCGAAGATGCACCCCGGCAGTCGCTGGCGCGGATGCAGTTGCCATGGACGGCGGCGCAATGACGCGCGCCGTGCGCGGTTTCACCCTGATCGAGGTGATGATTGCGATCACCATCATGGGCGTACTGGCGCTGATCTGCTGGCGGGCGCTCGACAGCGTGGCCAACAGCAATCAGCGCCTGCGCCAGGCCGATGCCGAGACCACGACGGCGCTGCGCGTGCTGCAGCAGTTCCAGCGTGATATCGAAATGCGCGCAGACGATGCGTTGATGAATGGCGCAGTGCGGCCGGCCGATCAACCGCAGCGGTTGCTACCGCCGTCGCTGGTGAGCGAGCGGCACCCGGATGGGAGCTTCGCGCTGGAGATCACCCGCAGTGTCGGCAGCGATGGGCTGCACTGGCAACGGGTACGCTGGTGGCGGCAGGGAAGTACGCTTTGGCGGGCCAGCGGCGCAGCGACGGATCGGTATCCCCTGCCGGCGCCGGATCTGTCGAAGGGCATTGCCGTGGCGCGCGAGGTACAGCGGTTCGAGGTGTGGGCATGGCAGCCCGGTGCCGGCTGGGCGCCGTTGCCGAGCGAAGGCGAAGTGCTGCCGGCCACCGGGCTGGAACTGCGGCTGGGCCTGCGTGATGGGCGTGGGCCGTTGAGTTACCGGCGCGTGCTGGAGCTGTAGGATTCTTCCCAGGCAAAGCATCCACGCACGGCGTGGATCTACGGTGGGTGCCGACCGTGCCTTGGTGGGTGCCGACCGTTGGTCGGCATTGTTGTTGGCTCCGGAATCCGCGCATTGCATGGATCCCCCCGCCTGCCGCCGGGCACTCTCCTGCACCCGGCGGCGTTGTGTCGGTGGTCCTCACCGCTGATGGCCGTTCCCTGCCCTCCGTGCCGTCCTGGCTGGGGCCGCCACCGCTCCTTGGCGGCTGGCCCGATGCTGTCCGTTCTTCCGGCCCGATCGCATCCACGCATGGCATGGATCTACCTTGGTGCCGACTGTTGATCGGCACCGTTGCAAGAGGCCTACCGGCGCTGCGTGCCCTCGTCGCGACTTGCCTGCGGGAACTGGAAGGCACTGTTGGCGTCATAGCCAGCGTTGGCAGTATTGCCACGCGCCGGCGGGTTGATGCTGCTGGTGCCGCTGCCGAAACCGAGGATCTGCACGCTGATCACCGATGGCTGGTTGCGCCGCGCATCATCCTGGCTCTTGCGCATCACATCCTGTGCCGCCTGGCTGGCGCTGTTGGCTGCTGCACTGGCCGAGGCCAGCGCGTTGACGTTCACCGTGGCCAGCACGGGCAGGCCCTTGCTTTCACCCTGTACCTGGATGTTGGCGGCGTTGAGCACCTGCAGCGCGGCCAGGTTGATGTTGCCCGAGACGCGGATGCCAGCTTCGCCCGCATCGATGGTGCCCAGCGGCGCGATCAGGTCGACATCGCCCGGCCGCACTTCGGCAATGGGGTTCAACGTTGCGATGCCTGCACCACTGGCCGGGGCCTGCGGCGACAGGAGCACATTGCCCCAGCCGTCATAGACGCGGCGCGGTGGCGTGTACAACAAGGTGGTCTGCGAACCACGGCCGGCATTGATGTCACCCTGCTCCGACCAGGCCAGGATGTCACCGCCGAACGTTGTCATCACCCGCGACAGGCCCAGCAGCACGCTGTCCTGGCTGAACAGCCGGATGTCACCCTGCCCCTGGGTCACCAGCCCGGCACTGGCCGGCGGCACCACGCCCTGCACACCCACCACGATCTGTCCGCCCGGCGCCATCAGCTCGATGTTGCCGCCGGCTTCGGTACGCACGCCGGAGCTTCCGTACAACAGGATATCGCCGGTACGGTCGATGGCCGTTCCGGCAGCGTCCTTGTCCGGCATCAGCGTGGCGATGGCCTCGCGGCCGCGCAGGTAAGAACCAACGCGTGGCCCATTCCGATCATTGTACTCGCGCCCACCTTCACGCAGTTCGGCGTAGTAGACCTGGCGCAGGAAGATGCGCTGCTGTTCCTTCGGCAGCCGGTCGAATGCCGCCAGGGCCTCGGCGCCACCAACCGCCAGACCGAAGCGCTGCTGCAGCCACTCCCTCAACTCCTTGTCGTAGATCTTCACCGCCTTGCCCGGTTGCGCAGCCAACGACTGCGAGGGATCGGCGAGGTTGGCCGGATCCAGGTAGCGCGTGCGCAGTGCATCGAAATCAATGGCCTGATTGCCCGCCGTCAAGGCAATGCTTGCGCCCGGGCGCGTATCGCCCTGCACGATGCCGCCCAGGCTGACGATGCTTCCTGCCTCTTCCTGGCGCAGCTGGCGACCGGCGCTGACCTCGACATTGCCCGGGCCGGCCACCGTCAGATTGCTGCGGATGATGTCCCGGCCCGCCTCGATCCCGCTGATATCGGTTCCGCGGGTGTTGAGCGCGGTGACATCGGCGCTGATGACATCGCGGCCGGCGCGCAGCCGTACCGCCGAGCCCGCCTCAAACCAGTCAAATACGGTACGTCCGCCATTCTGGCCATTGCGCGAGAGCTGCCGCCTGCTGCCGCTGCCCAGCCCGATGATATCGCCGGCCACGGCATAGAACCGGCTGACCGCCGTCGGCGTAGCCGGCAACGACGCACCAAGCGCGGTATTGGGACCGAACGCGAAATACGGCAGCACGGTGTCAGGGCTGGCGGCGTTCCCATCGACGGATACATTGCTGCGCACCGTTCCCGCGTTTCCGGGCCCCTGCGCGATGAAGCCGGGATCGAACGGACCAGGGATGCGGGCATCACTGCTGGAGCGCGCGATCTGTGTCGCTCGGTTGGCGGCCAGGATCGATCCTCCCGCCAGCACCTCCAGCCGTCCCGACGCCGAGGGCGCCAGCAGGATGACGTCCTGGGCATCAGGCACACTGCCGCTGCGCAGATTGGCGAGATTGATGTTGCCCGAGGCTGCAATGGCGGTGAACCGGGAGGGATACAACCAGTAGTTGAGATAGATGTCGCCATTGCTGGCGTTGATTTCGACCACCTCCCTGGCCTGATTGCTGCCGCTCGCATGCTGCGTGCCCACCAGGCCCGGCGACAGATTCCCGCCGGCGGAGAACAGGTCCAGCGCGGTGCGCGGCGTCCATAGCGAGAACCAGCTCGTGCCAGACGCGCGGCTGCCATCATCCAGCACGATCGTGTTGAAATTGGCCACGGGAACCCGGCCTGGATCGGCGGCACTACCCAGCACCACGTCGCCGCGCGCCTGCAACTGCGCGGTTGAGTCGCCCAGCACCAGCACCGGTCCGGCCATCGCAACCGGGCTGTCGGCCACCAGCGGATCCTTCAGGCCCAGTTGCCCATAGCTGGCCTGGACTGTACTGAGGCCACCAATGCGCGCAGCGTCGATGCGGGTATTGCCACGAACATTGGTCACCACGCCATTGACGTCCAGGTCCTGCTGATCCGATGTGCTGCCACGACTGCTGGCACGCAGGCCCGGATTCAGTGCACCCCCGCTGCGCAGGGCCATGTCACCACCGCCGGTGACATGCAACTGGCCATCGACCACGCGCCCGGTTGATCCGACCGCGACCGAAAGCGCACTCGAATGCGGCGAGATCTCGTATCCCAGCGCGTTGCCCATGCTGTCCAGCATGCCCATATGGCGGCCTGCGTCCAGGCTCAGATTGCCGCCCCCCAACGTCCCGAACCCGGTAAAGCCCACCAGGCGGGGGGTTGCATCCAGTTCGGGCCTCACCGTGCTGTAGGTTCCGAAATTGATCCACCAACTGGTCGGCGTCTGCACGACACCGCCGGTGGTGCCCGTTCCCTGCCGCCACAACCAGTTGCCCACCGCTGCGCTTGAGTGGCCAGCCTGGTCGCGCTGGACCGTGCCCGATTCCGCGCGGAAGCTCCATGTATCGCCGATGATGTCGCGCCCCGCCTCGATGCGCAGATTGCCGCCCTGGTCCGGATACCACGCCTGATAGCTGGCGAGGGCCGCGTCGTAGGCCCCGGAGGCCTGGGTCGAACCAAGCAGCAAGGTGTTCTCCGGCTTCGGCGCACGCGCCGCGTTGAAGCGCGGATCGCTGCCATCACCCAGATGGGTGGGCGTACCTGCGGTGTAGACACCGAAGCCGGATTTCATGCGCACGTCCTGCGCCGCCAGCAGCGCCAGGTCTCCCTTGCCGGTACGCAACACGCTCCAGGCCGGCGAGCCCAGGCGCTTGCCGTAGGTAGTGACTTCGGTAAGCGTGCCGCCGCCGTAGCAGTAACCGGTGACTGCACAGATATCTTCCTCGGACATGCCCATCTCGGCGCCAAGTTCCGACGCAGGCCTGCCGACCCAGGACTCGTCCCCCCACCACATCAGCGAACCCTCCTTGTCCACCAGGCGCGGCGCCGCGCCGCAGAACGGTCCCAGTTCACAGATGTCACCTTCGGCGACACCCAGCATTTCAGCCGCCTCCCGGGGCGACTTGCCGACCAGACTGTCGTCCCCCCACCAGAACAGCGAACCTTCCAGGTTGACGACACGATCGCCTTTCCATTCCGTCGTGGTGGTCACTGTACCGATGGTGCTGTAGTGGCTGTCGGCGAGCACGATGCTGCCGTCACTGCCCCAGCGACGCGTGCGCGGATCGGCAGACGCTGTATCTGCACCAGCCACCGCAGTCAGGTCCCATGACGTGGTCCCCTCGGGCAACATCGAGGCCAACGCCCAATTGCGCCCCTGTCGGCCGCTGGCGTCGGCCACCCGCAGCTTCACCGGAGCGTCGCCGGCCAGTTCCACCTTGGTCATCGAGGGGATGATGGCACCGGCGTGCAGATCCAGCGCGCCGGAGAGCCGCATCACCATCGGCAACGCCACTCCGGCAGGCCAGACCTGGGCCGCCACCGGTGCCGGACTGCGCAGGCGGAAGCCGGCGCCCAGCCGTGCGCCTGCCTGAAGGGTGAGCGCCTGGGCCAGCACGGTGCCTGCTGCCAGCACCTGGCCGCCATCGGTGGTCACCGCCGCCCCCAGCACACTGCCGGCGGGCAGCGTGAGCTCTGCGGAAAGTGTCATGGCCACCGGCAGCACCGTACCCGACGGCAAGGTCAGCGCCTGGAACGGCAGGTCGTAATTCAGTGTCGCACCGGCGCGGAACTCAGTGCCGATCTGGAGCTTGACGCCCTCGCCGGGCACGATCAGATCGCCACCAAATGCGGTGTTCGGCGAGCCCGCGCTCCGCCCTTCCAGCAGCACCCAGCCGTCCTCATCCGGGTTGGCAGGCGGCGGTGCGAAACCGTCGTTGATGCTGCCGTAGACGTTGATATCGCCCTCGGCGCGCAGCACGAGCGCGGCCGATTCACCGAAGCCACGGCGCGCTGGATCAGTCCGGTTCGACTGCGGTCCGTAGCGGTAACCGGACAGATCGATATCACCGGCCACCACCAGGTCGCCACGCGGATTGTCACTGCTGCTCCGCGCCACCAGCTGCACGCCGGGACGCAGGCGGTAGCTGCCCAGGGCGGCGGTGCGCTGCTGCAATCCCGTATTGGCCAGCGCGGCGTTCATCCACAGGCTGTTGTCCGGGTCCACCACCGTATCCAGCCATTGCTGGTTGATCACCTGCGGACGATGGCCGTGCACGTCTGGAGCGCTGGCCAGCGGCGCCGAATCGTAGCTGCGGAAGGCGTTGACCTGGAGGTCGCCGGCGCCGGCAATACGGATGCCGCTGGCCACTTCGATTGCTGCATCGTTGCTGCCCACGCGGGGCACGTTGAGCTTGACGCTGCCGCGTGGGCGGCCGTCGTTCTGGCCCGGGCCGCTACCGGTCGCCACCGACGTACCGGCGCGCAGGTCCATCGAGGAAGCCGCACCCAGCTGCAGGCTGCCGTTGGCCGAGGTCAGTTCAATCATGGCCCGGTTCGGGCTGTCGATGATCTTGCCGTAGCTGTCCACGCGCAGGCCGCTGCCATGCGCGTCCAATGTGCCATCGATACGCAGCACGTCGCGGGCGGACAGGCGGATGCTGCCGACCTGTTCGCCACTGGCATCAACGCGGCCATTGACCTGCAGGCTGCCGCCATCGACGCTGATATCAACGTTTCGGGCCTTCACCTCATCGCCGATCACCAGGTCGCCTTCACTCACCTGGAAGGTCCGGCCACCGGTGATGCCACCGGCGGTAAGCCGAGCGTTCAGGCCGGAGAAGTCCTGCAACCGGCGTGCACGCACCACCAGCTCGCCACCGTCATAGGGCACTTCGGTCCCACCGGCATCGTAGCGACCGCTGGCGCCGCCCAGCAGGGTCCCGGCCAGATCGATACGGCCGCCCTGCGGGCCCAGTGCAGCAACGGTCAGGCGGCCGCCGCGGTTGTTGCGGGCGGAAAGATCGATACGCGACCCGGTGTCGGCAACGATGTCACCTTCGCGGCTCGTCAGCGCCACGTCGCCGCCCCAGCTGTACTTGTCCACGTCGAACAGGCTGACCTTGCGGCCGGCCATGTCAAGCACCGCGTTGCTGCCAAGCGTCATGCCCTGGCGGGCATTGGCTTCGAACCGGCCGGACGCCAGCGCCACGCGGCTGTCGATGCCGATCCGTTCGGCCGTGATCGACAACTCTGCACCCAACGCATCGCTGCCCGTGGTCGCCGCAGCACCGCGCAGCTGCACCGTTCCTCCATTGCGGATGGCCAGCTGCGCACCCGCGTTGCCGGTCAGCAGCGGGGTGACGATATCCAGCGCGCCGCCATTCAACTGCCAGCCGCTGCCTGCCACGTAGTCGCCCTGGCGCTGGAAGACGTCCAGGCTGCCCTTGCCGGAGAACAGCATGCGATCCGACGCCGCCAGCGTTACGCCGGCGAAGCCGAGCACCTGGCGATCTGCGGCCACCGTCGAGCTGGACCGGGTGAAGGGCGCACGCCCCAGCTCCAGCACCCGCGTATTGATCTCCAGCTGCCCTTGGCCGAGCCGGCCCACCATCGCCTCGCCGGCTGGTTGGGTCTGCTCACCGCCGGCCAATGCGGTGCCGGCCAGCGTACCGTCCCAGACCAGCGTATCGGCGAAGATGCGCGCGCGGTCGGTAGCGCTGCCGTAGCCGTGAATGGCAGGGGCACCCAGCACCAGACTGCGTAGACTGCTGCGGCCGGTCGCACTGTCACGCGTATCCAGGTCCACGCTGCCGAACACATTGATGGCATCGCGCGCGGTCAGGCTGAGCGCCTCCAGCGCCGGCGCGCCGGTGGCGGTGTTTCCGCGCAGTAATCGCTGCAGTACCTCCTGGTTCATGGTCATGCCGGCCGGCAGGCCACCAGCTGCCGCTGCCGTCGCAATGGCTTCGGCACTACCGAGGTTGAGGGCCGACATGCCCAGGCCGAGCTGGCGCGTGCCATAGCTCACTGCGTCGCCAATGTTCAAGGCGCCGTCGGTGGCCACATTGATGCTGCCTGCCGACAGCAACCGGGTCTGGCCACTGCAGTCCACCTCGCATCCGCCGATGTCGATCGCCACCGGACCGGCGGCACTGCCGCCCTGCGCACTGAGCGCCGTCAAGCGCTGGTTGGACACGGCAAGCAGGCCGCCCGACACCAGATAGGGCGCCGTGGGCTGCGCCACGCGCGAGGGATCGGCTGCGGCCGAGGTATCGATCGAAGCGCCCTGCTCGACCAGGATCCCCTTGCCCCCGAACGCAGCCGACAGCAGCACTTCCTGCGCCGTCAGGGTGACGCCGTTGCGCACCACGATGTGCTGCGCGCTGCCCTCCAGCGAATACGTCGTCGCGTCACGTCGCAGCACGCCGCCGATCAGCATCGTTTCCGGGCGGAACGCATTGAGCGCCGAATCGAAGAGGGTGGCACCGCTTCCACTGCCGGCACTAACGCCCTGGGTGGCAATCTCCAGCATCGCCTCATTGGAAGCGAGCAGATTGACCGAAAGCGTGCCGGCCCGTCCGTCATTGCTGCCGGCGTTGAAGCGTGACACGCCCTGGAAGATCGCGGCTGGCACGCTCGAACGTCCGGCGCCATCACCCAGCACCAGGTTGAGTTTGCCGGCATCCGTTGGCCGCCAGCGCAGCGCTTCACCACGCCGCTCGGCCACGCCCTGTACGAACGCGCTGTAGGAGGTCTCGTTGTAGCTGGCATGGCGGCGCACCACATCCGCCGGCGTCAGCACCAGATCAGTGAGCAGCGATGAGACTCCACCCCCCAGGCTCTGCGCCTGGTGTCCACTGACGCGCCAGGAACCGGTGCCGGTCGCCACTGGCTGTCGGCTGCCGACGGCGCTTTCAGCCCCGACTTCGACGCGGAATGCGCCCTTCTGCAGTGCGTAGCTGGCCGGCAGCAGCGTGTAGGTTCCCGCCGGTAGGCCTGGAACCCCGGCAGGGATGACAATCTGCTGGCCAACGCGCGGATCGGCGCTGCCGTCAGCGAGCGCCTGCGGCGCCTGCGTGCCCGAGCGTCCCGGCATGATCGCGTAGACCGCATTGTCACTGCCGCTGAAGCGGTAGCGCGGGTTCGCATCCGCCAGCGCATGCCGCAGGACGTCCACCGAGCCACCCCGTCCGGCCACGAATGCAGCGCCGGACAGCTCGCCGCCGCCGGACATGTCCAGCACGCTGCCCGCCACGCCATTGAAGGCGTTGGCCACGATGTCGATACCGATCGGGATGTTGTTCGAGCCGGGGCCCAGCACATCGAAGTCGGCACCGTTGCGGCGCCAGCCAACACCATCCACGGTGCCGCCAAACGGCAGCTGCAGGCCCGCTCCGCTCACCGACGTCACACTGCCTGCAAGCAGGTCGACGCGGCCGGCGACATCGGCGTTGAACTTCCGGCCGCCGAGCTGCACATGGCCCCACGGCACCTGCACATTGCCGCCCTGCACCACCGTCGCCGCCACCAGCTCCAGGCTTCCGAACGCAGAATCCGGTGCCGGTTGCGCGCCGCCTGCAATGCCATGAATGCGCAGCACGGCGTCGGGGTTCTGCCAGAACGGCTCGCCTGAAGGTCCGATGTCGGGGACGCCGGCCACGATGCGTCCCTTGGCCCGGGCTGCCGGGTACAGGCGTGCGGCGCTGATGTCGATAGACCCCGGGCTTGCCAGCGTGGAGACCAGCGAACTGCTGGCGACCGGGGCCAGCAAGCGGATGTCACCGCGGCTGCGCAGCGCGACCTGATCAAAGCCCGCCAGCCAGGTCACATCGCGCAGGTCGATCAGATCGGCGCCCACCTCCAGGCGATGCTGCCGGCCGGCGTCGAGGGGCGCCTCCAGCGGGCGCAACGTGCCTTCGCCGGCCGGTTGCCACCAGCGGCCCTGCGCAAGGCGGACATACGGCGCGGCCAGTTGCAGGTGCCCGCCCTCGCTGCCACCCGGGACGAAGCCGAGGTAACGCTCGTTCGAGCCCTGGATGCGCAGGCTCTGGTCCATGCGCAGATTGACATCCCCCTGCGCACGGATGTCACCGAACAGGGCCAGATGATCGAAACCACCGGCCTCGATCTGCTCCACCGACAGTGCCGCATGGCCGTACTCAAGGCGTGCAGGCAGGTCCGCCGTCTGCGCGGCGTGCTGGGTCAGTGAGATCATCCGCGGTGCCAGCACGTCCTTGCCGTCTGCCGTCCTGCCGTAGGTGCCACCACCGAAGGCAACCCCCAGGGTGCCGCCGCGCGCGCCGTCGCCGCCGGCCGCTGCGTTCAGTTCACCCTGCAGGTACAGGGAATTGCCGCTGCGCAGCACGATGCTGCCGCCATCGCTGTCCACGCGGGTGCGCCCGCTGCCATCGATATCGAGCAGCGCCGACGCACCGGAGGCATCCAGGCGCGCCCCACGCTCCACCACCACGAAGGTATCGGGTGGCAGGTGGCGTACGTTGTCCTGGTCTTCCCAGTCCAGCGCGCCCCCGATCTCGATCGTTCCGCCCTTGCGCACCTGCCCGCGCAACGTCCCGCGCGCGTCGCGCAGCGAAACGGTATCGCCACTCACGTCCAGCAGCGCGCCATCGGCGATCGTCCACTGGCGCTCGCGGCGTGCATCACCACGTACACCGGATGGATCGAACGCCTCATCCAGGCGGATGCGGCCGCCGGCTGCCCTCAGATGACCGGCCACGCTCAGGTTGCCGGCGCTGGACAGTTCGATCGACTGGCCCGGGTCGACCTCGATCCTGGCCCCCTTGCCAACGCGCAGGTCGGCCGTGGACAGCAGATGCCCCGCGCGCAGTGTCAGGCTCGCGCCGCCACGCTGCGCCACGCGACCACTGCTCGGATCGGCCTCGTACAACGATGGCATCCAGGCCTGCACGCCCTGCTCGCGGACCAGAGCCTGTGCTGCGCCGTCGGCCAAGCGCAGCGCAGGTCGTTGCACCTGCAGCGGGGTGCCCTCTTCAACCGTCAAACCGTTGTGACCGGCGATGTCATAGCCGGCGAAGCCGCTGTTGAACAGCGCTGCCTGCAATCGCAGCGAGGCTGCCGATGCTTCCGTGCCAGGCACGCCGATAGACACCGCAGCGCCGGTTGCCAATATGAAGTTGCCGCTGCCATTGCCGAGCGCGCTGAAGCGCGCGCCCTCGCCGAAGCCCAGCCGGCCGCTGCCGTCGGTGGCGACCTCGGTGCTGGCCGCGAGCAGACTGACGCTGCCGCCCTTGCCGACGCGCCCCTTGCCGTTGGCATCGATCGCACCGCCGGCATCAACCAGAATCGCTGCTGCCTGGCCCACGTCGATATCGTGGCTGCTGTTGAAGCGCACCTGCCCGCCGTCGATCCACGCCTGTGCGGGACCGCCCTCCGGCGCTGCAAGCGCGTTGCTCCAGCCACCGCCAAGATCGATCCGCGCGCCGGCCGCGACATCCACCGCACCACGTCCGGACGTCAGCAATGCCGTGGGCCCGCCAAGCGCCGCAAGCAGATTTCCGGCTTCCACCTGCCCGCCGGCAATCTGCACCGTTCCACCGAAGCTGACGCGGCTTGCGGTGAGCCCAAGCCGGCCGCCCTCCTGCAACCTGAGCGTGCCATCGAGGTCGATACGGCCGGCCGAAGCGAGGTCCACCTGCCCCCATCGCTGGGCGCTCAGCACCTCACTGTCCAACCACACGGTATTGCGCTGTGCTTCCCCGACCGGCGCCTGCAGCGTCCACGGCCGGGGATCGGCCTTGAGCGCTCCAATGCGGACATTCGAGTCGAACACCGCGCTGCGCCCGCTGTTGTCAAAACGCCCGAGCCACAGCTGGGCGTTGCGGGCCACCGCCGTCTGTGCCTGCGCATAGCCCTCCTGCCCCTGATCGGGCCGGCGCCTCTGCTGTGCGCCCTGGAAGGCCACCGTATCCACCTGGCCCTCCAGGACGGCCGTGGGCGCCGAGATCAACAGGCGGCCAGCATCGCGTCCCACGGTGTAGCCATTGTCGAAGCGCTGGCCCGGGGCAACCAGCGGATTGCGGAACGATTCGGTCACCCCCCAACGTTCCTGCTTCACTTCATAGCCCTGGTACAGGCCGTCGTACAGCATCTCCGCCGGCGCGTCGTCAAGACGGTACAACTGGCCATCGCGGCCCCGCAGCCAGCTCTGCTGCACCACGCCGGACTGCACATCCAGGCTGCCACCAGCCAGATTGATGTGCGAACCGGCGTGGCTGACGACTTCCTTGCCTGCCAACTGGACGGTGCCGCCCTGCGCTGCCCATTCGCTGATCGAATGCCCCTGATTGTCCAGATAGCCACCCACTTCCAGCAGGCCGCCGCCGGCATACCAGCGCGTGCCTTCATAGCCACCGGTACCGGCGGCAACTTCGGTCAACTGGCGGCGGTCGATCCACACCTCGCTGCTGATCAGCTTGCCGCTGTCACGATTGTCCGGCGAGTCGCGCAGCTCGTTGCCCTGCACCTTAACCTTGACGTTGTTGCTTTCCATCGCCACCTGCACACCCACCGCACCGGAGACGTCCACGCGCGCGCCATCATCCAGATAGCTGCGCCGGCTGGCGTCGGCGATCACCTGGCCGCCGGTGGCCACTGCCAGCGAGCCGGCCTGGAAGTTCACATCGCCGCCGGACACGACTTCGATGCGCGATTGCTCTCGGCGGTCCTGCAGGCGCGAGAGATTATCGAAGGTGCCACTGTTGCTGGAACCACGCAGCTTGTCCTGCTCGGCCGATTCCTTGATGAGCGCGTTGCGCTGGCTGTCCAGCGCCGTGCTCTTGCCATCGTCCTCCAGCAGTACTGCCGTGGTCGAGCCGGCGGCCAGAGTCACGCTGCCGGCCGCATCGGACGCCGAGTTCAACAGGTGCACCGTACCGCGCTGGTTCAACGTGGTAGTAGCAACGGCCACTCCAGCCTGCTCGACGGTGCGGCCGGCCAGCGTGACATCGCCTTCGCGCGCCTGGATCAGACCACTGTTGCGAACACTGCCCGCCGTGCTGTCAGCGACGAAGCGCGGGGCAATCTCATTGCCGCGGGTGGTGGACGCGGTGTTCTGGGCGGTTCCCACGCCGCGACGGATCACGAAACTGTCACCGGCGGCCAGCTGGGCCTGTCCCTTGCGGGTTTCAATCTGGCCCGCGTTTTCCACGCTGTGGCCAGCCAGCAGCACATAACCGCCGCCCCGTGTAGCCGTGGTCGGTTCGTGCGTGGTGATGCGTGCACCGCGTTCGACCATGACCTTGCCCACGGCGTCGGTCAGCGCCGAGGTGTTCGCGTCGGCACTGTACAGGCCCTGCTTGCGGAACTGCGCATCGCTGATGCGCGCCGCCGCCGCGACCAGATTGCGGACATTGACCTGGCTGTTGTTGCCGAATACCACACCGTTGCGGTTGGCCACGAACACCGTGCCATCGGCCTTCAGCTGGCCGAGAATCTGGCTGGGTCTTGCAGCGGGATCATTGACCCGGTTCAACACGGCCCAGTCGGGGTTCTGCAGGAAGTTCAGCGTGGTGTTGCCACCAATGTTGAAGGTCTCCCAGTTCAGGATCGCCTGGTCGGCGGTCTGCTCGATGTTGACCAGCACCCGCCCCTCGGCGGTCTGCGACTGGATGGCCTCACGGGCGTTGATCCAGCCACGGGTCAGCGGATTCTCGTCGACCTTCAGGCCATCCTTGCCCAGGCCATCAGCCACTACGAAACCCGCCTCGCGGCGCGCCTGCCGTGCCTGCTCCTGCAGGCGCTGCTGCAGGGCGATGGCCTGCGCGGCCGTGCCGAGGTTGTCGATCGACTGCTGCAGCTTCTGCCGTGCCGCATCCTGCTGCTGCGCGGGCAGCTGGAACTGGATCGGCACGCCATTGGGCATGCGCCCGCTCTGTGCCGCCGCGCCCTGCGCCGCACCGCGCTCGGCGAACCAGCCGGGGCTGAACGCCTGTTGGGCCTGAGTGGCCGGAGCCACCACGCTGCCCAGGGCCACTGCGACGGCCCAGGCCATCGGGTGGCTGCGCCACAGGGCAGCAGGGAAACGGGCGGTGGGCGAATGCGGGTGCGACATCGGGGACCTCGTCAACCTGATGGGCCGCGTCGGCCGCGGCGTGTGTACGGATGGGCCTGCGCCAGGCACGCCCTGCACCTCATAGACGGTGGCGACGGCGTGAAGGCGACAGGCGCATCACTGTCATGCAGCGGACATACGCAGAAGGCGCCGGCATTACTGCCGGCGCCCTTGTGCGTTTCCTGCAACGACCAAAGCAATCGCAGTTACAGCGGACGGCCGATGCCCGAGCAGGTGCTGGGGTTATTCACGGCACCGGCGTTGGTGGCGGTCGCAAAGCGGGTGCGGACCGCATCACGCCAGGTCTTGGTCAGCGGAATGAACTTGTGCGCGCGGATCGCGTCGTCGTTCGGCCCCTTCTCGACGCCGTTGCCATCGACGACACTGCCGTAGTGACGTGCCAGGAAGGCACGCACGTTGGCGCCCACAGTGCCATTTTTGTAGCACTGGCCGAACACGAAGTTGGTGTAACCGGCAATCGGATAGCCCGCGTTCGGGTTGCCGAACACCGGCACCCAGTTCGCCGGGTTCTCGGCGGCGGCACCGGTCGGCGGCGCAGCGGTTTCCAGCGTGGCCTGCACACTCACTTCATCCGGCGAGAAGCCCTTGACCTTGGCGATCTTGGTGGCATCGGTCAGGCTCGGGATCACGTCCGGACCGACATAGCCGACGCGGCCGTCAACGGCATAGACGGCGTTGTACAGCGCGGTACCACCAGTGGCCGGGGCAGCGATGAAGTTCGACGGCACGCTGGTGAACAGGTTGGCGAAGGTCGACTGCACCGAGAATGCCGGCACGCCGTTGGTCAGCTTCAGGTTGGTACCCGACACGTCAGCCGGCTGGCAGGCGCTGGTCAGGAAGCGGGTCAGCAGTTCGCTGGTGCCGCTGCTTTCGCCGCGGTAGACGACCTGGATGGCGCCGGTACGGCCCAGGCCCGCCAGCTGGCTCCAGTTGTTGATCTTGCCGGAGAAAATGCCGCAGATCTGGGTGACCGACAGGTCAACCGCCGAACCAGCCTTGTTGAACGGAATGGTGACCGAGGTGGCCACCGACGGGATCTGCACCAGAGCACCATAGCGGTTGGCGTCGCCGGACACGTTGTAGGTGCTGTTGTAGGTGCTCAGCTCGGTGCTGTTCAGCACCGAATCGCTACCGGCGAAGTGCACGGTACCGGTGGTGGAGAACAGCGCCGAATTGTTTTCCAGGAAGGCCTTCTTGCCGGTGCCCGAACCGGTCACGGCATAGCTGAAGTTGGCCGGCAGGATGCTGTCGGCTTGGCCCTTGTACAGGTCGGCCGGCAGCGAAGCGCCGCCGCCGGTGACGGCGGTCTGGGCCGAAGCGGCACCAGCAGCGGCCAGCAGCGCGGTAGCAACCAGCGCGGCCAGGGTCTTGTACTTGTTCATGATCTTCTCCTGAAGGGTTTACTGCGAAGGGAAACGCCAAGGGAGGAACGGTCACTACACGCCTGCTGCCGCCGAGGGCCTCCCAGCCCACTCTGCGGCGACGTGTCCATGCTGGTCCGCACCGATGACAGGCCGCTTAAGAAACCTGTGGAAGATCGAAAAAAGGTGTGGAGGATTGTGTGGAGAATCGGCCCATGCCACATTCCAACGACGCCGTCCGATCGACTGGATGGGATCGATTCGATGGAATCGACTGGATCGAATCGATTTGATGGGATCGGCTGGATCGAATCGACTGGGTAGAGTCGACTGTTAGTCGACTGCTCTTCACACGCAGCAGCAGTACGAAGCACGCGCGCTGCGCACTAGTCGACTAACAGTCGACTCTACCTGTGATGCGCTTTGCGCATCACTGCACCAGCTGGTTCATTTCCATGATCGGCATCAGCACCGCCAGCACGATCGTCAGCACCACGCCGCCCATCACCAGGATCATGGTCGGTTCCAGCAGGGCGGTCAGCGCCATCGCGCGACGCTCGATCTCGCGTGAGATGGTCTGCGCGGCGCGATCCAGCAGCGGCGCCAGCGAACCGGTCTTCTCGCCACTGGCCACCAGATGCACCAGGATCGGCGGATATACCTTCTGTACCTTCAACGCAGCACCCAGCGCAGCGCCTTCGCGTACGCGCGCGGACACGTCATCGGCACAACGCGCCAGCAACGCATTGCCCAGTGTCTGCCGGGCAGCTTCCAACGCGCGCAGCAGCGGCACGCCGGCATCCAGCAGGATCGCCAGTGTCGAGGCGAAGCGCGCACTGTTCACGCCCAGCACGAAACGCCCGACCATCGGCAGCCGCAGCAGCATCGCGTCCCAGCGCAGGCGCAGCTCGGGCCGGCGCAGCGCCAGTCGCCATGCCACCACCAGCGCAGCGATGCCCAGCCCCGCCCACACGCCCCAACTGCGCACGAAAGCACTGGCCGCCAGCATCACCTGGGTCAGCATCGGCAGCGTCTGCCGCGCCTGCACGAACGCGGTCACCACCTGCGGCACCACGTAGCTGAGCAGGAAGATCACGATCGCCACCGACACCAGGCTGATCGCCGCCGGGTAGATGAAGGCGGTCAGCACCTTGGCCTGCAGCGCGTTGCGCTCTTCGATGTAGTCGGCCAGGCGCTCCATCACTCGCGCCAGGTCGCCGGAGTCTTCACCCGCCCCCACCAGGGCCCGATAGATCGGCGGGAAATCGCGAGGCCGCGCGGCGAGTGCCACGGTCAGGCGCTGGCCAGCACGTACATCCGCACGCACGGCAGTAAGCGCCTGCGCCACGTGCGGGCGCTCGGCCTGCTCGATCACCGCACTCAATGCAGCTTCCAACGGCAGGCTGGCGGCCAGCAGGCTGGCCAGCTGGCGCGTGGCCCAGGCCAGCTCACTGGCTGACAACCGGCGAGCACCCCAGCCACTGCCGGCACTGCGCGCCGCACTGACCTGCACAGGCGTCAGCCCACGCCCGCGCAGCAGCTGACGCGCACCGCGCGGGCTGTCGGCGTCCAGCTGGCCTTTCTCGATGCGGCCCTGCGCGTTGGCGGCCTGATAATCGAACAGTGCCATCGTCGTCTCAGTCGTCGCCGGTGACGCGCAGGATTTCTTCCAGCGTGGTCACCCCGCTGTCGACCCAGCGATGGCCGTCCTGCCGCAACGTGCGCATGCCGGCGCGCCGCGCGGCCTCGCGCAGCGCGGGCTCGCCCTGCCCTTCATGGATCAATGCGCGCACGCGGTCATCGACCACGAACAGTTCGTGGATGCCGGTACGCCCCCGATAGCCGCTGTTGGCGCAGGCCGCACAGCCCACCGCGCGCCACACGGTTCGGCCTTCGCCATCCACCTCGGCACGCCGGCACTGCGTGCACAGCCGGCGCACCAGCCGCTGCGCCAGTACGCCGCGCAGCGACGAAGCCAGCAGAAAGGGCTCCACACCCATGTCGGCCAGGCGGGTCACCGCCGAGACCGCATCGTTGGTGTGCAGCGAAGCCAGCACACCGTGCCCGGTCAGCGACGACTGCACCGCGATCTGTGCGGTCTCCAGGTCACGGATCTCGCCGATCATGATCGTGTCCGGATCCTGGCGCAGGATCGCGCGCAGCGCGGTGCCGAAGCTCATGCCGATGCGCGCATTGACCTGGATCTGGCCGATGCCGGCGAAGTCGTACTCCACCGGGTCTTCCACGGTGAGGATGTTGCTGGTGCTGCTGTCGAGCTGGCCCAGCGCGGCGTACAGCGACGTGGTCTTGCCGCTGCCGGTCGGCCCGGTCACCAGCACGATCCCGTGCGGCTGCCGGATCAGCCCGGTGAATGTGGCCAAGGTGTCATCGGCCATGCCCAGGCGCTGCAGCTGCAGGCGGCCGGCATCCTTTTCCAGCAATCGCAGCACGGCGCGCTCGCCATGCCCGGTCGGTACAGTGGAAACACGGATGTCCAGCGGCCGCCCGCCCACGCGGATCGCAATGCGCCCATCCTGTGGCAACCGCTTCTCGGCGATGTCCAGGTGGGCCATGATCTTGATGCGCGACACCAGCGCTGCGTGCAGTGCGCGCTGTGGCTGCACCATGTCGCGCAGCGTGCCGTCCACCCGGTAGCGCACCACCGAATGGGTCTCGAACGGCTCGATATGCAGATCGCTGGCACCGTCGCGTGCAGCCTGTGCCAGCAATGCATTGATCATGCGGATCACCGGCGCATCGTCCTGCGCATCCAGCAGGTCGGTGACCTCCGGCATGTCCTGCATCAACCGGTCCAGATCGACTTCACTCTCGGCGGCCCCCACCACCGCAGCGGCATCGCCGCCGTCACGGTACTGCTCGCCCAAGCGCTGCTGCCAGGCTGCCGCATCCAGCATCTGGAACGGAAGCGGGCCATGCCGCCGGCGCAGCTCGGCCACGGCCCACGCTGCGGTGTCGGCGGTGCCCAGCAACACGGGCTCGCCGCCAACTTCGGACAGCATCACGCCATGGCTGCGCACCCAGGCGTACGCCAGCGGCGCGGAAGCGCTCACGGCCCGATCACCAGTTCCGGCGTGTAGCCCAGCCCGCGCAGCTGCTGCAGCGCAGGGTCCAGCGTCGCCGGATCGCGCGGCAATCGCACGCGCAGGCGTTGCCCGCTCTCGCCGGGCGTCGCTTCAGCATAGGCCTGCAGGCCCAGTGCCCGCACCTGCGCCACGCCCTGGCTGGCACGCGCCGGGTCCAGCCCCTGCGCGAACTGCACCAGCTGCGCATCGCCGTCACCGGACGGATACAACGCGGCCAGGCTGGTGTTCTGCAACGGCTGGCCCCGGCCATCGCGCGCATTGCCCTGGCCGAGTACAGACAGGTCCTGCGGTGGCAGCTGCGGTGCCGACAGCGCCGGCAAGGCCCAGCTCTGTACTGGCTGCGCGCCCGCCTGCGCGTTGCGCATGTAGTCGTAGCGGTCGCGGGTCAGGCGCTGGCCGGCGGCCGGGTCACGCACCACGTGCGGGCGCAGGAACACCATCAGGTTGGTCTTGGCGCGCTTGCGCGTGTCGCTGCGGAACAAGGCGCCCAGCACCGGGATCTTTCCCAGCCCCGGCACCGCATCACGGCCATGGCTGACGCTGTCTTCCAGCAGGCCACCCAGCACCATGATCTGGCCATCGTCCAGCAGCACGCTGGTATCCAGTGCGCGCTTGTTGGTGATGATGCCGGCCGTGCTGTTCGCGCTCTGCGCGTCGATGCTGCTGACTTCCTGGTAGATGTCCAGCTTCACCGTGCCGCCTTCGGAAATCTGCGGGCGCACGCGCAGCTTCAGGCCCACGTCCTCGCGCACGATGGTCTGGAACGGGTTGTTGCTGCCGCCGCCACCGTCGGTCACGTAGCGCCCGCTGACAAACGGCACGGTCTGGCCGACCATGATGCTGGCCGCTTCGTTGTCCAGCGTCATCAGGTTCGGCGTGGACAGGATGTTGGCGCCGCCCTTGCTCTGCAGTGCGTTGGCCAGCGCTTTCATGTTGAGGATCTGGCCGACACCTGGAAGGTTGATGGTGCCGTCGATCACGCCGATCTTCAGGCCATCCCGGGGAAGCACGTCCAGCGTGGTGCGGGCACCGGTATTGAGTCCACTGCCGCCGGTGGCGCCACCGAAGTGGGTGCCACCAAAGGTGCGTCCATTGCCCAGCATCCACTGCACGCCCAGCTCGGCCGCATCGGTCTGGTTGACCTCCACGATCAGGCTCTCGACCAGCACCTGTGCACGGCGCTGGTCGAGCTGGTCGATCACCCGTCGCAGGTTGCGGTACACCGGCTCCGGCGCCGAGATCAGCAGCGTGTTGGTGGCCACGTCCGCCTGCACCGAGATGCCGTTCTCGCTGAAGCCGGTGCTTCCCGCATCGATCGGGTCACGCCGGCTCGGGTCCAGCCGCTGCGATTCCAGCGCATTGCTTCCGGTCTTGGCCTGCTGCGGTTGCGACGGCTGCGCCGGTGCGGAACGGCTTGCATCGCCAGGCAGTGGCGTGATGCCTTCATTGCTGCCCACTGCCGGCGCATCGCTCTGCCCCGCAACCACGCCCCGCAGCACGCCGGCGAGCTGATTGGCCTGGGCATTGCGCAGGTAGACCACATGCAGGTTGCCGGACTCGTCCTGGGCGCGGTCCAGCTTCTCCACCAGCTGCCGCGCCAGACGGGTGCGGCCGGGGCTGCTGGAACGCAGCAGCACGCTGTTGCTGCGCGGGTCGGCCATCACCACCACCTTCTGGCTGGGCTCGGCGCCCTGCGCATCCAGCAGCGGCGCGACCATCGCCGCGACGTCCACAGCGATGCCCTGCTGCAGCTTCACTACATCGGTGTCCATGCCGGCCGGAGTATCGACGCTGGCGATAACCCGTGCGATGCGCTCCAGGTTGTCGGCATAGTCGGTGATCACCAGGGTGTTGTTGCCGGGGTTGGCAGTGATCGGATTGTCCGGACTGATCATCGGCCGCAGCACTGCCACCAGCGCGGCAGCATTCTCGTAGCGCAGAGGGAAGGTGCGCGTGGCGATCTCGCCCCCTGCACCACCGGCGCCCACCCGGCCGCCAAGCAGCTTGGCGTCGGCCTGCGGCACCACCCGGCTGACGCCGCCGTTCTCGACCACCGCAAAGCCGCGCATGCGCAACGCCCCGAGCAGCAGCTGATAGGCCTGGGTACGGCTGACCGGGCCATCGGAAACCACTGTCATCTTGCCGGTCACCCGTGGATCGACCAGGAACTGGCGCCCGGTGAAGCGCGCTGCCATGCGCAGTACGCCACCGATATCGGTATCCACCAGGTTCAGCTGCACCGGCTCATCGCCTGTGTCCTGCGCCGCCACCGGCGCCGGCATGTGGGCCACGCCCACGATCAGGGCCAATGCGGCACTGCAGGCAAGGCTGCGCATCGCCCTCATGGATGGGCACCCGCAGGGGCCACCATCACGATGTGTCCTGAAATCCGTGCCGCCGGCATGTTCGCATCCCCTGTGCGTGTCAATTGCAGCTGCTGCAGCTCGATGGCAGGGTCGGCCAGCAGCGGCAGCAGCCAGTTCCATAGCGCATCGGCAGGTACGGCCCGTACCTGCAGGTGCCAGCGCCCGTCGCGCGCTTCGATATGCAGGCCGCCAGCCAGACCGGCAGCCTTGATCTGGTCACGCAGTCCGGCCAGGGTCGGATGCTGGCCCTGCGCCAGCTGCTGGCGCTCACGGGCGTGCAGCAGCGGTGCCAGTGCGCGCTGCTGCGCCTGCAGCCGTGGGAGTTCGGCCTGCCAGTGCGTGCGCTGCTTCAGCAAGGGCTCCAGCCATAACGACCACAGGCCCGCCACCAGCAGCGCCACCGCCATCACCCACAGCATCAGCCGGTCGCGCGGTGGCAGGCGTTGCCAGCGCTGCTGCACGCCCGCCAGCCCCTCGCTCAGCCGCAAGGTTCGCGTCGTCACTGTCCCGCTCCGCTCACCCGCAGGCGTCCACCGGCATCGCGCACCAGCTGCAGCCCCTGCGCCTGCACCGCTTGCTGCCAGCGCTCAAGCCGCTGTGGATCGTCGGCCAATGCCCGAGCATCAGCGTCCAGCTCCAGGTACACCTGCCCGGGTTGGTAGTGCAGGCTGTGCACCTGCCCCGCCAGCTCCGGAACCGCGTGCAGCGTGCTGGCGACCTGACGCTGCAGCGCCGGCAACGGCGGCGCTGGCGGCGGAACCGCAAGCGCTCGCCTTGCCTGCAACACCGGGTCCACCACATCGGTGATCTCCGGGAAGCGTGCGCTGAACTGCCGTGCCATGTCCTGCTGCAGCGCCTCACCCTCGATCCGCCAACGCGAGACCTGCCACTGCAGCCCAAGTGCGGCCAACAGCACCGCCGCCAGTGCCAGGCCGATCGCCAGTCGCGGCGCTTGACGGCCTGCGCCGGGCAGCGGCAATGACCAACCCGGCAAGGGGCCACAGGCCTGCAGTTCATGCGCGACGGCGGTGGCCGGCAGGCTGCCCGGCCACGCCGGCGGTACGCTGTCGATCCATTGCACGGCCTGCACGCCGGCCTGTTGCAGGCGGGTGGCCAACGCCTGCATCACCGCAGACGCATCACGTCCGCCATACCATTGGACAAGTCCCCGATCGCGCCCGCTGCGCACCAGCAGATGCTCGCCGCTGACCTGCAGCGTGGCGTGGCGGTCCTGCCAAGGCAGCAGCAGTGGCGTCGGATGCAACGCCTGCAGCTGCAGCGCGCACGAGGCCAGCAGCTGCTGCGCCTGCGTAATGGCCTGCTGGCCGAGCCAGGCCACCGGAACCGTACCGTCTGCCGCCTGCGCACCGTGGGCCAGCGCCACCTCCTGCAGATCATCCAGCAGCATGGCCTCCACCTCGCCCTGCAACGCCGCGTGCAGGCGGCGCCCGGACAGCGGCGGCAGCTGCAGTTCCAGCAGGATCAGGTCGTTCGGATCAAGGCAGGCGTGCACCGTGGCCCGCGGATGCCGCAGGCCCAGCGCCGCCAGCGTGTCGCGGCCGTGGGCGAGCACCTCGCCCATGTGCAGCTGCGCCCAGTCCACCTCGCTGTCAGCGCGCAGGTGCGCCAGCGCCGGCAGGCGCACCCGAAGCTGCACGGTCATGCGCCGATCCTCGTCCACACCCGTTGTACACGCACCCCGTCGTCGCGGTACTCGCGCCAGAGCAGCGCGCGGAAATCAACCGCGCTGCCGTCGGCCTGCACCCGGCCGACGGCCAGGAACCACTCGCTATGGATACCCAGCGGAAGCACGGCCATCTGTTCGTTGCTCAGTTGGAGTCGGTTGGCGATGTCACCGCGGTTGAGCAGCCAGTGGCCGGCGTCGCGCTCAGCGAGCAGCGCCTGCAGCCTTGCCGGTTCCACCGCAGGCGTCACTGCCTGCAGGACGCTCAGGTCGCAGGTATTGGCGTTGACCAGGGTCTGCGCGGGCAACACCACTGTGCGCCGCGCCAGCGCCTGCAACGCCACCGGGTCGGCGCCGGCCAGCGCCTGTTCGATCAGTGATTCGCGCGGCAGCGGCGCCTGCGCCGGCATATCACCGTCGCGCAGGCGCGCCTGGATGCGGTCCACCGCGGATGCGCAGGTGCCCTGGCCCAGCCCCTGCCCGGCACACAACGCGACGAACGCGCCCCGCGCCTCGGGGTCCGGCCTGCCATGGGCCAGCAGGTTGCGCAGGTTGAACATCGACTGGGCATCGACCAGCTGCACCTGCACCGGCAACGGTGCCTGCAGCTGCAAAGGACGCGCCCAGCGCCCGCCGCGCACCGTGGTCAGCTGTTCCTTGACATCCTCACGCAGCTGCTGCGCCGCACGCTCCAGCGTGGCGTCCACCGCCATGCGCACCTGCGCGCGCAACTGGTCGCCGCGCAGCGCACGCAGCTGCGCCGACTGCCGGGTCAGCAGCGCAGTGGCAATCACAGCCACCAATGCCACCACCAGCACGGCGACGATCACCGCCACGCCACGCTGGCGGATGCACGAGACCGAACGCGTCCGGGCTGCCATCAGCACGCCTCACAGCTGCCAGGAGCCGATGTCTGCATTCCCGACGTCGCCACCGGGCTTGCCGTCCGCACCCAGCGAGAACACATCGATGTCGCCATGAGTGCCTGGAACCTGGTACTGGTACGGATGGCCCCACGGATCATTCGGCAGGCGATCCAGATACGGCGTCACCGGCAACCCACCGCTGCCCTGCGGCGGCTTCACCAGCGCCTGCAGGCCCTGCTCGGCACTGGGATAGCGACCGTTGTCCAGCTTGAACAGCTTCAAGGCCTGCATCAATGCGGCAATGTCCTGGCGCGCTGCCACCACGCGCGCCTGGTCCGGACGGTCCATCAACCGCGGCACGATCAGCGCGGCAAGAATGCCGATGATCACCACCACCACCATGATCTCGATCAGGCTGAAGCCCTGCTGCCGAGCCCTGCAACCACCTGCCTGCCTTGCCATTGTTCCGCCCTCGTCATCCTGGAAGAGACCGCTGCACCATGGTCAGCGGTGCATGTGTCAGTACGATAAACATCCGCCTGCGATTCGCTGCGCGGTTGCCTGTGCGGGCGCACGTGCAGCCGGCACGCGTGCTGCCTCGAGCAGGTGTGGCGGCACGCTGGCCAGTGTCTGGTCGATGCACTCGCGCAACAACGGATGCACGCACGCCTGCAGCAGGCGCACGCACTGCGTCGGCGACCACGCGGTGCCGTGGTCGAGGCCGATGAACATGCGGTAGGCCTGGTGGTAGCGCAGGTCGTCGTACACGCGCTGCGCAGTGTTGAGATCACGCACGATCACCAGCAGGGCCGCACGTTGCAGCAGTCGCGCATCGGCTGCGCCAAGCGGCAGCGCGCTCATGGCCGCGTCGGGCCAGGGCCACAGCCGCAGGTCGAGGGCCTTTCGAAGTGCCGCCAGTGGATGCGCACTGTTGTCCAGTGCCGCCCAGCGCGCCGCATCCGCCCAGGCGTCACTGGACAGCACCCAGACCCACGAGCGCCCATAGCGCTGTACGTTCAGGGGCGTGTGCCGTGCCTGCTCCAGCGACTGGCTCAGGTGGCGATCCAGCTCCAGCATGCTGATCCTGCGACTGTCTTCCATCTGCGCCGCCCGTGCTCCACGACGCGTGGTGCGTCGTACTCTGGAGAAGACGTCAGCAAGGCAGGTGAAGCGACACCGCGAATGCAACTCTGTGCACGGGGTGGCGCTTCACCGGCAACGTCATCGCAGCGTCATCCGCCTGCAGGCTTCGCGCTGCAGCCGCGGTGCGTCACCCCCACAACGGCGGGCCAGTACCGCCACGTCGCTGCGGGCAGCGAATGCGACCAGTGCATCGGTCATGTCCACGTCATCGCACCATGACGCCAGCGCAACGCGCAGTGCGGGCAGCTGCCAGCCCTCCATCACCCCATGGGCGCCCGCCACGAACCAGTGCCAGAGCCGATGATGCAGTACCTGCTCATGCAGCTGCGTGAGATCGTCGATGCCATGCATGCCCGCCAACAGCAGTGCGCGTGCGAGCACCGCAGGCGGCAGCGCCCCGGATTCGACCAAAGGCATCTCCTGCTGCTGCAGCCGCAGCAGCATCGCCAATGGGTGTGACTGCGGATTGAAGTCCAGCAGCACCGCCTGCTGCTGCCACTGCGCGTCAGACACCACGCACACCCAGGGCGAACCATAGCGATGCACCATCAGGGGCCTTCGCTGGGTGGTTTCCAGCAATGCAGACAGATTGCGGCGCAGATCGAGCACACCGATGGTCTCGTTGCGCATCCTTGGATTCTCCTTGCTTGCAACAGCCCGGCGCGGCGCGCACGGCCAGCGCCTTCATCTATCCAAGGACGGCGATGCCACCCGGAAAGCGACGCAGATCCAGCGACATCGTCCGTCGCAGCTGCTCCAGCGCCGCGTCCGGATCATCGATGCGGAAGCGGCCGCTGACCGGGGCGCGCGCCAATGCCGATTCGCCCAGCAGTACCTTGCCGCGGCGGTAACGGTTGATCTCCTCCACCACCTCACGCAGCGGTGCGCGGCGGAACACCAGCATGCCCTCCGTCCAGGCACTCACTTCCGACGCCACGGCCTCGGCCACCACACCACTGAGGCGCTCGTCGTACCGGGTCTGCTGGCCCGCCTGCAGCCGCAGCCGACCCTGCGGATGCTCGATGCGGGCACTGCCCTGCAGGCAGGTCACCCGCACCTGGCCCTGGGTGTTGCGTACGTCCAGGCGCACCGCGCCCTCATCGGCAATCACGCAGCCCGGGCCCGCGAACAACGCCAGGCGCAGACCGGCCTGGGTCTCGATCGCGGCCTGGCCCTGCACCAGCTCGAAGCCTTCGCCCTGCGTGTGCGCGCGGCGGCGCAGGCTGCTCTGCGTATCCAGTTCGATCTTCAGTTGCGGCGAGGGCGCGATCTGCAGTCGCTCACCGGTGCCGGTATGGAAATCGGCTGCCATGGCTGTCACCGAGGGCCACAGGCCCATCGGCGGGCGGATGGCCGCCACCACTACCAGGCTGGCCGGGGCGGCAATCGCGGCGCCCAGGAAGGCGCGTCGGCTCCAGCGCTGGGCCGGCGTCGGCGCGACCGGTTGACGCGCGGCCGCTGGCAGCTGCTCGCCGGCCAGCCGCACCTGCTCCCACTGCCGGCGCGCACGGCCAAACGCTTCGCGATGGCGCGGGTCGGACTCGCACCACGCGCGGAACCGGCGCCCGTCGGCGGCGGTCGCCTCGCCCGAGGTCAGCCGCACCACCCACGCGTGCGCCTGACGCTCGACGGCATCCAGCGGGCGTTGCGGGCGATCGTCAGGATCCATGGGGGCTCATGCCGGACCCGCACGCTGCGGGGTTCTGCTCGGCGTCAAAGTGTAGACGGATGCCGCCGTTCAGAACCGCACCTGGCGCCCCGTTCCACTGCGCTCGGCCAGATAGTCCTGGGCGGCCTTCAGCTCACGCTGCACCAGCCGCAGCGACACACCGAGGTGATCGGCGACATCGCGCTGCTGCAGGCCGTCGACACGGATCGCCAGCAGGATGCGGCGACGGCGCTCGGGCATGCGCTGCAGCAGGCCGACCATGTCTTCCAGCGCGAAGTCCAGTTCAGCCGCCTGCGCCGGGCCGGGTGCAGGGTCGGCCATGTCCATCAGCGTATCCACCTCCTCCAGGCTCAGCAGGCGGTGGTCAGCACGTTGGCGGTCGATCACGGTATTCATTGCCATGCGCAGCAGGTAGGCCGCGGGGTTCTGCACGGCATCCAGGCGGTCACGCCGCGCGCTCAGGCGCATCCACGTGTCCTGCAGCGCGTCGCCGGCCAGCTCCTCCGAGCCCAGCTTGCGCACCAGCCGGCGCTTCAGTTCATCGTAGGCACCCAGAAGGTGGTCCATCAGGTCAACTGCCCCAGCCGTACCGTTGCTCATGTTCGAATCCTTGAAGTCATGGAAGGGGCGCGCGCCCGCCACAGTCGTGGTCGGTGCCGGAAGGTCGGATCTGCAGCGTCACCGGCTGCGGTAGCGCAGCGGCATCGGGCGACAGCACCAAGTGCTGCAGCGCCTGCAGCAGGCGCGCATCGCGGCGCTCGCTGCCACTGCCTGACAGCAGCTCGGGCGCATGCACCTGGCCCTCGCTGTCGACACGGAAACGCAGCGTCGCGGCATAGCGGCCGGGAGCGATCTCCGGGTCGTCACAGAACACCCCACGCAGCCGCTGCTGCAGCCCACCATAGCGACGTCGACGTTCCGCATCGGCGAGCTCCGCGCCGACACCGGGTTCGGCAGCCAAGGGCGCGCCCCGGCGCAGCACCACACGCTGTTTGCCGATCACCTCGGCCTCGACGCCGGAGTCCTGCAGCAGCGCCTGCAGGGCGGGCAGCGGCGGCAGGCTGGCGCGCAGCGCACGGCTGCTGCGGCCTGCGGCAAGATCGCCCGGGTACATCACGGACCACCCACTGATGACGCTGAAGCGCTCGACCGCCTGTTCCAGTGGCTGCGCAGGGATGTCGTAGGCATGAACACCGTCCTGCCCGGCAGCGGCAAAGGACAGCAGCAGCCATGCCGCGATGGCCACCTTCCAAGTTCTGACCGCATGGTGTCCATTCAGCCCCCTGACGTAGAACACATGACCCTCGGCAGCGACAGCAGCTGCAGTGGACGCGCGCCAAGACCGGAACCCCGGCCCGCGCGCGACCCGCAAGCGGGCTCAAACCGTACCGGCGTCACATGTCATTGCGATGACCGCCGCCTACAGCCGACCTGAAGCCAGTCACCCATCAGGAATCAATAAATCGAACAGACCACCTCATCCACGCCTGGGGTCAGAGCCCGTTGCGCAGCAACGGGATCCGACCCCGTGCCGACCCAGACGTGTCGACCAAGGTCGACACCCACCAAGAGCAGCTCATGCCGTTCCGGCAGATCGTGGAAATCTGTCGAAGGCGGGGTGGGTCCGGTTGCGGGGGCGTGAGCCGCATGGGCCCGAGGCATGCCTCGGGCGGGTTGGGCAGGACGCCCAACCCCGGTCTTGCCGTGTGCGCAGGACAGCGCACACGAGCA
>NZ_JCAFVJ010000005.1:0-253333 GCF_059372295.1 Stenotrophomonas sp. YJH_SMC_33
CAACATCCTGGCCAGAAAGCTGGCCAGGATCGCTTGGGGCGTCTTCAAGAGCGGCCGGGACTTTGACCCGGCCATGCTGAAAGTGGGTCAAGCCTGCTTCCAGCAGGCTTGACCACGAACATAGGATCTCGGCTCTACAGGGAGTGTCCGTGGTGGGCAGGGGCGTGAGCCGCATGGGCCCGAGGCATGCCTCGGGCGGGTTGGGCAGGACGCCCAACCCCGGTCTTGCCGTGTGCGCAGGAAAGCGCACACGAGCAAGCGGCGACCGAGCTTACAAGGACGTACTTGCAGCGACCCCTGCGCAATCCACCCCGGCCGGCCGAGCACGGCTTCTGATTTGAACGACCCACCACGAGGGGCGCAGCCGTTGGCCGAAACCCTCACCCCACCCGCAACGCCGCGGCCGCCGCCCACCGCGCCGCCACCCGCGGCGCCGTAATGCACACTGCCTGGTCGGTCACCGTCGTCACCGCACGCTCCAGCAGCTGGATATCCGCCTCATGCTGGCGCGCCACATGCGGGTCCTCGAAGAAGATCGCACGCTGGCAACGCCCCTCCAGTACCCGGTCGGCAATCTGCGCATCACCGCCCATCGGGCCACTCTGGTAGCGCGTCACCCACGGCGTATCACGCGGCCAGCCCCGGCTCCAGGCCAGTTCGTTCAAACGCTGGCCGGTGGTGCCGGTCGCCACCCGCTCGCCGAACCGGGCCAGCACATCGAAATGCTCATCGGCGAAGGCCAGCATCGCCGGCTTCATCGCATCATGCGCGATCAGTGCCAGCGTCTGGCTTTCGAACGCATGCAGGTCGTCAGCGCCGCGGTCTGCCGGCAGCCCGCCGTGGACGCGCTCCACTTCGACCCAGTCGCGTGCGGTGGCCACGGTCGAAATGAACGGCTTGCCGTGAATCACGCACTGCCGTTTCAGCGCCGTGGCTTCTGGAAACACCGAGGATGGGTCGACCGGATCGATCAGGTAGATCGCGCCATCCAGTGTCCGATCCGGACCCATGCCGACGACTTCGGCGACCAGCTTCATCAGGCCGCCCTCGCGTCCGTACGGGTAACGGTGCAGGCCCGCGTACCCGGTCAGGAAGCCCTGTCGTTCGATCGCGTCATGGGTGCGACCGACCGCATGCAGCGACACGCCCAGCTCGCGCAGGCCGGGCTCGCTGCTGCGCAGCCAACGGAACAGCGCGGCGCGCGCGTCGTGGTGATGAAGACGGTTGGCAGCCAGGCCGATGCGCATCGAACGCTCCGCAGTTACGGGTGAAGGCGGCAGTGTATGTCGGCATTCCCCTATCTGGATGCTTTTACAACTTTCTTCATTGCCGTCGGTCCGCACGTCGATAGCGTGGCAGGCAGCGGTACCGCAGCGCGGCCGTTCCTTCCGCCCGCGAGATGAGGATGCCTACCGTGAATGTCGCCGGCCTCCCGGCAGCCATTGCTGTCATGGCCAGCCTGCTGCTGCCTGCCACGGCCTCCGCCACGGGCTGCAGGACACCGCTGCGCATTGCCTGGCCTTCCGACCGCGCACCCTTGTCGTCCAGCGAACAGGGTGAGGCACGGGGGCTCGGCGCGGTGTACCTGGAGCTGCTGGGCCGGCAACGGCCGCTGCAGCTGCTGCCCGTGCCGGCCGCCAGCGTGGAACGGGATGAGCTGCCGGCCGGCACCCAGGCGCTGCTGGGATGGCCACGCTCGCAGCTGCCCGCCGGGTGGGTGGCCAGCACGCCCTACCTGCAGCTGCCACAGGTGATCGTGCGCCGGGAGGGTACGCCGCCGGTGCTGGGCCTGGAAGATCTGCGTGAGCGAACCGTAGCCAGCCCCAGCCGGATGCCGCTGCAGGGGCTGCTGGCCGAGCAGGCAACGGGTGCGCAGCTGCTGCCACCGGCAGCGCTGGACGATGCGCTCCCGCTGCTGGGCACCGGCCTGATCGATGCCGTGGTTGCCAACCTCGGCGAAGTCGAGGCCGCGTTGCGCCGCTACCAGGGCGATGCACTGCTGATTGCTGCGCCGGCCGGTTTCGATGATGCCCTGGTGCTGGCGACCACGCCCGCCTGCGCCGATGTCATCGCCGGCTTCGAGCAGGCGCTGTCGCAGCTGACCGATCCCGAGCGCGATCAGATCCGCGCGGCCTGGCTGCCGGACCGGCCGCGCAATTGGCCGTCATCGTCACCCCTGCGCTGGCTGGTGCCGGCCTCGTTGATCCTGCTCGCACTGGCGCTGGTACATGCCTACGGTTACTGGCGGGTGCATCGCGAAAGCGTGCGGCGCCGAGTCGTGGAGCAGCGCCTGCAGGAGGTGACTGCGAACCTGCCGGCGGTGGTCTACCAGGCGCGCCGTTCGGCGTGCGGTCACTACAGCTTTCCGCAGATCGCCGGCGACGTGCAGTCCCTGTTCGGAATCAGCGTGGAGAGCGCGCGCATCGATCACCAGTGGCTGCTGGCCGCAGTCCACCCCGAGGACCGCAGCAGGGTGATGGCCTGTATCGAGACAGCCGCATTGGCGCGTGGCCCGATCGATGTCACTTTCCGTACCCGTTCACCACAGGGCTGGCGATGGGTGCGTTCGCATGGGCGGCCGTTGCCCTGCGACGATAGCTACGTCGAGTGGAGCGGCTACTGGATCGACGTCAGCGAGGTGCAGTCACGTACCCGCGCGCTGGCCGACGCGCGCCGCGAGGCCGAGCAGGTGGCACAGGCCAAGGCGCACTTCCTGGCCACGATGAGCCATGAGATCCGCACGCCGATGAGCACGCTGCTGGGCATGCTCGAACGGCTGGCGGGCAGCAGGCTGGAGCCACGCCAGCAGCAGGTGCTGGCCACGGTGGATGATGCGGCGCGGATGCTGCGGCAGATCCTCGACGATGTACTGCACAGCCAGCGCCTGCAGGGCGCACCGCTGCAGTTGCGGCCCACCGATCTGGCGGCACTGGTGCGCGCGGTGCAGCAGCTGCTGATGCCGGTGGCCGCCAGCCGCAGCCTGCACCTGCAGGTGGTGCTTGATCCGGAGATGCAGCCGGGATCGCTGGCCGATGGCCTGCGCCTGCGCCAGATCCTGTTCAACCTGGCCGGTAATGCACTGAAGTTCACCCGGCACGGCCACGTGGAACTGCGGTTGCAGGTACTGCAGCAGCATGCCCGCGGGCAGCGGCTGCGCCTGCAGGTAAGCGACAGCGGCGTGGGCATCAGCGAGGAACGACAGCAGGCGGTGTTCGCCGCCTATGCCCAGGCGGAGCGCTCGACCACGCGGCGCTTCGGCGGCAGTGGGCTGGGCCTGGCGATCTGCCGCGAGCTGGCAACCTCGATGGGGGCGGAGCTGCAGCTGCGCAGCTCCCCTGGGCAGGGCACCACGGTATGGATGGATCTGGACCTGGAGGCCTGCGAGGCACCCAGGGCCGCACCTTCGGCGGCATCAGCGGATGAGCATCCATTGCCGGCGGCGTGCGTACTGGTGGTTGAAGACCATCCTACCAACCTGCAGCTGCTGGAGCAGCGCCTGTGCGCGCTAGGGCTGCGGGTCCACGCCTGTACCGATGGGCAGTCGGCGCTTGAAGCATGGCAGGCGCAGCCGTTCGAGCTGGTGATCACTGACTGCCACATGCCGGGCATGGACGGCTTCGCACTGGCGCGGGCGATCCGCGCTGATGCCTGCCCGGCACGTGCGCAGGTGCCGATCATCGCGCTCACGGCCAGCGTGATGGAAAGCACCCGCGAAGCCTGTCGCGCGGCTGGCATCGACCACTTCCTGGCCAAGCCGGTGGAGCCGCACGTGCTGCGGGCGCTGCTGGCGGTACTGCTGGCGCCGGACTCAGTGGGCCAGTAGCCGGACGATGCTGGCGGCGGCATCGCGGCCCTCGGCCACGGCGGTCACCACCAGGTCGGCACCGCGTACCGCATCACCACCTGCGAACAGGCGCGGATGCGCGGTCTGGAACGGCAGGCGATCCTTGCCTCCGGCCACGATACGGCCGTTGGACCGGCCTTCCACGCCGTGCTCGGCCAGCCATGCCGGAACGGTCGGCGAGAAGCCGAAGGCGATGATCACCACGTCGGCCTCCAGCAGCGATTCGCTGCCATCGATCGGCACCGCGTTCTGGCGGCCGTTCGCATCCGGCTCACCCAACCGGGTCTCGACCACGGTTACGCCGATTACTTCGTCATCGGCGCCGGCTTCGATCGACAGCGGCTGCCGGTTGAACAGGAAGCGCACACCTTCCTCGCGTGCATTGGCGACCTCGCGCGCGCTGCCGGGCATGTTTGCTTCGTCGCGGCGGTAGGCGCAGGTGACCTTGGCCGCGCCCAGCCGTATCGCGCTGCGCACGCAGTCCATGCCGGTATCGCCACCGCCGAGCACCACCACGCGCTTGCCGTTGAGATCGGGCAGGGCGATGGTGTCTTCCCAGCCGGCAATCGGCCGGCCCTTCGGATCATCACCACCGACGATGCGGCTGTTCTGCACCAGGAACGGCAACGCCGGCAGCACGCCTTTCAGGTCCTGGCCGTCGAGGCCGCCATCGGTGTAGCGGTAGGCGCCGGTGCCGACGAACACCGCATCGTGGGTATCCAGCAGCTGCTGCAGGCTGATGTCGCGGCCGATCTCCACGCCGAGGCGGAACTGCACCCCCATGCCCTCCAGCACGTCGCGGCGGCGACGGATCACGTCCTTGTCCAGCTTGAAGCTGGGGATGCCGAACTGCAGCAGGCCGCCGATCTGCTCGTAGCGGTCATAGACCACGGCGGCAATGCCGGCGCGAGCCAGGCGGTCGGCACAGGCCAGCCCCGCCGGACCGGCGCCGATCACCGCCACGCTGTGGCCGGTTGGCTGCACCGCGGCCAGATCCGGGCGCCAGCCACTGGCCAATGCGGTATCGACGATGTACTTCTCCACCGCGCCGATGGTGACCGCACCGAACTCCTCCAGCGTGCAGCTGCCTTCGCACAGCCGGTCCTGCGGGCACACCCGGCCGCACACTTCCGGCAGCGGGTTGGTGCTGTGGCACAGCGTGGCCGCCTCGTGGATGCGGTTCTCCTGCACCAGCTGAAGCCACTGCGGAATGGCGTTGTGCACCGGGCACTTCCAGCTGCAGTACGGGTTGCCGCAGTCCAGGCAGCGGCCGGCCTGGTACTGCGCGTCTTCCTTGCCGAACCTGCCGTACAGCTCACCCCAGTCGCCGGAGGTGCGCAGTTCCACCGGAATGCGCTGCGGCATGGTGCGGGGCAGGTCGAGGAACTGGAAAGCGTGCTTGCGGCTCATGGCGGGCTCTGTAATGCGAGGGGGAACGTTGCCGGCCAGCGGCCGGCACTACCGGAAAACATCACGCGGCGCGTCGCAGGGTTTCGGTCAGCGACTCGATGCTGGCGGCCTTCGGTTTGACCAGCCAGAACTTGCCGATGTAATCGCGGAACTCGTCCAGGATCTGCTGCGCCCAGATGCTGCCGGTCAGCTCGCGGTGGCGGCCGATCAGGCGGTGCAGGTGCTGGCGATAGTTCTCGAAGCCCTCGGCGGACACGCGATGGATGTCGATCAGCTCGTGGTTGTAGCGGTCGACGAAATCGCGATCAACGTCCAGCACGTAGGCCAGGCCGCCGGTGAAACCGGCACCGAAGTTCAGCCCGACCTTGCCCAGCACCAGTACCACGCCATCGGTCATGTACTCGCAGCAGTGGTCGCCGGCACCCTCCACTACCGCCAGCGCGCCGGAGTTGCGTACCGCGAAGCGCTCGCCCGCCCTGCCCGCGGCGAACAGCTCGCCGCCGGTGGCGCCGTACAGGCAGGTGTTGCCGATGATGGCGGTGCTGCGTGCCTCGAAGCGGGCACCGCGCGGCGGTCGCACCACCAGGCGGCCACCGGCCATGCCCTTGCCGACGTAGTCGTTGGCTTCGCCTTCCACCTCCAGGTGCAGGCCACCCACGTTGAACGCGCCGAAGCTCTGCCCGGCGCTGCCGCGGAAGCGCAGTTCCAGCGGTGCCTCGGCCATGCCCTGGTTGCCGTGCGCACGCGCCACCGCGCCGGCCAGGCGGGTGCCGATGCTGCGGTCGGTGTTGTGGATCAGGAAGCGATGCTCGCCGCCGCGCTTGTGTTCAATGGCGGAGGCAAGCAGGCCGTCCATCTGCGTGGCCAGGCTGTCCGGCGACTCGTACAGGCGCTGCGCGGCGCAGTGGCTGCCCTCGTAACGGGCATCGGCCAGCAGGCGCGACAGGTCCACGCGTACGTCGTCACGCGGCGCAGCCTCGATCTGGCTCAGCAGGTCGGTGCGGCCGACGATCTCTTCCAGCGAACGCGCGCCCAGGTAGGACAGCCAGCCACGCACTTCTTCGGCCAGCAGCCGGAAGAAGTTCTCCACGCGCTCCGGCTGGCCGGTGAAGTGGTTCTCGCGCAGGCGTTCGTCCTGGGTGGCCACGCCGGTGGCGCAGTTGTTGAGGTGGCAGATGCGCAGGTACTTGCAGCCCAGCACGATCATCGGCGCCGTGCCGAAGCCGAAGCTGTCCGCGCCCAGCAGCGCGGCCTTGACCACGTCCAGGCCGGTCTTCAGCCCGCCATCGGTCTGCAGCAGGGTGCGCCCGCGCAGGTCGTTGGCCAGCAGCGCCTGGTGCGCTTCGGCCACGCCCAGCTCCCACGGCACGCCGGCATAGCGGATCGAGCTGACCGGCGACGCACCGGTGCCACCGTCATGGCCGGAGATGGTGATCAGGTCCGCACCGGCCTTGACCACACCGGCGGCGATGGTACCAACGCCGGCATGGCTGACCAGCTTCACCGATACCAGCGCGGTCGGGTTGACCTGCTTGAGGTCGTAGATCAGCTGCGCCAGGTCTTCGATCGAATAGATGTCGTGGTGCGGCGGCGGCGAGATCAGGCCGATGCCCGGCCGCGCGTAGCGCAGACGTGCGATCAGTTCGTTGACCTTGTGGCCGGGCAGCTGGCCGCCCTCGCCGGGCTTGGCGCCCTGCGCGACCTTGATCTGCAGCACTTCGGCATTGACCAGGTACTCGGCGGTAACGCCGAAGCGGCCCGAGGCGACCTGCTTGATCTTGCTGCGCTTCGCAGTGCCATAGCGCGCGGGATCCTCACCGCCTTCGCCGGAATTGCTGCGGCCGCCGAGGCGGTTCATGGCGATGGCCAATGCTTCATGTGCTTCCGGCGACAGTGCGCCCAGGCTGATCGCCGCAGTATCGAAGCGCGGGAACAGGCTACTGGCTGGAGCGACCTCGTCCAGCGGCACGGGCGCGGCCGCCGGCACCAGCTCCAGCAGGTCACGCAGCGCCGATGGCGGGCGCGCATGCACCGCATCGCAGTACTGCTGCCACGCACGCGGGTCACCGCTGCGCGCCGCGCGCTGCAGGGTGGTCACCACGTCCGGGTTGTACATGTGGTATTCGCCGCCGTGCACGTACTTCAGCAGGCCGCCGACATCCACGCCCTGCTGCGCGTCCCAGGCCTGCGCGCACAGTTCGCGCGCGTCGGCATCCAGGCGGGCAAAGCCGGCGCCGCCGATGCGCGAGGCGGTATCGGGGAAGCACAGGTCCACCACTTCCGGTTCCAGGCCGATGATCTCGAACAGCTGCGCGCCGCGGTAGCTGGCCACCGTACAAATGCCCATCTTCGAGATGATCTTCGACAGGCCCTTGTAGATACCCTTGCGGTAGCGGCGGCCGATCTGGGATTGCTCGCCGCCCTTGCTGAGCTTGAGGATGCCGCGACGGCCCAGGTCGAACAGGGTCTGGTAGGCCAGGTACGGGTAAACCGCCGTGGCACCGAAACCGAGCAGGCAGGCCATGTGGTGCGGGTCACGTGCGGTGCCGGTCTCGACGATGAGGTTCACGTCGCAGCGCAGGCCCAGCCGAGACAGGTGGTGGTGGATGGCACTGGTGGCCAGCAACGCGTGCACCATCGGCCGCCCGGCCACCGGGTAGCGGTCGGACAGCAGCAGCATCACCATGCCATCGCGCGCGGCCTGTTCCGCTTCGCTGCAGATGCGTTCGATGCCGGCGCGCAGGCCTTCGTCTTCGCTGTAGGAAAGGTCGAGCAGGCGGTTGGCCTGCACGTACTGGTCCATCTTCAACAGCTGGCGCAGCTTGCGCTGGCTCAGTACCGGCGAATTGAGGATGACGTGGTTCACCGTCTCCGGGCCGGCATGGAAGATGTTGGTTTCCTTGCCGAGCTGGGTGGACAGCGACATCGCGCAGTCTTCGCGCAGCGGGTCGATCGGCGGGTTGGTGACCTGCGCGAAGGCCTGGCGGAAATAGTCGTACAGCGGGCGGCTGCGCTGGCTCAGCACCGCCATCGGCGTGTCGTCGCCCATCGAGCCGGTGGCTTCCTGCTCGGTCTCGGCCAGCGGCCGCAGCACCTGCTCCACCTCCTCGCTGCTGAGCTGGTACAGCTTGTGGTAGCTGCGCAGGGTGCCTTCGTCGAAGGGCTCTTCCACCAGCGACGGGTCGATCAGTTCGGTCTGCAGGTAGGTCACGCCCTGCTGCAGCCACTGCTTGTAGGGCGCGCGGCCGCGGTTGATGCGGTCGACCGCATCGGAGTCGAGCAGGTCGCCGCGCTTGAGGTCGATCGCGATCATCTCGCCGGGGCCGAGCTTGCCCTTGCGCACCACGCGCTCGGTCGGCACTTCCCACACGCCGGCTTCGGAGGCGACCAGGAAGTGGCGGTCGGCGGTGAGCATCCAGCGCGCCGGTCGCAGGCCGTTGCGGTCCAGCGTACACACCGCATAGCGGCTGTCGCAGGCGACGATGCCGGCCGGGCCGTCCCACGGCTCGCTGTTGAGGCCGTGGAATTCGTAGAACGCGGCCAGGTCCGGGTCCTTGAATTCCAGCGACTGCGTGGCAGGCGGCACCAGGATGCGCAGCGCCTGGATCAACTCCATGCCACCGGCGACCATCAGCTCCAGCATGTTGTCCAGGCTCTGCGAATCCGAACCGTGCATGGAGATGACCGGGTCGAATTCACCAATATCGAAGCGCGGCGTCTTCCACACCTTGCTGCGCGCCTGCGCCCAGCGACGATTGCCCTCGATGGTGTTGATCTCGCCGTTGTGGGCGAGCATGCGGAACGGATGGGCGAGCGGCCAGCGCGGCAGCGTGTTGGTCGAGAAGCGCTGGTGGAACACGATCGCGCTGGAGGCCAGCTCGCGGCGCTGCAGGTCCGGGAAGAAGCGGCTGAGCTTGTCCGGCAGCACCATGCCCTTGTAGCTGATCGCATCCGGGGTGAGGGTGGTGACGTAGAAGTCGGCGTGATCGCGCAGCTGCTGTTCGCTGCGGCGGCGGGCCAGGAACAACGCCAGCGCGAAGCCGGCATCATCCTGGCCAACCCCCGCATCGACGAACACCTGCTCGATGCGCGGCAGCGTGTCGCGCGCCAGTTGGCCGCAGACGCTGTCGTCGGTCGGTACCTCGCGCCAGCCAGCGACCTTGCAGCCCACCGCTTCCACCTGCGCCTGCAGCTGCGCGCGGCAGGCCTGCGCCGCGTCGGCGTCGTGCGGTAGGAATACCAGGCCGGCGGCGAAGCGTGTGGCGACGGCAATGCCGGCTTCGCTGGCGAGCAGTTTCAGGAACGCATCGGGGCGGCGCAGCAGCAGGCCGCAGCCATCACCGGTCAGGCCATCGGCGGCAACACCGCCACGGTGGGTCATGCGCGAAAGCGCGGCGATGGCGGTATCAACCAACAGGCGCGATGGTTGATCGTCGAGCTGGGCGACCATGCCAAATCCACAGGCATCGCGCTCGGAGCGCGGGTCGTAAAGCCCTTGGCGGTTGCGGGGGGCCATCTCTACCTCGATGCGTATAGGGTTGGCGGCGACACTCGTCCCCGCTCATTCCCTGGAGCGCATCGTGAGGCCACCGGATGCCTCGACTAGATCACAGGTTGCTGCAACGCCGCAATACACGGTTGCAGGTGCAACAGAACGCGCCGGCAACCCAGTGCCGGCGCGGGGCGGGACTCAGCCGCAGCGCACGCCGCTGATGGCGCCCTTGGCGTCCACTTCGATGTTCAGGCGGTCGCCGAGGAACTCCATCGTGGCCACATCATTGGGCTTGAGCACGCGTACCTGGCTGGCGCCTGCATCTTCCTGCGCCTGCTTGCCCAGCCCATCGGTGTAGGCCTGGCCGACCAGGCTCTGCACCTGGCTGGCATCGCAGGTGCCGACCGGCGGCGCCTCGATGGCCTTGCCGGCTTCGTCGGCCGGTGCCTTGGCGGCTTCGGCCGCCTGCTGGGCGTGGGCCGTGGCCGAATCCTGTTCATCCAGCGCCGGTGCCTGGCAGGCGGTCAAGGCCAGCACGGCCGGCAGCAGCAGGGCGGAGAGCGAACGGGCGCGAATCGGGAACGACATCATGACTCCGGAAGGGGTTGTGAAGACCCGAGCATAGCGGCGAACCGGCCCTCACGTGTTTGTCTTGTGTTATCGACAGGATCGCGGCACGGCGACCGCGACACTACTGGCATGCCGACCGCCTCCACTCCCGAACGACAGGCCGCGCGCGCGGCCGGCCTGCGCTATGTCGACGACACCCAGCCGGGCATCAGCCGGCGCCGCGCCGGAAAAGGTTTCAGTTACCGCGATGCTGATGGCCACGCGATACGCGACGCCACCACCCTGCAACGCATCCGCGCACTGGCGATTCCACCGGCCTACACCGCGGTGTGGATCTGCGCCCACGCCAACGGCCACCTGCAGGCCACAGGCCGCGATGCGCGCGGGCGCAAGCAGTACCGTTACCACCCCGACTGGGCGAAGGAGCGCGACGCCGGCAAGTTCGACCGCATCATCGCCTTTGGCGAGGCCTTGCCCACGCTGCGGCGGCGGTTGTCGCGGGATCTGAAACGGCCGGGTTTCCCTAAGGAAAAGGTGCTGGCCATGGTGGTCGCGTTGCTGGCCGACACCCTGGTGCGGGTCGGCAATGAGACCTATGCGCAGCAGAACCGGTCATTCGGACTGACCACACTGCGTAACCGTCATCTGGAGCTGCTGCGTGGCGGCCGGGTGCGCATGCGTTTCCGCGGCAAGTCCGGGCAGCTGCAGGAGGTGACCGTGGGCGACCGCAGGCTGGGGCTGCTGGTGCGGCGCCTGCAGCAGCTGCCGGGGCAGGCGTTGTTCCAGTACCGCGATGACGACGGTGCGCTGCAGCCGGTCGACTCCGGTGCGGTGAACGACTACCTGCGCGAGGTGATGGGCGAGGACTTCACTGCCAAGGATTTCCGCACCTGGGGCGGGACCGTCGCGGCGGTGCAGGCGTTTGCTGCCACCGAGCTGCCGGAACCGGCCAGCCAGCGTGCGCTGGCGCAGGCACAGCGCAGCGTGGTGTGCCAGGTGGCGGCCCGGTTGGGCAACACGCCGGCGGTGTGCCGCAAGGCCTATATCGACCCGTGCGTGTTCGTCGGCTGGGAGCGCGGTGAACTGGCCAAGCTGGCCGGCCTGCGCGGGCCGCGCCAGTGGGAGCAGGCCACCCTGCGCGTGCTGCGCAGGGCACGCCGGCTCAGCCGCAGTCGTCAGCCGCAGTAGATCGCGACGATATTGTTGGTGCGGCCCTTCTCGATGGTCAGGCGGTCGCCGCCTTCGCTGGCCGGTGGCACCCGCGGGCCGTCGTGGCGCAGGACCCGCACGTGCAGGCTGTCGCTGTCCACGCGTGCACGGGCCACAGTGGCGTCCGAGGCGGCCAGGCCCACCGCGCCGCGCACCCTGTCGCTGTGGCACTGGCCGGAAATCACGCCGTCGATCGGCTGCACCTGGGCCATCGGTGTGCTGCTGCAGGCGGCGAGGGCAAAGCAGACGGCGGCGGTGGCGATGGCATGTTTCATGGAGGCGTTCCCTGTGTGGTTGCGTGCAGGGTGCGACGGCGCACGTGGTGGCGGAATGAATGCCGTGCACATCGTGGACACGGCGCGCTCACTGCCGCCAACAGCGTGCGTAGAGAGACTGCAGGTGCGGCGCGCGCCGCCCCCCCGGTAGTGTCGGCCGCTGGCCGGCAGCCCCGTTCCCTCCCGAGGAGACCTGCATGGCCACCACCAAGAAGACACCCGCCCGCCGAAAGGCATCGCCGAAAGTGCGTAAAGGCAGCACCTCGGCCAAGGCGGTCGCCGACCCCGACCGCCCGCGAGTAGTGAAGACCGCGACCCGCAAGGCGGCCGCCAGCGATCCTCGGGCAGCACGCGTCGCGGCCCGGCAGCGGCGCCTGCAGGACCAGGAGAAGGCCAAGGACGCCCGGGCGGCCAGCAAGGCCACGAAGAAGACCGCGACCCAGGCCGGCGCACGGCGCCAGCCGGAGGCGATGCCGGCGCAGCAGCTGGCCAAGCCCGGGCATGAGCACGAACTGGAGCTGGCGCCCCGCTTCCTTGCACCCGACTACGCGGGCAGCGGCAAGCTGCAGGGCATGCGTGCGATCGTCACCGGTGGCGACTCCGGCATTGGCCGTGCGGTGGCGGTGTTGTTCGCACGCGAAGGCGCGGACGTGGCGGTCCTGCACCTGGACGAAGCCGAAGATGCCGACATTACCCGCCAGCACGTGGAGCGCGAAGGCGGCCGTTGCATCGTGATCGCCGGTGACGTGCGTGATCCGCGCTTCTGCGACAAGGCCGTCAAGCAGGTGGCCAAGGCGTTCGGCGGCATCGACATCCTGGTCAACAACGCCGCGTTCCAGCTGCACTGCGAGCGGCTGGAAGACCTGGAAGACGCGCACCTGCAGGAGACCCTGCAGACCAACATCGGCGGTTACATCCAGATGGCGCGCGCGGTGCTGCCGCATCTGGGCGAGGGCGCCAGCATCATCAACACCGGTTCGGAAACGGGCATCTTCGGCAGCAAGGCGCTGATCGACTACTCGGCCACCAAGGGCGCGATCCATGCGTTCACCAAGTCGCTGGCCAGCCAGCTGCTGCCACGTGGCATCCGGGTCAACTGCGTGGCGCCGGGGCCGGTGTGGACGCCGCTGAACCCGGCCGACAAGCAGGCCGAGGACGTCGCCGAGTTCGGCAAGGACAGCGACATGGGCCGGCCCGCACAGCCCGAGGAACTGTCGCCCGCCTATGTGTTCCTGGCCTCTCCGGCCTGTGCCAGTTACATCAGCGGGGTGATCCTGCCGGTGATGGGCGGTCCACGTGGGTGAGACGGGGCTGCCGGCCGCTGGCCGGCAGCCTCAGGGCACGGTCACCGCAGGCGCATAGAGATCGGCGATGCGTGGAATGAACTGCTGCGGATTGGCACCGACCAGGTTGGTCAGCACCACCACCGCCACGCCGCGCTCGGGATAGACCACGAACGCCGCACGCGCACCGCCGATACCTGCCACCTGCAGGTCGGGCGATGCGCGCAGTACCGGCCAGCCCTCCGCCCACGGGCCGGCACGGCCATCCGCCAAGCGCTCTGCGCTCCACATCCGCCGCAGGGCCGCCTCCCGCAGCAGGCGGCCTTCGGTCAGCGCGGCCAGCCAGCGCGCGGTGTCGTCGGCGGTGGTGAGGATGCCGCCACCTGCCCACAGCGAAGGCGGTATGTCGTAGAACCAGTGCGACAGGCGCGGCGGTGCATCGGCCGCGTCGGTGGCACGCGGGGCCAGGCTGTACATCGTCGCCGCATCCGGAATCAGGTCGTAGCTGTCGCCGAAGGTGGTGCGTGCCATGCGCGCGCTGCTGAACTGGCCGGTGGCGAGGAAACGTTCGTAGGGCATGCCGGATTGCTTCGCGATGATCCGTGCCAGAAGAACGTAGTTGGTCTGGTTGTAGGCGAAGCGCTGCCCGGGTTCGGCTTCGACCGGCTGCGCAGTGACGGCCGCCCACGCCTGCGCTTCTGAGCCAGCGCCCAACAGCCCGTTCGCATCAAGGATGTCCGGAAGGCCGGAGGTATGCGCCAGCAACTGGTGTACGCGTACGTCTGTCCACGCTGGTGGAAGATCATCCAGGTAACGCGAGGCCGGCGCGTCCAGATCCAATCGCCCCTCCTGCGCCAGCTGCGCGGCGGCCACGCCGGTGAACGCCTTGGTGGCCGAGTTGAGCGGGAAGCGGGTGTGGCGCGAAGCAAGCACGCCGTTCTCGACGTTGGCCAGGCCGTAGGCTTCAGACAGCACGATCTGCCCGTCCTTGACCACCGCGACCTGCAGCCCGGGGATGCGCTGCTGCATCATGATCTGGCGGATCAGGCGGCGGGTCTGGTCGTTGGCATGGTCCTGGCTGGCAGAGACGGCGGTGAAGGGCAGGGCACTGATGAGCATGAGCACGACTCGGAGCATTGGACGGAACATGCGGAATTCCAGCGGGCGTTGCGGATCGGATGCGGACAGCGCGCCAAAGGTTTAAGTGCTCGGCGCCGCTACCGTTCGTCGGCCCATGACTTCCGGGGGGTTGACTACAGCTGTCGTCAAGCTGACAGTGACGACACGTGTAGTCAAGGGAGTGGTGTCATGCGTGGCAAAACCATCGGGGACCAGGAGCTGGCCCTGCTGCAGTACATCGATGAACATGCGCCGGCCAGCGTCGGCGAGGTCGCCAGTGGATATGGAGAGGCCCGAGGCCTGGCCCGTTCCACCGTGCTGACGATGATGGAGCGGCTGCGGGCGAAGGGGTATCTTCAGCGCCGGCAGCAGGACGGCGTCTACCGCTACCAGGCCACCCGTGGCCCGCAGAGCGTGCTGCAGGGTGCCGTGGCCCAGTTCGTCGACAACACCCTGCAGGGCTCGGTGTCGCCGTTCGTGGCCTACCTGTCGCAGCGCCAGCAGGTCAGCGACAACGAGCTGGCCGAGCTGGAAGCGCTGGTCGCCCAACTCCAATCGCGTCGCCACGAGGGCTGAGCCATGGACACCACGATGCTGATCCCGATGCTGGAACGGCTGGGCTGGACCAGCCTGCAGACCGTACTGCTGGTGGCGCTGGTGTACGGCCTGTGCCGCGTGCTGCCGTCGCTGTCGGCGGCCACCCGCTGCCGCCTGTGGTGGCTGGTCTCGCTGCAGGCCGTGCTCGGCCTGTTCTGGAGCCAGCCGTTGCAGTTGCCCTGGCTGCCGGCCCCGCAGGCGGTGGCGATGACCGCGACTGACGTGGCCGCTGACATGGTCTACCCGCTGGCCCCGGAGGCCTCGGCACAGTTGCTGGCCGCGATGCCGATGCCTGCAGCGGACGTGCCGGCAGTGGCGTGGTGGGCCGTTGCACTGGCTGCGCTGTGGGCATCCGGCGTGCTGCTGATGGCGCTGCGCACCTTGGGTGAGTGGCGCCGCTGCCGCGCACTGCTGGCGGCGGCCTATCCCTGCGAGGACGAGGCGCTGGTACAGGCGCTGCAGCTGGCCTCCGATGCGCACGGCGTGCGTCCTGCGCCGCGGTTGTGGATGAGCACGCAGGTGGACGCACCGCAGCTGGTCGGGCCGTTCCGCCCGGTGCTGCTGCTGCCGGCCGGCGACAATGCCCTGCAGGGCGATGCGCTGGACCTGGCCCTGACCCACGAACTGCAGCACTTGCAGCGGCGTGACCTGCAATGGGGCCTGCTGCCTGCACTGGCCCAGCACCTGTTCTTCTTCCACCCGCTGCTGCGCCTGTCGGTGCGTGAATATGCACAGGCGCGCGAGGAAGCGGTGGATGCAGCGGTGGTTGGCCAACATGGCGCCAGCCGCCAGGCCTATGGCCGCCTGTTGCTGCAGTTGGGCGTGGCCCCGCAGCCGCATCTGGGCGTGGCCAGCGCCGCACCGAGCACCACCAGCCTCAAGCGTCGCCTGCTTTCGCTGCAGTCGCCCCGGTCCTGCCCGCGTCTGCTGGCGGTGGCGCTGACCGCTGCGGTGGTGGTGGTGGGCGTGGCGCCGATGCGGCTGGTCGCAGCGCCGGTGCCGCCCGCCCCGCCCGCCCCTCCGGCCGCGCCGAAGGCCGTGGCGCCGCCACCGCCTAAGGCCCCGGAAGCACCGTCCGCACCGCCGGCGGCCGCGGCTGCCCCAGCGGCACCTGCCGCACCGGCAGCCCCGGCCGAACCTGCTGACGCGACCGGGCCCGACGATGCCGACGTGGCCGACGTGGCCGACGTCGACGATTCCACCGGCATGGCCGAAGACGATGAAGGCACGGCGTCGGCCGCCCGCTCCATCACCACCTACGGCCGCCTGGACCTGGGCAAGTCGCCCCGGGAGGCTTTTGTGCTGGTTGATGGTGATTCGACTTTCGCCAACGGCGGCATGGACGACGTGACGGTGGCCCGCAGGCAGCTCGGCAAGGGCCCGGCGCTGTGGTTCCGCCAGGGCGACAAGCGCTATGTGGTGCGCGACCCGATGCTGATCCAGAGCCTGCAGCGTGCCTACAGTGGTGCCGCAGAGCTGGGTCGCCAGCAGAGCGAACTGGGCCGCCAGCAGAGTGCGCTGGGTCGCCAGCAGGGCGAACTCGGCAGGCAGATGGGTGAGATGAGCCGCCTGCAGGGCGAGGAGTCGCGCCGCATCGCACTGATTGCCGCCGAGGCTGCACGCAATGCCATGGCCGCCCACGACATCAACCGTGAGGCCGCCGCGGAAGCGGCGAAGGCAGCGCGCGGTGCAACCAGTGATATGGCCGTTGCGCGAGAGGCTGCACGCGAGGCCGCCGCCGTGGCACGCCGTGCGATGCAGGAAGCCCGCAGCGAGGCCGCGCAGTCCGGCCGCACCCGTGACATGCAGCGCCTGGCCAGCCAGCAGTCTGAACTGGCCAGCCGCCAGGCGGCACTGGGCAGCCAGCAGGCCGCGCTGGGTGAGCGCCAGGCACGCGTGCATGCGCAGGCATCGCAGCAGGCACAGCAGGTGATCGCGCGTGCACTGGCCAGCGGCAAGGCCGAGCGCCTCTGAAACGGCGGTAGCGCCGGGCCATGCCCGGCGAGCGCAGCGGCACACCTGAAGAGGGAAGGCGCCGGGCATGGCCCGGCGCTACCAGCGGAACATCAACCGCAGCTGGCGCGTTCGATGCGGTTCTGCGCATCCACCTGCACGGTCACGCGGTCCTGGCGGAAGTCCATGGTCACCGCCATGCCTGGCTTGACCACCCGTGCACCGCGCGCGCCGCTGGCGGCCACCAGCTTCTTGATGGTGGCTTCGTCAGCCGTCTTGCCGGTGAAGGCCTCGAGCGCCTCCGGCCTGCATTCGTGCGCGGCGTCGGCCACGGGCGCTGGCGCGGGATCGGGGGCGGTACTGCTGCCGGCATGGCTGCAGGCGGCCAAGGGCAGGATGGCGAGCAGGACCAGGGGATTGAGGCGCATCGTCGGGCTCCAGGCGTGGATGGTGGCGGCAGTGTCACCGCTGCCACCGTCAGGGCATGTCAACGCTGCCCCGTGTCATTACTGCCCGACCAGCGCCAGTGTCTCGCGCTCGCGCTGTTCCTCGCGCACCAGCCGCTGCAGCAGCAAGGCCAGCGTCACCACGTCCTGATGATTGTGATCGGCCACCCGGCGCAGGTTCACGGCGTCGCCGCCACGCAGGAAGCGCAACCATGCTCCCGGTGCCTCCGAGCCCGGCAGGTCGTCCTCGCGCACCACGCGCAGCAGCTGGCGCTCGATGGTGGACAGCCTGCAGTTCTCCCAGGTGCCGCGATAGCGCCGGCGGGTGGGGTAGAGCAGGTCCACATGGTCCAGCGCCGTGATCGGATCGCGTTGGCGCGCCAGCCGGTAGCGCGCCTTCAGCAGCGGCGCATCGTAGCTGCGGCCGTTGTAGCTGCAGAACACGGTGGAGGGCTGCAGCCAGCTGGCGAAGGTGGCCAGCATCGCTTCTTCCGCAGCCATGGTGGACATCAGCAGCTGGCGGATGCGCAGGCCTTCGCCACGCTGCGGGCACACGTACCAGTCGGCCGCGCCGATCATGAAGGCACGCGTGCCGGTGCCACCGGCCAGGCCGGTGGTCTCGGTATCGAAGAACAGCAGGTCGCGCGCAGCTACGTGCTGGTCCTCGCGCTTGGCGAAGGCCAATGACAGCGGGGCGGTCGGGATTGGTTGCGGCTGCAGCGATTCGATCAGGAACAGGCCCGGTGCGATCTCCTCGCCGGGCAGCTGACGATCCTGTGCGCTGGCGCGTGCCGGCGTGGTACTGCCGCGGGAGCGCAGGCCGAGCAGGCGATGCAGGCTGCCTACTTCCGGCCGACGCAGCGGTACGGGTGCCGGTGCGGAGGCCGCAGCGCCGGTCGGCTTGTGGCGGATTTCCTGTTCGACCCAGGCGAACACCGAACGTTCGGCCGGTGGTTGCCGCGCATCGTTGGCGGCCACGGGCGCCGGTGGCGCAGGGGGCGCGTCCGGCGCGGCCGGTGTGATCGCCTTCGGGTCGCCGGCCTGCTTCCGCAGCAGGCGCAGCTTGTCCAGGCTCAGGCTCACGGTGCCAGCAACTCCATCGGCTCGCGCGTGGTGATCACCACGTCGGGCACATGCTGGCAGGCGTCGGCGTCGAACAGGTCGAGCACGCGCAGCGCCAGCGTGCGCGGCGAAGTCTCATCGTCTTCCTGCGCGGCCAGCACCGGACCCACGCAGGCCGGGCAGCCAGCCTTGCAGTCGCAGCGCTGCACCAGTTCGCGCGCGCGCTGCACCAGCTCGGCCTGGCGTTGCCACAGCGGTTCGCTGAGGCCGACACCGCCGGGGAAATTGTCGTACAGGTACACGGTGGGCACGAATTCCTGCAGCAGCTCCACTCCAGCGGGATCGCCCTCGCTGCCGCGTAGCTGGCCACGGCCACTCTGGTCGGCGATGGCGAACCAGGAACCATCGCCGTTGCCGACCGACTTCTGCAGGTCGCGCGCATCGGCCATCACCGCCACGGTGGCAACGATGTGCAGCGCGTAGGCGGCGCCGAGAAAACCATCCAGCGCATCCTGCTTGCTGGCGAACGCACGCAGCAGCAGCGCCTGAGGCAGCTGCCACCACACCGCCGTGGTGTGCAGTTCCTGGTCAGGCAGGTTCACCGGGCCGTAGCCGATGTTTTCGTGGGTGTAATAGCGGATCTTCTTGTAGCCGGCCACGCGCCGCACTACATGCACTTCGCCATGGTGCGAATCGCCACGGCCGGCCACGCCGCCGTCGAAACGGTCCAGCACCTTGAGCTTGGTGAAGTCGATGCTGTCGGTGTAGTAGTCCACGTGGGTACGGGTGACGTAGGCCTTGCGGCCCTCCCAGTCCAGCGTCTCCACCTGGTACGGGGTGGACTGCACCATGTGGATCGCCCCTTCGTACAGGGTGAGTGCGGCGGCGGAGTAATCGACCTCGGCGATGATCTGCTGGCGGCCATCGCTGCGGTCGACCACCACGAAGTTACCGTCGGCCACCGCGCGCAGGCTGACCGCATTGGCGGGATAACTGTCGGCAATCCATTCCCAGCGCTCGCCTTCGCGGTGGATCACTTCGGTCTCTGCCAGCGCTTCCAGGAATACCTCCGGATCGATCGGGCCGAAGCCATCGCCGACCCGGAACGGCAGCTCGAAGGCCGCGCACCGGATATGGTCGAACAGGATCAGCGGCTGGTCCGGCGCGATACGCGCGTGCTCGGGCGAGGCCTCGGCGAAGAAGTCCGGATGCCGCACCACGTACTGGTCCAGCGGCTGCGAACTGGCCACCATCACCCCCAGCGCGGGCTGCTGGCGGCGACCGGCACGGCCAAAGCGCTGCCAGGTGGCGGCCACGCTGCCGGGGTAACCATTGAGGATGACCACGTCCAGGCTGCCGATATCCACGCCCAGTTCCAGCGCCGACGTGCTGACGATGCCGTCGATGTTGCCGGCACGCATCGCGCGCTCGGTCTCGCGCCGCTCGGTGGGCAGGTAGCCACCGCGGTAGGCGCGGATGCGCGGCGGTTTGCGCGGGTCGTGGTCGAAGATGTCCTTCAGGTACTTGGTCAGCACTTCGACCATCAACCGGGTCTGCGCGAACACCAGGGTCTTCAGCCCGGACTTGATCGCGATGCGCGCGATGCGGTTGCTCTGCGACCGCGCCGAGGCGCGCAGGCCCAGGTCCGGATTGATCACCGGCGGGTTCCACAGCAGCACCTGTTTCGGCCCGCTGGGCGCGCCGGATTCGGTGATGGCGGTGACCGGCGCCTCGATCAGCGCCTCGGCATGTGCCTGCGGGTTGCCGATGGTGGCCGAGCACAGGATGAACTGCGGTTGCACGCCGTAGAACGCGCAGATGCGCTTGAGCCGGCGCAGCACGTTGGTGACGTGGCTGCCGAACACGCCGCGGTAGGTGTGTACTTCGTCGATGACGATGTAGCGCAGGTTCTCGAAGAACTGCGCCCACTTGGTGTGATGCGGCAGGATCGCCTGGTGCAGCATGTCCGGATTGGACACCACGATGTCGCCATGCAGGCGGATCGCCTGGCGCGCATCACCCGGGGTATCGCCATCGAAGGTGAAGGCCTTGACGCCCAGATCGCCAGCACGGTTGAGTTCCAGCAGCTCGGCCACCTGGTCCTGTGCCAGCGCCTTGGTCGGGAACAGGTACAGCGCCTTGGCTTTGTCCTGCATGGCCGCACTGACCACCGGCAGGGTGTAGCACAGCGACTTGCCGCTGGCGGTGGGGGTGACGATGGCCACGTGTTCGCCGCGCTGGCTGGCCTCCCACGCTTCGGCCTGGTGGCTGTAGAGCTGCTCGATGCCACGTGCCTTCAGCGCGGCGGCCAGCGCCGGCGGCACCGACCCGGGAATGGGCGCGTAGCGGCCTTCGCGGCCGGGAATGGCGAAGCTGCCGGTGATGCGGTCCTGGTAGCGGCGCTGCAGGCGCGCGCTGAGCAGGGCGCCGTCGCGGGCGGGCAGGCCGTCGCGGGTGGCGAGCTTCTGCTCGGCGTCGGCGGTGCGCTTGGCGAGTTCGTAGGCCATGGAAAGTGGAGCCCGGACGGATTGCGAGGGGTCACATGGCACCACATCCACGTCTCAGGATGTGAGACATCGCGCGCGAGGGGCGTGAACCGTTCAGTGCCACGGGTCCGGACGCTGCGCGATATCCGCGTCAAGCGCCTCATTGCGGCGGAGGAACTGCACCATGCAGACCACAAACCGCATCGCGTGCCAGCCCAACGCCAGCAATGCCGCCGCCCGCCACCCAGACGCAAGCGGCCAGCCCAGCTCCAGGCGCTGCGACAACGGCGGCCGACGCGGCAGGCGTATGGAGGGAGCTGTCATCAGCGAGGCCTTACCGGGAAAACCGCAGGATGCCGTCCCCATCCCCCGGCGGGAATGAAGTTCGTTGCAAACTTCGGTGCCCGGTCAGCGCAGCGACGATGCGTGACACACCCTGAATGCCCCCGCCGATGCCAACGAAATCTGAAGCCCGCATCCGTATCCTTGTTCACTGGACGCAACCAACAGGGTGGATGGCTGTGGCACGACGTGGAACGCAGGGAGCGCTGCTGGCCAGCCTGTTGCTGGCGGGCATCGCGCAGGCGCAGCAGGCAGCGCCGGTAGCGGTGTCCGATCCTGTGCCCGCTCCCCCTGCTGATGCCCCGGCAACACCTGCCGCGCCGATCTCCACCACCCTGCCACAGGACAATGTCACCACCCTCGGCGAAGTGCGTGCGCTCAAGCCCGATGACGAACCGCTGGACCTGTACCGCTTCAAGAATCCGGTGAAGTTCGGCGACAACCGCTTCAGCCGCGACTGGAGCGAACCGCCCTCGCCGGAGCAGGTCAGCATGGGCGGTGGCTACATCATGATGGGCGTGGTCAAGGGTGTGATGGCGGCAGCCAAAGGCATCAACAAACTCACCGGCGGGCCGGACCAGATCCAGGCGGCCGTGGCGCGGCCACCGCCAGAGCTCAGCGCCGAACAGCAGCAGCGCGCGCTGCGGTTCTCTCAGGAGCAGGATGCCGGCGATGCACCGCCGGTCAAGTAGCCCGGTACATCCTGCCGGCTCCCCCACCAATAGTGCTGCCATGTTCCTGCGTTCGATCTGCCTGTGGCCACATTGCTGCCGGTCTCCGCCTTTGCGGCTGGCATCGCCGGCGGTGGTGCCTGCCGCAACGGTGCGTTCCCCTCCGAACAAAGCCAGTTCGCACTGGCGCGGGTGATCGATGCACCCCGTCTGTACCTGCTTGGCGACATGGACGGCTGCCCGGCCAAGGGCGAGCCTGCCTGCCGACAGCGCAGCTATGTGGTCAACGGCGATACGGTGGTGACCGGGCGTGATCTCGGCCGCTACCGCTGCGCGTTCTTCCCGAACAAGGTGGGTGGCAGTGCCGGTTGGGTCGACCGCAGCAAGCTGCAGCCATTGCCGGTGGCCGTGCCAACGCTGCAGGACTGGGCGGGGGAGTGGAAGGATGGTGACAACGGCCTGCGCATTACCGTGCAGGGCGGGCAACTGCATGTGGAGGGTGACGCTTATTGGCCCTCCGCCAACCCCACGCCGGAGCAGCGTCCCTATGGACCCAACATGGACCAGGTGGAAGCGCGCGCGGCGCCGCGTGGTGCTGATGTCGAGTTCGTCGAGGACACCTGCAAGGTCCGCGTGCATTCGCTGGGTGCGGTGCTGATCGTGGCCGACAACAGCGAATGCGGTGGCATGAACGTGCGCTTCAACGGTGTGTACCGGCGCGCCGCCAGGTCCAATTAGGACGTGGCGGCGCGTCATTTTTATTTGATTGCAAGAGCCGTCGCGAGATTATCGCAGACCACTTTGCTCCAGCGTTCCGAATCTTTCTTTGTCCAGGTGTCTTGCGGGTTCTGCTGGAGGAATAGGGCGACAATTTTTAGATTTGACTTTTTGTAAATTTCCTTCTTGCTTTTGAACGAAAGTCCTTTTTTCATCTCGTTGTTCAACTTTTCGTCAAGTGGGATCAGGTTGCCAATTCCACTGGCCCAGTCATCACCTGAGCTTTGATCTTTGACGTGCTCAATTGAGATGCTTTCAATTTTAAGTTCATTCGTGCCCTGCAAATAATGTTCTAACTTGGTAAAGACAATCTGAATTGTCTTTTTGTCGTTATCATTGTTTTTGTCGAGAGAGAGCTTTCGAACTGCATCGCTTATCTTCGACGCTGCAGGTAGCTTCTTCTTGATGCTCTCGTTGAGGGCAACAATTGCCTGCTTGGCCTTCGTCTTGTTGGTGCCCGCAGCATAGAGCTTCTTGGCCGCACGCGTGTAGGTTCCCTCTAAACCAGAGGCCCGCTCTTGACAAAGGTTCGAAAACGCGAAGTGGAAGGATTCAACGTTTGTAACGGAATTTACAAAATCAGTCTGCGCAACTGTTTTCGCCTCCCTCGCGGCAAGCAGGGAGAGAAGATATGGACGAACCTGAGTGACCTTGTAGCTGTTGATTAACTTTAGGGCTCTCCCAACTGGCTTCTCCTTTTGCTGTGGCCAGTTGCGATCATCTGGAGCGCAGATCATTTTGTAAAATTTTGCGGCTGCTTGAAGCTCAAGAAGAAATTCTTTTGCTGGCGCAATCTTGTTTTTCTTTAGTAAGTCCTTGAAGCTTTTGTAAAGGCGGTCATTCGATGCAAAGGCATATTTGGAATTCCAGTAGTGCCGAAAGAATGTTTCCAAGTCTGCAAACTTGGAAATTTCGCGGCGAAGGGATCCCCATATATCCTTTGCATTGTCGTTTGGGTGAGTTGTTTTGTAGTTCTTAAATATCCAATTCTTTATAAGATCGACCGATGTCAGGCTCAGTCCGCGGGCATTTAACGTTTCAAAGATTGTATATGCGTCGTCTTCATTCTTTGCAGTGACAAGAATAAACTTAAGATGATTCAGAACTTGCTCTCGCAGCGATTTTGTCGACTCTAGGTCGCTAAGCGTGCCAAGCTTGTAAGAAGATACTCGCTTTGTAAATTTGTCAAATGCGTCCTTTAGGTTTTTCTCTTCGTCAGTGGACGCGGTGCTAATCTTCTCGGGCGTCATTGCCTGAAGTTCGTTCTGGAAGAACGGCTTGGGGCTCTCATTCGCTAGCTTGAAGTACTTTTTGCCATCATTGTCCGTTCCTTCGATGACATTGTTGTATAGCGCCTGGGCTGCTGCGCTGTCTCCTAGAGCATCAAGCCTGGCAACGATGCAACGCAGCAGGAGTGTTAAAGTTGTAAGTCGCTGCTGACCGTCGACAATGAGATAGTCTGGGCGTGTATCTTCGCCAACAAGGACTATGCAGCCAATGAAGTACTCCTCATGTTTAGCAGGCTTGCTACCTTGCGCAGTAATCTGCTGAACAATGTCTTCCCAGAATTCGTCGATCTCTTCCTGCGTCCACGAATACTCGCGCTGGAAGCGCGGCACTACATATTTTTTACTGGGCGAGAAAATTTCGTTGACGGATCGCGTCTCTGCATTTAATTCCATTGGTTCTTCCGAAAGAATGAAGGCTCTGTTTATCAGTGCGGTAGATTATTCTGCGCTAGTGCGCAATAAATTTCGGCAAGCGGCTAGAGAACTTTAGCGATTTTCAAGTATTCCTAGGCGTCTTTCGTTCCCGCCACCACAGCGACGAAGCGCACAACACGAACGCCAGCCACCACGGCCAGCGTGAGCCCGGCACGGGTTGCACCACCGACGCGTCTGCCAGCGTGCTGGCAGCCAACGCCCGCGTGGTCGCATCGATCATCACCTGTCGATGCAGCGTCGGTGCATCCTTCGGGTCGAACACATAGCGCCAGACAACGCTGTCGCCATGCTGCAGGCGTTGCCAGCCTGCCTCACGGGGCCACCAGCCGGCGCAGCGCAGCGCCGACGCCGTGCCATCGACGATCAGGGGCACGTCGTCGCCGCGTTTGTTGAAGGCCTGCAGTGGTGCCTGCACACCGCACAGCGCCTGTCGTTCACCTGCCCAGGCGATCGGCTGCGGTGACCACAGTGCATCAGCGCTGTCCTGCGCGCGTGCCAACGTGGCCACCGCGTCGCTCCAGAGTTCGCCGTGGCGGTCATCGCGGCCGGCCAGCACCCAACGCCAGCTGTCGGTGATGGGCAGCAGGCCGATGCGGCCCTTGCCGACCGCGCGCCAGCCACCGATGGCGTTGCCAGCCCGATCGTGCAGCAGTGCGCTGCCGCCCGGCGCCTGCAACGCCAGTGCTTCCAGCGAAGGCAGCGCGGCACTGTGCGAGCTGCGGTCGGCCTCTTCGCCGTAGCCGGTGGGCAATGTGCCGGCGGCGAGCGGGCCACGGCGTGCGGCGAGGATCGCGCCTTCGCCATCGCCGGGAAGTTCGAGGGGGTGGCTGCTGCCATCACCCTGCACTGGCAGGCCCAGATCGCGCAGGCGCTGGCGTGCACTGGCCGAAGGTGCGCCCGCACTGCGTACCAGCACGCCCAGTCCATCGCGCAGCGCCTGGCGCACGGCGGCCAGCTGGCCCGCACTCAATGCTACGAGGCTGCGCTCGTCCAGCAGCAGCAGATCGCTGCGCGTGAGCGATGCTGCATCAATCGCCACTGCGCCATCGCCGATGCTGAGTCCGGCCCCGGTATCCGCCTGCACCTGCACACGGATGCCGGCATCGGCCGCCCAGCGGCGCAGGTACTTCAGCTCTGGCCCCGGCGCGCTGGCGCGCACCAGCAGGCGCAGCGGTGCGGACGGCAGGGTCTGCTGTGGCACCGGTAGGCTGTCCACCACATGGCCGTCGGCATCGAGCAGGCGCAGCTGGAACACGCTGCGGCCTTCGGCGCGGGCGATACCACTCAGCTGCACGCGGCCGTCGTCGGCAACCTCCGTGCGATCGACCACGCTGCCGGCCGGGTCGAGCAGTTCTGCTTTCGCCTTGACCACGCCACGCGCCTGTGCCTGCACGTCAAAGCGGGCACCGGGTGCGACATCGGCCGGTGGTTGCAGTGCGATCCAGCCGCGCGGCTCCGGTGCGGCCTGCCAACGTACATCCAGCGGCAGCACCGTGTCGCGGTCACGTGCGGCCAGGCCTGCACCGACCAGCGTCAGCGTGGCGGCCGGATGCTGGCGCAGCGCGGTGGCCAGGTCGGGAACGCGCTGTGCGCCGGGCACATCGGCAGCTTCGGGCAACAGCAACAGCGGGCCTTCGCTGGCCGGGGGTGCGCCGGCCTTGCCGGCATCGACGCCAAGCACGACCAGCCCGCCTGCGGGCTGCTGGCGGGTGGGCGGCATCAGGCAGAAGTACAGCAGCGTGGCGACGATGACCTGCAGTGCGATCACGCTCCACCGGTGGCCAGGGTGCGTTGTGCTTCCACGCAACTGGCGCACGCTGGCGATGACCACGACCAGAGTGAGTGCCAGCGCAATCCACAGGTTCAGGCTGGTGGCGGTCATGGCTGCGCCTCCAGCGCATCGAGGTAGCGCTGGCCCATCGCATCGGCCGCACTGCGCCGCATCGCCTGCGGCAGTGGACGCTGCAGCGCGCGCCACAGCTGCGCACGCAGGCGCTGGCGACAGTCGATGCAGTCGGGCTCGATGCGCAGCTGCTCGATGGCCGCAGCCAGATCCAATGCATCGGGCAGGTAGGCCGCGTTGCGCTGCTGCCAGGCCGCGAGCGCATCGAGATCCGGTGCGCCGTTGTCATCACCGAGGCGCTGCCAGGCTTCAACGATGGCCGGATCGGGCGGGGTGCGCGCGGCCAATGGCAGTTCGCGACTGGCCAGTCCGGCGCGATCACCGCCCAGCCGGCGGCTTTCATCGATGGGTGGCAGCTCCGGCCCGACCCGGGCCAGGTAGATGCGCTCGGCCTGCTGCACCTGCTTGATGAAGCCCAGCGCCTTGTAGGCAAATGGCAGCGCCTGCTGCGGGCGGCCCTGGCGCAGCTCACCTTCGGCCGACCACATCTGGTCAAGCGCGGCCTTCAACGTGGCGCGGGTCTGCGGGTCGAGCAGGGTGGCCGCCTCGGCGTGGTCATGGGTGTGCCCGTATTCGGAAAGCACGTCGGTCGCGCTGCCGAACACCGGCGGGATATCTGCGTTGGCTGCACCGCCATGATCGTGGCCATGGTCGTCGTGCGCACCGGCCTGCGTGCCAAGGGCGTGCTCGTGATCGTCGTCGTGGCCCTTTGCGGTCGGCGCATCGCTGGTGGGCAGGTCGCTGGTCGGCGGCGGCTTTGGCGCACCTTCGCTTTCCTCGCCCAGGAACTGGCCGTAGCGCAGGCGCAGGATGCGCTGGTCGACACCGATCGCATCGCTGCGCTTCACGACGTCCTCGGCGGCCAGGCTGCGTCGCTGCCGGATCAGCGCTTCGGCATCGATGATGATCTGCCGCTGGCTGCGGAAATACGCAGGCAGGGTCTTCTTGATGCGGCCCTCGAGCTCTGCACCGAGCGCGACTTCGGCGCTGGGCAGGCGCAGGATCACACTGCTGCTGCGCCCGGTCTGCGGCGTGGGCGCGTGATTGTCGCGCACCTCCAGCTGGGCGATCACATCGTTGCCGGGCTGCGCGCCCAGCGACGCCAGATCAAGGGTGTGGGCGAAACGCCGCGCGGTGGCTTCGCCGCTGCCGGCAAGCGTGACGCTGCGCTTCACGAAGGTGATGTTCTCACCGCTGCCCTGGGTGGTGGTGATCGACAGCGTTGCCTGCGCCGCGACACCGTAATCGTCGTTGGCTTCGAAGCGCAGTGCCCACTGTCGTTGCCCCGGCGTGCCCAGCACCAGGCTGGCCGTGGGCTCCAGTACGCGCACGCTGGGTGCACGGTCGGCCACCACATCCAGCCGATGCAGGCGGGTCTCTGCCAGTGCCGGTTCGCTCACCACGCGGTACAGCACCGGCGCGCGTGCCACATCCTGCGCCTGCCACTGTCCTTCGTGCTCGCTCAGCGGCAACCTGCGACCATCGTGGAACTGCAGCCATGCCTTGTCCGGTGCGCGGTCGAAGCGCAGCGACCAGGACAGTCGGCTGTCGGCGGCGACCTTGGCGTCCAGCGCATTCTGGGTAAGCGTGGCCTGGCCGGTATAGGCCGGTGCGTCGATGCGCAGGCGGGTGGACTGCAGGCGTAGCGGGCCTGCCGCGGCCGTGCTGCCCGGCGCTGAGGTGCGGACTGGCGCGGAACCGGGGTTCGAACGTGGCCAGCCGACTGCCAGCACAACAATGGCCAGGCCTGCGATCCAGCACAGCGCCAATGCCCCAGGCGGCCAGTGTGGACGCAGCTCCGGCATCGCGCGTTCCAGCGTGGCCAGCACATGCGCACGCTGGCGCTGCTGCAGCGGATTGAGCGTGGCGGCATCGGCGAACAGCAGATCGGCACTGTCCTCGCTGGCACCGCTGCCATCAAGGTGGCGTTGCAGCCACTGCCGGTCCAGTTGGCGGGCATGCGCAGTGGCGAAGCCCGCACACGCGAGCAGGCTGATCGTACCGACGACGCAGGCGATATCGAAACCTGCCAGACGCAGGGCCAGCCCCGCCGCAGCCAGCGCCCATGGCAGGCCCAGCAGCAGGGTGATGAGCGCACGGCGCCGGCGCGCACGTTGCCAGGCGTGCTGCAAGGTATTCATGCGGCCACCCTGCGGCGGGCGCTGCTGGCCATCCAGCGTTCCAGGGCGAACAGCAGCACGATAGCCAGCAACAGCCAAGGCGTCGGCTCACGCAGCGGTGGTGTTGCAGCAGGCAATGCGGCCCGCTGCGGTGCCTGGTCACGTGCATCGCCCAGGCGCGGAGCCGTGGGTGGCTGCAGCGCCAGCAGCAGGGCACGCGGCAACTTCGGATCGCGCAGCGCGGCGTTGCTCGTGGTATTCCAGTCGCCCGGCAGCGCCAGCAGATAGCCGTGGCCGACGCGTTGTTGCCACAGCAGCGGTGCGCCCTCCGCGTCGCGCAGCAGGATGCGGGCGTCGGCAGCGGGCTTGCCGGCGGTGATGACACGACCGCCGTCGAGCAGCCACGCCTGCCAGTTCGCCGGCAGTGCATCGCTGCGGCTCCACACGCCGATCTCGCCGCGTTCGGGCAGGGCATCCACCGACAGCGGAGCGAGCGTTGCCTGCACGCCCCACGCGCGCTGCAGTGCGTTCAACCAGTGCTGGGCAGTGGCGGATGCCTCGCCGTGCGCGCGCAGCTGCGGCAATGCCGCTGCAGTCTGCGGCGGTGTCACCGGCATCGGCTGCGTGTGCCATTGCACGTCGCGCGACAGCTGCAGGCGGGCGCCATCCAGGCCGGGCAGGGGATCGGGAACGTGCACGGTCAACGCGGTGCCCGCAGGCAGCTGTGCGTCCAGTTCGCGCAACAGGCTGGGCAGGGATGCGCTGGATGCCGGTGGTGCCTGATCGATGGCGGGGAAGCCAGGTGCCAGCCAGTGCCAGTTGCCATCCTCGGCCGCTCCACGCAGTGCCGTAGCATCCAGTCCCGGCGCTACCACGGTCCATGCAGCGGGGGGCGCTGCCGGGCCCGTCAGCGCGGGCCGCGCCAGCAGCAGCGCCAAGGCTGCCAGTAGCAACAGCCGCACCAGCAGCAACGGCCAGTCATCGAAGCGGATGCGCTGGCGCGGCCGTATCTGTGCACGCAGCCAGCGCAGCGCGGCGAAATCCAGTGGCGTATACGGATGGCGGCGGGCCAGGTGGATCAGCAGCGGCAGCAGCCCTGCGGCGAGAGCGGCCAGGCCGAGCGGGAACAGCAGGGTCATGCAGCGCCCCCACGGCCGAACAGCGCTTGCAGCGGCTGGTCCAACGGTTGGTCGAGCCAGCCGGTGGCACTGGCGATGCCGCCGGCCTGCAGGCGCGCACGTAATGCGCTGCGTGCGTCAGCGAAGCGCTGCAGGTAATCGGCGCGGATCGCCGCACCGTCGCCCAACAGTTCCTCGCCGGTTTCCGGGTCGCGGAAGCGGTGGCCGGCGTCGAACGGGAAGTCGCGCTCGTCGGCAGTCAGGATCTGCAGCAGTGCCACTTCGCGGCGTGCGCTGGCCAGCTGTTCCAGCAGCACAATGCCGGCCTCGTCAAAACCGTCGCCGATCGCCAGCAGCAGGTCGCCCGGGCGCACGCGTTCCCACAGCGGGCGCAGGCGATCAGGCGCGGGCCAGGCGCCGCGCGCCTGCAAGGCATGCAGTTGCAGATGCACGCGATCACGCTGGCGTGCGCCGTTCGCCGCGGGAACCAGCCGCAGGCCATCGCCATTGATCGCCAGCAGGCCGAAACGGTCGCCCTGCTGCAGCGCCAGTTCCACCACGCAGGCGGCCACGCCGCGCATGTGATCCAAGCGCGTGCGCTGCGGTGCCGCGCGATCGGCCTGGCCGGCCGAGGCGGTGGCATCGAGCAACAGCCAGACCGTGATCGGGCTTTCGCGTTCGGACTCGCGCACGAAGAAGCGATCCGAGCGGGCGTATAGCTTCCAGTCGATCTGGCGCAGTTCGTCTCCCGGCTCGTAGGCACGGTACTGGGCGAACTCGAGGCCGGCACCGCGGCTGCGGCTGGCGTGCTGGCCGATGCCACTGGCACCGCTGGCCAGGCGCGGCCGCAGCCGCAGCAGGCGCAGGCGCGCACGCAAGTCCGGTGGCAAGGTCAGCGGGGTACCGGCGTTCACGCGTGGCTCAACCCGGGAACGGCACGGCCTGCAGCAGGGCGGCGACCACGTCGTCGGCACGCTTCTGCTCGGCTTCGGCGGCGAACGACAGCAGCAGGCGATGGCGCATCACCGGTGCGGCCAGTACCTGCACATCCTCGCGGGTGGCGGCGAAGCGGCCCTGCAGCAGTGCGCGCGCTTTTGCCGCGAGCACCAGCGACTGGCCGGCGCGCGGACCGGCGCCCCACTTCACCCACTGGTTGATCGCTGCCGGTGCGCCTTCGCCCGGCCGGCTGGCACGCACCAGGCGGGTGATCCAGGCCAGCACATCGGGGCTGACATGCACCTGGCGCACGGCCGCCTGCAGTGCGGTCACCGCTTCGGCATCCATCACCTTCGGCACCGCGTCGGTGGTACCGCCGGTGGTCTGTTCCAGGATCTGCCGCTCCTCGTCTTCGCTGGGGTAATCCACCAGCACGTGCAGCAGGAAGCGGTCCAGCTGTGCCTCCGGCAGCGGGTAGGTGCCGGCCTGCTCGATCGGGTTCTGCGTGGCCAGCACGAAGAACGGCGCGGGCAGCGCGTAGGTGGTGCCGGCGTAGCTGACCGTGCGCTCCTGCATCGCTTCCAGCAGTGCGGCCTGGGTCTTGGGCGGGGTACGGTTGAGTTCGTCGGCCAGCAGCAGGTGGGTGAAGATCGGGCCCTGCTGGAAGCGGAAATGGCGATGGCCGGTGCCGTGGTCTTCTTCCAGCAGCTCGGTGCCGAGGATGTCGCTGGGCATCAGGTCGGGGGTGAACTGCACGCGCCGGAACTGCAGCTCCAGCGCCTGCCCGAGCGAGCGCACCAGCAGGGTCTTGCCGAGCCCGGGCGCGCCTTCCAGCAGGCAGTGGCCGCCGGCCAGCAGGCCGATCAGCAGCTGCTCGACCACGGTGTTCTGGCCCACCACTGCGCGTGCAAGCGCGGCGCGCAGCGCATCCAGGCGCGGCAGCAGGGAATCGAGGTCGGGGGAGGTCATGGGCGTGCAGGTCCTATCAGTTGTTCAACGCGTACATCACGATGTTGACGCCGAAGCGGGTGTTGTCTTCGGCCAGGAAACGCTTGTTGCGCCAGTCGTAGTCCCACTCGCAGCCGTAGTCCTTGTTGCTGTAGAGCAGCCCCAGGCGGCCATCGACCTCGATGCCCTTCAGGTAGTCGTGCACCAGGTCGTCGCCCCAGCCGTTGAGTTCGAAACTGGTGGCGGGCGGGCCGTCGGGGAAGCGGAAGAAGCTGCGGTACAGCGGGTGGCTGTTGGGCAGCTTCTGCAGTGCCTTCGGGCCGAACAGGCGACCCATCTGCGCCTCGAACGAGGTGGCGAACAGGCCATCGATGTCGTGGTTGCAGTCGTCCACGAAGACGAAGCCGCCATTGCGCACATAGCGCACGAAGTTCTGCCGCTCGGCGCCATTGAACTCCACCAGCGTGTGGCCGGCCAGGTAGCAGAACGGCGCTTCCAGCATGCGCGGGTCGGCCAGTGCCACCACGTGCTCCTGCGGGTCCACGCGCAGCGAGGTGTAGTCGATCAGCGAGGTGATCAGGTTGGACGGCATGCGCGCGTCCACGTCCCAATCACCGGAGTCGTACTGCAGGCGGGTGAACCAGAAGTCGTAGCGCGAACTGCGCGGGCCTGCCTGTGCCCAGGCCGGCAGCGCCGCCGCCGAAGCGGCAGCAGCCAACCAGCGCAGGCAGGCCCGGCGATCCATCAGACCGCGTCGGACAGCGAGGTGAAGGTGAAATCGCGCAGCTTCATCGGCGGGATCATCATCACGAAGCTGGACTCATCACCGGCCACGCGCACCGGCCTGCCCAGCTCTTCGATGTTGTTGAGCATGATCACCGGCGACTCGTTGAAGCGGAAGTTCTTCACCGGGTGCTTGATCTGGCCGTTCTCGATGTAGAAGGTGCCGTCGCGGGTCAGGCCGGTCAGCAGCACGGTCTGCGGGTCGACCATGCGGATGTACCAGGTACGCGTGACCAGGATGCCCTTCTGGGTGCCGCGTACCAGCTCGGCGGTGCTCTTGTCGCCACCACTCATCAGCAGGTTGCCCGGCGAGGCCTTGGCGGTCTTGCCCTGCTTCTGCGCCCAGAAACGCGAGTAGTCCAGGTTGGCGATCCTGCCGTTCTCGATGATCGCCATGCGTTCGCGCGGCAGGCCTTCGTTGTCCCACGGCAGCACCGGCGCCTCCGGATGCCACGGGTCGGCGATCATGGTCACGCGCGGGTCGTAGACCTGCTCGCCCAGCTTGTTGCCGCCACCCTTTTTTGACAGGAAGCTGCGGCCTTCATCGGCCGAGCGTGCGCTGAAGAAGTTCATCATGAAGCTGATCAGGCCTGCCGCTGCGGCCGGCTCCAGGATCACCGTGTACTTGCCCGGTTCCAGCGCCTTGGCTTCGGCCGATTCGGTGGCCTTGCGCATGGCGATGCGGATGTCCTGGTCGGCCTTGAAGTCGGCGGCATCCTTCAAGTTGCGGCCGACCCAACCCGAACCGCGGCCATCTTCGGTACGCACGGTGCAGGTGTAATCGAAGTTGGTGGTGCGCTGGTAGGCGAAGTTGCCGTTGCTGTTGGCGGTCGCCTGGAAGCCCTGGCCGTCCTCGAGGAAGCCGGCGGCAATGAGCCCGTTGCCACGGCACGGGGCGATCGAATCGGCGGCGACCTTCGCGCGGAAGGCCGGATCGATCGCGGCGGTGGATTCGCTGAAGGTCGGGCTGGGACGGTAGCTCTGCTTGCCGATGGCCGGCATGAACTCCGGGTTCTCCGGGGCCAGGCGCGCCAGGTCTTCAGCACGGCGCACCACGCGTTCCAGCGCGGCATCGTCGAACTCGTTGATCGAGGCGGTGCCGACGCGCTTGCCGAAGGCGACGGTGACCGCCAGCTCGGTGTTGTCGACGATGCCGCTGGTGGAGACATTGTTCAGCGCGAAACGGATGTTGCCGCTGATCGCGCCGGACAGCACGGCGGTGCACTCGTCGGCCTTGGACAGGGCGATGACCTTGTCGAGGATGGCCTTGGCCTGGGCTTCGGTGAAGATACTCATGGTGTAAGGGCTCCTGACCGATCAGCCGAGGCTGCGTGCGGTGTTGATGACGTTGATGCCGTTGAAGCGCGCGGTGGACGAACCGTGCGAGACCGCCGAGACCTGGCCCGGCTGGCCCTTGCCGTCGAAGAACGAACCGCCCAGGCGGTAGTCGCGCTCGTCGGCCACGGCGGTGCAGGCATTCCAGAACTCCGGCGTGCGGATCTGGTAGGCCACGTCTTCCAGCATGCGGGTGATCTGGCCGTTCTTGATCTCGTAGAACAGCTGGCCGCCGAACTGCGCGTTGTAGCGCTGCTGGTCGATCGAGAACGAACCGTCACCGATGATGTAGATGCCGTTCTCCACGTCCTTGATCAGGTCGGGCACGCTCAGCGGCTTCTTGCCCGGTGCCATCGACACGTTGGCCATGCGCTGGAACTGCACGCTGGACCACGAGTCGGCATAGCAGCAGCCGTCGGACTCGCTCTTGCCGAGGATGTGGGCCTGGTCGCGGATGGTCTGGTAATCCACCAGCTTGCCGTTGCTGATCAGGTCCCAGCGCTTGCACTTCACGCCTTCATCGTCGTACGCCACCGCGCCCAGACTGCCCGGCTGGGTCTTGTCGGCGAAGATGTTGACCAGCTCGCTGCCGTACTGGAACTGCTGTTCGCGCTTGTCCAGGGTGGCGAAGCTGGTGCCGGCGTAGTTGGCTTCGTAGCCGAGCACACGGTCCAGCTCCAGCGGGTGGCCGATCGACTCGTGGATGGTCAGCCAGGTGTGTGACGGGTCGAGCACCAGATCGTACTTGCCCGGCTTCACCGACGGTGCCTTCAGCTTCTCCTGCGCCTGCTTGGCGGCGGCGATGGCGTCTTCCTTCATGTTGTAGGAAGAACTGTAGTTCACCACGCCATTCGGGCTGACCACCTTGCCGGCAGCCGCACCGTCCAGGTACTCGTAGCCCAGCCCCATCGGCGAGGACAGGCCTTCGCGGGTACGGAACTTGCCGCTGGACTTGTCGATGGCGGTGATCGTCATCGGTGCCCAGATGCGGTGCACATCCTGGTCGATGTAGGAACCATCAGTGGAGGCGAAGTACTTCTGCTCGTTCACCAGGAACAGCATCGAGTTGACGAAGCTGGCACCGGCGCCCATCGCCGCAGCGTTGACGTCCAGCAGCAGCCCGACCTTGTCCTTGATCGGCACCTCCATCGCATTCTTGCGGATCGGCGTGCGCCAGCTCACTTCACCCACGCCCGGCGCCTTGGCCAGCTGCACCGGCGCGGTCTGCACGCCAGCATTGGCCTTGGCGATCGCCGCGGCCTGCTGCGCCGCCCTGGCCACATCGGCGGTACCCAGCGCATTGGTGGCGGCAAAGCCCCAGGCGCCGTTGACGATCACGCGTATGCCCACCCCGGTGGACTCGGTGTTCACCACGTTCTGCACCTTGTCCTCGCGGGTGATCACGAACTGCCGCAGGTAGCGGCCGATGCGCACGTCGCAGTAGGTGGCGCCGGCGCTGCGTGCGGCCTGCAACGCAGCGTCGGCCAGGCGCTTCTTCAGCGCCGGGTCCAGGCTGGACTGCAGCTGCTCGGCGGCGATCACCTTGCCGAAGAAGGAGGGCACGATCAGCCCGCCCGCGGTAAGCCCGGTCAGGGCCAGGAAGTCACGTCTTTGCAAGGCTGCTCTCCATGTCGAAGGATGGGTGGCTCAAGCGCCGAGACTGCGCGCGGTGTTGATGATGTTGATGCCGTTGAAGCGGGTGGTGGACGAACCGTGCGAGACCGCCGAGACCTGGCCGGGCTGGCCCTTGCCGTCGAAGAACGAACCGCCCAGGCGGAAGTCGCGTTCATCGCAGATGGCGGTGCAGGCATTCCAGAATTCCGGCGTGCGGATCTGGTAGGCCGCATCCTCAACCATTCCGGCAATCTTCCCGTCCTTGATCTGGTAGTACAGCTGGCCGCCGAACTGCGCGTTGTAGCGCTGCTGGTCGATCGAATACGAACCGCGGCCGTGGATCCAGATGCCGTTTTCCACGTCCTTGATCATGTCCTCGACACTGAGCCGCAGCTTGCCCGGTGCCAGAGAGACATTGGCCATGCGCTGGAACTGCACGCTGGACCAGGAATCGGCGTAGCTGCAGCCGTGCGATGCATCGCGGCCGAGGATATGGGCCTCGTCGCGGGTGGCCTGGTAGTCAACCAGGATACCGTCGCGTACGAGGTCCCAGCGCTGCGTCTTCACCCCTTCATCGTCGTAGCCGACGGCGCCGAGGCTGCCCGGCTGGGTCTTGTCGGCGAAGAAAGTGACGATGTCGCTGCCCCAGCGGAAGCCGGCATAGCGCTTGTCCAGCGTGGCGAAGCTGGTACCGGCGTAGTTGGCTTCGTAGCCGAGCACGCGGTCCAGCTCCAACGGGTGGCCGACGTTCTCGTGGATGGTCAGGAACAGGTTGGACGGGTCCAGCACCAGGTCGTACTTGCCCGGCTTCACCGACGGCGCCTTCAGTTTCTCGCGCGCGTGGCGGGCGGCGGCGATGGCGTCTTCGACCGGGTCGTAGGAATCGCGGTAGGCGGTGATGCCGCCGGGCAGCTGGACCTTTCCACGCGCATCGCCATCGAGGAACTCGTAGCCCATGCCCATCGGCGAGGAGAGGCCGGCGCGGGTACGGAACCTGCCGCTGGCCTTGTCGATGGCGGTGGCGGTAAACGGCAGCCAGATGCGGTGAATGTCCTGGTCGATGAACGAGCCGTCGCTGGAGGCGAAGTACTTCTGTTCGTTGACCAGGAACAACGTGGAATTGATGTAGTCGGCGCCCGCATCCAGCGCGGCGGCGTTGAGCGCCAGCAGCAGTTCGACCTTGTCCTGGATCGGCACCGCCATGGCGTTCTTCCGCACTGGCGTCTGCCAGCGCACTTCGCCGACCGACGGCGTCGGCGCCAGCTGTACCGGCCGGGTCTGGATGCCGGCATTGGCGCGGGCGATTGCCGCTGCCTGCTCGACCGCGGCGCGCACGGCGGCCTCGGTCTGCTGATGGGTTGCAGCGAAGCCCCACGCGCCATTGACGATCACCCGCACGCCCACACCGGATGATTCGCGGTTGGTCACATTGCCGACCTGGTGTTCGCGGGTGATGACCGACTGGTTGAGATAGCGGCCGATGCGGACATCGCAGTAGCTGGCCTTGGCGGTGCGTGCGGCGGCCAGCGCGACCTCGGCCAGGCGCCTGCGCTGGGCGGTGTCGACCGGGGCCAGCAACTGCTCGGCGGCGATGGCACGGGAATGCGGCAGCAGCAGGCCCGCCAGGCCCAGACCGGAAAAAGCCAGGAACTCACGTCGTTGCACAGCGTTTCTCTCTCTCTCGCTTGCGTGCGGCCGACAATGGGTCGAGCCGATCACGTCAACTTCTCGACTTTCGCCAGCGCGGCGCGTGCGGGCAAGTGACTGCAGTCATGGTTGGTGGGGGTTTCGGTAGGGCTTGCAGCCCTGCACCTGCTTCAAGCCAGGGCAACGTCAACGTCAAAAGCGGGCATTCCGTGGGTGGGTGGGGCGGTGTCGGATTGCGGGGACGCCGTGAATCCGTCCATGGAGGCTTGGCAGCCGCTTGCTCGTGTGCGCTTTCCTGCGCACACGGCAAGACCGGAATTGGGCGTCCTGCCCAACCCGCTCGAGGCATGCCTCGGGCCCATGCGGCTGACACCCCGCACTCCGACACCGCCCCACCTTCGACAGATTTCGTGTGCTGTTGGTGGGTGTCGACCTTGGTCGACACAATCTGTCAGATATCGAAATGTATCCGGGGTCAGATCCGTTTTCCTGTGGAAAACGGATCTGACCCCAAGAGCCGTTCCAACAGACCGCAGGAAACCGTCGAAGGCGGGGTGGGTCCGGTTGCGGGGGCGTGAGCCGCATGGATGCGGCGACCGAGCCTCCATGGACGGATTTACGGCGTCCCCCGCAACCCGACCCACCCCGCAATCCCACAGGAAGCCCCCTGTTGCTGTTGCCGTTGCTTCGGCGGGTGCAGGGCGCCGCCCTGCCGAGCAACACCCCCTCGTGCACAATGGGGCCGACCCCGCCTGGACCCCGTCCTGATGTCGAGCAAGCCGTATTCAGAAGCCTGCGAACGCAACCGCGAACCCATCGCCGCCGCGCTCGACCCGTGGATGGGCGACCGCCACCGGGTGCTGGAGATCGGCAGCGGCACCGGCCAGCATGCTGCCTTCTTTGCCGAGCGCTGGCCCTGGCTGCGCTGGCAGCCCAGTGATCATCCGGACCACCTGCCAGGCATCGAGGCATGGCGTGCCGAAACGGCGTTGCTGAATCTGCTGCCGCCGGTAGCGCTGCAGGTGGAACTGCCGCCAGCGCCCGGCCTGAACCTGGCACCGGGCAGTACGTTCGATGCCGCATTCAGCGCCAACACCCTGCACATCATGAGCTGGGCACACGTCCAGTCATTGTTCGCGGCGCTGCCGCCCCTGTTGCGCCACGGTGCGCTGCTGGCGGTGTATGGCCCGTTCAACTACGGCGGCCGCTACACCAGCGACAGCAATGCGCAGTTCGATGCCTGGCTGAAGGCACGTGATCCGCGCAGCGGCATCCGCGACAGCGAAGCGGTGCAGGCGCTGGCCGCCGACCACGGATTCACCCGACTGGGGGATGTGGCGATGCCGGCCAACAACCGCCTGCTGCTGTGGCGGCTGGGGTAATCCATCGGTAGTGCCGGCCGCTGGCCGGCAACCGATTGCCGGGATGAATGCCGGGATGAATGCCGGCCAGCGGCCGGCACTGCCATCAGGCCACCTGCACGATATGCAGCGCCTTCGGATTGCGCCACTGCGCCAGCAGGGCCGCTTCGCGCGCCTTGGCCTGCTCGAAATGCGCTTCCTTGACGTGGCCGAAGCCGCGGATGTGTTCGGGAATGCTGGCGATCTCCACCGCCAGCGCCAGGCGGTCGTCATCCAGGCCATCCAGCAGCACCTGCACAGTGGCCTCGTAATCACTGATCAGCTTGCGCTCCATGCGCCGCTCTTCGGTGCGGCCGAACACGTCGAAGCGGCCGCCACGCAGGAACTTCAGCTTCGCCAGCAAGCCAAACGCCTTGAACATCCACGGGCCGTATTCCTTCTTCAGCAACCGGCCCTGCTCGTCCTTCCTGGCGAACAGCGGCGGCGCCAGGTGGAAGCGCAGCTGATAGTCGCCCTCGAACTGCTGCTGCAGGCGTCGCTGGAAGTCGCCGCTGGTGTACAGGCGGGCCACTTCGTACTCGTCCTTGTAGGCCATCAGCTTGAACAGGTAGCGGGCAACCGTCTCGGTCAACGCGGTGGAGCCGCCGATACGCTCGGCTTCGGTAGCGCGCACGCGTGCCACCAGATCACGGTAACGCGTGGCGTAGGCAGCATCCTGGTACTCGACCAGGAAGGCGGCGCGGCGCTCGATCATTTCATCCAGCGAGCGCGACAGGCGCGCGTCGTCCAGCGGCAGGAATGCCACGTCGCCACCGTGCGAGGGCAGGCCGCGCAGCTCGCGTTCGTCGCCGGTGTTGCGCGGTGCAGCGGTGGCGCCCCATTCGTTGCCCTCCCATTCGCCCGGCGGCAGCGGATGCAGCGGGCCCGGGGTGGATTCGGTATCGGTGTGGCGGTTGCGCACCAAGCCGGCGGCCTGCTGCACGGCCTGCGGATCGACCGCGGCCAGGCGGCCCCAGGCGAAGGCCTGCTGGTTCATGGCCACCGCAGCGCCATTGAGCTCGATGGCGCGCATCAGCGACTCGAACGACAGCGGCACCAGGCCCTGCTGCCAGGCGTAGCCGAGGATGAACAGGTTGGCGGCGATGGCATCGCCCAGCAGCGCGGTGGCCAGCTGGGTGGCATCCAGCAGCAACGGCTCCTGGCCGCCCAGTGCCACGCGCACACCGGCGATGATGTCGGCGGCGGGGAACTGCATGTCCGGGCGGGTGGTGAAGGTACCCGGCATCGCTTCGTAGGTGTTCAGCACCACCTGCGAACGGCCGGCACGCACCTTCGACAGCGCCCAGTAGTCGTTGACCACCACCATGTCGCAGCCCAGCACCAGGTCGGCTTCACCGGCGGCGATGCGCACGGCGTGGATGTCATCCGGGCGGCGTGCGATGCGGATGTGCGTGGTCACCGCGCCACCCTTCTGCGCCAGGCCGGTCTGGTCGAGCACGGTCGCGCCCTTGCCCTCCAGGTGGCCGGCCATGCCCAGCAGCGCGCCAATGGTCACCACGCCGGTACCGCCGACGCCGGTGATCAGGATGTTCCAGGGCTGCTCAAGCGTGCCGCGGATCGTCGGCGCCGGCAGGTTGTCCAGCAGCGTGGAGGCATCGCGCTTGCTGCCCTTGCGCGGCTGGCCACCGTGCACGGTGACGAAGCTCGGGCAGAAGCCGTTCACGCAGGAATAGTCCTTGTTGCAGTTGGACTGGTCGATCTCGCGCTTGCGCCCGAACTCGGTTTCCTTCGGCAGCACCGACACGCAGAAGCTCTTCTTGCCGCAGTCGCCGCAGCCTTCGCAGACCAGCGAATTGATCAGCACCCGCTTCTGCGGATCTTCCAGCTTGCCGCGCTTGCGGCGGCGACGCTTCTCGGTGGCGCAGGTCTGTTCGTAGATCAGGATCGAAACACCCTTCACTTCGCGCAGGCGCTTCTGCACCTCCTCCAGTTCGCTGCGGTCGTGGAACTCCACGTCGCTGGGGAAGTGTTCGCGCTGGCCGGTCCACTTGCCGATGTTGTCCGACAGCACCATGATGGTGTGGATGCCTTCGGCGCGCATCTGCTTTGCGATATCCGGCACGCTCAGCGGGCCGTCCACCGGCTGGCCGCCGGTCATCGCCACCGCATCGTTGTAGAGGATCTTGTAGGTGATGTTGACGCCGGCGGCGACCGCCTGGCGGATCGCCAGCGAGCCGCTGTGGAAATAGGTGCCGTCGCCCAGGTTCTGGAACACGTGCGGGGTGTCGGTGAACGGCGCCTGCCCGGCCCAGGTCACGCCTTCGCCGCCCATGTGGGTGAAGGTGTCGGTGCTGCGGTCCATCCAGGTCACCATGTAATGGCAACCGATGCCGGCCAGCGCACGTGAACCTTCCGGCACCTGGGTGGAGGTGTTGTGCGGGCAGCCTGAGCAGTAGTGCGGCACGCGCGGGAAGCTGGCGCGCGGCAACGCAAGCTCGGCTTCCTTTTCCTGCATCCACTGCAGGCGCTGCTCAATCGACTCGTTGTTGAAGAACCTCTGGATGCGGCGACCGATCACGCCGGCGATGGTGGCCGGGGTCAGTTCACCGGTGGACGGCAGGATCCATTCGCCGCTTTCGTCGTACTTGCCGACGATGGACGGGCGTTGGCCCCAGCTGGCCGGCCAGTTGAAGAACTGTTCCTTCATCTGGCGCTCGATGAAGGCGCGCTTCTCCTCCACCACGATGATGTCTTCCAGGCCCTGCGCGAAGCGCGCGATGCCCTGCGGTTCCAGCGGCCAGGTCATGCCGACCTTGTACACGCGGATGCCGATGTCGGCGCACGCGGCTTCATCCAGGCCAAGGTATTCCAGCGCCTGCAGCACGTCCAGGTAGCTCTTGCCGGTGGTGACGATGCCCAGCCGCGCGCGCGGCGCGTCCATCACCACCTTGTCGATGCCGTTGGCGCGGGCGAATGCCTGTGCGGCCTTCACCGCATAGCGGTGCAGGCGCATCTCCTGGTCCAGCGGCGGGTCCGGCCAGCGGATGTTGAGGCCACCCGGGGGCATTTCGAAGTCTTCCGGCAGCACGATGCGGCGCGCCATCGGATCGACCTGCACCGAGGCCGACGATTCCACCGTCTCGGCAATGGTCTTGAAGCCGACCCAGCGGCCGGTGTAACGGCTCATCGCCCAGCCCAGCAGGCCCATGTCGAGGATGTCCTGCACGCCGGCGGGGTTGAGAACCGGCATCATCGCGCTGACGAATTCGTCTTCGCTGCCGTGCGGCAGGGTCGAACTGCGGCAGGCATGGTCATCGGCGGCCAGCGCCAGCACGCCGCCGTAGCGCGAGGTGCCGGCGGCATTGGCATGCTTGAACACGTCGCCGCAGCGGTCCACGCCAGGGCCCTTGCCGTACCACATGCCGAACACGCCCTGCACGTTGGCGCCGGGGAACAGGTTGGTCTGCTGCGTGCCCCACACCATGGTGGCGCCCAGGTCCTCGTTCAGGCCCGGGGTGAACTTCACCTTCGCCGCTTCAAGATGCTTGCGCGCGCGCCACAGTTCCAGGTCGAAGCCACCCAGCGGGCTGCCACGATAGCCGCTGACGAAGCCGGCGCTGTCGATGCCTTCGGCGGCATCGCGCAGGCGCTGCATCAGCGGCAGCCGCACCAGCGCCTGCACGCCACTCAGGTAGATCCGCCCCTCGTTGCGGGTGTACTTGTGGTCGAGCGTGTAGTCACGGTCGAGCAGGTCGGCGGAAGAGGGCGAAGTGAGTTGCGCGGTACTGGTCATGGCTGGCCCGGTAGGATCGGCTGGCACCGGCCGCGTGCACGCACGCAGCGGGAAAGGCGCGAATTGTAGCAGCGGGGCCGCGCAGGCCCCGGCACTCGCGCCCGTGGCGGTGCTGGGGTTAGGATCGGGGAGAGAGAGGGAGGCTGCAGTCGCGGCCTGGGGAGAAGGGATGTCAGTTCCAGGAAAGATCCTGGCCAGCGTGCTGCTGGCCTCGGGAGCGGCCACGGCGTGGGCCGCGCCGGCCATGCCGGCACCACAGGAGTTCTACTTCGACAATGACCCGGCGGCCACGCCGATGGTGGCGGTGCAGGGCGGGGGCGATGATCTGGTCGCCCAGCTGGTCAAGCTGCGTGAACGCGGCCGCCGTGCGGTCGAGGCCACGGTACAACTGGCCTCGGTGGCCGGTGCGCAGGGCCGTGGCGAGCTGGCCGAGCAGTTGTATGCCGAGGCGATGAAAGAGGCCCCGGCACAGAGCAGCAGTGGCCGCAGCGTGCGCTGGAACTACGGCTGGGACCTGCTGCGCCAGGGCAAGCCAGAGGCGGCGCTGGAACAGTGGCTGGCCTCGGCCGCCAATGCGCGTACCAAGCCGAGCTGGGTGCCGCCGACCTATGCGCTGGCATTGTGGCGGATGGGGCAGAAGCAGGAGGCGGTGCAGTGGTATGCGGCTGCGGTACGCACCGAGCCGACGCAGTGGAATACCACGGCCAACTATGCGCAGCTGCTGCCGCAGTGGCGCGAGGATGAGCGTGCGTCGCTGGCCGAAGTGCAGCAGGCCTGGGCGGCCGCACCGCCTGCCTGGCCCTGAGGGAGGGGTTCGGCCGGGTTGCACCCGGCACCCGCAGAGGCAACAGCCAAAGCCAAAGCCAAAGCAACAGCAACAGCGGTCTTCCGGTGGGATGGCGGGGCACTGTGGGTTTGCGGGGACGCCGTAAACCCATCCATGAAGTGACCCCCGGGGCTTGGTCGCCGCATCCATGCGGCTCACACCCCGCAAACCCACAGTGCCCCGCCTTCGACAGATTTTCGCAGCTGTGGGTAGGTGTCGACCTTGGTCGACACGGTGGATCCACGCCATGCGTGGATGAATCTGTATCGGAATCGACTATTCGATATCTGATCGAAGAGCAGCCGAGCGTGGGCTCGGCTCTACAGAAGGCGGCCAACCAACCGGCTTTTGCTTTTGCTTCTGCTTTTCTTTTTTCTTTTCCGTGGCGGACGCACTCGGAAATTGTCAGAGGCCGGGCGGGGTGGGTTCGCGGGGGTGTCCGCGGCATGGATGCCGCGGCCAAGCCCCCATGGACGGGTTGACGGCGTCCCCCGCGAATCCATCCCGCCCGGCCAAGCGCGGCTTTTGACGTTCACGGTCAACCAGCCGCCACGAGGGGCTGCGCCGTTCGCGGGAACCTCAATCGTCCGCGGAAACCGTCCGTCCCGACGCCCACGCCCGCAATGCCTCCACCTGCTCGGCCATCAGCACCGACAGCGGCCGCGTGGCGCGGATCTCGTTCATCAGCAGCTCGGTGTCCAGCGGCCGGCCTTCGGCGTGCGCTGCATACAGCCCGGCCACGATCGCCTGCTCGATCTCCGCGCCGGAGAAACCATTGGCCGCGGCCGCCAGCGCCGGCAGCGCGAAGTCGTCGCCATTGAGCTGGCGCCGGCCCAAGTGCAGCCGCAGCAGTTCCACGCGCATGTCAGGCGAAGGCAGGTCAACGAAGAAGATCTCGTCGAAGCGGCCCTTGCGCAGCAGCTCGGCCGGCAACTCGTGCACCTGGTTGGCGGTGGCGACGATGAACACCGGCGCCTTGCGCTCGGCCATCCAGGTCAGCAGGTAGCCGAGTACACGGCGTGATACGCCACCGTCCTCGCCACCACTGGCCAGGCCTTTCTCGATCTCGTCCATCCACAGCACGCAGGGTGCCAGCTGCTCGGCCGAGGCCAGTGCCTGGCGCAGGTTGGCCTCGGTCTCGCCGTGGTACTTGTTGTACAGCGCGCCCACGTCCAGGCGCAGCAGCGGTACACCGAAGCCGGCGGCGGTGGCCTTGGCCAGCATCGACTTGCCGCAGCCCTGCACGCCCAGCAGCAACATGCCGCGCGGCGGGTCCAGCCCGGCCGGCGCCGAGCCGGCGATGAAGGCCACGCGCCGCTGGCTGATCCAGCGCTTGAGCCGGTTGGCGCCGGCCACATCGCCGAAGCGCGCGCTGTCATGCTCGAAGAACAGGTGGCCGCTGCGGTTGAGCAGCTCGAACTTCAGCCGTGCCAGCTGCGGCAGGTCGTCGTCGCGCAGCGCGCCATCGGCGTAGATCAGCTGGCGCGCGATGCGCCGGGCATCGACCAGGCTCAGGCCCTGCAGGTTCTTCAGGATCTTCTTCACCGCCTCGCTGTCGACTTCGACCCGGCGGCCGCCGTGCTCGCGCGCATAGGCGTCGGCCTCTTCGCGCAGCATCTTCAACAGGGCGTTGGCATCAGGCAGGCGCGGGTTGAAGCGCACCGCCAACGCTTCCAGCTCGGCCGGCAGCTCCACCTTGGCACCGATCAACACCAGCACATGCGGCTCGCTGTGGCGGCGCTGGATCAGGTCGCGCAGGGCGCGCTGATGGCTGGCATAGCCCAGGTACGGGTGGAAATCGAGCAGCAGGTAGACCCCGCGCTGGTCGGCCTGGCGGATCATCTGCAGGGCCGCGCTGGCATCGGGTGGCCCGACCGGCGGGTCTTCACTGTCCAGGTCGATGCGGCGCAGGCCCTCGGTGATCGACCAGCGGTGCAGCGCCCGCCATACGTGCATCAGCGTCTGCCGGAACAGCTCGACGATGCGACCCTCGTCCTGGGTCTCGATCACGATCAGTGGGGTATTGGCGCGGATCAACGCGCTCAGGTCCTGCAGTTCGCTCATGCCGGTTCGATCCTTCGGGAGCGCCACGATAGCAAAGGCGATGGCCGCTGGTTCAGCACGACGCTACCTCCCGTCACCATCGCCGGTGTACGCTCGGGGAACGTACCCGGAAGCGAGGCTGGCATGAAGACGATCCTGGTGGCCGGTTCCAAGGGCGGGGTGGGCAAGACCACCGTCGCCACCCACCTGGCCGCGTACGCGGCATTGCAGGGCAAGGCCACGGTGATTGCCGATGCCGACCCGCAGGGCTCCAGCACCCGCTGGGCACAACGCCGTGCCGGGCTGGAAAGTGCGGTGCTGCCGATCGACGTATATCGGAAGAAGCAGTGGGCGCAGAAGCTGCCCGACGGTACCGACACCGTCATCATCGATGCGCCGGCCGGCGCCCTGGCCGACGATATTCCCCATTTCCTCGACGCTGCCGACGCGGTGGTGGTGCCGGTGCTGCCCTCGGCGCTGGATATCGAAGCCATCGTCGGTTTCCTCAACAGCCTGGCCCAGAACCCGCGCGTGCACAGCCGCAAGCTGCCAGTGGGTCTGGTGCTCAACCGTACCAAGCCCTGGACCCAGACCTCGCAGCAGGCGCTGCAGATGCTGGGTGAATGGCCGTACCCGGTGGTCGCGCAGCTGCGCGACAGCCAGAGCTATGTGGTCATGACCGGCCTTGGCCGCAGCCTGTTCGACTACCGCTCGGCCCAGGTGCGCGAGCACCAGGCCGATTGGGAGCCGCTGCTGTCCTGGCTGAAGCTTTGATGCCTGCATCACCCTTCCTGCTGCATCCTCTTCTTCATGGAAACCCGCGATGCGTGAATTGATCCTGCTGCGCCATGCCCATGCCGAGCCGGCGACCCCCGGCCAGGCCGACCTCGACCGGCCGTTGTCGCCGGTGGGGCTGGCCGAAGCCGAAGCCGCCGGCAAGTGGCTGAAGGAGAACAACCTGCTGCCGGACTGCGTGCTGTGCTCGCCGGCGCGACGTACCCGTGAGACCCTGGAAGCGGTGATGACGGCCATCGGCTATGTAGAGAAGCGCCTGGAAGACCGGATCTACGAAGCCACCCCGGGCACCCTGGCGGCGCTGGTGGACGAGCGTCGCGACCTGGACCGGGTGCTGATCGTGGGCCACAACCCGGGCCTGGAGCAGCTGGTGGCCCTGATGACCGACGGCACCAGCAGCGACTACCGCGGCATGCCGCCGGCCGGCATTGCCGTGCTCGGCTTCCCGCGCGAGGCTTCGATCGAGCCGGGCGTGGCCAGCCTGAACGCGTTCTGGTGGCCGTGATCCAATGAGCCTGGCGCGGCGCAGCCGCTTTCTGCTGCCCGTGCTGCTGGCTTCCGGCGCGGCCTGGCCTGCCGCGCCTCCTCCGCCAACGCCAACGCCCCTGCCGCCGGTGGTCGCCGAAGCGCATCGGGTCCTGCGCCTGGACACCCAACGCTCGCAGATCGGTTTCGAGGTGCGCACCCGCTTCGGCCAGCGCATCGAAGGTGTGTTCCCGCACTTCGAGGGCCGCATCGAGATCCTCTCCGATGGCCGCCACCAGGTGCACCTCAAGATGTTCACGCGCTCGGTCGAGATCCCCGGCAAGGCGCGCTATACCGGCTGGATGCGCGGCGAGGAATTCTTCGACGCGGGCCGCCACCCGGTGGTCGAGTTCGACTCGCTGCCGTACTGGCCGGAGACCGTGGAAGAGGGGGGTGACATCAACGGCCGGCTGACCCTGCGCGGGGTCAGCCATCCCGAGAAGCTGAGGGTGGAGAAGGCGGAGTGCGCCCGACCCGGCTATGATTGCGACGTCGTCAGCCGCGGTACCGTGCAGCGAGGCCGGTATGGAATGGACAGCTGGCAGCTTGCCTTGAGTGATCGTGTGACCTTCGTATTGCGAGCGCGCCTGAGCGAGGCGCCGAAACCGTGAACCTCCTGCTGCGTGTACTGGCGCTGGCAACCGTGTTGCTGGGCAGCGGTTGTGCATCGCTGTCCAATACCGAGCGCGACCGCGCCGAAGCGATCGCCGTGCAGGCGCGCTCGACCCAGGTCGACTGCCAGCGCGCCGACCGCTGCGCACAGGACTCGCCGCTGCGGGCGCTGGCCGGCCGGGCGTTCACCGAATCCACCCCGGAGCAGCCGCGCCACTACGCCACCCTGCTGGACGAGGGAGAAGGCGCCCTGGTGGCGCGGCTGAACCTGTTGCGCAGCGCCACCCGCAGCATCGACCTGCAGACCTACATCTTCGACAAGGACGACAGCGCCCGGCTGGTCATCGACGAACTGCTGGCTGCATCGCGGCGCGGGGTGAAGGTGCGGGTGCTGATCGACCAGCTCTCGGCGATCTCCGACCTGCAGATCCTCGGCGCGCTGTCCGGCGCCCACCAGAACTTCCAGCTGCGGGTCTACAACCCGACGTTCGGCAAGGCCCGGCTGAATTACTTCGACTATGCCGGCAGCGTGCTGTGCTGCTTCCGGCGCTTCAACCAGCGCATGCACAACAAGCTGCTGGTGATCGACGACGCAATCGGCGTGGTCGGAGGCCGCAACTACCAGGACGACTACTACGACTGGGACCGCGAGTACAACTTCCGCGACCGCGACGTGCTGATTGCCGGCCCCGAGGCGCGTGCGATGGCGGCCAACTTCGATGCCTTCTGGCGTGCCCAGCGCAGCGTGCCGGCCGAGCGCCTGAATGATGTCGGCCGCACCCTGCTGCGCGAGGGCGTGCCGGCGCTGCCCCCCGCCACGTTCCGCCGCCCGGAACGGGTGCAGCGGGTCAGTGCCGAAGCCAATGACATGGACTTCGTCACCCGTTCCTTCGTGGATACCGCGCTGCCGGTGGCCTCGGTGCGCTATGTCGCCGACCTGCCGCGCAAGCACCGGCGCGAGAAGGCCGATGCCCCGCTGGCCGGCCAGCACGTGACCGAGCCCCAGCTGGATGCGCTCATTGCCGGTGCGCAGAAGGAAGTGATCCTGCAGACGCCGTACCTCGTACTGTCCAAGCCGGCGCAGAAGCTGTTCCGCGAGCTGCGCAAGCGCCCGCAGCCACCGCGCGTGGTGGTGTCGAGCAACAGCCTGGCGGCCACCGACAATCCCATCGTGTATGCGCTGTCGTACAAGTACAAGCGGCGCAACATGCGCGAACTGGGCTTCAACATCTTCGAATACAAGCCGTTCCCGCTGGATGCGCCGGTTGATTACCGCAACCTGCTGCCCGACCCGATCGCCGCCCCCGGGGCAGACGACGACGGCGGCCGCAACCCGCTGATCGGCGGCAGCGCCGCCGGCAGCAATGCCGGGGGGGGCAGCGAGGGGAACCGGGCAACAACGCGCAGGCAGGCAGTGGTGAATCATCCGCGTACCGGCAGTGCCTACCAGAACGCGCACGAACGCCGCCGCGCGGCCGGCAGCGAGGTGGAAACGCGCCTGCTGCGCACCGAAACGCGGCCCTCGTTCCTGGGCAGCAAGGCGGTCAACAAGCCATTGCCGGTCACCCGCAAGGGCGCGCGCATGGGCCTGCACGCCAAGTCGCTGGTGGTCGACCGCCGCATCGGCGTGGTCGGCACCCACAACTTCGATCCGCGCAGCGAGAACTACAACACCGAAGGCGCGGTGATCATCGATGATCCGGTGTTTGCCGAGCAGCTGGCCGAGAGCATCCTGCGCGATACCCATCCGCAGAACTCCTGGACGGTGGCGCCGCGGGCCAAGCCGCCGGTGCTGTCGGGGCTGAACTACAGCGTCGGCAAAGCCTCCGAAGCGCTGCCGATCCTCGACTTCTGGCCATGGCGCTATGCCACCGACTACGAGTTCAAGCCCGGCCCGGACTGCCCGCAGCCGCTGCCACGGCAGGACCCGGAGTTCCATCGCTGCTACGTTGCCGTCGGCGACTTCCCCGAAGTCAACGTCGGCCCGAAGTGGCTGCTGGTGCGCATGCTGACCGCATTCGGTGCCGGCCTCGTTCCCATTCTCTGAAGGTGACCGCATGACCCAGGTGTTCCGCGAAGCCGTTTCCCTCGAGCAGCTCAATGCGCTCAGCCGCAACACGGCGATCGAATCCCTGGGCATCGTCTTCAGCGCAGCGGGCGAAGACTGGCTGCAGGCCACCATGCCGGTGGACCAGCGCACCCGCCAGCCCTACGGCATCCTGCACGGCGGGGCCTCGGTGGTGCTGGCCGAGACGCTGGGCAGCAGCGCCGGCAACCTGTGCGTGGATACCGCAAAGCAGGTCTGCGTGGGCCTGGAGATCAATGCCAACCACGTGCGGGCGGTGCGCTCGGGGATTGTCACCGGCACCGCCCGCGCACTGCATGTGGGCCGCAGCACCCAGCTGTGGGAGATCCGCATCGAGGACGAGCAGGGTCGCCTGGTATGCATTTCGCGGCTGACCCTGGCGGTGGTGGCGGCCGGCCACGGTTGAGCCCCCGGTCGGGCGTGTTGACGACGGCAGAACCCAGCGTTCCCCACCGATTGCCCCGGTCAATGGCGGTTATGGCCTAAATCGGCTGGCAGCTGCTGCGACGCTCCGGTATCGTGCGCGGATGACTTCCCCCACTCCGGCCCCCCGTGGCGGCGTGGCGCGTGTGTGCCGTTACCTGTACCGCGTACCGCTGCTGTTGGTCCACATCACCGTGTTCCTGCCGCTGATCCTGATCGGCATGCTTCCGCCGTGGGGCGAGCTGCGCGTGGGCGAGGATACCCTCGGGGCGAAGGTGGTGAACTGGTGGCAGGGGGGCCTGATGTGGATCTTCGGCTTCCGCCTGGTGCAGATGGGCGCGCCGCTGCCCGGTGCCGTGCTGTTCGTGGCCAACCATGTCAGCTGGGTGGACATCTGCATCCTGCACAGCCAGCGCATGATGGGCTTCGTCGCCAAGCGCGAAATCGCCAGCTGGCCCCTGGTCGGCTGGCTCGCTGCGCGCGGGCAGACCATCTTCCACCAGCGTGGCAACACCGAGTCGCTGGGCGGGGTGATGCAGGTGATGGCCGATCGCCTGCGTGGCGGCAAGGCAGTGGGCGTGTTCCCGGAAGGGCGCACCCGCGGTGGCCACGAAGTGGGGCCGTTCCATGCCCGCATCTTCCAGGCCGCGGTTGAAACCGGCGTTCCGGTGCAGCCGGTGGCGCTGGTCTATGGGCTCAAGGGTGACGCACAGACCATCGTGGCATTCGGCCCCGGCGAGAGCTTCTTCGCCAATTTCCTGCGCCTGCTCGGTGAGCCGGCGCGGCGTGCGGAAGTGCACTTCCTGGCACCGATCGGTGCACAGGACCTGGAAGGCCGTCGGCGCATCGCGGAGACCTCGCGCGCGCGCATCGTGGCGGCCATGAGCACCGGTTGAGGGCACGGTGGCCCTGGTTCCGCCACCTGTCCTGGACGCCGGTACGCCGACGTTGCATGCGGCTGACTACCAGCCGCCGCGCTGGCTGCGCAACCCGCACCTGCAGTCGATGCTCAGCTCCAGCCGCATGCGCCTGCAGCGCGGCCTGCTGCTGCTGGCGGCCACCGGCGCGGTCAGCGAAGAGCTGATCCTCGACGGCGGCGATGGCGTGCGCCTGCAGGGCTGGCACAGCCATGTCGAAGGCCGCGAACCCAAGGGCATGGCCCTGCTGCTGCATGGCTGGGAGGGCAGTGCCGAATCCAGCTACATGCGCATGGCGGCCGCGCGCATGATCGAACAGGGTTTCGATGTCGTGCGCCTGAACTTCCGCGACCACGGCAACACCCATCACCTGAACCCCGGCATCTTCCACTCCAACCTGATCGATGAAGTGGTGCATGCCGCAGGAGACATCGCCCAGCGCTGGCCGCAGCTGCCGCTGGTGGCGGCCGGCTACTCACTGGGCGGCAATTTCGTGCTGCGCCTGGCCCTGCGCGCGCCGGCCGCCGGCGTGCCGCTGCTGCGCGTGGCCTCGGTGTGCCCGGTGCTGGACCCGGGGCTGACCATGGAGAGCATCGAGAATGGTCCGGCAATGTACGATTGGTACTTCCGACGCAAATGGGCCGGCTCGCTGCGCCGCAAGCGCGATCTGTTCCCCGAGCTGAGCGACTGCGACGACCGCGTGTTGAAGCTGGATATACGTGCGCTGACCGCCTGGTTGGTTGAACGGCATACCAGCTTTGGCTCGCTGCAGGCCTATTTCGATGGCTACTCGATTGCCGGTGACCGCCTGTCGGCCCTGCAGGTGCCGGCCGACATCCTGATGGCGCAGGACGACCCGGTGATTCCCTATGCGACCTTCAGCGACTGGCAGCTGCCGCGCCACGCGCGCCTGGAGACCGCCTGCTGGGGAGGCCACTGCGGTTTCCTGGAAAACTGGCGGGGCGACGGCTTCTCCGAACGGTGGGTGGCGCAGCGCCTGCAGCGGGTGCTGGCGGGCTGAACCGGCACCGGCGCGTGGACCGCTACAATGCGGGTTTGCACTCGAACCGGACCGCCATGCAAGACCAGATCATCCAAGCGTTGCGCCAGAACCAGGCCGACCAGGCCGTGCAGCTGGCCCAGGCGTGGACCCGTGACGAACCCGGCCAGGCCGGGGCCCACCGCTGGCTGGCGCTTGCGCTGCAGCAGCAGGGCAAGGCCGAAGATGCCATGGAGGCCCTGCAGCAGGCATTGCAGCTGGCCCCCGATGATGCCCAGCTGCACCTGCAGCATGCTGGCCTGCTGCTGGCCCTGCGCCAGTACCAGGGCGCGGACGAGGCACTGGCGCGCACCACCGGGCTCGACCCGAACTCCTTCTCCGCCTACCTGATGCAGGCGCACCTGGCGGTTGGCCGCAATGACTTCGACGAGGCACAACGCCTGTCCACCCTGGCCTCGCGCGTGGAGCCGGACCACCCCGAGCTGCTGACCATCGACGGCATGATCGCGCTGCGCCGCGATGACCCGGACCGTGCGCTGGTGCTGCTGTCGGCAGCCAACAAGGCCCAGCCGAATGACACCCGCGTGCTCTATGCGCTGGGCTTTGCCTACCTTGGCAAGGACATGCTGGCATTCGCCGAGCAGGCGTTCCGCCGCGTGCTGGAACTGAACCCGGCCATCAGCTCGCTGCATGGCCTGGTGGTGCAGCTGGCGCTGCGCCAGGGCAACGTGCCGGCGGCGGCCGAAGCCATGGAGGTGGCCCTGCGGCAGCCGGAGCTGGACGTGCCGGCGATGCGGCGCCTGGCCGGTGAGCTGGCGTTGCGCAACGGCCAGCCGCTGCAGGCGCTGGACCATCTGCTGCCCTTGCTGGAAGCGATCCCCGATGACCGCCAGCTGCTGCAGCTGCTGCTGATGTCCTGGCAGCGCCTTGGCCGCGAAGACGAGGCGCGTGCACGCCTCGACGCTGCCCTGGAGCAGCACCCGCAGCTGCATGATCTGTGGCTGGCGCGCCTGGCCGTGGAAGAAGTTGGCAGCCCCGCTGCCGCGGCGACCGTTGAACGCTGGATGGACGCCATGCCGGGCCACCTGCCGGCGCTGGAAGCACGCCTGCGCCTGCACGACATGGTGGGCGAGCACGAGCAGGCCGAAGCCATTGCCGAGCGTATCGTCAGCATTGAACCGGGGCGTGTCAGTGGCGAAACCCGCCTGGTTGAAGGGTTGCTGCAGCGTGATCCGCCTGCTGCGGTGGCCCGCGTGCAGGCGCTGGTCGAGCAGGCGCCGGAAGCGCATCGCGCCGATCTGCGCACCTGGATGGGCGAGATCCAGGACCGTGCCGGCCAGCCGCAGGAGGCCCTGCGTACCTGGCTGTCGCTGCAGGCCGACCAGGCCCCGCAACGCCTGCCGCTGCCACCGCAGGCCAAGTCTCCGCCAAGCTGGCCGGAGAAGGGTGAGATTGACGGCAACACCAGTTCCGCGCCGATCTTCCTCTGGGGCGCGCCGGGCTCGGGCGTGGAGCGCGTGGCGACCGGCCTGGCGGCCGCCAGCCCGGTGCTGCGCAGCGACCGCTACACCAGCAACCCGCCCGACGATGCGTTCCAGAACTACAACACGCTGCAGGATCTCGCTTCGGGCGCACTGACGCCGGAGCGGCTGGTGCAGCGTTGGCGCGAACAGCTGCCGGCGCGTGGCCTGCAGAGCGATACCGTCATCGACTGGCTGCTGTGGTGGGACAACGCCCTGCTGTGGGCGTTGCGCCCGCAGCTGCCGCAGGGGCGACTGGTGCTGGTGCTGCGTGATCCGCGCGACATGCTGCTGGACTGGGTGGCCTACGGTGCCGCCGCGCCGCTGGCGATGACCTCGCTGGCCGAAGCCAGTGAATGGCTGACCCGCGCGCTGAACCAGATTGCCACGCTGCATGAGGACGACCTGTACCCCCACGTGCTGCTCCGCATCGACCAGGTCGGCAACGATCCGCAGGCGATGGCCGAACTGCTGGGCCGCCTGTTCGAGCGGCCGATGCCGCCGGCGGCGCAGTTGGGCGCGCCGCGCTTCCCGCCCGGCCACTGGCGCAACTACCGCGACGTGATGAGCGCCGCCTTCGCCCAGCTCACCCCGGTTGCGGTGCGCCTGGGTTACCCGGAAGAGTGAGGAGATCCTGATGCAGCTGACCAGTAACAGCCTGACCAATGGCGCACCGATTGATCGTGAGTTCGCCGCCGGCGATGCCAATGGTTTTGCGCCCGACCGCAACCCGCACCTGGCCTGGAGCGGGGCGCCGGCCGGCACCCGTTCGTTCCTGCTGGTATGCGTGGACCCGGACGTACCGACCGTGCCGGAGACGGTTGGCCGCAGCGACATGAGCGTGCCGCGCGACCAGCCGCGCTGCGATTTCGTGCACTGGGTGATGGCCGATATCCCGGCCACGGTGCAGGAGATCGCCGCTGGCAGCTGCAGCGACGGCTTCGTGGTGAAGGGCAAGACCACCCCGGCCGGCCCGGCGGGCAGCCATCAGGGCCTGAACGACTTCACCGGCTGGTTTGCGGGCAACCCGGACATGGCCGGTGACTACCTGGGCTATGACGGCCCGTATCCGCCGTTCAACGACGAGCGCATGCACCGCTATTTCTTCCGGGTATTCGCGCTGGACGTGGCGTCGCTGGACCTGCCGCAGCGTTTCAGCGCCGCCGACGCGTACCGCGCCATGCACGGCCACGTGCTGGCCGAAGCCGCACTGCACGGCACCTACACGTTGAACCCGGCGCTGTAACCGCAACCCCGGTAGCGCCGGCCGTGGGCCGGCGTTGCTTTCGGTAGCGTCGAGCCATGCTCGGCTGCTTTTCCCGATAGACAGCAGCCGAGCATGGGCTCGGCTCTACAACGCACAACGAAGAAGGGCGGCCTCGCGGCCGCCCTTCAAGTGCCAGCCGACTAACAGTCGGCTCCACATCACTTCTCGACGGCCGACTCGACCACCATGTCCAGCACGTACGCCTGCGACGGCGCATCGGCCGGCGGGTTCTTCACCTCGTAGCGCTTCACGCGCACCACGTTGCGCACGCCGTCTTCGTGGGTGTAGCCCTCGATGGTGCCGTAGAAGTTCTCGAACTTGCCCGGCTCGCCCTGCTTCAGGCCCTTGTCGTCGAACTTCACTTCACGCACCTGCAGGCACTGGTAGTCCGGGATCAGCGGGTGCGAGCACTTCTCGGTCTTCGCGGCCACTTCCAGGAACACGGTTTCGCCGGCGCCGCCGTAACGGGTTTCAGCGGTCGGTTCCGGGTTGAAGACCAGCGTGTCGCCCTTGGCGTTGGTCAGGGTCAGCTTGCCATCGGCATCCTGCTCGGCCTTCAGTTCGCCCTGCAGGCGGCTCGACACGGCCTCGTCCAGCGCCATCAGCGCCTTGTCGGTGCAGGCCATCATGGTCGAGGCCATCGCGCTGACGGCCAGCTTGCCAGCGTCGAAGGTATAACCACCGCCCATGCGGTTGCAGGTGTTGCTGACCGACAGGCGGCCGTCAGCGAAGTCGAGGGTGACCGGCTTGTCCTGGCGGGCGAACAGCGCGTCGATGCGCTTGCCGTCGGCGCCGGTGGCCTGCTGCAGCAGCCAGTGCTGGCTCTGCAGGCGCTGCGCGTCCAGATGCGCCAGCGTCTGCTGGTCCGCTGCCTTGGCCGCGGCCGGGGCCACGTCATCGCCGCCGGTGCCGGCCGGGGCCGGGGTCTGGCTGCACGCGGCCATCAGGGCCAGCGGGAGGAGCAGGGTGAGCTTGCGGTTCATGGTGATTCTCCTTGGGGAACCGTGGGGGAAACGGGGTGGGGCTGGCATTGGGGTTACCGTGCCCCGGTGCTGTTCAGCTGCCGGAGGGCAACCACAGCAGCAGCGCCGCGCCCAGCGCGATGCGGTAGAGGGCGAAGGCCGTGAACCTGTGCGACTTGATGTAGCCCATCAGCCACTTCACTACGACGAAGCCGGTGACGGCCGCGGCAAGGAAGGCCACGCCCACCTCGGTCCAGTTCTCGCTGCCCAGCTGCCCGTCCCTGGCCAGTTCCAGGAAGGTGTAGGCACTGGCGGCGAACATGGTGGGAATGCCGACCAGGAACACGAATTCGGCCGCCGCCGCGCGGCGGCTCAGGCCCAGCAGCATGGCCAGGAAGATCGCCGAGGCTGAGCGCGAGGTACCGGGGAATACGCCTGCCACCACCTGCGCCAGGCCGACGCCGATCGCCACGGTCCAGGTCACCTGGTCGCGGTCAGGCAGGCGCGCGGTGTAGGCCTCCACCAGCAGCATCCAGACACCGCCGATGATCAGCGCCCAGGCCACAGGACTGACCGTCTCCGGCAGCGACCAGCCGGCTTTGCGTACCACCAGGCCGACCACGGCGGTGACCAGGAAGGCCGCCCCCAGCTTGAATACATACTCCCGGTTCTCACGCTGGTTGAAGCCGGTGGCCAGCTGCAGCAGGCGCTGGCGGAACACCAGCACCACCGCGACGATCGCGCCGGCCTGGATGACGATGTTGAAGAAGTCCGAGCGGGCACCCAGCCAGTGCTGGGCAATGAGCAGATGGCCGGTGCTGGAGATCGGCAGGAATTCGGTCAAGCCTTCGAGGATGCCCAGCAGCAGGGCAGAGAGCAGGTCGGACATGGACGGTGCGGGCACGCGCGGCAGGAAGGAAGAAGGTCGAGAGGATAGACGATCCCTGCTGCACCAAACGGGTGCGCCTGCTGCCGACTGCACCCGTTTGGTGCGCGCTGTTCCGCACCGGTGCGGGGCGGGCTTAGGGAAATCAACGACTTGCGGGTCGCAAAAAGTTGGCACGGTCATTGCTGTACCTCAGCAGGCATTCATCCCCATCCGAGGTCGTACCGATGTCCGTGGAAAACGTTGAGAAGCTGATCAAGGACAACCAGATCGAATTCGTCGATCTGCGTTTCGTGGACATGCGTGGCGTCGAGCAGCACGTCACCTTCCCGGTCAGCATCGTCGAGCCGTCGCTGTTCGAAGAAGGCAAGATGTTCGACGGCAGCTCGATCGCCGGCTGGAAGGGCATCAACGAATCGGACATGGTGCTGCTGCCGGACCCGTCCAGCGCCTACGTCGATCCGTTCTACGCCGATCCGACCCTGGTGATCAGCTGTGACATCCTCGATCCGGCCACCATGCAGGCCTATGGCCGCTGCCCGCGCGGCATCGCCAAGCGTGCCGAGGCCTACCTGAAGTCCTCCGGCATCGCCGAAACCGCGTTCTTCGGCCCGGAGCCGGAATTCTTCATCTTCGACTCGGTCCGTTTCGCCAACGAAATGGGCAACACCTTCTTCAAGGTCGACTCGGAAGAAGCGGCATGGAACAGCGGCGCCAAGTATGACGGCGCCAACAGCGGCTACCGTCCCGGCGTGAAGGGCGGCTACTTCCCGGTTCCGCCGACCGACACCCTGCACGACCTGCGCGCCGAGATGTGCAAGACCCTGGAACAGGTCGGCATCGAAGTGGAAGTACAGCACCACGAAGTGGCCACCGCCGGCCAGTGCGAGATCGGCACCAAGTTCAGCACCCTGGTGCAGAAGGCCGACGAGCTGCTGCGCATGAAGTACGTCATCAAGAACGTCGCGCATCGCAACGGCAAGACTGTCACCTTCATGCCCAAGCCGATCGTCGGTGACAACGGCAGCGGCATGCATGTGCACCAGTCGCTGTCCAAGGGCGGCACCAACCTGTTCTCCGGTGACGGCTACGGTGGCCTGAGCCAGCTGGCGCTGTGGTACATCGGCGGCATCTTCAAGCACGCCAAGGCCATCAATGCCTTCGCCAACTCGGGCACCAACAGCTACAAGCGCCTGGTGCCGGGCTTCGAAGCGCCGGTGATGCTGGCCTACTCGGCCCGCAACCGTTCGGCCTCGTGCCGCATTCCGTGGGTCTCCAACCCGAAGGCGCGCCGCATCGAAATGCGCTTCCCCGACCCGATCCAGTCCGGCTACCTGACCTTCACCGCGCTGATGATGGCCGGCCTGGACGGCATCAAGAACCAGATCGACCCGGGTGCACCGAGCGACAAGGACCTGTACGACCTGCCGCCGGAGGAAGAGAAGCTGATCCCGCAGGTCTGCTCCTCGCTGGACCAGGCGCTGGAAGCGCTGGACAAGGACCGCGAGTTCCTGAAGGCCGGCGGCGTGATGAGCGATGACTTCATCGACGGCTACATCGCGCTGAAGATGCAGGAAGTGACCAAGTTCCGCGCGGCCACCCACCCGCTGGAATACCAGCTGTACTACGCGAGCTGACCGGGCGCGATGGCGGTGGGTTCCCCCTCCCACCCGCCGCCATCGCTTCCGTTCTCGCGGCTGGGGAGCCGCAGGGCGGGCGCAGGCCCGCCGTTGTAGAGCGGACTGTCAGTCCGCTGCATTGGAACGCGAGCCATTGGCCCGCTTATCCAGGGGCAAGAGAGAGACCGGATACGCGACCAGGGCCGCCCTCCCTCCCGCGTCGGTCGTGCAAGGAGAGAGGCACGGCCGTCCCGGCCCTGTACGTGTCCGGTGCAACAGCCACGGTCATCATCCTGATGACCCGTGGTTGCCTGATGCCAACGCGCGCTGGCGCGCTGGCCCCATCCACCCTCGGGACATGCGCATGAAACTGATCTCCGCCATCATCCGACCGTTCAAGCTCGACGAGGTCCGCGAGGCCCTGTCCGATGCAGGCGTGTCGGGCATCACCGTGACCGAAGTGAAAGGTTTCGGTCGCCAGAAGGGCCACACCGAGCTGTATCGCGGTGCCGAGTACGTTGTCGACTTCCTGCCCAAGATCAAGATCGAAACCGTCGTCACCGACGAACGTGCCGACGCGGTGATCGAAGCGATCCAGTCGTCTGCCGGCACCGGCAAGATCGGTGACGGCAAGATCTTCGTGACCGCTGTCGAGCAGGTCATCCGCATCCGCACCGGCGAAATCGGCGCCGACGCGCTGTAAGCCCCCTTCCGGAGACTCCCCCATGAAGATGCGCCTTCTCACCGGGTGGCAAGCCCGGTTCCATCTGGTGTGCCTGTTGATGCTGCTCAGCGCGCTGGCCGCTGGTGCCTGGCCGGGCAGCGCCCACGCCCAGGCACAGGTGTCGCCGCTGCCGAGCGAAACCGTGGCGGTCGAGCCGCTGCACGATCCGGCCGCCACCGCCACCGCCGCCGCGCCGGCCGTGGCCGAAGCGGCCGCTGCCTATGATCGTGGCGACGTCGCCTGGATGCTCACCTCCACCTTGCTGGTGCTGTTGATGGTGGTTCCAGGCCTGGCCCTGTTCTATGGCGGCCTGGTGCGTTCGAAGAACGTGCTGTCGGTGCTCAGCCAGATCCTGGTGGTGTTCTCGCTGGTGCTGCTGCTGTGGGTGGCCTATGGCTACAGTGCGGTGTTCAGCGCCGGCAATCCGTTCTTCGGCTCGTTCACCGAATTCGCCTTCCTCAAGGGCCTCACTCCGGAGTCGGTGGGCAATACGCCGATCAAGGGCCTGCCGGATTACCTGTTCGTCGCCTTCCAGTCGACCTTCGCCGGCATCACCACCGCGCTGATCGTCGGTGCCTTCGCCGAGCGCATCAAGTTCCGTGCGGTACTGCTGTTCTCGGCACTGTGGTTCACCCTCAGCTACATCCCGATGGCGCACATCGTCTGGGGCGGCGGCTACCTGGGTGAACTGGGCGCGATCGACTTCGCCGGTGGCACCGTGGTCCACATCAATGCGGGCGTGGCCGGCCTGGTCGGCGCGTGGTTCGTCGGCAAGCGCCTGGGCTACGGCCAGACCGCGCTGAAGCCGCACAACGTACCGTTTACCTACATCGGCGCCATGCTGCTGTGGGTAGGCTGGTTCGGCTTCAACGCCGGTTCCGCCGCTGCGGCCGATACGGTGGCCTCGCTGGCCTTCCTCAATACCGTGCTGGCCACCGCCGCCGCCGTGCTCGGCTGGACCCTGGTGGAAGCGATCGGCAAGGGCAAGCCGTCGGCGCTGGGTGCAGCCTCGGGTGCGGTGGCCGGCCTGGTCGGCATCACCCCGGCCTGTGGCACGGTCGGCCCGCTTGGCGCGATCGTGATCGGCTTCGTCGCCGGCGTGATCTGCGTGTGGGGCGTGACTGGCCTCAAGCGCCTGCTGAAGGTGGACGACACCGCCGACGTGTTCGGTGTGCATGGTGTCGGCGGCATCGTCGGCGCGATCCTCACCGGCATGTTCAGCGCGCAGTCGCTGGGCGGCACCAAGGCCGATCTGGATATCGGCCACCAGGTGTGGGTGCAGGTGGTCAGCGTCGGCCTGACCGTGCTGTGGTCGGCGGTGGTGACCGCGGCCATCCTGCTGGTGGTCAAGGTCGTGGTCGGCCTGCGCGTGACCGAAGAGGCCGAACGCACCGGCCTGGATGTGACTTCGCACGGCGAGTCTGCCTACGAGGCCTGAGGTAGCGGCGTACTGACGTGGTGGGTGCCGACCGTTGGTCGGCACTTCCCCTGTCCTGGTTCTGGTAGGTGCCAAGCTTGCTTGGCACAGGGTCCGGGTCTGCTCTGGTGGGTGCCGACCGTTGGCTGGCACGGCCGGAGTGGCGCATCCACGCATGGCGTGGATCTACCGAATCTTTCTTGTGACATGCACCCTCGCGCCAGATCGCGCACAATCAGGCCATGCCTCCGATCCGCACCACACTGATGCTCTCGGCCTGCCTGTTGCTGGCCGCCTGCGCTTCCACGCCACGGGAAACGCGCAACCCGCTCGCCACCTGGGTGCCTTCGCCCAACCAGAACGCGCGCACGCCGGTCATCATCGTCATCCACCACACCGAGCAGAAATCGGTGCAGCAGAGCCTGCATACGCTGCGTACCGCCAACAGCGGTGGACCGGTCAGCGCGCACTACCTGATCGGCGCCGATGGCCATCGCTACCAGCTCGTCGCCGATGAGCGCCGTGCCTGGCATGCCGGCGCCGGGCGATGGGGCACCATCACCGATCTCAACTCGGCCTCGATCGGCATCGAGCTCGACAACGATGGCCGCAGCCCGTTCAGTGCGGCGCAGATCGAATCGCTGATCGTGCTGCTGCGTGACCTCACCACCCGCCTGAACATCCCGCCGCGCCAGGTGATCGCCCACGCCGACCTGGCACCGACGCGCAAGCAGGATCCGAGCCGCTTCTTCCCGTGGCAACAGCTGGCCGAGGCCGGCTTCGGCGTGTGGCCGCGCGCGGCCGACGGCGCGGCACCGGAAGGCTTCGACGCGTGGAATGCGCTGGCCCGCTTCGGCTATCCACTGGACAACCGAGAAGCCACCGTCGTCGCCTTCCACCGCCGTTTCCGTGGCCGCGACGACCTGCCCAAGGCGCTGGATGCCGAGGACGCTCGCATCCTGCATTCGTTGCTGCTGCAGATGCCGTGACTCCGCGCATGAACGCTTGACCCCGCGCCGGGTTGCCGCCCAGCGGCCGGCCCGCCACCATGGCGGCATGATCGATTCCGCTACCTTCTTCAAGCGCAAGCACTGGACCCTGTTGGCAGCGGCGGTGCTCGCCGGTTGCGCCACCACCGCTCCCCGCACGGGTTCCGAAGCGCCCACGGCGACCTCACCGCCGGCGGCCACCTACGCCAAGGTCGACTGGAAAGCCCTGCCAGCGGTCTCAAACAGCGATCTGCAGGCCGGCTTCGTTGCCTGGCGCAGCAGCTGCACCCGCCTGAAGAACGACGCTGCCTGGGCCAAGCCCTGTGCCACCGCCGCAGCCGTGTCAGACAAGGACCCGGCCGCGATCCGCCAGTTCCTGCAGCGCGACCTCGATGCCTATGCGCTGCGTGCTGGTGGCCGTCAGGCCGACGGATTGATCACCGGTTACTACGAGCCGATCTACCCCGGCAGCCTTACCCGTACCGATAAGGCCACGGTGCCGGTGTACGGCACGCCGGATGATCTGATCGTGGTGCAGCTGGACAGCCTCTACCCGGAACTGAAGGGCAAGCGCCTGCGCGGGCGGGTTGAGGGCAAGGTGCTCAAGCCCTATGACGATGCCGGCACCATCGCCGCCAAAGGCGTAAAGGCGCCGGTGCTGGCCTGGCTGACCGACCCGATGGACCTGCAGCTGCTGCAGATCCAAGGGTCCGGCCGCGTGCGCCTGGCTGATGGCACGCAGGTGCGGCTGGCCTATGCCGAGCAGAACGGCCACCCCTATCGCGCGATCGGTCGCTGGCTGGTGGACCAGGGCCAGCTGAAGAAGGAAGACGTCACCATGGACGCGATCCGCGCCTGGGCCCGGGCCCATCCCGCGCGCGTGCCGGAACTGCTGCGCAGCAACCCCAGCTACGTGTTCTTCGTGCGCACTCCGGACAGCCCGGAAGGTCCGCGTGGTTCACTGAACGTACCGCTCACCGCCGGCTACAGCGTGGCGGTGGATCGCACCGTGGTACCGCTGGGCAGCCTGCTGTGGCTGTCCACCACGCGCCCGGACGGCAGCCCGGTGGTGCGCCCGGTGGCCGCGCAGGACACTGGCGGTGCCATCGCCGGCGAAGTGCGCGCCGACCTGTACTGGGGCAGCGGCGAAGCCGCGGGCAAGCTGGCCGGCGACATGAAGCAGAAGGGCAACATCTGGATGTTGTGGCCGAAGGGCGTGGCGTTGCCAGCGCCGGCCCGCTGAAGCGCCCACCTGCGCGCTGCGAGGTCGGGCGATAATGGCGCCATTCCGCACTTTCCGGCCGCGCCAGCGGCCAGGGCTCCTGCAATGACCTACGCAAAGCACAACGCAAAACCCGGCGCGAAGTCCGCCGCAAAGAAGTACTACAAGCACTGGGCCGAATCGGGCCTGGGCAAGGGCAACGTGCTGATGGAAGCGCGCGGCGAGAAGATCGTGCGGCAGGTGGAAATCTACGGCACCAGGATGGTCTGGGCCGACGAGCATGCCCACAGCGACGACCGCTTCCTGCTGGCCGACCAGCCGGTGTCGTTCCTGGATTTCGACGAGGACGACGAAATCTCCGCGCGTGAATTCGAAGCCGCCTGGAAGAAGGCACGGGAAGCCACCGGCTACCCGGTGTAATCCCCCCGGCTCCCGCCCTTGTAGCGCCGAGCTTTGCTCGACGCTGCAAAAGCGGACACGTGAAATGTTATATGATTACATTTCACCGTAACCGCCCCTTCCCATGACTCCCACCCTTTTGGCCGCCTTGGCGGCCGCGCCGTTCGCCCCTGAAGCTTTCGCACAGTCCGCCGATGCCGCGCTCACCCTCGGCAAGGTGCAGGTGCACCAGCACGGCGAAGGCCAGCTCAGTGCGCACCAGGTACTGACTTCGGTGGACGTGCTCGGCGCGGACCAGATCGAAGACCGCAACGTCTCGCACAGCTGGGAGCTGCTGGGGCAGATGCCCGGCATCCAGCTCACCGAAACGCGGCAGGGTGCCGAATCGGGCAAGGTCAGCTTCCGCGCCTTCAACGGCGAGGGCTACCTCAACGCGATCAAGACCCTCATTGACGGCATCCCCAGCAACGTCAACAGCGGCAACCAGCGCTTCATCGACATGCTGTTCCCGCTGGACATCAGCTACATCGAAGTGGTGCGCGGTACCAACGACCCGCGCTACGGCCTGCACAACATCGGCGGCAACGTGAACTTCGGTACGCGCCAGGGCGGCACCTACACCGACGTGCGACTGGCCTATGGCAGCTACAACACCCGAGATGCACAGCTGGCAGTCGGCCGCGAAGCCAATGGCTTCGCGCAGAACTATTTCGTCGGCACCCAGGCCAGCGACGGCTACCGCGATCACGATGCCTCGAAGAAGTATTCGCTGGGCGGCAAGTGGTTCCATGGCTCGCTGGACGACGGCCTGCGCGTGGGCCTGACCGCGCGTGCGTACCACCACGAAGCCGACGAACCCGGCTTCATGACCGCCGAGGAGCTGCGTACGCACCGCCGTGGCAGCGACCTGCGCAACGGCAACGATGGCGATGAACGCGACATGCGCCAGATCGCCGCGCACCTGGACATGAAACTGTCCGACGCGCTCACCTTCGGCACGCGGCTGTACTACAACCGCTATGAAGACGACCGCCGCGTGACCTTCAGCGACGTGCCCAACGGCAACCTGCCGCGCCAGCGCCGCGTGTGGGACGAGCGGCAGCATGGCCTGCTCAGCACGCTCACCTGGCAGGCCAGCCCGACGCTTACCGTCGAGGGTGGCCTGAACTACGAGCAGCAGGACAACGGCTACATCCGCGAGCGCTACGCCTACGCCGAACCCACCGACTTCAGGCAGCCACCGGCGCGGGTGCAGAACAATGATCGCCACAGCTTCGACAACTGGGGCGCCTACGTGCAAGCCGTCTACCAGCCCGTCGAAGCCTGGAAGGTCGTGCCGGCCTATCGCGTCGACCGCTTCAGCGGCCGCACCCACCTGGTGAACGGCGTCAGCGGCCGCCTGCAGGACTACGGCACGATCGGCCAGCCCAAGCTGAGCATCATCCACACCCTGGGCCAGACCACCCACGTCTACGCGAACTGGGGCCGCACCTTCCAGGTACTGACCGGCTCCACCGCACCGGCCTACCTCACCCCGGGGCAGGCACCGATGCAGCCGTCCACCAACACCGGCATGGAGCTGGGCCTGAAGTTCCAGCCGTTCGCGGGCGCCCAGGCACGTCTGGCGGTGTGGCAGCAGGACGCGGAAAACGAGGTATCCAACATGCCGGCCACCGGAACCACGGTCATTCTGGGCAAGACCCGCCGGCGCGGCGTGGATGCGCAGTTGAGCCTGCAACTGGGCGACGACTGGACGGTGTGGGCGTCGCACGCCTACCAGGAAGCGAAGATCACCCGCGACGACCGCGATGCCGGCGTTTCCCTGCAGGGACGCGAAGTGGCTGCCACCCCGCGCCACATCAGCAATCTGGGCGTGGATTACCGCGCCGGTGATGCGCTGCGGCTGGGCCTGCAGGCGCGTGCACAGGGCGATTACTACCTGGAAGAGCGCAACGTAGCCGGCAAGTTCGGTGGCTTCGCCGTGCTCGACCTCAGTGCTGCCTACCAGCTCACCCCGCGATTCAGCGTGGACCTGCAGCTGAAGAACGCCACCAATCGCCAGTACGCCTACGCCTGGTACGACAGCTTCTTCTGGGACAGCGCCCGCCCGATGTTTTCGCCGGCCCCGGGACGCAGTGTGTTCGTCGGCCTCAACATGAAGCTGTAACCGGCCACGCATCTGGTAGTGGTCGAGCTCGCTCGACCTGCGGCAGGGGCCGGAGCCCTTTTCTGGCGGAACGTGCTCTGACCCCGAACCCCGCATTTTGCACTACATTGGTGCAATGTCCGACCCCGCACCCCCGCCGTCCCTCGATGCCCTGGGCACGCCGCTGGCCTGGGCCGGGGCCGATGGCCGCATCATCGGCTGCAATCCGGCCTTCGGCCGCTGGCTGGGTGTCAGCGGGCGCCGCCTGCTGGGACAGCCGCTGGCTGCACTGGAAGTGCAGGGCGAAGCGCTGGCCCACTTCCTGGCACGCGATGAGCGCGACAGCCTGCGCCTGAACCGGTTGGCGCTGGCGGTGCCCGGCGAGGCGCCGCGCTTCGCCGAGGGCTGGATGAGCCGCCGCGACGATGGCGGCTGGTTGCTGGAGGCACATCCGGTCGACGAATTCCCTGGGCTGGACCCGACGCAGGCCCTGCCCAGCGCGCTCAGCGCGGCGCTGAAGGGCCTGGCCCACGAGCTGCGCAACCCGCTGGCCGGGTTGAAGGGTGCGGCCCAGCTGCTGGCCCGCCGCGCGGCCCAGCGCGAGGCCAGCGAACGCGAACTGATCGAACTGATCGGCTCGGAGATCGAGCGCCTCAACGGCCTGCTCGACCAGCTGCTGTCGCCGGCCCCGGCCGCACCCCACGCCGAACTGAACATCCATGCCGCGCTGGAACGCGTGCTGCGCCTGGCCGAGAACGAGGCCGGCTGGGCAGTACGCCTGCAGCGCGACTACGACCCCAGCATTCCCGAATTCCGTGGCGACGCCGACCGTCTTACCCAGGCGGTGTGGAACCTGGTGCGAAACGCAATCCAGGCCGGTGCCGGCAGCATCACCCTGCGCACCCGCGTGGAGCATGGCGCGCGCATCGCCGAGCAGCTGCACACGTTGGCCTTGCGCCTGGAAATTGCCGACGACGGCCGTGGTGTACCCGAGGAACTGGCCGAGCACCTGTTCCTGCCGCTGGTCAGTGGCCGCGCCGAAGGCACTGGCCTGGGCCTGGCGCTGGCCCAGCAGGTGGCGCGCGAGCACCGCGGCACGCTGACCTACCGCTCGCGCCCGGGTCATACCGTGTTCACCCTGCTGCTGCCGATTGTCAGTGGCGCCGCCCCGGCCGAGGAGGCCCCGCGCGATGTCTGAGTCTTCTTCGTCCCCGCAGCGCATCTGGGTGGTCGATGACGATCGTGCCGTGCGCTTCGTGCTGTGCACCGCGCTGCGCGAGGCGGGCTACCAGGTCGTCGATTTCGACAGCGCTGCGGCAGCCCTGCAGGCCCTGGGCGAAGGCGCGCCGCCGGCGCTGCTGTTCACCGATGTGCGCATGCCTGGCGACGATGGCCTCGTGCTGCTGGACAAGCTCAAGGCCGCGTTGCCGCAGCTGCCGGTGGTCGTGATGTCGGCCTATACCGATGTGGCCAGCACGGCCGGTGCGTTCCGCGGCGGCGCGCATGAATTCCTGTCCAAGCCGTTCGACCTGGACGATGCCGTGGCGCTGGCGCAGCGCGTGCTGCCGGCGGTGGCGCCGGCACTGGCAGCGCCCACGCCTGCGCCGGAAGCGCATGGCGACCAACCGCCGCAACTGGTGGGTGAGACGCCACCGATGCGCGCGCTGTTCCGCGCCATCGGTCGCCTGGCGCAGGCGCCGCTGGCGGTGCTGATCACCGGCGAGACCGGCACCGGCAAGGAGCTGGTGGCCAATGCACTGCATCGCGAATCGCCGCGCGCGCATGGGCCGTTCGTCGCGCTCAATACTGCTGCCATTCCGTCCGAGCTGCTGGAAAGTGAGCTGTTCGGCCATGAAGCCGGCGCCTTCACCGGCGCGCAGCGCCGCCATACCGGCCGCTTCGAGCAGGCCGATGGCGGCACGCTGTTCCTGGATGAGATCGGCGACATGCCGCTGCCGTTGCAGACCCGGTTGCTGCGCGTGCTCGCGCAGGGCGAGTTCTTCCGCGTCGGTGGCCGCGAACTGATCCGCGTCGATGTGCGCGTGGTGGCCGCCACCCACCAGGACCTGGAAGGGCTGGTCGCGCAGGGGAAGTTCCGCGCGGACCTGCTGCACCGCCTCGACGTGGTGCGCCTGCAGCTGCCGCCGCTGCGCGAGCGCCGCGAGGACATCGCGCAACTGGCCAGCACCTTCCTGGCCGCCGCCGCACGCAGGCTGGACACGCCGCCCAAGCGCCTGACCGCCGCCGCACTGCAGGCGCTGCGCGAACACGACTGGCCCGGCAACGTGCGCGAACTGGAAAACGTGTGCTGGCGGATGGCCGCGCTGGCCGCCGCTGACACCATCGGCGTGGCCGACGTCGATACCGCGCTGAACCGTACGCGGGGCGGTCGCGGCGGCATCAGCGGTGCCGATCCAGGCCAGTGGGAAGCGCTGCTGGCCGAATGGGCGCGCCGCCAGCTCGCCGAAGGCGTGGAAGGGCTGCATGCGCAGGTGCGCGAGCGGGTCGACCATGCGCTGCTGGAAGCGGCGCTTCAGATCACCCATGGCCGCCGCGCCGAAGCCGCTGCCCGCTTGGGCCTGGGCCGCAATACCCTTACCCGCAAGCTGGGCGCTGGCCGCCGCCGCGGGGGCCATTGAACGGTCCCTGCACGCGGTCCTCGCGCCTGCTTGCCGAACTGTTGATCGTTCATGGACGATGCAACGCTTAGTGTCACCTGCAAGGAGTCTTCGATGCGTCTGTCCTTTGCCATCCTGCCGTTGTCCGCCGCCGTGCTGCTGTCTGCCTGTGGCAGTACGCCGAAGAAAGCCGAGCCCACCCCGCCGCCGCCGACCGTGGTCAGCGCTGCGAAGCAGGGCGAGGCCAATCTCGCGCCGGCCTCGGCCAGCATTGTCAGTGGCCGCATCGCACTGATGGTGGAGCCCGGCGGCATGCACATCACCGGCCTGGTCGGTGGCCTGCAGCCGATGCAGCAGGCCGGCTTCCACATCCATGAGCGCGGCGACTGCAGTGCGGTGGATGCCAGCAGTGCCGGCAATCATTTCAATCCCGGTGGCGCTGCGCATGGCCGCGCCGGCACCGGCAAGCACCACCTGGGCGACATGGACAACCTGCGTGCCGACGCCCAGGGCCGCGCCAACGTCGATATCCACCTCAAGGGCGTTACCCTTGGCGGAGGCGCCGCCACCGATATCGCCGGACGTGCACTGGTCGTGCATGCCAACGCCGACGACTATCGCAGCCAGCCCGCCGGCAATGCCGGCGTCCGCATCGCCTGTGGCGTGATCCGGGTCGTCCGCTGATCACTGCAGGCATCATCGAGGGAGAGATTCCAATGCGTCTGATCCACACTTCGCTGTTTGCGGCCATCGCCGCGCTGGGCCTGGCGGCCTGTAATCAGCAGCCCGCCACGCCGCAGACTGAAACTCCGCCGGCCGCGCCGGCCGACGGCGCCACCACCGGACCGGCGGCAACTCCGGAACCGGCTGCGGCACCGGCGGCCGATGCTTCGGCAACGGCCGAGCTGGCACCGACCCAGGGCAACGAGACCAAGGGCAGCGTCACCTTCAAGGTGGTTGATGGCAAGGTGCACGTGACCGGCCAGGTTACGGGCCTGAAGCCGGGTAGCGAGCACGGTTTCCACATCCACGAGAAGGGCGACTGCAGCGCGCCGGACGGCATGAGTGCCGGCGGCCACTTCAACCCGGGCAAGCAGGACCACGGAAGCGTGGCGGCCGATCCGCACCACGGCGGCGACATGCCCAACATCAAGGCCGACGACAAGGGCGTGGCCACCATCGACGGCCCGGTGTCGAGCAACGTCAACATCGGCAAGGGTGATGACTTCGACATCATCGGCCGCGGCCTGATCGTCCACGCCGATGCGGATGACTACAAGACCCAGCCGACCGGCAACGCCGGCGCGCGCCTGGCGTGTGCGGTGATCCAGAAGGCCCCGTAAGGACGCTTTTGCTGGAAACGGAAAACGCCGGCGCAAGCCGGCGTTTTTCTTTGCATCGCTTCCTGTAGAGCCGAGCCCATGCTCGGCTGCTCTTCGGTGGACCTGAGCCGAGCATGGACTCCGGCGCTACAGCAATACGCACGGCGGTCGCGCCCCGGCGAAACGCAATTGCACGGTAGCGCCGGGCCATGCCCGGCGGTGCGCATCCGCAGATCAGCGCGCCAGCAGCTCGCGCGCGTCGTGCCCGGCCTCGCAGTGCACGAACAGCACCGGCACGCCGTGTGCCTCCAGCACCGCAGCCATCTGCCGCTGGCGCATCAGGAACTGTTCGTAGATGCCCTTCAGGCGGTCGCAATCGTTCTTGCTGTGGTTGTAGTGCGCGCACCAACCGGCCGGGTCGAACAGTGCCATGCGTGCTTCGCCGTGCGTATAGCGCAGCAGCGGCTCGGGCGCGGCATTGAGCCACTCGTCCTCGCCCGGCGCCATGATCGCGGTCTCGATCAGCGGCCACAGCGCGGCCAGGCCCTGGTTGTCGTACTGCATCGACATCATCGCGGCCAGATCGTTCACGGTGAAGTAGCGTGCGTGTTCGATCCGCGCACCGAAGCTGTTCTGCGCCATCAGCGCGGTGTCGGCATGCGCCATGCCGTTGGCGAGCAAGGTGTCTTCCAGCGCATGCGCGACCGCGTTGGTGGTGGCCACATCGCTGCCGGTCAGCAGGAACGGCACCACGCGCAGGCCACCGCCAACCAGGCTGGCATCGGCCTGGAACGGCAGCGGCACATCACCCTCGGCATCGGTACCGAAGGCCAGCAGGCGCGGGCCCTGGTTGCGGCCCGGAGCACGCATCTGCAGTTCTTCCAGGCGGCGATGGATCGGCCAGCCCGGGCGCAGCACTTCGGCCGGGTCGAAATGGGCGGCGGCGAACACCAGGTCCAGCTCGGCTACCTGCGGCACCAGCTTGGACAGGTCACGGCCGACGCGTTCGGCCAGTTCACCGGCCTGTTCTGCGCTGAGCACCGCCTGGCGGGGGATTTCACCGCCGGCCAGTTCCAGGGCCAGCACGCCAAGGGCATTCATCGCGGGGTCGGGTTTGCTCATGGTTCCACGGTTGGCCCATCACAGGGCGGCAGCTACACTTGGCTCCATTATGCCTGCTCCGCCGTGCAGGCCATGTTGCAGACACCCTCATCCATGCCAGGTATCTCCATGCCCAACGCTCGTCCCGTCGCCATCCTCGGTGGCGTCCGCATTCCGTTCTGTCGCCAGAACACCGCGTATTCGGATGTCGGCAACCTCGGCATGTCGGTCCGTACGCTGGGTGCGCTGGTCGAACGGTTCGGCCTGCATGGCCAGCAGCTGGGTGAAGTGGCAATGGGTGCGGTGATCAAGCACTCCAGCGACTGGAACCTGGGCCGCGAAGCCACGCTGTCCTCCGGCCTGTCGCCGCTGACCCCGGGCATCACCCTGCAGCGCGCCTGCGGTACCTCGCTGGACAGCATCATCACCGTGGCCAACAAGATCGCGCTGGGCCAGATTGAATCGGGCATCGGTGGTGGTTCGGACACCACCTCCGACGTGCCGATCGTCTACGGCAAGAAGCTGCGTGCACGCCTGCTGGCCGCCAACCGCGCCAAGAGCACCGGCGACAAGATCCGCGCACTCACCGCTGGCTTCAAGTTCTCCGAGCTCAAGCCCGAGTTCCCGGGCGTGGCCGAGCCGCGCACCGGCAAGAGCATGGGCGACCACTGCGAGGACATGGCCAAGGAGTGGAACATCTCGCGCGACTCGCAGGACGAGTGGGCGGTGTCCTCGCACAAGAAGCTGGCTGCCGCCTATGAGCGCGGATTCTTCAACGACCTGATCGCACCGTTCCGTGGCGTCGAGCGTGACAACATCCTGCGCCCGGATACCTCGCTGGAAAAGCTGGCGACGCTGAAGCCGGCGTTCGACAAGGTCTCCGGCCGTGGCACGCTCACCGCCGCCAACTCCACCCCGCTGACCGACGGTGCCGCTGCGGTACTGCTGGCCAGCGAAGAGTGGGCACGTGCGCATGGCCATGAGCCGCAGGCCTATCTGCGCGATGCGCATGTCTCTGCGGTGGACTTCGTGCATGGCGAAGGCCTGCTGATGGCACCGACCGTGGCCGTGCCGGAGATGCTCAAGCGCAATGGCCTGACCCTGCAGGACTTCGACATCTACGAGATCCACGAGGCCTTCGCCGCGCAGGTGCTGTGCACCCTGCGTGCGTGGGAGAGCGAGGATTACTGCCGCAACCGCCTGGGCCTGGACGCGCCGCTGGGCCGCATCGACCCGGACAAGATCAATCTGCTGGGCTCGTCGCTGGCCACCGGCCACCCGTTCGCCGCCACCGGCGCACGCGTGATCGCTACCGCCGCCAAGCAGCTGGCCGAACGCGGCGGTGGCCGCGCGCTGGTGTCGATCTGCACCGCCGGCGGCATGGGCGTGGTGGCGATCGTCGAACGCTGATCGCTGCGACTACCGGGTTCCACATATGAAAACGCCGCCCGGTGGGCGGCGTTCTTTTTCTCCGGTGGGTGCCGACCGTTGGTCGGCACGCTTCACGGCAACCGCGGGTTGCCGAATTCGTCGCGCTCTTCGTTGGCGTCATACACCGGGGGCTGCACCGCGACCGGCTGCTCTTCCACCGTGGCACGCAGCGGCGCTTCGCTGCCGCGTACCAGTTCCACGCTGTCCTCGCCGCGCTGCAGGCGCAGCGCATTGGCCAGGCACTGTGCCGCCAGCGCGTGTTCGCCACGCTGCGCGAACAGTTCACCCAGTGCCTCCCACGCTGGGGCACCGGCGCCGGCGGCGATGGCCTCGTGCAGGAACGTATCGGCGGCATCCCACTGCTGCTGGGCCAGGGCCACGCGGCCCTGCGCCAGATGCAGTGCGGCCGAGCCATCATGCACATTGCGCCAGCGCGCCAGGTTGGCCTGGCGGGTGGCCAGGCGCTCGGCCGGCAGGCGGCCGTACAGCGCCACCAGTTCGTCGTCCCAGCGCTGGTCCAGCGCCTGTTCCAGCGCCAGCAGCGCCGGCTCATCCCAGTTCAGGGCCACCGCGCGGCTGGCATAGGCGCCCACCACGTCCGGGGTCGGCCGCAGCGCCTTCGGCGTGGCTTCCCACTGTGCGGCCAATGCGTTGACGTCGGCCGCTTCCAGCAGCGCCTGTGCGGCCAGGCGGGCTTCCAGTTCGCTGTTTGATTCGGCCGGCAGTACCTTGCTCTGGCGCAGCGCACCCAGCTGGCCATAGGCCTCGTGTGCGCGGCCGGCACGCGCCAGCGCTTCGGTACGCAGCCACAGGCCGCGCGGCGGCAGCGGCTGGATCGCGGCTACGTCCAATGCGTTGATCGCATCCACCGGCAGGTCGCGCGCCAACAGCTGTTCGGCGCGCAGCAGCGCCTGCAGCGTGGCATCGCTTTCGCCCAGGCGCTGCAGCAGTGCTTCACCGGCGGGGCCGTCGGCGCGCGCCTGTGCGCTGCGCACCGCATTGGCCAGCGCCACCGCGCTCACCTCCGGGTCCTTGGCCGCACCGTCCAGCAGTTTCTCGGCACGCTGCCACTGGCCATGCTCGTAGGCCTGCAGGCCGTCGATCAGGCGCACCCTGCCCTGCTTGCGGCGGTAGCGGCCCCAGGCACGGAACGGTGCAGCGATCAGGCTCCACAGCAGCCACAGCACCAGGACCGTGATCACCGCCAGCAGCGCTACCTTCGGCAGGTTGCTGTGATAGTCGTAGCCGCCGTAGCGCAGGGTCACCTCGCCGAAGCGGTTCAGGTCATCGGCGCCGAGCCATTGCGCGGCGACCACGCCGATGGCCACGGCCAGCAACAGCACGACCAGGGATTGCAGGGGTTTCATGCGGGCTTACCTCCGGTCGGTCTGGGTGCGCAGTTGTTGCAGGGTGCTGCCAAGGACAGCGTCGTTGGCCTGCAGGGGAAGCTCGCGCAAGGCCTTCAGTTCAGCACGCTGCGCGCGCAGGGCCGGTGAATCCGGCCAGCGTCGCTGTGCCCAGTGTTCCACCCGGTCCAGGGCGGAGTTGCGGCCCGCGCGGTCGCCACGCTCGATGGCGGCACGTGCCAGCGTCAGTTCCAGCTGCAGTGCATCGTCGGCGTTGCGCTGTTCGGCGGCCGTCAGTGGGCCGTTCTGGCGGCTGGGGGTGATGTCCACGAACGGGGCCAGGGTGGCCTGCCACCACGGCTTGGCAGCATTGCCGCCGGTCGTGCCGGTGATCTGTGACGGTAGGCCCTGCAGCGCCCGGGCCACAGCATCCAGACGCTGCAGCGACTGCACGCGCGGGCCGCTGCCGAGCGCGTCCAGTGCCTCGCGCTCCTGCACCAGCGCCTGGCGCAGGTTCAGGCCATCAGCGTCGGGCAGTTCGGCCAGTGCGGTGGCCGCCTGTGCGTACAGGCGGCGTGCGCCCTCCACGTCGTCGGCATAATTCAGCCGTTGCGCCGCCTGGGTCAGCAGCAGTTCGGCCTCATCGCGCTGTACGGCCTGGCGGCCCTGGTTGGCGCTGTCGGCCAGCTTGGCCAGGTTCTCTTCCAGCAACGCGCTGCGCTGGGAGAGGCCCAGCATCTCGTCGCGCAGCACGCGGTTGGTGGTGGCCGCGTCCTGCAGGCGCTGGCTGGTTGCGCGCTGGTCACGACGCAGCGCATCCAGCGTGGCCTCCAGGCCCTTCAGCTGGACGGCCGTGGTCTGTGCCTGCGCTTCCTGCTCATGCTGTTGCTGCTGCCAGACGTACCAGCCAGCGTAGCCGCCCGCGCCAAGCACGACCGCAGCGGCCAGCGGCAGCAACCAGCGCACGGGTCTACGGGGCGGGGAAACGGGCGGAGTCTCGTTCATGGGGCTTCCTTGTCGGCAACGTCGCCGGTCAGGGTCCGGCAGGCCGCATGGTGCACAGCATCACTGTTGCCGACCACAGCGGCAAGCGTGATCCACGTCCCTGTTCAGTTCGCTGCCGGGACGGTGAGCGTGGCGTGTGCAGCGGCCACCAGCTGCGCAGCAGTGGGGCCGGCGCTGCGTGAGATGTGCCGCAGGCCGAGCGACCGCGCCTGTTCGCCGAGGCGGTCGCTGGCAACCACCACGCGGGCAGACGCCCGCAGGCGCTGCTGCCAAGTCGGCGGAAGCTGCTGCCAGAAATGCAGCAGCGCCTCGCCACTGCTGACCGCCAGCACCCACGGCTGCGCTGAATGCGCCAATCGCGCCAGCGTGCGGGGCGAAAGGCGCAGCAGGCGACGCTGGTAGACATCGGCACGTTCGATCGCGGCGCCGGCGGCCTGCAGGTGTGCAGCAATCAGGCCGCGTCCGCCGGGCGCGGTGACCAGTCCGATGCGCAGGCCGCGGACGTCCGCCAGCACCGGCAGCGCCAGCAGCCCCTCGCTGTCCATCCGCTGCGGCGCATGCACCCCGGCGACGCCGTGCTCCCGCAGCGCGCGCGCGGTGCCTTCGCCCACGGTCAGCCACGGGCTGCGTTGCGCCTTGGCCAGCGGCAGCAGGGTGGCGGCCGCGGTAACCGCGGCCGGGCTGGTGAACACCACCCGGTCGCAGTTCAGCGCGCGTTGCAGCTGACGCACCACTGGCATGCCGTTCAAGCGCTGCAGGCGCCAGGGCGGCAGGGCCACCACATGCCCGCCCAGCCCAGCAACGGCGCGGCGCAGCGCGGAATTCTGGCCCTGCGGTCGCAGCGAAATGAAGGTCCAGCCCGGCTCGGAACCGGCGGCGCCAGTGGGTATCGTATGGTCGGCCATTGCCTGCATTATGCGGGCCCTTCGTTGTCGTGGTCGCTGCTCCGATGTCCGTTGATGCTCTGACTTCCTCGCTGGCCGCCCTGCAGGACGTGCTGGACTGCATGCCGGCGGTGCGCGCCATGCAGATCCAGCTCGATGGCTATGCCGATGGCGTGCTGCGCATCACCGCGCCGCTGGCCGCCAACGTCAACGACAAGGGCAACGCCTTCGGTGGCAGCCTGGCCTCGGTGCTGACCCTGTCCGGCTGGGCACTGGTCAGCCTGCGCCTGCGCCTGGCCGGCCACGATGCCGAGGTCTACGTGGCCGACAGCAACCTGCGCTACCTGGCCCCGGTCTACGAAGACCTGCATGCCCATGCCGAAGCGGCCGAAGCCAGCGGCTGGGATGCCTTCCTGAATACCTTCCGCCAGCGCCGCAAGGCCCGCATCAGCATCATCGCCACCCAGCCCGGCGCCGATGGCAAGCCGGCCGCCGAGTTCAGCGGTCGCTTCGTTGCCTTCGCCAAAGGGTAGGATGGCAGGCTGACGTCCTGGGGAAACCACCGATGCGCCGCCTCATCCAGTTCCTGATGTGTTCCCTGCTGCTGGTCAGCGCCGTGGCTTCGGCCGACGACCTCAGCCGCAAGCAGCGCAAGTTGCTGGAAGAGACCCAGATCGCCTACGGCGCCACCATCCGCTGGGGCAGCATGGACGATGCGATCGGCTATCTGGACCCCAAGCTGCGCAAGGAAAAGCCGCCGACCGAGTTCGAGCTCAACCGCTACGCACAGCTGCGCGTGTCGTCCTATCGCGAGCGCAGCAGCGCCGCGCTGGATGGCGGCCTGGTCGAGCGCCGTGTCGAAATCGGGGTGATCAACCAGAACACCCAGGCCGAGCGCACCGTGGTCGTGGTCGAGCGCTGGCGCTGGGACCCGGAGGCCAAGCGGTGGTGGCAGACCGCCGGCCTGCCGGACCTGTGGAAGGGGCAGTGACGGGCCGCGTCCGGCTTGTGCGACAATCGGCGCCCGCTTAATCGACCCGTGACCTGAGTGAATTACGAAGAGTTGCTGGCCTTTGCAGGCCGAAACCCGATGCTGTCCGCGGCCCTGGTCGGCCTGACCGTGGCCATCATCGTCACCGAGATCCGCCGCCTGTTCCGGGGCTTCAAGGGCATCAAGCCCGCCGAACTGACCCAGCTGATCAACGCGGGCGGCACGGTGGTGGTCGACCTGTCGGCCAGCGGTGACTTCGAGAAGGGCCACATTGCCGGCAGCCGCAACGCCCAGGCCAGTGCCTTCGGCCCGGAGCACAAGCTGGTGGCCAACGCCAGGCAGTCGCCGGTGGTGCTGGTGTGCCGCAGCGGCAACGCCTCGGAAACCGCCGCCAAGGCGCTGAAGAAGGCCGGCTTCGAGAAGGTCTACGTGCTCGACGGCGGCATTCCTGCCTGGCAGCAGGCCGAGCTGCCGCTGGTCAAGGGCCGCAACTGATTGCCGCAGGTGGCGGATCCGGCCTTGTATGGGCCTGATCCCGCCCCCATCGCAGTAATTCGACCATCGTTTTCATTGCATTCATTGGAGTTACTGGAAATGTCCGAAGAGATCACCAACGGCGCTGCTGCGCCGGTCGATGCCGCCACCGGCCCCGCTTTCACCGTCGAGAAGATCTACGTCAAGGACGTCTCCTTCGAGTCGCCGAACGCCCCGACCATCTTCAATGACCAGGTGCAGCCGGAGCTGCAGCTGAACCTGAACCAGCAGGTGCAGCGCCTGGGTGAGAACGCCTTCGAAGTCGTGCTGGCCGTGACCCTCACCTGCCAGGCCGGTGAGCGCACCGCCTACGTGGCCGAAGTGAAGCAGGCCGGCGTGTTCGGCCTGGTCGGCCTGGACCCGCAGTCGATCGACGTGCTGCTCGGCACCCAGTGCCCGAACATCCTGTTCCCGTACGTGCGCCAGCTGATCAGCGACCTGATCCAGGCCGGCGGCTTCCCGCCGTTCTTCCTGCAGCCGATCAACTTCGAAGGCCTGTACGCAGAAACCCTGCGCCAGCGCCAGGAGCAGGGCGACGCACCGTCGCTGGCTGACTCCGAGCCGGCCGGCAACGCCTGATTCCTGCCGCGACGTCACGGATGAGCACTCCCGCTGACAAGATCGCCGTGCTGGGCGCCGGTTCCTGGGGAACCGCGCTGGCCAGCCTGCTCGCACGGCACGGTCACCCGACCGTGCTGTGGGGGCGCGATGCTGCCGTGGTCGACGCCATCGACCAGCGCCACGAGAACCCGCGTTACCTGCCGGGCATCCCGCTGCCGGACAGCCTGCGTGCCACTACCGACCTGGCGTCGGCGGTGGAGGGCGCGGCCTGGATCCTGGTGGTGACCCCCTCGCATGCCTTCGGCGAAACCGTGCGCGCGCTGGCGCCGCTGCGCCCGGCCGGTGCCGGCGTGGCCTGGGCCACCAAGGGCTTCGAACCCGGTTCGGGCCGCTTCCTGCATGAAGTGGCGCGCGAAGTGCTGGGTGAGGACGTGCCGCTGGCCGTCGTCACCGGGCCGTCGTTCGCCAAGGAAGTGACCCAGGGCCTGCCGACCGCGATCACCGTGCATGGCGACGTGCCCGAGTTCGCGCAGACGGTGGCCGAGGCGATGCATGGCCCGGCGTTCCGCGCCTATACCGGCGACGACATGGTCGGTGCCGAGCTGGGCGGCGCGATGAAGAACGTGCTGGCCGTGGCCACCGGCGTGGCCGATGGCATGCAGCTGGGCCTGAACGCCCGTGCCGGCCTGATCACCCGTGGTCTGAACGAGATGCTGCGCCTGGCCGCTGCGATCGGCGCCAAGCCGGAAACGCTGATGGGTCTGGCCGGGCTGGGCGATCTGGTGCTGACCTGCACCGGCGACCTGTCGCGCAACCGCCGCCTGGGCCTGGCCCTGGGCCGTGGTCAGACGCTGCAGGATGCTGTTCGCGAAATCGGCCAGGTGGTCGAGTCGGTGCAGACTGCCGACGAAGTGATGCGACAGGCACGCCGCCATGGCATTGACCTGCCGATCTCCGACCGCGTGCGTGCCGTGCTGCACGGCGAGCAGACGCCGGAAGAAGGTCTGCGCGCGCTGCTGGCGCGGGAACAGAAACCGGAATACCCGGACACGCTGTTCAAGTGAATCGAAAAACCCCGGCCACGCGCCGGGGTTTTTTTATGCGCGCCCCATCCACGCATGGCGTAGATCCAGGACGGATCCCGCTTCTGGTAGCGGCCAACCTTGGTTGGCGCCCGGTAGCGCCGGGCCATGCCCGGCGGCATTCATCACCGCGCGCGCGGCCGCGCGTTGCTGTTGTCCATGTCCGAGAAGATCACCCACGGCCCATCCCCCTCACGCTTCAGCGTGAGCGTGAACTTGCCGGTATCCCTCTCGTTGCTGCCGTAGCTGTACGCACCAATGATGTAGCCCGTGCTGCCCTCCATCGAATACGGCAACGCACGCAGCCGCAACGGACTGCCACCCCGGCCGGCATACGCGGCCTCGATCGCGCTGCGGCCGCGCATCGGCAGCTGGTTGCTCTGCAGCACAAAGCCATCTTCGGCGAACAGCGCATTAGAATCATGCGGCCGTCGATTCGGCGGACGCAGCGCAGATCAGACAAGGACACGCGATGAAGATGCGAATCACAGGGATGGCGATGATGGCCGCGCTGCTGGCAGCCTGCGGACAGGCACCGGAAAAGACTGGCGAGACTGCACCTGCTGTGGCGCCAGCGCCGACCGCCGAAGCGCCGGCCGCCGCGGCGACGGTAGTCGAGAAGGAACCGCCCGCCGAAGACGGTGTGGACCCCTCGGTGTGGGACAACGAAGGCGAACCGGAAGACCCGAGTGCCGGCGGCGAACTCACCTGCGCGGACAACCCGCTGGCGACGCATTTCTTCACCCTGGTGGGCGGCAATACCGTGGACGACTGCGGCCGCGAGGACCCGAAGGTACTGGCCGCGTTCAACGCCCTGATGAAGAACACAGCTGCAGCCGAATCCGCTGACAAGGAGATTCCATCGCTGCGCGAACGCCTGTTGAGCGGGCCCAGCGGTCCTGGCGATCTGGCGGTGCTGCAGGGCGAGCCGTGGTGGTTCTATACCGCCTGCCAGGCCCATGACTGCCCCGGTACCGCGTTGGCGATGCTGTATTCACCCGACCAGTCGAAGATGGTCGGCCGTCTCACCGCACGCTGCCGTGTGTGGTGGCTGGGTGAGCCGACGGCGGAACAACGTGAGCAGATCGAACAGCGCCAACCACTGCAGGATGCCGCGTTGAAGGAAGACAGCGCGCTCTGCGAGTGATGTGGCGCGCTCCGCAGCGCCGGGCCGCGCACGGCGCTGCAGTGTGCGTTGTTCCCCGTATTACCCTTCCGGCCGCATGCGTGCGCTGACCTGTGCGGCCAGCGACAGGCTGGCCATCATCAGGCCCTCCATCACGCGGTCGCCCACGTACTCCTCGTCGGGTCCGTTCTGGCGCACGCGCTCGGCAGCCAGCAGCATTTCCAACGCCACGCGCAGGCCGGTCAATGCGCAATCCGCGTCGGCCAAGGCCATGCGGCGGCCAGGCATCTGATGACGTTCGGGCCAGGGCTGGCCGTCGGCGGCAGCGCCCTTGCCGATGCGGTCGAGCGTGGCGATGAAACCGAGAGGATCGCGCGCGTGCGCCGCTTCCGAAGGCGCGTCCGCGTTGGCGGGTACGTACTGCGTGCGCAGCCGGGAGGATTCGGGTGTGCTCATGGCAAGGGCTCCGTGCAGGACAGACGGCAGCCGCCACGCAAAGGTGGCGGGCGGAGACGTGGTTCGAAAACCGGGCGCTTGTTGAAACCGGCAGGCACAAGGCCTCCACGCTCCGCCCGCCATGACCGGCAGACGGAATGCCCGCCGGCGCCACGAGGGGTGACGCCGGCGGGCAAGCGTTGTCAAACAAGCGCACGGGTTTTCGAAGCCCGGCCATCCTTTTTCGATGGCACGTCATCTGTACGCGTGCTGCTGCGCGGTGCCAATCAGAACAGTTGCATTCAATGCTTGATCAAAGACGCTTTTGGCATTTTTGCATGCTGTTAAGCCGTCGCAGACGCAGGCGCCGCAACGTCCGTAGCGGCATGGGGAATATGCGACATGGGTCGAAGTTGATGACGTGGCGTACGGGTACCCCACCAGGCCGATGACGACAGTGCGGGGCGAAGAACGTAAATCGACTTCGGCGCACTCCGGTGTGTCAGTGCTCTTCGCGTCTCTCGTACCAAGCTTGAGTACGGTTCACGATCCGCACCACAGACAACATGACCGGCACCTCGATCAGTACACCCACCACCGTCGCCAGCGCAGCCCCCGAATGCACGCCGAACAGCCCCACCGCGGTGGCTACCGCCAGTTCGAAGAAATTGCTGGCACCAATCAACGCCGAAGGGCCGGCCACGCAATGCGCCACGCCCAGGCGACGATTGAGCAGGTAGGCCAGGCCGGAAGTGAAATAGACCTGGATCAGGATCGGCACCGCAATCAGTGCGATCACCAGCGGTTGCTTCACGATCTGCTGGCCCTGGAAGCCGAACAGCAGCACCAGTGTGAGCAGCAGCGCACACAGCGAGACGGGCCCAAGCTTGCGAAGCACCCGCTGCAACGCCGCCTCGCCACGATGCAACAGGATCCAGTGCCGCAGCAACGCCGCCACCAGCACCGGCGCCACGATGTAGAGGCCCACCGACAGCAGCAGCGTATCCCACGGCACGGTGATCGCCGACAGGCCCAGCAGCAGTGCAACCACCGGCGCGTAGGCAACCACCATGATCGCGTCGTTCAACGCCACCTGGCTCAGGGTGAAGTTGGCATCGCCACGGCACAGGTTGCTCCACACGAACACCATGGCGGTGCAGGGCGCGGCCGCCAGCAGGATCAGCCCGGCGATGTAGCTGTCGATCTGTGCTGCGGGCAACCAGTCGGCGAAGGCATGGCGCAGGAACAGCCAGCCCAGCAGCGCCATCGAGAATGGCTTGACCGCCCAGTTGATGAACAGCGTTACGCCGATGCCCTTCCAGTGCTGCTGCAACTGGCGCATCGCAGTGAAGTCGACCTTCAGCAGCATCGGGATGATCATCAGCCAGATCAGTACCGCAACCGGCAGGTTGACCTTGGCGATCTCTGCGGATGCCAGCGCGGCAAAAGCACCGGGTAGGAAGTGGCCCAGCAGCGTGCCGACCGCAATGCAAAGCCCGACCCAAAGCGTCAGGTGGCGTTCGAACAGATTCATGCGGGAAGTCACGGCATGCTGTCGGTCGGCTGCAACTGTCCAATCTGATCCAGCGCGTGCTGCAGCGCTTCGCGGTCGGACCACAATGAGTCAGGCAAGGCGAGCAATGCACGCAGTCGCAGCTTCACGATGGCATGGGCCTGCGCGAATGCCGCGACCTTGTCGGCATCGTTACCCGCTACGGCCGCCGGATCGGGCAGGCCCCAGTGGCTGCGGATGAAGTCACCGAACACCACCGGGCAGGCCTCCGCTGCGGCTGAATCGCACACGGTGATCACCAGGTCCGTCGGCGGTGCATCCACGAACTCATCCCACGACTTGCTGCGCAGCCCTTCAATGGGCATTCCTTCGGCCTGCAGCTGGGCCAGCGCGAAGGGGTTGATCTGGCCAGTGGGCTGGCTGCCCGCACTGAATGCGCTGAAGCGATCGCCGCCCCAGGCGCGCAGGGTGGCTTCAGCAAGCACGCTGCGGGCGCTGTTGCCGGTGCAGAGGAACAGGACATTACGGGTCATGTGGCTTCCGTGGTCAGTGAGTGGCTTGGACATGCAAAGCGCGCTGCCCGGACAGAGACGGGTGAACTCGGCAGAGCTGCGGATCGCCTCCGCTATCTGCGCGCGATCGCATCCGGCATAGCCGTGCCGCGCGAACCACGAGCCTGCCGATGTTGTCAGCAGCACCAGTTCCCTGACCTGCATACGGTGGGCCATCTCTTCGGCCGCTGCCAGCAATGCGCGTCCAAGGCCGGTGCCGCGTCGGTCATCAGACACCACCAGGGAGCGGAGCAGCGCCGAGGCGCCGAAAACCTGCAATCCAACGGCGCCCACGGGGACGCCGTCGAGGTCTGCGACGAGAAACACGACCTCGCTGCTTTCCAGATCGGCCACGGGCAACTGCGCCCGCTGCAGAAGGTCTCGGATGCAGGACAGGTCGTCGCGTGTGCCGGCACGAATCACGGGGTCTGGCTTCATCTCAGCACCTGCAGGCCGGTTCGCTTGCCGCGCACTGCTGGTCCGGCGAACCCGCGCAGCAATTGTGCGTCAGGTACTGGATCAAGCCGTTCATCGCATCGAAGTTGGCGCGATAGCAGACATGGCGGCCCTGGCTTTCGCTCTCCACCAGCCCGGCCTGCACCAGCTCCTTCAGGTGGAAGCTGAGCGTGGCTGGGGGCACCTGCAGGGCCGTGGCGATGTCGCCCGCCATGCGCCCTGCCGGGCCAGCCTCCACCAGCAGGCGGAAAGAAGCCAGGCGGGTGGCATGACCGAGCGCGGTGAGGGCGGTGATTGCATTTAACGTTTCCATATTTCTAGAATAATCGAATGAATAAGCCAATCACAAGCCCTGACCTGCCCAATCTGGTGGAATCGTCATTGCCCCAGCCCAATCATCACAAGCTCGCCGCGGCAGATCTGGGGCCGCCACGCATCCTCCTGCTCTACGGCTCGCTGCGGCCGCAGTCCTTCAGCCGCAAGCTGGCGCTCGAAGCCGAGCGATTGCTGCGCCATCTGGGGTGCGAAACCCGCATGTTCGATCCACATGCGCTGCCCATGCTGGACAGCGTGGACACGAGCCACCCTGAAGTGCAGCGGTTGCGTGCGTGGTCGCAGTGGTCGGAAGGCCAGGTCTGGGTCAGCCCCGAGCGGCATGGCACGGTCACCGGCGTGTTCAAGAACCAGATCGACTGGTTGCCGCTGGAAGATGGCAGCGTGCGGCCCACGCAGGGCAGGACGCTGGCGGTGATGCAGGTGAGCGGCGGCTCGCAGTCGTTCAACACCGTCAACACGTTGCGCGTGCTCGGTCGCTGGATGCGCATGCTGACCATCCCCAACCAGTCATCGGTGGCCAAGGCCTGGCAGGAATTCGATGACGACGGGCGGATGAAACCCTCGCCGTACTACGACCGGGTGGTGGACGTGATGGAAGAGCTGGTGAAGTTCACGCTGCTGACGCGTGGCCGGTCGGACTACCTGGTGGACCGCTACAGCGAGAGGAAGGGCGACGCGCTCGCGGCCGCATTGGCGCAGGCTGCTGGCGCTACCGCCTCCTGAGTTCCGCTACGCAAACGCGCTCTATTTGCTCGCGCGCCGCGCGCCCTTCTCGTCTTCTTCCTTCGCATTCCCACGGCTCTGTGCGAACTCCGGGAAGGTTTTCGCGATCGAATCCTTGTCCGGCAGGATGTAGAACACACCGCCCTTCTCGAACGTGGAGTGCACGATCTGCTCGTAGAACGCAGGCGAAACGTTGATGCAACCGTGGGTGACACGGTTGTCGTCCAGCGAGGGCGATGCCAACCGCTCGGCGCGCTTTTCCTTCGGGCTGCCCGGCGGCAGCGGGTGCATCGAGACTGCGGAATCGTAGTCCACCCACAGCACGCGCCCGGCATCGTCGGACGTGCCGTAACCGCCAATGAAGCGGCCGGCAGGCGTGGTACGGTCGTGGCCGGGAATCGCGCTCAGTGCGAGCTTGGCGACGCCCGGTGCGGAGTGGTCGCCGATCGCCGACCCAAACAGCGCCGGTGCTGCGCCGCGCAGCTTGCCATCACCGCCGAAGACCAGAACCTGCGCCGCCGCCTTGTCCATGACCGCAAACGGATAGCCCTGGTTGTCCTTGCTGGCGACCACCCAGCCGGCCAGCTCGATCACTGTTTCGGACACGCTCTGGTCGGGCGGAAGTTCATCAACGGCGGCAATGCGTTGTTCAGGCGCTTCCTTGTCCTTGCCCTTGGCGCTGGCTGCGCCGCTGCACGCAACGGCCAGTGCCAACGCCAGTGCGGCATGGAAGACGCGGCGTGCAGGGGAGGAGGAGGTACGAATGGGACGGCTCCTTGCAATGCAATTCTGGGTGGAAGGATGCCAGTGGCCGGCGAAGGCCACTGGTTCCCGATACAGAGGTTGATCAATTCAAAGGGTGAGAGAGCTATCAGCCGCGCGGCTTGCGACCGGCCGGTGCCCTTTCAAGCTGCTGTACGCGGCCTTCGATCTGGTCCAGACGCTGGTTGGCCTGCTGCGCCGACTGGTTGGCGGACTCGGCACTCTGGGCAGCGCCCTGCACCTTTACGTCGAGCTGATCGAGGCGCGAGTTGATGGTTGCGAACTCGTCCTTGTAGGTGGCGCAAGCGCCGAGGCTTACGGTGGCCACGATGGCGACGGTGATGGCGCGTGCTGCGTTGATGTGCTGCTTGGTCAATTTCATTTCCAACTCCCTCCTTCGTCTGGGGAAGCTGGAATATAGCGGCGTTTGTTCCCGGCGCTAGCCCGTGCTTTCAGCTGGAATTGGAAGACGTGGAAGCGCTGTGAAGACGTTCGATCAACAAAACTTAACAAGCAAGATCACGCGGGCGGACGTGCATCGGCCGGCTTGCCTTGTGCCTGTTCAGAAGCACGTATTCATCAGCATGAAGCGGATTTCATCGAAGTGCCGTCGGCACCGCCTCGATGCCAGCGCACGCGGGCCGCCACCGGCTGGCTTCCAGCAGCGCCTGATAGAGCAGGGTGGGCTGCTCGAATTCCACGCGTGCACCTGGCTGTTGCACGTGCACGTACTCATGGGCAATCAGGTGCACGAAACGGTCGCCGACATCGGCCTGCATCCAGTCGGCGTCGCACAGCGCTTGCAGTCCAATGACCACGCCTGCTTCGGCGGTCACGCCACCACTGTTGCCGCGGCCCACCAGTACGGTGACCGGGGGAAAGCGCCGCAGACGACAACAAGGTGCCCAGCTGATCGACGGCAGCGGCGACGCGCATGCGGATCGATGGCAATGCTGTCGCGCAGGTTCTCGCTTTCGCAAACAATGCCGGCGTGTCCTGGATGGCCCTGGCCAGCCGCTCCATCGAGCCGATACGGCTGTCGGTGAAGCTGCGCAGAGCGTCTGTGCCAGCATCCAGATAGCCGCGCTGCAGATCGTCGGCACTCGGCTTTCCAGCGCTGGCATCCAGCACATGGAAGAAACGCGTGACATCGTCCGTCTGAATCACGATGCGCGCAGGAGGCTGGCTGCGCTCGGCCGCCTGCAGCATCATCGCAAGGATGATGAGCAGCAGCTCGCGCACCCTACGGCGGGCACGTCCCCGCAACAGCAGTGACGCGGCGGATGTGTGCGGCATGCGGAGTTCCCTGAACGTCGCCCATATTTATATACCAGTCAGTTCAATATTCAGGGTTGATTAGACCCCCTAACGGATAATTCACACCTGTCGATCGCCTCCTCTCTCTCCCCCTCCCGGGAGGCGGCCGACGAAACCAAAATAATTAAAGGTGTGTCCCGATGAACAAGAATTCGCTGCTTGCCCTGGGTCTTCTGGCTGCCCTGCCGTTCGCTGCATCGGCAACCGATGGCCTGTCGTACAACTACGTTGAAGGCGGCTACGTGAACACCGATGCCAAGGGCGGCGACGCCGATGGCTGGAAGGTGAAGGGTTCCGTTGCGGTGCACCCGAACTTCCATATCTTCGGCGACTACAGCGCGCAGGAGACCGACAAGTTCAAGAACGATGTCGACCAGTGGCGCATCGGCGCCGGCTACAACTACGGCATCGCACCGAACACCGACCTGGTGGCTCGCGTTGCGTACCAGAAGTACGACATGAAGCACGGCCTGGACTTCAACGGCTACTCCACCGAAGTGGGCGTGCGCACCGCGTTCAACCCGTACGTGGAAGGCTATGTGATGGCCGGCTACGAAGATTTCAGCAAGAAGCATGGCTACAACCCGGACGGCGAGTTCTACGGCCGTGTCGGCGCCACCGCCAAGTTCAACCAGAACTGGGGCCTGAGCGGCGAAGTGAAGCTGGCCAAGGCCGGCGACCGCGAGTGGTTCGTGGGCCCGCGCTTCACCTGGTAACAAACGCCTGTCGTTAGTGCGTGTTGTGCTGGCGTGTGACTCTCTCTCTCTCTCCCACACGCCAACCGAAGCCCGGCCTCGCGCCGGGCTTCACTTTTATGGGCCCTGTAGCGCGACAATGCGGCATGGGCGACTCTTCCCCCCTCGCAGGTACTGGCACGCCTACCAGGAGCATCCGGCGCCTGCGCCGCTGCGCGGCCACTTTGGCCAGCTGTGGCAGAGCCAGCTTCCTGACGATGCCGATGGGCACATCACCGTACTGCCTGACGGTTGCGTGGATATCCTCTGGCGCGACGGTGCGTTGTTCGTGGTCGGCCCGGACCGCGTGGCCGCGCACCCGGCGCTGGCACCCGGTGCGCAGGTGCTGGGGGCACGCTTCCGTCCTGGCCAGGCATTGGCCGCGCTGGGCCTGCCCCTGGCCGGGATCATCGGCCAGGCCGTGCCACTGGCTGATCTGAAGGGCGCGTGGGCGAACAAGGCGGCGGCCTCCATCGGCGACACCGCGCCTGCACAGCGCCTGCAGCGAATGGCGCACTGCCTGCAACAGCATATGGGTGCGGTCGCGCTCGACACCCCCGCCACGCGCGCACATGCCCTGTTCCAGGCGCTCGCCGCCGGCCACGCCACGCTGGACACGCTCGCGGCGCACGTCGGCCTGAGCCCGCGCAGCCTGCGACGCTTCAGCCAGTCGCAGTTCGGCTACGGCGCCAAGACGCTGGAACGGATCCTGCGGCTGCAACGTTTTCTGCGCCACAGCCGCGCGCTGCCGCAGCACTCCCTGGCGATGCTGGCCGCCGAGGCCGGCTATGCCGACCAGGCGCACCTCAGCCGCGAGGCGCGCGAACTGGCTGGCGTGACCGCCAGTGAACTGCGCCTGGAGTGGGGGCAATGATGGCCGTTTTGTTCAAGACCACGGTGCTGCATTGATCGATGCTGGGCTCCCAACACGGAGCCACGCCATGAGCCACGCCGCATCCCGCGATGCCGAACGCCGCATCGACAACATCGAATTCAACGTCGCCGACATTGCCCGCAGCAAACGCTTCTACGGCGAGGTGTTCGGTTGGCACTTCACCGACTATGGCCCGGCCTACACCGAATTCGACGATGGCCGCCTGAAGGGCGGCTTCGTGGCCGACGTGCCGGTGCGTGTCCACGGAGGGCCGCTGGTGATCGTGTATTGCGCGGACCTGTCCGACGCGCAGCAGCGCGTAGTCGCTGCCGGTGGCGAGGTGGTGCGGGCGGTGTTCGCATTCCCCGGCGGCCGCCGCTTCCACTTCCGCGACCTGGATGGCTACGAGCTGGCGGTCTGGAGTGATGTGGATTGAGGTCTTCGTACCTTCGCTGGTGGACGGAACGAGAACCGCTCCGTCCCCGGTCAGGCGGTTCCGCTATGATCGCCCGCACATCGCCACACGCGACGCGCCCGCCTCAAGCCCGCAGGAATACCGTGAACACCCAGCCCGCCCAGATCACCGCCGTCAACCACACGCTCGACAATGAGCCGCAGCAGATCACCGCGCCACTGACCCATTCGGCGGCGTTCCTGGTGCTGAAGGTGAAGGATGATGAGGCGTCGATCGCCAGGGCGCGCGAGGTGCTGGCAAGCACCGACGACCTGATCAAGAACACCGCCATCCGCGAGATCGAGCGCACCTTCACCTGCAACGTGGCCATTGGTCACCGCGTGTGGAAGCCGCTGGTGGGCACCACGCCGCCGCGTGAGCTGCAGCCGTTCCGCGAGATCAAGGGCGCGACCCACACCGCCGTGTCCACGCCGGGTGACCTGCTGTACCACATCCGTGCACGCACGATGGACCTGATCGTGGCCTTCGAGCGCAACCTGCTGATGGCCTTCGGCGATGCGGTGGAAGCGGTCGATGACGTGGCTGGCTTCCGCTATTTCGATGGCCGCGACCTGCTCGATTTCGTCGACGGCACCGCCAACCCGGAAGGGCTGTCGCTGCCGGAAGCCACGATCGTGGGTGAGGAAGACCCGGAGCATGCCGGCGGCAGCTACGTGGTGGTGCAGAAGTACCTGCACAATCTCGATGCCTGGCGCGCGCAGAAGACCGAGGCGCAGGAGGCGATCATCGGCCGCACCAAGCACGACAACATCGAGCTGGACGATGCACCGGCCGATGCGCAGAAATCGCACAAGACCCTGTGCACCATCGAGGACGCCGACGGCGAGCATGAGATCCTGCGCGACAACATGCCGTTCGCCAACCCGGGCCGCGGCGAATACGGCACCTACTTCATCGGCTACACGCGCCGCCTGTGGGTGATCGAGAAGATGCTCGAGCGCATGTTCATCGGCAATCCCGCGCCACTGCACGACCGCATCCTTGATTTCTCCACCGCCACCACCGGCGTGACCTTCTTCGCGCCCTCGCGCAAAGTGCTGGCCGATCTGGGCGACTGATCGCGGCTCTCGTCCTTGCGCATGCTACTGGCCGCTCTGTTCCAGTAGATCCACGCCACGCGTGGATGGTACGCACGTTGCCCGTAGCAGCCACGCATGGCGTGGCTCTACTGTGCCGCCATCTGCCTGTCATCTGCCGCCCCGACCATCTGCTGTTGGATGCGAGTGCAGGAGGCAGGCGATGGCGATGGCAAGGAACACAACCGGTGCACGCCGCTGGTGGCGGCCACTTGCCGCGTTGTTCGGGGCATTGGCACTGGGGAGTGCCAGCGTTTCCGCGCAGGAAGCCCCTGCGCATTGGATGGCCTACGCCGCTGCGGTCGGTGGCCAGCTGCAGCAGCGCCTGCAGCAGGAGCAGGACCCGCAGGCGCAGCGCGTGCTGGAATGGCTGCAGGCACATCCGGACGCACCGACGCCGCTGCCGGTGAGCGTGTGGATCGCGGCGGATGGCCGCATCTCGAAGCTGGAATTCGACAGCCTGGGTGACGCCCAGGTCGACGCAGACCTGCGCGCGACGCTGCAGGGCGCGCCGTTGCAGGCAGCCCCGCCGGCCGACATGCGCCAGCCGCTGCGGTTGGGCCTGTTGCTGGAGCCGAAGTAGATCCACGCCATGCGTGGATGTGGTGGGTAGATGCCGACCTTGGTCGGCAGGCGCGCGGCAACCCAGGTTGGCGACTACCGGTAGCCCGCCACGCATGGCGTGGCTCTACTGCGTTGCCACCTGTGGCTCGCGCGCGGCGGCGCTCCATGCGCGCAGGCCGAACACGGCCAGGCCGAGGAAGAACACGTACAGCGCGGCGGTCACGTGCAGCGACTTGAACAGGTACGCGCCCACGTAGACCACGTCCACCGCGATCCACACCCACCAGCAGGCCACGTGGCGGCGTGCCTGCCACCATTGCCCGACCAGGCTCAGACCGGTCAGCAGCGCGTCCAACCACGGCAGGGCGGCATCAGTGAAGCTGTGCATGGCTGCACCCAGCGCCACGCCACCACACAGGCCGATGGCCAGGTCGCGCAGCAGCGTGCCGCGCGCCAGCGGCACGATGCGGATGCTGCCCTCGTCGGCGGCATGCTGCCGCCAGTTGAGCCAGCCGTAGACCAGGAAGCCACCGAAGGCGACCTGCAGCAGGGTATCCGAGTACAGCTTGGCCTCGGCGAATACCAGCCCGTACAGCGTCACCGACAGCAGGCCCACCGGCCACGCCACCAGCCGGCGCCGGGCCATCAGCCAGACGCCAAGGATGCTGCACAGTGCGGCGGTCCACTCGAGCATCACGCCGCTCACAGCGCGAACGTCACCGATAGGCGGGCCTGTCGCGGTGCGCCGGGGAACAGGTAGTAGTCACCGCCGCTGCTGCCGGTATCGCGCCAGTAGAAGCGGTTGAACACGTTGTCCACCGACAGGTTCCAGGTCACCGCACGCTCGTGCAGGCGATGCTGGAAGCGCAGACCAGCGTCGAACACCGAGTAGTCCGGTGCGCGCACGCCGCCGTCGGCGCGTGCCACGTTGGCACCGGCATAACGCCAGCCGCCAGTGACATCCAGGCCCTGCACGAACGGCAGCGCGTAGGCCAGGTGCACGCTGGCCCGCACCTTCGGCACATTCACCAGCTGATGGCCGTCATAAGCCGGCGTGCCGGTGTCGCGCGCACGCGCCTGCAGCACGCTGGCACTGGCCACGATCTGCAATGCGTCGGTCAGCTGGCCGTTGGCGGTCAGCTCCAGGCCGGTGTGGGTCTGGGTGCCTTCCTCGACGAAGGTGTAGCCCACGTCGCTGTTGTCCGGCCTGGCGTACTGGTACGGCTGCGAAATGCGGAACACGGCCGCACCCAGGGTCAACGCCTCGACCGGCACGTACTTCACGCCCACTTCCAGCTGGCGCGACTGCACCGACGGCAGGAAGGTGTCGGCATTGCTGGTCCAGAACGGCGCTTCCTGGCCAAGCGAAATGCCGCGCACGTAACTGGCATAGGCGTTGAGCTGGTCGGTGGCCTTCCACACCAGCGCGGTCTGCGGCAGGAAGCGTGACAGGCGGCTGTGCCGCTGCGGGGTGCCGCGCTTGTCGTAGGCGCGCTCATCGAGGCGCACGAAGCGGCCACCGGCCAGCCACTGCCAGTCGTCACCGAAGCTGATCCGGTCCAGCGCGAAGAAGGCGGTCTGGCGGCTGTCCAGGCGACGTGCGGACGGGCCGGGCATCTTCGGCGACGGCTCGAACACCGGCACCGGTGCCTCGTGGATGTTGCTGGTGCCGACGTACTCGTTGACGCTCGGGCGCTTGTCCACGGTGCGGCGGAAGTAGTCGGCACCGAGGGTCAGCTCATGGCCGACGCTGCCGGTCTCGAAACGGCCGCGCAGCTCGGCACGGGCCTGCTGGTTGCGGCGGGTGTCGTCCGGGCTGCGGTAGTCGTAGACGTCGTAGTCGCCATTGGGCGCGAAGTAGTTGCCGGGCACGCTGCCATCGGCGCACTGCACGGCGTAGTAGCAGCCATAGGCGAAGGCGACGTTGTCATCGATCACCGACCGGCTGTGGCCGACCGACACGCGGGACTGCCAGGCGTCGTTGAAATCGTAGGTGTGCAGCGCGGTGATGTTGGTGCTGGCAATATCCACCGGGCGCTGCCACGGCTGGTAGCCGAGCAGGTGCTCGCGGTCGACGCCGCGCGGCAGGTCACGCGCGCCCAGCAGCTGGTAGCCGGACACCGAACGTTGCGAACTGGTCTGGTAATTGGCGTCCACCTCCAGCTTGCCGCGTTCGCCGATCAGCCAGTCGGCCGCGAGCGAGTAGAAATTGCGGCGGCCATCGGCGTGCTCGACATAGGAATTGCTGGAATCCCACGCGGCATTCAGGCGCAGGCCGAAGCGCGGGGTGATCCAGTGGCCGACATCGACGGCGACGTAGCGCGAGCCTTCCGAATCGGTGCCGAGCGTGGCGGTGCGCACTTCGGCCGGGCGCTTGCCGATGTAGTTGATGATGCCACCCGGTGCCATCACGCCTGCGGCCAGGCCGGCTTCACCCTTGAGGATCTCAACCGACTGCACGTTCTCCAGCGCCAGGCGCTGTTCGCCGGCGATGGACAGGCCGTTGAAGCGGTAGCCGGTGGCGGCGTCCAGCGCGAAGCCACGGATGGCGATGTTCTGGTAGTAGCCCACAGGTGCATACGCATCACCCAGCGAGGCATCGTTGCTGGCAAGCTCGGACAGCGAACGTACCTGGCGACGGTCGAGATAGTCGCGCTCGAGCACGTTCACCGACGCCGGCGTGTCCTTCCACGAACCGCCGCCGAAGGCATTCACGCGCGAGGTATCGGCCTTCGGTTTGCCGGCCTGCACGCGCACCGCTGCCAGTTCGGTCGGCGAATGCTCGGCGCCGGTGGCAGCCGCATCGGGGGACGCCTCGGCCTCGCTGGCGTGCAGCGGCAGCGCGGCGCAGAGGGCGAGGGAGAGCAGGGTGGGGCGCAGGCAGCGGTTCATTCGATTCGTCTTCGGACAACAAGGGAGACGAAGCGACGGCGCGCAGGTGCACCTGCCCATGACGGGGGTGTGGCTGCGGCTCAAAGCTCCCTACGCCGGTGCAAACCGGATCAGGTTCCAAGGGACTCTCTCAGCCTGGCAGATCCAGGCACCCCCGCTTCAGGTGACCATTTCACTACAAATGGTACGGATTTGCGAGCCGGCGCCCTTCAGGCTGCCGCGTGCAGGGCCTGCAGCAATGCCTGTCCCGGCGCGCTGTGGAACCACGCCGGGTGCCCCAGCATGAAGGGCCGCCACGCTACATCGGCATTGGCGGTCGAGCCGGTGACGCCTTCGAAGTACTCCACTTCGGACAGTGCGAAGTCGAAATGGACCATCGGCAGCAGGTCGGCCAGCAGGTGCACGCGTGCCGCCGACAGCGGCAGCGCCTGGCGGTAGCCGTCGAGCAGCGCCAGCGCGATATCGATGCGCACTGCCTGCATGCCGCGCTCCAGTTCCAGCCACGCCACCGCGTTGCGCTCGATCGCGGTGGCGAGGTCGAACAGTGCGCTGGTCGGCGACGCCAGGCCGAAGTCCAGCACGGTGCTGATCTGCCCATCGCGCCACAGCAGGTTGGAAACATGCCAGTCGTTGTGGGCCCACAGCCGCGGCTCGTCGCGCAGGCGCTTGGCCAGGCCGGCATGCCACGGCAGCACGTCACGCTGCAGCTGCGCTTCCCACGGAATGCGCGCGAGATAGCGGGCCAGCGCGGGGCGCTCGTGCAGCCCTGCCTTGATGGCCGCGATCGGATCGTCGGCGCGGATCAGATCGTCGCGCGCGACCAGCACATGGGTGCTGCGCTGGGGCGCGTGGTAGCTGGCGGCGGCACGGTGCAGCTGTGCGAGTGCGCGTCCGGCTTCACGGGCCTGCGCGATATCGGTCAGCAGCGACCACGACACCGCGTCGCGATACAGGTCCTCACCGACGCCAACCGCATGCAGCTCGAAGGTCCATTCGCCATGCTCGACGGCAGTGTGGCCATCGGTGGCCGGCAGCACCTGTACTACCGGCACGCCGGCGGCGGCGAGATGGGCGATGAAGTGGTGTTCTTCTTCCAGGCAGGCCGCGCTGCGCACGCTGTGGTGGTGGCGCTTGATGAACACCGCGCCGTCCCTGCCATTGACGATGGCGGCGGCCGACAGTGGCCGCGGGCTGTGCCAGCGCGGTTGGCTCTGCTCGTCCAGCTGAGGGTAGCGCTGGCGCAGCCACGCAATGTCCGCCGCGCTGATCGGTGGCCAGTCGGCAGCAACCTCGTCGTTGTTCAGGCCCTGCACGCGGTGGGAGGAAGAAGTCATGCCGCAGCCCCGGTGGGGAAAGTCGCATCCAAGGCTGCGCATTCAACGCCATGCACGTGGCCAACGCAAACGGGCGGGTCATCGACCCGCCCGTCCGTGCATCGGCACGGGAGATGCCGTGCCGCTTACCAGCCGCGATGGCGACCGCGGTCGTGGTAGTAGCGGTTGTCGTAGTAGCGCTCGCGCTGCCAGCGACGGTTGTCACCGCGGTCGTAGTAGCCGCTGCGGTAATAGCCACGGTCGTAACGACGATCGTAGCGGTCGTCATAGCGGCGGTTGTCGTAGTAACGACGGTCGCGGCGGTCGGAGGTGGTCAGGTTGCCGATCGCGCCGCCGGCCACGGCGCCGCCCACGGTGGCGGCAGGATCACCGTTGGAGAGCAGGTTGCCGGCCACGCCACCGACCACGGCGCCGACCAGGGTGCGCTTGTCCTTCCTCGACATCGCGCTGGCATCGCTGACCACGGCCACACTGGCCACCAATGCCAGAGCCATCGCCAGACCACGGAAGCTGAGTGCGGAAGTACTGAGCATGTTCGTTCTCCTGTGAGGTGCATGCCACGCTGGGCAGGGAGGGCGCGGGGCGCCCCGGCTGCCGTGGTGTCCACGCTGGCGTTCCAACATTGCCGGAACATTGCCTGGTCCACCGTGCGGCTTGCGCATTCATCTAGCGGCAGGCGGCATGAAGCAAGGCTGAAAGCGGCCCCGGCCGCTCAGCTGGCAGAAAGGGAAAAGGCCACGCGGACGTGGCCCTCCCTTCTCTCCCAAGGCGCTGCGGGCTTAGACGCCCATCGCCTTCTGTGCCTGCCGGGCCTGCTCCTGCTGGGCATCCTGCTGCTGGTGCAGCACGTTTGGGGCGCCCTGCACGGCACCACTGCTGAGCGCCAGGCTCTGCTCGCTGGCGGCACGGGTCTCCAGCGCCACGCGGCTGGCCGCCGGGTCACCGATCGTGCCCTGCACGGCGAACAGGCGCTCACCGTTCGGGCTCGGCACCACTGTGTCGATGCGTTGCAGGCCGGCGGCATGCGCCTCCTTGGTCAGGGCCGCGGCGGCGCTTTCCAGCGCGTGGCGATCCTTGAAGGTACCTGCCGGCAGCCGCTCCAGGCCCTCGGTGGCCTGCAGGTACATCGGATTGCGTGGGTGCCGCTCGTCGTTCAGCAAGGGTCGTTCGCGTGCTTCCTTGATCGCTTCCAGCGTCTTCGGACCGACGATGCCGTCGACGACCAGGCCGTTGTCCTTCTGCAGCTGGCGCACTGCCGCGTCGGTGTTGCGGCCGAAGCGGCCATCCTCGACCAGTGGCTTGCCGTCGGCGCCGACGTAGCCCAGGTGGCCCAGCTGCTCCTGCACCTTGCGCACGCCCTCGCTGTGTGCGCCCTGCTTGTACAGTTCGGCGTGCGGCGTGGCGGCCGCCTTGTGCTCGGCGTTGGCCTTGCCCTGGGTCTGCTCGTGCGACTGGGTGCGGTTTTCCAGCAGGTCACGGGCCTTGGACAATGGATCGGACGCGAACAGCTTCCAGTGCGGGTGGTCCTTCACCTGCTTGAGGTAGTCCTCCACCGGCATGGTGTGCACGCCCTTGCTGCCGGTGGACTGGCTGATCAGCAGCTTGTCGGTGTTCGGGTCGCGCACCACCATCACGATGTGGTCGATGCCGTTCCAGTGTTCATGGCGGGTCCTGGCCGTATCCAGGCCGATGATCATGCCTTCCTTCAGCGCACCGGGCTTGAGGATCGCGTCGCGGTCAAGCAGCACGCCGGACTGGTCGAATGCCTTGCGCACGATGCCGCCGGAACCCAGGTTGCCCAGGTCGATGCGATCGGCCTTGCTGAACACCGCATGCCCGGCCTTCTGGTTGATCTCGTCCATGGTCCGGTTCTGCAGCGTGCCGACCCAGCCGGAGCAATCGATGTAACCCTGGTCCACGTTCTTGCCGGTCTTGCCCGGTACGTACAGCGCGTGGCCCGGAATGTTGATGGCGTACTTCACATCGTCGTACTTCACGCCGGCCTCGTAGGCGGCCTGCAGTTCGATGCCCGGTTTCGGCGCGGCAGCGGCTGTTGCGGTTGCCGCCAGCGTGGCAGCACCGGCCGCCACGGCTGCGCTGGCCTGTGCAGGCGCGGCCGGGGCCTGGCCCTGTGCCACCGCCTGCGGTTCGATGTTCTTTTCCGGGATGCTGATCGCTGCGTACTTGTGGATGTAGTAGCTGGAGAAGGCCCGTGCCAGGTCGCCATCGTTCATGCCGCGCATTTCGGCCAGGCTGTGGCCGGTCAGCGCCTTCGCGTCCGACCCGATCTGGTTCAGCACGTTGCGGCGCATGTTGATCTCGTCGCCGTGGCTGTTGCGGACCACGCCGAAGGTGCCGGTGGCAATGGCGGTCTGCACCGAGCCATAGCCGGCACTGCCCTGCTGGTGGGCCAGGTACAGGTCCAGCCCGGTCGGCGTACTGCCGCCGGACAGGTACGGGTGGCCGGTGCGCTCGTTGCGGCGTGCCATCGAGTCCAGGTTGTCCTGGTACATCTGCGCGGCCGCTTCGGTGTTGCGGGTGGGGTCGAACTCGTGGCCGGTCAGGTGGTACTGGCGTGCGGACCCGGGCACGAACTGGAACAGGCCCTTGGCGCCGGATGACGCGTTGTGGGCGCGCTCGTTGAACGTGCCACCGGTCTCGATGTACGCGAAGCGCATGAAGTCGTCGACCGGAATGCTCTTCTGCCTGGCGACCTGCTCGACGATGTCCAGGACTTCCTTTCTGCTGTAGTCATGCTGTGCCATGACGTTTTTCCTCGGGGTTGATGGAGCGGCGCATGCCGCGAATCGCCAACCGGACTCATCCGTGAGTCAAGAACATGTCGGTCAACAGGGGACCCGCGCGTGGCGGGTGCTTTCAGCGCGCGAGGTACTGCTGGGTCGCGCTGTCGAAGGTGTAGTGCACGGTGTCGCCGGCACCCAGGGTGCGGGTCCTGCCGGGGCCTTCGAGGGTGGTGCCCTTGAAGGTCACGGTCAGTCGCGGCAGGCCGTTGCCGTCGGCAGCGAAGGCCAGTTCGCCGTCGCTGCCGGTGCAGGGCATCACGTTGCCTTCGTCGCAGGCGGCGCTGTTGTCCTCGCCCGTACGCACCGAACCGACATAGCGCCAGACCTTGCTGTCCACGTCGTCTTCGCTGCGCTTGGGGTTGAACAGCAGCAGTGCATAGCCGGTGCTGCTGATGCCGCGGTCGAAGCTGCTGGTCGGCACCGCCAGCAACAGGCGACCGTCGGCGGTTCGATGTTCAAGCAGCTTGCGCCGGGTATCGATATCGTCGGCCTTGTCGTAAGCGCCCAGTGCGCCGATGGTCCATTCCTGGCCACGGAACTTCCAGGGCTTGTTCGCGTCGCTGCCGGCCAGCACGAAGGTGGCCTCGGCGAGGTTGGCGCGGTCATCCGGGCCGGCCGGCGACTGCTCGCCCGGCTTGCCGTAGTGCTCGCGGGTATCCCAGGAGAAACCCGTGTAATACGTGGTGCCGTCGAGGGTGAAGGTATGGCCGAACCAGAAGGTCGCCACGCTGCCGTTCTGGACCTCATAGGAGGTCGCGCCATCGCCATCCACTTGATAGGTGAAATACATCACGGTCGGCGCGTCGGGCGGGGTAACGGCGGTGTCGGGAGAGGTGTTCTGCATCGTGGCAACATCCTGTCGGGGCGCATTGGCAGCCTGCGCAGGGGCGCCGGGCTGGGAGGACGAGGGGACCGGATCGGCGGCGCTGCAGGCGGCAGCGGAAAGAGAGACGAGCAGGCACGCCGCGAATGCGCGCAGAGGCCGCAACGGCAGGGTCCAGCGTAGCTTGGGGGGATGTTGCATGCGCCTCTCCATGGTCAGCGTTGCCGGGCCAGACGGCCGGCAGGGAACCGCGCCACGTCCACCAGGGACGGGAGCGAGGACATGAGCCGGTCGATTCCTTCGACCTCGCATTGGGAACTCATGCCCCACCATCTTGGCACAGATCGGCGGCCCGTCAAAGAGGGCAGTGCCAGATGCCCTTCTTGTGCGATCTGGCTCTCAGATCTTGCCGTCGCGCAGGTAATCGAACAGCTCGGCGTCGCCCTTCAGGCCCAGTTTGAGCATGGCATCACCTTTCTGCCGGCTGATGGTGCTGACGCTCTTGTGCAGCTGAAGCGAGATTTCCTTCACGGTCATGCCGGTGCCGAGCAGCCGCAGCACCTCCACCTCGCGTGGCGACAGCGGCTTGCCGTCACCCTCGCGCATGCGCCAGCTGCCGGCAGCCTCGACCCGCTCGCGCAGGCTGCGGCTGATGTAGGGCTGGCCGCGGTAGACCGACTGGATGGCCTGCGGCAGCTCGTCCATCGACGAACTCTTGTCGACCAGGCCGAGCACGCCGCTGTCGAGCACCATGCGCAGGATCGCCAGATTGCTGGAGACGCTGAGCATCAGCACCGGCAGGTCTGGATGACGGCGGCGGATCATGCCGATCATGGCGAAGCCGTCGGCCTGCGGGCTGCCCGGCATGGAGTAGTCGGTCACCAGCAGGTCGCAGGGCTGGCTGCCGAGCAGGGCCATCAGCGCCTGCGCGCTGTCGGCTTCGCCGACCACGCGGCCCACCCCGCTCGATTCGATGACGGCGCGGGTACCGATACGGACCACCGGGTGGTCGTCTGCGATGATGATGCGCAAGCTCATGCTCTAGTATGGCCACCGGGCTGGCTGGGCCGCGACCATCGCGGTCCCTGGCAGGATTCTAGGAGATCGACGCCGATGCGTAGCTGGGCTGTTCGCGGGCTGGTCCTGCTGCTGGTCGTACTGGCGCTGCCGGCAGCGTTGGCGCAGGCGGTGCCCGGGCCGTTGCCGCTCAGCCCCCTGCAGCGCGAGTACCTGGCCGCCCATCCGAGCATCGTCGTGGGTCAGTATGACAGTGGCTGGCCACCGTTCGAGTCCCTCCGTGATGGCCAACAGGTTGGCCTGGGTCCGGATTATCTGTCGCTTCTTGCCCGTCAGTTGGGCGTGAAGGTGGAGGCAAGGCGCTACTCCGACTGGACATCCGTGCTGGATGCGGCATGTCGTGGCGAGATTGATGTGGTGATGAACGTCGGGCTCAGTGCCGACCGCACCCGCTGCATGGTCTACACCGCCGCCTATGGCGAGGCCCCGCTGGCCCTGGTGGGGCGCCCGGATGACCTGCGTGCCTCCGACAATCCCGATCTGGACGGACTGCGGGTGGTGATCGAGCAGGACTTCCTGACCGGGCCCCAGGTGCGCGCCCGCTTTCCGCATGCGCGCCAGCTTGTCGCAAACAACTCGTTGGCGGCCTTGGAGATGGTCAGAGACGACAAGGCCGACGTTTACATCGGCAATGCCTATGTGGCCACCGAACTGATCGCCCGCGAGGACCTGCAGGGCGTCGTGCTGCTGCGCCCCAGCGATCTCCCGCCGGAGCGACTGCACTTCGGCATTCCCAACGGCAAGCAGCCACTGGCCGAAGCGCTGGACCTGGCGCTGGCCGCGACCAGCCAGGCCCAGCGCGATGCGCTGGCGCAGCGCTGGCTGCCACCTCCGCGGTGGTCGGCATCGGCGCAGCTGGCGCTGAGCCAGGCCGAGAAGCGGGTACTGGAGCAACCGTTGAGGATCGGCTTCGCGCCGAACGCGGCGCCACTGTCGTTCGCCGACCAGGATGGCAACCCCAGCGGCCTGGCCAGCGAATACCTGCGCCGCCTGCTGCAGGCCGGCGCCAACCTGCAGGTGGAAAACAGCCATGACTGGTACGAAGTGCGCGAGAAGGCGCGCCGCGGCGAGCTGCAGGCGGTAATGGGCATTCCGGCCGATTCGCGCTACCTGGGCCCGGACTGGGTGTTCAGCCAGCCCTTCATCAGCGTGCCGAACGTGATCGTCAGCCGGCGCGACAGCCCGGCGCTGCTGGGCCTGTCAGACCTGCAGGGCAAGCGGGTGCTGCTGTCCGATCCGGAGCGCGTGCGTGGTTATGTGCTGCAGCAGGCACCGCAGGCCCGGATCATCGCGGCGCGCAGCGCGGAACAGGCCCTGCAGCGCCTGATCAATGGCGACGCCGACGCCTATATAGGCAATCTGGCCGTGGTGGACCACCTGCTGCGCAACCGCTTCCCGGGGCGCCTGCAGGTGGCCGCACCGGCCGGCTTCAACGATCAGCTGGTGCTGGCTGTCGAGCGTCGCCATGCCGCCCTGGCCACCACCTTCGACCGCCTGCTGCTGCAGATGACCCCACGCAAGCGCGAAGCCCTGCGCGGCGACTGGCTGGCCGTCGAATACCGCAACGGCCTCGAGTGGACCCGCGTGGCGCGCTGGGGCGTGCCGCTGCTGCTGGTGCTGCTTACCGCGCTGCTGGTGCACGCCATCGGGCATTGGCGGCTGCGCCGTGAGGTAGCCGGGCGTCGCCATCTGGAACAGCGCCTGGCCGAAGTCACCGACAACCTGCCCGCCGTGGTCTATCAGGCACGCCGTGCGGCTGACGGAACCCTCAGTTTCCCGTTCATTGCCGGCGACCTGCAGGCGTTGTTCGGGATCAGCCGGCAGCAGGCCGAACAGGATGCAACCTGCCTGCTGGAGCGCATCGAGGAAGATGACCGCGAGCACATCCTGCATGCGGTCGAGCAGGCGGCGCGGCAGTTCGCGCCGCTCATTCTCGAGTTCCGGCTGCGTCCTGAAGGCACCGGCGCGCGCTGGGTGCGCAGCCAGGCCCATCCCTATGCTGCGGAAGCGGGCGCGGTGATCTGGAGTGGTTACTGGGTGGACGTCAGCGAGGCGCGTGCGCAGGCCGAGGCCCTGACTGCGGCCAAGGCAGAGGCCGAACAGGCCGCGGAGGCGAAGTCGCGTTTCCTGGCAACCATGAGCCATGAGATCCGCACGCCGATGAGCGGCGTGCTGGGCATGCTTGAGGTGCTGGCCCATTCGCCGCTGGATGCCGAGCAGCAGCGCATTCTCGACGTGATCGAGGATTCCGCGCAGATGCTGCGGCAGATCCTCGACGATATTCTCGATTACTCGCGGCTGGAGGCCGGCGCACTGCGCCTGGAACCGGTGCCGCAGCCGCTGCGGCCCTTGCTGGAGAGCGTGTGCCGGTTGCTGTCGGCGCAGGCCAGTGCACGTGGGCTGGACCTGCACGTGCAGATCGACCCACAGCTGGCAGCGGCGCACGAAGTGGATGGCGTGCGCCTGCGCCAGATCGTGTTCAACCTGCTCAGCAACGCCATCAAGTTCACCGTGCGCGGCGAAGTGCGGTTGCAGCTGGAAGTGCTGGGGCCGACCGCCGAAGACGGCAGCCAGCCGCTGTGCCTGAGCGTCACCGACACCGGCATCGGAATCGCGCCGGAACAGCTGCAGCACCTGTTTGCGCCGTTCACCCAGGCCGGTGCATACATCCAGCGTGACCATGGTGGTACCGGCCTTGGCCTGAGCATCTGCCAGCGCCTGGTGCAGATGATGGACGGCGAACTGGAGCTGCACAGCACGCTGGGCGAGGGTACCCGCGCCGAGGTGCGGCTGTCGCTGGTGGAAGCCGGCCGTGGCGATGTTGAAGCGCTTGCCGCCGAGGAGGAACAGGCGGCGCTGCTGCCGCCGGCGTTGCGCGAGGCACGCGTGCTGGTGATCGAAGATCATCCGACCAACCAGGCGATGATGGCCTGGCGCCTGCAGCAGCTGGGTGTGCCGCATGTGCTGGTCGGCGATGGCCAGCAGGGGCTGGACCGGTTGGCGTCGGAGCCGTTCGATCTGGTCATCACCGATTGCCGGATGCCGGTGCTGGATGGCTTCGCCTTCACCCGCCTGCTGCGCGAACGCGAGGGTCGCAACGGCCAGCCGCGGCTGACCGTACTGGCGCTCACCGCCAGCGTACTGGACGACGATGCACGGCGCTGCCGCGAGGCCGGCATGGACGAAGTACTGTCCAAGCCGCTGTCGCTGGCAACCCTGCGCGCCGCGCTGCTGCGCTGGTTGCCGCAGGCGCAGGGACTATCGGTTGCGGAGCCGCAGGCCGGACCCGCTGCCGACGATGGCGGGACGCTGCCTGATCTGGCCAGCCTGCAGCGGCGGTTCGGCTCACGCGTGGTGGCCGAGCAGCTGCGCGACAGCCTGTTGCAGGCCAGCGAGGGCGATCTGGCGGCCGTGCAACGCGCCGTGCAGGCCGGCGACCGCGAAACCGCGGCGCTGCACCTGCATCGCCTGGCCGGCGGCCTGGGTGCGGTTGGGGCGACGGTGCTGGCCGGGCAGGCCAACGCACTGGTCGAGCGCCTGCAGGATGCGGGCGAAACCGATCCGGCACCGTTGTTCGCAGCCGTAACGGCGTTCGTGGCCCGGCTGCAGCATCAGCTGCAGCGCCTCGCTCACTGAGCCGACTGCTGTTGCAGGTAGGCGATCACCAGCGCGCGGCGTTCGGCGCTGGGAAAGGCGTTGTACATGCGGGTGCCGGGCACCACGTGGGTGGGCGACTGCAGGAAGGCATCCAGGGTCTGCGCGCTCCAGGTGATGTCGGCGCGGCGCATGCCCTCGGAATAGCCGTAGTCGGGCAAGCTGCCGGCGCGGCGGCCGATCACGCCATGCAGGTTCGGCCCGAAGCGGTGGATGCCGCCGGGCTGCACGGTGTGGCAACCGGCGCACAGTTCGAACGCGCGCTGCATGGCCTGCTGCCGGGCCTGTTCGGGCGTGGCGGGCGCAGCAGGCGGGCGCTGGCAGGCCGTGGCGAGCAGGGACACGGCAATGGCAATGAGCAGGCGGTCGGCGCGCATGGGCGGCAGGATAGCGGTGCGGTCGAGCCGCCGGGCTGCGACACGCGGTCGCAGCCCGGGGCGATCACATGCCAGAGTAGTTCGGGCCGCCGCCGCCCTGCGGGGTCACCCACACGATGTTCTGGGTGGGGTCCTTGATGTCGCAGGTCTTGCAGTGCACGCAGTTCTGCGCGTTGATCTGCAGGCGCGCGCTGTCGGCTTCGCCGACGAACTCGTACACGCCGGCCGGGCAGTAGCGCGCTTCCGGACCGGCGTACTCGGCCAGGTTCACCTTCACCGGAATGCTCGGGTCCTTCAGCGTGAGGTGGCTGGGCTGGTTCTCGTCGTGGTTGGTGCTGCTCAGGAACACCGAGCTGAGGCGGTCGAAGGTCAGCACGCCATCCGGCTTCGGGTAGGCAATGCGGGTGTGCTTGGCCGCCGGCTCCAGGCAGGCATGATCCGGCTGGGTGCGATGCAGGGTCCACGGCGGGTTGCGCACGCCCAGTTTGGGCAGCAGCCACTGCTCCACGCCGGTCATCAGCGTGGCCACGGTCTGGCCCTTCTTGAACCACTGTTTGAAGTTCTTGGCCTGCTGCAGTTCGGTGAACAGCCAGCTGGCTTCGAACGCCTTCGGGTAGGCGCTCAGTTCATCGTGCTGGCGATCAGCAGCCAGCGCGTCGAACGCGGCGTCGGCGCACAGCATGCCGGTCTTGATTGCGGCGTGGCTGCCCTTGATGCGGCTGGCGTTGAGGTAACCGGCCTCGCAGCCGACCAGCGCGCCCCCGGGGAACACCGTCTTGGGCAGCGACAGCAGGCCGCCGGCGGTGATTGCACGGGCGCCGTAACCGATGCGGGTGCCGCCCTCCAGGTGCTTGCGGATGGAGGGATGGGTCTTGAAACGCTGGAACTCCTCGAACGGGCTCAGCCATGGGTTCCTGTAGTCCAGGCCGACCACGTAGCCGATGGCGACCTTGCCGCCGTCGGCGTGGTACAGAAACGCGCCGCCGTAGGTGTCGCTGTCCAGCGGCCAGCCGGCCGCATGCACCACCAGCCCCGGCTCATGCCTGGCCGGGTCGATCTGCCACAGTTCCTTGATGCCGATGCCGTAGGCCTGCGGGTCCTTGCCTTCGTCCAGTTTGTAGCGGGCGATCAGCTGGCGGCCGAGGTGGCCGCGCGCGCCTTCGGCGAAGACCGTGTACCTGGCGTGCAGCGCCATGCCGCGCTCGAAGGCCGGGCCGATGCTGCCGTCCTTCTCGATGCCCATGTCGCCGGTAGCCACGCCGATCACTTCACCGTTGTCGCCGAACAGCACTTCGGCGGCGGCAAAGCCCGGGAAGATCGCCACTTCCAGCGCCTCGGCCTGCTGCGCCAGCCAGCGGGTCACTTCGCCCAGGCTGATGATGTAGTTGCCTTCGTTGTGGAAGCACTCCGGCAGCAGCGCGTTGGGCGTGCTGCGTGCGCCGGTCTCGCTGAGGAACAGGAATTCGTCGCGGGTGACCTTCTGCTTCAGCGGTGCGCCGCGTTCGGCCCAGTCCGGGAACAGTTCGGTCAGTGCGCGCGGGTCCATCACCGCACCGGAGAGCACGTGCGCGCCCGGTTCGGAGCCCTTTTCCAGCACGCACACCGACAGCTCGCGACCGGCTTCGATCGCGCGCTGGCGCAGGCGGATCGCGGTGGCCAGGCCGGCAGGACCGGCGCCGACGATCACCACGTCGAACTCCATTACTTCACGCGGGGGCAGGGCGTTGGCTTCAGCGCTCATCGATTGCATGACTCGTGGGTAGGGCCGGCATCGGGGCCACCGGCGGTGCCTGGGAATCGCGCGTGCGGCCACGGGCGAAACGGTTGTTTGAATGTGTCAGGGTACCGGGACGCGCGTGATCGAGCTAGATAGACGCCGTTCACCGCACGATTGCTGCAGCGCAGCGTAGTGCCTCAGCCCTGGTGGGGGCCAACCCTGGTCGGCACGCGCTGCCCGGATGACCGACAATGGCCGGGTCCTGACTGCGTGTGAGTGCCATGGCTTTGCATCCGTACGATCTGTTCGATGTCCGTTCCCTGCTCAATGAGGAAGAGCGTGCGGTGCAGGAGAGTGTCGCCCGCTTCACCGACCAGCGCGTGCTGCCGATCATCGGCGATGCCTTCGACCAGGCCCGTTTTCCGTCTGAACTGGTGCCGGAGATCGCGTCACTGGGCCTGCTCGGCGCAACGCTGCCGACCGAGTACGGCGGCGGTGGCCTCGGCGCGGTCAGCTATGGCCTGATCTGCCAGGAGCTGGAGCGCGGCGATTCCGGCCTGCGCAGTTTCGTCTCGGTGCAAAGCTCGCTGTGCATGTACCCGATCTACGCCTATGGCAGCGAGGAACAGCGCCAGCAGTGGCTGCCGGCGATGGCGCGCGGCGAGCTGATCGGCTGCTTCGGCCTGACCGAGGCGCATGGGGGTTCCGACCCGGCCAGCATGAAGACCCGCGCGGTGCGCGACGGCAGTGACTGGCGCATCAGCGGCAGCAAGATGTGGATCACCAGCGGCCCGGTGGCCGACCTCGCGATCGTCTGGGCACAGACCGAGGACGGCATCCAGGGCTTCGTGCTGGAAAAGGGCATGGCCGGCTTCACGACGCAGGAGATCAAGCACAAGATGAGCCTGCGCGCGTCGCTGACCGGTGCGCTGTTCTTCGATGACGTGCGCGTGCCCGACAGCCACCGCCTCCCCAACGTGAAGGGCCTGAAGGGACCGCTGGGCTGCCTCACCCAGGCCCGCTACGGCATCAGCTGGGGCCCGATCGGCGCGGCCATCGCCTGCCTGGATGAAGCGCTGGGCTACGCCAAGGAGCGCGTGCTGTTCGGCCGCCCGCTGGCCGCCACCCAGAGCGCGCAGATCAAGCTGGCCGAGATGGCCCGCCGCATCACCACCGCCCAGCTGCTGGCCCTGCAGCTGGGCCGCCTGAAGGAAGCCGGCCAGCTGCAGCCGCAGCAGGTCAGCCTGGCCAAGTGGAACAACTGCCGCATGGCCATCGACATCGCCCGCGAGTGTCGCGATCTGCTCGGTGGGGCCGGCATCACCACCGAACACGTGGCGATCCGTCACGCGTTGAACCTGGAATCGGTGATCACCTATGAAGGCACCGAGACCGTGCACCAGCTGGTGATCGGCCGCGAACTGACCGGCATCAACGCGTTCTGAGTGCACCGGTAGTACCGGCCGCTGGCCGGCATTGTCCAGTAGCGTATTCGCAGGCGAGCGATCGGTGTGCCGAACCGCGCACCGGACCGCGATGGGTTCAAGGACAGCCTGTACCGCGCGGCTGTCGGGTCCGCCTTGAAGCGAGCCGAGCACCGCAGGTCCGGCGGGGGCGAAGAGGCGCGGGTGTCTGAGCGCAGCGAGTTCCGCGCCGTCCCCCGGCGGGCCGAGGAGCGCAGGGTACCGGTGCGCAGCACCGGCTCGCGGATGGCGGCGCGTTAATCAGGCAGAAGAGAGGCGCGTGGCGCTACGCGCCGCCGGCAAACCCATGCTGCCGCCACGCCTCGTACATCACCACCGCAACGGTGTTGGAAAGATTGAGGCTGCGGTTGCCCGGCCGCATCGGCAGGCGCAGGCGGCGGCCGTCGGGCAGGGCATCGAGCACGTCCTGCGGCAGGCCACGGCTTTCCGGCCCGAACAGGAAGGCATCGCCCTCTTCAAAGGCCACGCTGTCGTAGCGCACGCTGGCGCGGGTACTGAGTGCGAACAACCGATTCGGTGCGATCCGCGCCAGCGCGGTGTCCAGGTCGGGGTGCACCTGCAGGCGTGAATACTCGTGGTAGTCCAGCCCGGCGCGCTTGAGCTGCTTGTCTTCCAGTGCGAAGCCAAGCGGCTCGACCAGGTGCAGCTGCGCGCCGGTGTTGGCACAGAGCCGGATCACATTGCCGGTGTTGGGCGGGATTTCCGGTTGGAACAGGATCACGTGGAACTGGGGCGCGGCATTCATCGGCGCAGTGTACCTGCGACGGCGGCCGCCTTTACGGCGCACGCCCTGCGCGAGGCAGGGCGGCACCGGTTACGGACGCAGCAGGACCTGGGCGGTTTCGGTGGCCAGGGCCTGCAGGTCGGCGGCGCTCGGACGCACCTGCAGGGCCGGCAGGTTGACGATGACCGAGTTGGCGACGTTGGTGGCGGCGGCAGCCAGGGTCGCGGCGTAGCGCTGGGCTTCCAGCTCGGCGGCCAGGGCGACGCGCTGTTCCAGGCTCGGGCGCACTTCCACCGAGGCCAGGGTGGTGATCGGCATCGCGGCCGCAACCGGGGCGGCGACGTAGCCGTTGCGCTCGGCCAGCTGGTCGGCGCTCGGGCGCACTTCCACGGTGGCCAGGGTCGGGATGCCGCTGGCCTGTTCCCAGGCCTGCTGGGCCAGCTGGTCGGCGGCAGGGCGGACCTGCACGGTGGACAGCGTCTTGATGGATTCGGAGGCCTGCACCGACGAAACAACCGCGGTGCCGGCAATCAGGGCGATGGCGATGGCAATGGTCTTGGCGTTCATGACGGGGCCTGTTTAGTGTTGGCGATCAGTGGTGTGGTAGTAAGGTAGTACACCAATTCTGGGCTTGCAAGGAAAATCTCCGATTTCCTGCATTTGTTCAGTCTTCAGTCAGCTTTCGTCTGAAGCCCTTCCTGGCGCAGGAACTACCAAGCAATCCGCGTGCCAACTTTTAGTTGTTGATTTAGAAGGGGTTTGTTCGGGTAGAGAAGTGTCCGGTGGGCGGACACCTGTCCATTCCTCGGGCCGCGGACACTGTCCGGACGTTGCCTGCGGGCGCTTGTGACCGCCCCTCCCGGGCCGCAAAGCAGGGGTGGAGGGGCAAGGAGGCAAACACCCCCAGTGACTGCTGGCCGATTCCGGCCGCTGTGCGCGCAGGCTAGGATCGGGGTTCACCTTCGTGACCAAGGATCCGGATATGTCTATCGCCCTTCGCCCGCGCGCTGCACTGCTGGCTGTCGCCCTCAGCACCGCCCTGGGCACGCTTGTGCCTTCCCATGCGCTGGCGGCCAAGCCGGCCGCACCGGCCAAGGTCGATATCCCGTACGAGCAGTTCACCCTGCCCAACGGCCTGCGCGTGATCGTGCACACCGATCGCAAGGCGCCGATCGTCGCGGTCAACGTCTGGTACCACGTGGGCAGCAAGGACGAGCCGGCCGGCCGTACCGGCTTCGCGCACCTGTTCGAACACCTGATGTTCCAGGGCAGCGAAAACCACGACGGCGAATTCTTCGAGCCATTCAAGCAGGTCGGTGCCACCAACCAGAACGGCACCACCAACACCGACCGCACCAATTACTTCGAGAACGTGCCGACCACCGCGCTGGACATGGCACTGTGGATGGAATCGGACCGCATGGGCCATCTGGTCGGTGCGATCGACCAGGCGGCGCTGGACGAGCAGCGTGGCGTGGTGCAGAACGAGAAGCGCCAAGGCGAGAACCAGCCCTACGGCCAGGCCTGGGACCAGCTCAACAAGGCGCTGTATCCGGTGGGCCACCCGTACCACCACGGCGTGATCGGTTCGATGAACGATCTGAACGCGGCGTCGCTGGATGACGTGAAGACCTGGTTCCGCACCTGGTACGGCCCGAACAATGCGGTGCTGGTGCTGGCCGGCGACATCGACCTGGCCACCGCCAAGGAAAAGGTCTCCAGGTACTTCGGCAGCATCCCGGCCGGCCCGACCATGGCGCAGCCGGCGGTGAACGTGGCCAAGCGCAGCGCCGATACGCGCGAGACGATGACCGACAAGGTGCCGCAGGCGCGTATCTACCGCGCCTGGAACGTGCCGCAGGTCGGCACCACCGAGGTCGATCAGCTGCAGCTGTTCGCGCAGGTGCTGGGCGGTGCCAAGTCCTCGCGCCTGAGCCAGCGCCTGCAGCACCAGGACAAGCTGGTGGACAGCATTGCTGCCGGACTCTCTACCTCGCAGCTGGGCTCCAACTTCGTGATCATGGCCACGGTCAAGCAGGGCCAGGACCCGGCCAAGGTCGAGAAGATCATCGACGAGGAGTTGGACCGGCTGATCAAGCAGGGCCCGACCGCCGCGGAACTGGAGCGCGCCAAGACCGGCGCCCGCGCCGGCTTCATCCGCGGCATCGAGCGCATCGGTGGCTTCGGCGGCAAGGCCGACGCCCTTGCAGAATGTGCGGTGTTCACCGGCGACCCGGGCTGCTTCCGCACCTCGCTGGCCAACATCGAGAAGGCCAGTGCCGCCGATCTGAGCCGGCTCGGCGCGCAGTGGCTGGACAAGGGCAGCCACACCCTGGTGATCGCACCGGGTGAGCGCGTGGCGCTGAAGGAAGATCCGAGCCAGGCGCCGAAGCCGTTCACCGTGCCAGCGGTGGACCCGAAGTACAGCACGCTGCCGGAGCAGGTCGACCGCAAGGCCGGCGTGCCGCAGACCCGCGAGTTCCCGCAGTTGAAGTTCCCGGCGCTGCAGCGCGCGACACTGAAGAACGGTACCCAGGTGATCCTGGCCGAGCGCCATGAGATTCCGGTGGTGCAGTTCAGCTACCAGTTCCCGGGCGGCTTCAGTGCCGACCAGGGCCGCAAACCGGGCACCGCCAACTTCACCATGAGCCTGATGACCGAAGGTGCCGGCAAGCTCGGCTCGCTGGCCTTCGCCGATGCGGCGGATGCGCTGGGCGCCAGCCTGGATGCCTCGGCCGGCCTGGACTCGATGAGCGTGGACCTGTCGGCGCTGAAGGAAAACCTGGTGCCGTCGCTGGCGCTGTACCGCGACCTGCTGCGCGAACCGCGCTTCGAGCAGGGCGAGATCGACCGGGTCAAGGCGAGCTGGATCGCGGGCATCCAGCAGGAGAAGGTCAACCCGGGTGCGGTGGCGATGCGCGTGCTGCCCCCGCTGCTGTACGGCAAGGGCCACCCGTATGCCATTCCGTTCACCGGCAGCGGCGACGAGGCGGCGATCAACGGCCTGACCCGCGAGGACCTGGTCGACTTCCATCACGACTGGCTGCGCCCGCAGAACGGCACCCTGATCGTGGTCGGCGACACCACCCTGGCCGAGATCGTGCCGCTGCTGGACAAGCAGCTGGGCGACTGGAAGGCTGCCGGCGATGCCCCGCAGGTGAAGGCGGCCACCGACGTGGCGCTGCCGAAGGGCCCGCGCGTGTTCCTGATCGACCAGCCGGGCGCGGTGCAGGCCAACCTGTTCGCCGGCCAGGTGGTGGCACCTTCCAGCGCCACCAGCTCGACCCGCTTCGACATCGCCAACGGTGTGATCGGCGGCGACTTCACCTCGCGCCTGAACATGAACCTGCGTGAAGACAAGCACTGGTCGTACGGTGCGCGCAGCAGCGCGGTCAATTCGGTGGGCCAGCGCCCGTGGATGGCCAGCGCGCCGGTGCAGATCGACAAGACCGGCCCGGCACTGGCGGAAATGCGCAAGGAAATCGCCGCGTTCGCCGATGGCAGCAAGCCGGCCACCGCCGCCGAAGTCAACCGCATCCGCAACATCCAGACCCTGAGCCTGCCCGGTGCCTACGAGACCGCCAGCGCGGTAGCCTCGACCATCGGCTCGATCGTGCAGTTCAAGCGCCCGGACGACTACGTGCTGCGTCGCAAGGCCGAGATCGAGGCGATGACCCCGGCGCAGGTGCAGCAGGCCGCCGCCGAGATCAAGCCGCAGGCGCTGACCTGGGTGGTGGTGGGTGATCTCAAGCAGACCGAAGCGGCCGTGCGTGCGCTGAACCTGGGCGAGGTGACCGTAATCGATGCCGAAGGCAACCCGGTCAAGAAATAAGGGATGTGCCTGCCCGCCACGGCGGGCAGGTCTCCCGTGGTAGCGCCGGGCCATGCCCGGCGGCTTTCCGGCGGCCAGCCATGCCGCGCTGTGCGCTCGCCGGGCATGGCACGGCGCTACCTGGGCTCCGCCCCGGCTACCCCCGATTCAGGCTGTTCAGGCAGAATCCCCCCATACCCTTCCAGGATCTGCCCATGCGCGTTCTGCTGCTTTCCTCCCTGCTGCTCACCGTCACCGCCTGTACCTGGGTGCCGATCGAACCGGCCGGCAAGGCGACCCGCGTACTGCCGGCAGGCCCCGTTCCCGCTGGCTGCATCGCCAGGGGCGAAGTGGTCGTCACCGTGAAGAGCAAGGTCGGCTTCTACAACCGCAACCCGCTGCGCGTGCAGGAAGAGCTGGAAACGCTGGCCCGCAACGAGGCCCCGAGCGCAGGTGCCAATGCCGTGCAGGCCGCTGCGGCCCCGGCCGATGGCAGCCAGCGCTTCGCCGCGTTCCAGTGCCCACCGCGCTGAACGCTTCACCATACGGCCAGCGCTGAATTCGTAAAGATGCGGTGAAGGCCCCCGGGGTTATAGAATAGCGCCCCCTTTTGCCTGAGCCTTGGCGCTAACCTCGATGCTCTTCAAGAATGTCTCGATCGCCGGCCTGGCACACGTCGACGCACCGCATACGCTGACCACCAAGGAAATCAACGAACGCCTGCAGCCGACGTTGGATCGCCTGGGCATCCGCACCGACGTGCTCGGCGATATCGCCGGCATCCACGCGCGCCGCCTGTGGGACAACGGCGTGCTGGCGTCCGACGCTGCCACCATGGCCGGCCGCAAGGCGCTGGAAGACGCTGGAATCGATGCGACGCAGGTGGGCCTGCTGGTCAATACCTCGGTCAGCCGCGACTACCTGGAGCCGTCCACCGCCTCCATCGTGTCGGGCAACCTCGGCGTCAGCGACGAATGCATGACCTTCGACGTCGCCAACGCCTGCCTGGCCTTCATCAACGGCATGGATATCGCCGCGCGCATGATCGAGCGCGGTGACATCGACTACGCGCTGGTGGTGGATGGCGAGACCGCCAACCTGGTGTACGAGAAGACGTTGGAGCGCATGACCGCTCCGGACGTCACCGCCGACGACTTCCGCAACGAACTGGCGGCCCTGACCACCGGTTCGGGTGCTGCGGCGATGGTGATGGCGCGCTCGGAGCTGGTGCCGGACGCGCCGCGCTACAAGGGTGGCGTCACCCGCTCGGCGACCGAGTGGAACCAGCTGTGCCTGGGCAACCTGGACCGCATGGTCACTGACACCCGCCTGCTGCTGATCGAAGGCATCAAGCTGGCACAGAAGACCTTCACCGCCGCCAAGATCGCACTCGGCTGGGCCGTGGAAGAGCTGGACCAGTTCGTGATCCACCAGGTGAGCCAGCCGCACACCGCTGCGTTCATCAAGAACTTCGGCATCGACCCGAAGAAGGTCATGACCATCTTCGGCGAGCACGGCAACATCGGGCCGGCCTCGGTGCCGATCGTGCTGAGCAAGCTCAAGCAGCTGGGCAAGCTGAAGAAGGGTGATCGCATCGCGCTTCTGGGCATTGGTTCCGGCCTGAACTGTTCGATGGCTGAAGTGGTCTGGTAAGCAGCCCGCTGCCCGACCTCCTGTAGAGCCGAGCCATGCTCGGCTCACGCGCACAGCGCGGTTCTTCCGCGGCCTGACCGGAGAGCCGCCGAGCATGGCTCGGCGCTACACCGCGCCGCGATTCTTCCAAGGTGCTCCGCATGCGCGATCTTCCCGGTTACCCCGCCCACCCGCAGCGCTTCGAAGTGCGCCCGGGCCTGTCGATGAACTATCTCGACGAAGGCCCGCGCGACGGCGAGGTAGTGGTGATGGTGCACGGCAATCCGTCGTGGAGTTATTACTGGCGCACGCTGGTGGCCGGCCTGTCGGACACCTACCGCTGCATCGTGCCGGACCATATCGGCATGGGCCTGTCGGACAAGCCTGATGACAGCCGCTACGAGTACACGCTGCAGTCGCGCGTGGACGACCTCGATGCGCTGCTCAAGCACCTGGGCATCACCGGACCGGTGACCCTGGCCGTGCACGACTGGGGCGGCATGATCGGTTTCGGCTGGGCGCTGTCGCACCACGACCAGGTCAAGCGCCTGGTGGTGCTCAACACCGCCGCGTTCCCGATGCCGGCGGCGAAGAAGATGCCGTGGCAGATCGCGCTGGGCCGTCACTGGAAGATCGGCGAGTGGATCATCCGCAGCTTCAACGCGTTCTCCTCCGGTGCCTCGTGGCTGGGCGTGGAGCGGAAGATGCCGGCCGACGTGCGCCGCGCCTACGTGTCGCCGTACAACAGCTGGGCCAACCGCATCAGCACCATCCGTTTCATGCAGGACATCCCGCTGTCGCCGGCCGACAAGGCCTGGTCGCTGCTGGAACGCGCCGGCAAGGCGCTGCCGTCGTTCGCCGACCGTCCCGCCTTTCTCGGCTGGGGCCTGCGCGACTTCGTGTTCGACCATCATTTCCTGAAGGGCTTCCAGGCCGCGCTGCCGAAGGCCCAGGTACATGCGTTCGAGGACGCCGGGCATTACGTGCTGGAGGACAAGCACGAGGTGCTGGTGCCGGAAATCCGCGCGTTCCTGGACGCCAACCCGATCTGATCGGTGTGCCGACCAACGGTCGGCATCCACCCCTTCCTCTTCCGGTGGGTGCCGACCGTTGGTCGGCACACCCGAAGGGTTGATGAGGTTGCCGGCCAGCGGCCGGCACTACCATTACGCGGCGACCGGCGCCTGCGGCGGCGAGGAAGGGCTGTTGCCGTTGTCGTCCGGATGGTCGTCGTCATTGTCGGCGTCATCGCGCCAGCGCCAGTCGGCCGGCGTCAACGGATCCAGGCCATAGGCGATGCGCGCCTTGTCGCACTGCGGGCTGGCCTTGCCATACTCCCACGATGCATCCACCTCGCGGCACACGCTGGGCCGGTTGGGGTGGATGGTGCAGCGTGAATACACGCCGATCTGCGCATCCAGCGCGACGCAGCGCACCGGCTTGGAATGGGTGCCGCGCATGCACAGGCGGTGCGGGTCCAGCACCTCGGTAAGCTGGTGCGGCACGCCGCCGGGGGTGACCTCGTCCGATTCCATCCAGTGGAAGGCCACGCGGTATTGGGTGCAGCAGGCGCCGCAGGTCATGCAGGGATGTTGCATGGGCAAGCCGCCTCGGGCGGCAGTCGGAATCGGGAACGAGGGTGCGGATTTTCCACGAAGTCGGCCGCCGCGCAAGAAATTCCGTAAGCGGCGACAATGAACGGATGAACCGACCCTGCAACATTGCCGCGCGCCTGCCTGAACTGGCGCGTGAACGCCCCGATCAGATCGCCATCCGCTGCCCGGGCCGCCGAGGCGCCGGCAACGGCATGGCCGCCTACGACGTCACCCTCGATTACCGCCAGCTGGATGCCCGCAGCGACGCCATGGCCGCCGGTCTGGCCGGCTACGGGGTCGGCCGCGGGGTGCGCACGGTGGTGATGGTGCGGCCCTCGCCGGAATTCTTCCTGCTGATGTTCGCGCTGTTCAAGCTGGGGGCGGTGCCGGTGCTGGTCGACCCGGGCATCGACAAGCGCGCCCTGAAGCAGTGCCTGGACGAGGCGCAGCCGCAGGCCTTCATCGGCATTCCACTGGCGCATGTGGCGCGGCTGGCGCTGCGCTGGGCGCCCTCGGCGACCCGCCTGGTCACTGTCGGCCGCCGCCTCGGCTGGGGCGGCACCAGCCTGGCCGCGCTGGAGCGCGCCGGCGCCAGCGCTGGGCCGATGCTGGCCGAGACCGATGGCGAGGACATGGCCGCGATCCTGTTCACCAGTGGCTCCACCGGCGTGCCCAAGGGCGTGGTCTACCGCCACCGCCATTTCGTCGGCCAGATCCAGCTGCTGGGCAGTGCCTTCGGCATGGAAGCGGGCGGGGTGGACCTGCCGACCTTCCCGCCGTTTGCCTTGTTCGACCCGGCGCTGGGCCTGACCTCGGTGATCCCGGACATGGACCCGACGCGGCCGGCGCAGGCTGACCCGGCACGCCTGCACGATGCCATCCAGCGCTTCGGCGTGACCCAGCTGTTTGGTTCGCCCGCGCTGATGCGGGTGCTGGCGAAGCATGGCCGGCCGCTGCCGACGGTGACCCGGGTGACCTCGGCCGGTGCACCGGTGCCGCCGGACGTGGTCGCCACCATCCGCAGCCTGCTGCCGGCCGACGCGCAGTTCTGGACGCCGTACGGCGCCACCGAGTGCCTGCCGGTGGCAGTGGTGGAGGGTCGTGAGCTGGAGCGCACCCGCGCCGCCACCGAGGCCGGCGCTGGCACCTGCGTGGGCAGCGTGGTGGAACCGAACGAGGTCCGCATCATCGCCATCGATGACGCGCCGCTGGCCGACTGGTCGCAGGCACGTGTGCTGGCCACCGGCGAGGTGGGAGAAATCACTGTGGCCGGCCCAACCGCCACCGACAGCTACTTCAACCGCCCGCAGGCCACCGCGGCGGCGAAGATCCGTGAGACGCTGGCCGATGGCAGCACCCGCATCGTCCATCGCATGGGCGACGTGGGCTACTTTGATGCACAGGGCCGTCTGTGGTTCTGCGGCCGCAAGACCCATCGCGTGGAAACCGCGCAGGGGCCGTTGTACACCGAACAGGTCGAGCCGGTGTTCAACACCGTGCCCGGCGTGGCGCGCACGGCCTTGGTGGGTGTTGGCCCGGCCGGTGCACAGGTACCGGTGCTGTGCGTGGAACTGCAGCGCGGGCAGAGCGACAGCCCGGCCTTGCGCGAGGCCCTGCGTGCGAAAGCCGCCGCACGGTTGCCCGATGCGAACCTGCAGCACGTCCTGGTGCATCCGGCGTTCCCCGTCGATATCCGTCACAACGCCAAGATCGGCCGCGAAAAGCTCGCCGTCTGGGCCGGCGCCGAACTGGAGAAGCGCGCATGAAAATCCTGGTCACCGGCGGCGGTGGTTTCCTCGGCCAGGCGCTGTGCCGAGGGCTGGTTGAGCGTGGCCACCAAGTGCTGGCGTTCAACCGCAGCCAATACCCCGAACTGCAGGCGATGGGCGTGGGCCAGATCCGCGGTGATCTGGCCGATGCGCAGGCGGTGCTGCATGCGGTGGCCGGCGTCGATGCGGTGTTCCACAATGGTGCCAAGGCCGGCGCGTGGGGCAGCTATGACAGCTACCACCAGGCCAATGTGGTCGGCACCGACAACGTCATCGCAGCCTGCCGCGCGCACCGCATCGGCAGGCTGGTCTACACCTCCACGCCCAGCGTGACCCATCGCGCCACCCATCCGGTGGAAGGCCTCGGCGCCGACGAGGTGCCGTACGGCGAAGATTTCCAGGCGCCGTACGCGGCCACCAAGGCGATCGCCGAACAGCGCGTGCTGGCCGCCAACGATGCCGCGTTGGCGACGATGGCGTTGCGTCCGCGCCTGATCTGGGGCCCTGGCGATCAGCAGCTGGTGCCGCGCCTGGCCGAGCGTGCGCGGCAGGGCCGCCTGCGCCTGGTGGGCGATGGCAGCAACAAGGTCGATACCACCTACATCGACAATGCCGCGCTGGCGCACTTCCTCGCCTTCGAAGCGTTGGCACCGGGCGCTGCGTGCGCGGGCAAGGCCTACTTCATCTCCAATGGCGAGCCGTTGCCGATGCGCGAGCTGGTGAACAAGCTGTTGGCTGCGGCGGGTGCGCCGACGGTGGACAAGGCGATCAGCTTCAAGACTGCCTACCGCATCGGCGCTGTCTGCGAGCGGCTGTGGCCGCTGCTGCGACTGCGCGGGGAGCCGCCGCTGACCCGTTTCCTGGCCGAACAGCTGTGTACGCCACACTGGTACAGCATGGAACCGGCGCGCCGTGACTTCGGCTACGTGCCGCAAGTCAGCATCGAAGAAGGGCTGCGCAGGCTGAAGGCTTCATCTGCTGCATAGATCGCCATCACTGGTTGCACACCGCAGGATCGGGAGGATGGACCCACGCCATCCAAGGCTCGACCACCCGCGAGGAGCGCCATGCTGCACTACGCCATCATCTTCTTTGTCATCGCCATCATCGCCGCCGTTCTGGGTTTCTCCGGTATCGCCGGCGCCGCAACGAACATCGCCTGGATCCTGTTCGTGGTGTTCCTGATCCTTGCGGTGATCTCGATGTTCCGCAAGCGAGGCTAGTAGACCGCAGGGTAGTGCCAGCCGCCGGCCGGCACTGCTCTTTCCGGTGGGTGCCGACCGTTGGTCGGCACGCTCCTTTGTAGAGTCGAGCGTGCTCGACTGCTTCTCGTGAGTCGAGCATGGCTCGACTCTACAGAGGATCATCGAGCATGGCTCGACGCTACACACAGCGCCGCTACACAGCGCTCTGCAGTCCGCGATCGGCCTCGTGGCGCTCCAGCGCCAGTTCGATCAGGCGCGTGATCAGCGTGGTGTAGTCCACGCCGCTGGCGCCCCATAGCTTCGGGTACATGCTGATGCGGGTGAAGCCCGGCAGCGTGTTGACCTCGTTGATGACGATCCCGCCCGCTTCGGTAAGGAATACATCCACGCGCGCCATGCCCGCGCACTCCAGCGCCCGGTAGGCCTGAAGCGCGATCTGCTGGATACGCGCCTGCGTTGCGCCATCAATGTCTGCCGGCACCACCACGTCGGCGCCATCGTCGTTGATGTACTTGGTGTCGTAGGCGTAGAACTCGTCGTGTACCACTACCTCGCCGCACAGGCTGGCCTGCGGATGCGCATTGCCCAGCACCGCGCACTCGATCTCGCGGCCGACCACCGCCGATTCCACCAGCACCTTGTGGTCGTAGCGCAGCGCCAATGCCAGCGCCTCGGCGAAGCCCGCTGCATCTTTGACCTTGCTCACCCCCACTGACGAACCCTGGTTGGCCGGCTTCACGAACAACGGCAGGCCGAGCTGCGCGATCACCGCATCGACATCGACTGCCGCCGCCTGATGGCGACGGATGCACAGCCACGGTGCCACCTGCAGCCCGGCGTCGCGCAGCAGGCGCTTGGTCACGTCCTTGTCCATCGCCACCGCCGAACCCAGTACCGGTGAACCGACGAAGGGCAGGTTGGCCATGCGCAGCAGCCCCTGCAGCGCACCGTCCTCGCCCAGCGGCCCGTGCACGATCGGCAGCACCACATCGATCTGGCCGAGCGCGCTGGCCGCATCGCACGGCTGCAGCTGCGCCTGCTCGGCGCCCGGGCGCACCGCCAGCGACGTACCGGACCGATGCAGCGCGATGCGCGACGGATCATCGGCATTGATCAGGAAGGTATCGGGTTGGCTCAGATGCCACTGACCCTGCTTGTCGATACCGACCAGCACCGGCTCGAAGCGCTCGCGATCAAGCGCATCGAGGATGTTCTTCGCCGACTGCAGCGAAACTTCGTGCTCGGAAGACTTGCCTCCGAAAATGATGCCGACCCGGGTCCGTGCCATGGGGAATGCGATGTCCTGTGCGTTGCGTGGCCCCATAGCATGAACCTTCATCGGCCCTCCGCGTGAGGCACAGATGAACCAGAAATCCATCCACGTATGGCGTGGATCTACCGTGTCGACCAAGGTCGACACCCACCACAGCAACACAGAACGCCGTCCCGACAGATCGCAGCAAGCTGTCGAAGGCGGGGCGGGTCCGGTTGCGGGGGCATGAGCGCCATGGATGGCGCGACCGAGCTTACATGGACGTACTTGCAGCGTCCCCCGCAACCGGACCCACCCCGCCATCCCACGGATAGCCAGCTTTTGATGTTGATCTTGCCGGCCAGCGGCCGGCACTACCACGGGTGCCGGGCGGCAGCCCGGCCCAAGCCCCCCACCCACGCAGGTAGAATGCGCGCATGGCTCCTTCCCTGCTCAAGTCCCTCAAGCCGGTCGCTGGCCGCGCCCTGCAGATCGCCCTGAACCGCGCCCTGGCGCTGGATCCGGATACCCGCCATGCCCTGGCCAGCCTCGACGGCCGCCACATCGACCTGACCCTGGAAGCGCCGTCGCTGGCGATGCGCATCAGCGTCGACGGCGACCAGCTGCGGGTCGGTCCGGTGGACGCGCAGGAAGCCGACCTGGCCGTGCGCAGCAGCCTGGCCGGCGTGCTGGCGCAGCTGCCGCTGCTGGCCAACGCGCGGCGCGGTGACAGCAACGGCAAGGGTCGCGTGCGCGTGGCCGGCGATGCCGAACTGGCGCGACGCCTGCAGCAGCTGGCCAAGGGCTTCGACCCGGACTGGCAGCAGCCCTTCGTCAGCGTATTCGGCGAGGTACTGGGCGTGCAGGTTGCCAACACCCTGCGCAACGGCCTGCAGCACGCGCGCCAGGGCGCGATCGATCTGGCCCACAGCGCCGCCGAGTTCATCACCGAGGAATCGCGCGATGTGGTGCCGCGTGCCGAGCTGGACGCCTTCCACGATGACGTGGACGTGCTGCGCGATGACGTCGAGCGTCTGGGTGCACGCGTGCAGCGCCTGCGGGGTGCCGCATGAAGGCCGTGCTGCGCGCCAGCCGCATCGGCCGGGTGATCCTGCGTTACCGCCTCGACGACCTGCTGCAGGGCACACCGGCCGAGCGCTGGTTGCGCCTGGCCAAGCCGTTCGTGCCGCGGGCCTCGGCCGACATCGCCGCACAGTCGCGCGGTGCACGCCTGCGCCTGGCGCTGCAGGACCTCGGCCCGATCTTCGTCAAGTTCGGCCAGATCCTGTCCACCCGCCGCGACCTGGTGCCACCGGACGTGGCCAATGAACTGACCCTGCTGCAGGACCGGGTCAAGCCGTTCGATGGCGAGACCGCGCGCCGCATCGTCGAGGACGCGCTCGGCCTGCCGGTCAGTGCGGCCTTCGCCAGCTTCGACACCGAACCGCTGGCCTCGGCCTCGATCGCGCAGGTGCACGCGGCGACGCTGGCCGATGGCCGCCAGGTGGTGGTCAAGGTACTTCGCCCGGGCATCGAGAAGCAGATCGACGCCGACATCGCCCTGCTCAATTCGCTGGCCGCGCTGGTCGAGCGCACCCATCCACGCGCCGACAAGATCCGTCCGCGCGAAGTGGTGGCCGAGGTCGAGAACACCCTGTCCGCCGAGCTGGACCTGCAGCGCGAAGGCGCCAATGCCAGCGTGCTGCGCCGCTTCTGGGAAAACAGCGACGACCTGTATGTGCCGGAAGTGATCTGGAGCCATACGGCCGAGCGCGCACTGACCCTGGAGCGCGTGTGGGGCATTCCGTCCGACGACATCGCCGCGCTGGACAAGGCCGGCATCGACCGCAAGGCGCTGGCCGCCAAGGGCGTGCGGGTGTTCTACACCCAGGTGTTCCGCGACAACTTCTTCCATGCCGATGCGCATGCCGGCAACATCTGGGTCGACACCGATCCGGCGCGTCGCGCCAACCCGCGCTTCATCGCGCTGGACTTCGGCATCATGGGCCAGCTCTCGCAGGAAGATCAGTACTACCTGGCCGAGAACTTCATGGCCATCTTCAACCGTGACTACCGCCGCATTGCCGAACTGCACGTGCAGGCGCGCTGGATGCCGGACCACGTACGCATCGACGATCTGGAAGCGGCGGTGCGATCGGTCTGCGAACCTTACTTCACCCGGCCGCTGTCGCAGATCTCGCTGGCCGAAGTGCTGATGAAGCTGTTCCGCGTGGCGCAGCGTTACCAGCTGACCCTGCAGCCCCAGCTGATCCTGCTGCAGAAGACCCTGCTGAACATCGAAGGCGTCGGCCGCCAGCTGGACCCGCAGATCGACATCTGGGCGGTGGCCAAGCCGGTGCTGGCGAAGATCCTGCGCGAGCGCTACAGCCCGCGCCGGGTGGTACGCGAGATCGGCAAGCGCCTGCCGGAAATCATGACCCATGCCCCGGACATGCCACGTCTGGTACACGCCTGGCTGACCCAGCAGGTGGAAGGCCGCCATGAACTGTCGATGCGGTCGCGCGACCTGGCCGCTCTGGACGCCAGCGTGCAGCGCCTGCAGAAGCGCGCGGTGGGGGCGATCACTGGCGTGGGCCTGCTGGCCATTGCCGCGCTCATGTACGTGCTGCAGCCGCCGGGCTGGTACTGGGGCGACCTGCCAATGTGGAGCTGGTTGTCCGGTGCGCTGGGCGCAGTGGCGCTGGCGCGCGCGTGGTGGAAGTAGGTCCCATGCTGCAAGCGCTCAAGGACGAACTGGCACGCTTCGGCGCCGACAACGACGCCCGCGAGAGCGCGCGTGGCCGCCGCATGCTCAACATCACGCCGGACACGGGTGAATTCCTGTCCGTGCTGGTCCGCTTCGGCGCCGCGCGCAGGGTGCTGGAGATCGGCACCTCCAACGGCTATTCGACGCTGTGGCTGGCCGAGGCTGCCGCCACCATCGACGGCCACGTGATCACGCTGGAATACGCACAGGACAAGGCGGCGATGGCGCGTGACACCTTCGCGCGCAGTGGCTTGGCCGATCGCATCACGCTGGTTCACGACGATGCAGGGCCGTGGCTGGCACAGGCCGTCGATGCCAGCATTGACCTGCTGTTCCTCGATTCGGACCGCGGGCAGTACGCCGGCTGGTGGCCGCAGCTGCGCCGCGTGCTGCGGCCGGGGGGCCTGCTGGTGGTGGACAACGCCACCTCGCATGCGCAGGAAATGGAACCGCTGCGCGTGCTGCTGGACGCTGATCCGGACTTCAGCGTCAGCCTGGTGCCGGTTGGCAACGGCGAGCTGTTGGCCGTACGCAGCGCCTGACTGCAGCGTTGCCCGCGCCTGATCCGGCAGGGCCGGCCGCGCCTGATCTGGTAGTGCCGGCCGCTGGCCGGCAACCCCAGCGGCCAGACGACCCTGAGGCAGCCGGCCAGCGGCCGGCTCTACCCCATTCAGTGCCCAGCCCCGATAATCCCGCGGTGAGCACCGAACCCGATACCCTCGCCGCGGTCGAGACCGACACCGCGCCCCTGCAGTTGCTGCACCTGGATGAGCGCCTGGCCGTGGTCAACAAGCCTGCCGGGCTGATGGTCCACGACAGCAAGCTGGCCCGTGGCGAAGACGACTTCCTGGCCGACCGCCTGCGCGAGCAGCTGGGGCGGCCGATCTTCCTCGTGCACCGCCTGGATCGGGCCACCAGTGGCTGCCTGCTGCTGGCCTTCGACCGCGAGACCGCCAGCGCGCTGGGCAAGGCGTTGATGGGCGGCGAAGTGTTGAAGGACTACCTGACGGTCTGCCGGGGATGGCCGGCGGAACTGTCCTGGCGGGTGGACCATGATCTGGATGGCGGCCCGGGCAAGCCGGTGAAGAAGCCGGCGATCACCGACTTCCAGCGCTTGGCGACGGGCGAGCTGTCGGTGCCGGTCGGTGAGTTCACCCGTTCGCGTTATGCACTGCTGCGCTGCCAGCCACAGACGGGGCGCTTCCGGCAGATCCGCCGGCACCTCAAGCACCTCTCGCACCACATGATTGGCGACACCAGCCATGGCGATGGCCGCCACAACCGCATCTTCCGCATGCAGGGCGTGCACCGCATGCTGCTGCACGCCGAGCGCCTGCGCTTCCCGCATCCGGAGGGCGGCGACGTGGATGTCAGGGCGCCGCTGGACCGTGAGTTCCAGAAGGCGCTGGACCTGTTTGGCTGGCAGGTGGACCTATAGACGGTAGTGCCGGCCGCTGGCCGGCACCTGCCTGATCCCAACCGTACGAGGTTGCCGGCCAGCGGCCGGCACTACCTCACTTTTTTTCCGGCTCGTTGACGATGGCTTCCAGATCCTTCTGCAGATCCGCGAACAGCGGCTGCATGCGCGCCTGGATGGCCACCATCACGTTCTGCATCAGCGCCGGGGTCTTGTCCAGCAGGCTCTGGCCGGCCGAACTCTCGTAGAACTCGGCCATCGCCAGCACGTCTTCCTTGCTGAACGTCTTCTTGTACAGGTCCACGTACATCGGCCGCAGCTGCTGCCACGACAGGGCCTGGCGCAGCGTCTGGCTGGTGCGTGCCTGGATCCGCTTCAGCTGTTCCTGCTGCTGGGCATTGAGCTGGCGCTGTGCGGCCACCTGCTGGAACTGCTGCTGCTGCATCGCCTCGATCTGCGGCAGCATGGTGTCGATCATGCTCTGCGCACGCGAGGCCGACAGCAGGCGGTTGATGTCGCCGTCTGTCGGTGGCGCGGCCAGGGCCGGAACGCTGGCCACGGCCAGCGCCAGCAGCAGGGCGGCGCGGCGCAGCAGGGACGGCAGGGCGGGTGTGGTGCGGGTCATGCGGGCTTCCTGCGGTACATGGGACGGCCAGCATACCCGCAGCCAAGGCGAAGGCGGCGTGTTCGGTACCTGATCGGCGGCATACGGCGCGCGATGCCGCACTCCGGCACGTGGCTGCCGCTACAATGCGCGGATGGGCAGTGGACCGGTCACCATCAGCGCGCAGCTTGAAATCCCCGACGGCGAGATCGTCGAGCGGTTCGTGCGTGCCAGCGGTGCCGGTGGCCAGAACGTCAACAAGGTCTCCACCGCGGTGGAACTACGTTTCGACGTGGCCAACTCGCCTTCGTTGCCCGAACCGTTGCGCGCACGCCTGCTGGCGCGGCGTGACCGGCGCATGACCGGCGAAGGCGTGCTGGTCATCGATGCGCAACGTTTCCGGACCCAGGATCGCAATCGCGAGGATGCGCGCGAGCGGCTGGCGGCCTTCATCCAGGCCGGGCTGAGCGTGCCCAAGCCGCGCAAGGCCACCAAGCCGACCCTCGGGTCGAAACTGCGTCGTCTGGACGCCAAACGCGGGCGCGCGCAGATCAAGCGCGGTCGCTCATCACGTGACTGGGAGTGATTGCTTGAACAACCCGACTTCGTTGCTGCCGGCCGTGCCGCCGCAGATGCCGCAGGTCAAACCCAACGCCTTCCTGCGCTGGCTGGCGCGCTGCACCCTGCGCATGGGCGGCTGGAAGGTGACCGGCACCCTGCCTGACATCCCCAGGCTGGTCTTCATCATCGCCCCGCATTCGTCCAACTGGGATGGGCTGTGGGGCATGGCGGCCAAGATCGCGCTGGGCATGAAGGTGAAGGTACTGGGCAAGGCGTCGCTGTTCTGGTGGCCGCTGGGCCCGCTGCTGCACAGGCTGGGCGTGATCCCGCTCGATCGCAGCTCGCCGCAGGGCACCGTCGGACAGGCCGTGGACCTGCTGCGCAACAACGAGAAGATGTGGTTCGCCATCACCCCCGAGGGCACCCGCAAGGCCGTGAAGGACTGGAAGGCCGGCTTCCTGAAGATCGCCCGGATGGCCGACGTGCCGATCCTGGCCGCGTATTTCCACTACCCGGAAAAGACCATCGGCATCGGCCCGCTGTTCACGCCCAGCGGCGATGACGCCGCCGACATGGCCGCCATCCGCGAGTTCTACCGGCCCTGGATCGGCAAGACCCGCGGTACGGTCTGAGCCTGCCACAGGCCGCCGCATAGACGCCACGTCCGGCACATGCCGGGCGAGCGCGACAGGAGTAGGGTGGAGGGCTGGTATCCCGTACCGTCTGCCCAAGGAGTGTTTTACATGTCGCGTACCGTAGTCCTGGCCGCCGCCATCAGCCTGGCGCTGGCGGCCTGTTCCGGCAAGGAGTCCACCCCCGTGTCCGATGCCCAGAAAGCCCCGGCCCAGCAGCCGGCCGAAGCCTCCACCAATCCGCTGCTGAGCGCCAGCACGCTGCCGTTCCAGGCCCCGCCGTTCGACAAGATCAAGGACAGCGACTACCTGCCGGCGTTCGAAGAGGGGATGCGCCAGCACCTGGCCGACGTGCGCAAGATCGCCGACAGCAGCGAGCCGGCCACCTTCGACAACACCATCGTGGCGATGGAGCGCAGCGGCGAGACGCTGAACCGCGTCTCGCGCATCTTCTTCGGCCTGGTCCAAGCCGATACCAACGATGCGCGCCAGAAGATCCAGGAAGAAGTGGCGCCAAAGCTGGCTGCGCACCAGGACGAGATCAATCTCGATCCGAAGCTGTTCGCGCGCGTGAAGTCGATCTATGACCAGCGCGACACGCTGGAACTGGATCCGGTGCAGAAGCGCCTGGTCGAGCACTACTACGACGGCCTGGTGCGCGCCGGTGCGCAGCTGTCCGACGCTGACAAGGCGACCCTGCGCAAGCTCAACGTGGAAGAGACCACCCTCTCCACCCAGTTCCATACCCGCCTGGTGGCCGCCACCGCCGCTGCGGCCGTCGTCGTCGATGACAAGGCCAAGCTGGCCGGCCTGGACGAGGATGCGATCAACAACGCCGCGGCCGCCGCCAAGGAACGCAAGCTGGACGGCAAGTTCCTGCTGCCGCTGCAGAACACCACCCAGCAGCCGGTGCTCGGCTCGCTGAGCGATCGCGACCAGCGCGCCGCCGTGCTGAAGGCCTCGGAGACCCGCGCCGAGCGCGGTGATGCCAACGACACCCGGCAGACCGTGCAGCGCCTGGCCCAGCTGCGTGCGCAGAAGGCCAAGCTGCTCGGCTTCGAGACCTTCGCCGACTACCAGCTGGGCGACCAGATGGCCAAGACCCCGGCTGCGGCACTCAAGCTGCTGACCGACACCGTGCCGGCCGCCACCGCCAAGGCGCGTGCCGAAGCCGGCGAGATCCAGAAGGTGATCGACGCACAGAAGGGTGGTTTCCAGGTCGCCGCCTCGGACTGGGACTACTACGCCGAGCAGGTGCGCAAGGCCAAGTACGATCTGGACGAATCGCAGGTCAAGCCGTACTTCGAACTGGACAACGTGCTGCAGAACGGCGTCTTCTACGCCGCCACCCAGCTGTACGGCATCACCTTCAAGCCGCGCACCGACATTCCGACCTACAACCCGGACATGAAGGTGTACGAAGTGTTCGACAAGGACGGCACCTCGCTGGCGCTGTTCTACACCGACTACTTCAAGCGTGACAGCAAGTCCGGCGGCGCCTGGATGGACGTGTTCGTCGAACAGGACGGCCTGACCGGTGCCAAGCCGGTGGTCTACAACGTCTGCAACTTCACCAAGCCGGCCGCCGGCCAGCCTGCGCTGATCAGCTTCGACGACGTCACCACCATGTTCCATGAGTTCGGCCATGCGCTGCACGGCATGTTCTCGAACGTGAAGTACCCGTCGATTGCCGGCACCGCCACCTCGCGTGATTTCGTCGAGTTCCCGTCGCAGTTCAACGAGCACTGGGCGCTGGATCCGAAGGTGTTCGCCAACTACGCCAAGCACTACAAGACCGGCGAGGCGATGCCGCAGGAACTGGTCGACAAGATCCTCAAGGCGCGCAGCTTCAACCAGGGCTATGCGACCACCGAGTACCTGTCTGCCGCGCTGCTGGACCTGGCCTGGCACACCCAGAAGGCCGACGCGCCGCTGCAGGATGTCGGCGCCTTTGAAGCCAGCGCGCTGAAGAAGTTCAAGGTCGACCTGCCGCAGGTGCCGCCGCGCTACCGCACCACCTACTTCGACCACATCTGGGGTGGCGGTTACTCGGCCGGCTACTACGCCTACTTCTGGGCCGAAGTGCTCGACCATGACGCCTACCAGTGGTTCACCGAGCACGGTGGCCTGACGGCGGCCAACGGCCAGGAGTTCCGCGACAAGATCCTCTCGCGCGGCAACAGCGTGGAGCTGTCGACCCTGTACCGCGATTTCCGCGGCAAGGACCCGTCGGTGGAACCTTTGCTGAAGTTCCGCGGGCTGAAGTAAGAAATCGAAAACGGCGGGGGAAACCCCGCCGTTTTTCTTTGTGTAGAGCCGAGCCCATGCTCGGCTGGCTTTTTCTGGAGACGCAGCCGAGCATGGGCTCGGCTCTACACAAGCGGATCACGTCCCCACGTGCACCCGGTTGGCCTGCTCGGCCAACCCGAGGTGATCGAGCGCGATATCCAACGCCAGCACATAGCTCTGCGCGCCATAGCCGGCGGCGATGCCCAAGCGCTGGCCGACACCGGCCGGCAGGCAGGGCTCGGCCACCGCGCCGTCGTCGTGGACCTCCACGTAGGCATTGTGCAGGTAGGGCAGCAGGCGCTGCAGGCGCAGGCTGTTGGCGCACGCACCCGGGTCAAGCAGTGTCACTTCGCCACGGCTGTGATCGGCCACGCGCAGCGCATCCAGCAGTTCCTGCTCCGAACCGCAGGCACGGATCGCCACGCTGGTGCCGGCATCGATCGCGCGATGCACCAGCGACTTCAGGACCGGCGCCGGCAGTGGCATTGCCGTGCGGATCAAGGCGCCGGCGGCTTCCGGGCCGCGGATGATGAAGATCGACATGGCTCAGCCCTCCTGCGCCAGGCGACGGCCGACGATGGCCAGCGACAGCGGATAGCCGGCCTGCTGGCTGCGCTGGTCGACCACTACCGCGGCGGGGCCGTGCTGCAGGCGCAGCCGCGCATCCAGGCCGGGCTCGCTGGGCGACTGCAGCTCGATGTACTGCGCCGGCAGCCGTTCCAGCGCCGCCTGCAGTGCGCCACCCTCGGCCTGCCATTGCGCCTCGTCGGCCACGCCGACATCCAGCAGCACCCAGTCGGCCGAACGCGCCTGCGGCTGGCACAGGCACTGGCGCACTTCGGACAGGCTGGCGCAGTCGCTGCACAGCACGCGATGGCCGGCCAACTGTGCCGGCAGTTGGGGACGCGGTGCCGACGAAGAGGCGTGGCGGATCACCAGGAGGGTCATACAACACCTTGCGGAATGCGCCCTGCGGCGCGGTGGGCACACGATGCACGTGCTGGCCGTAAAGGTGCGATGCTCGTGGCCGGGTGCGCGCGTAAAACCTGCGTAACCCTTCCTGTAGAGCCGAGCCTGCGCTCGGCTGGCGTGCACCGACACTCGAAGAGCAGCCGAGCGCGGGCTCGGCTCTACAACAAGCCGGCGCGGGAACCTCTCCCGCCCGAGTGTGGTCTGATGCAGCGACCACCCACCCGGAGCCTGTCATGGATGCTGTTGGCCGTCCTCCCCTTCCCGAACGCGCGCTGCTCTGGCTGAAGAAGGAAGCATTGCCGCTGCTGGTGATGCTCGGCCTGCTCGCCGCCGCCCGCGATACCCTGGCCAACCACTACGTGGTGCCCAGTGGCTCGATGCAGCCAACCCTGCAGCCCGGCGACCGGGTAGTGGTGGACATGCGTGCCTATGGCCTGCGCCTGCCGTTCACCGGCAGGGAACTGATGTCCACCGGCGTTCCGCAGCGTGGTGAAGTGGCGGTGTTCGATTCACCGGCCGACGGCACCCGGCTGATCAAGCGCGTGGCGGCGGTGGCCGGTGACCATGTGCAGCTGCACGAAGGGCACCTGAGCATCAACGGCCAGCCGCTGCAGACCGCCGACCTGCAGGACGTGGAAGCCTTCGGCGAGCGCCGAGCCCGCCTCGATCTGGACATGGGCGGTGGCCCGGACATTGACGATCTGGTGGTGCCGGCCGGCAAGCTGCTGGTGCTGGGAGACCACCGTGGCAACAGCTTCGATGGCCGCTTCTTCGGCTTCGTCGATGCGGACAAGGTCTACGGCCGGGCGGTGGCTGTGTATTACCGCCGCGGTGACGGTTTCGAGTGGCAACGCCTGTAAGCTGAATTGATACTTCCTATATATCAATCCTGATCTATCAGGTTATGGATCGACTGGATCGACGGGCCTAGTCTGAGGCCCGTTCCCTCCCACGCCCGGCCGTCCCCACCGGCCCTTCGATTCCATGACTGGCGAAACTGCGGCGGCCGTTGAAGGCCGTCCCTCCACTCTCGATACCGGCACCGACACCCGCATCCAGCAGGGCACCCCGGCCTTCCGCCGCACCGCGTTGGCACTGTTCCTGGCCGGCTTCTCCACCTTCGGCCTGCTGTACACCGTGCAGCCGCTGCTGCCCGAGTTCAGCCGCCACTTCGGCGTGTCGGCCGCAGGCAGCGCGATGTCGTTGTCGCTGACCACCGGTACGCTGGCGGTGGCGATGCTGTTGGCCGGCCTGCTGTCCGATGTGGTCGGCCGTCGCCCGTTGATGATCGTTGCGCTGTTGGCGTCGGCCATGCTGTCGCTGAGCACGGCGCTGGTGGACGACTGGACCACGCTGCTGGTGCTGCGCACCCTGCTTGGCCTGGCGCTGAGCGGCGTGCCGGCAGTGGCGATGACCTACCTGGTCGAGGAAATGGACAGCCGCGCGCTGGGCCTGGCGATGGGCCTGTACATCGGCGGCAACGCCATCGGTGGCATGAGCGGGCGCCTGCTGGCAGGCATCATCGCCGACCACTGGGGCTGGCGCTGGGGCATCGGCGTGGTCTCGATCATCGCCGTGGCCAGCACCGTGCTGCTGTGGCTGCAGCTGCCGCCGTCGCGCCATTTCCATCCCCGCCGCGATGGCCTGCGCGAGTTGCCGTCGCGCTGGCGCCTGCTGTTCGCCGACCCGGGCCTGCCGTGGCTGTTCGCCACCTCGTTCGTGCTGATGGGCGTGTTCGTCACCCTCTACAACTACCTGGGCTATCACCTGCTGGCGCCGCCGTACCACCTCAGCCAGACCGTGGTCGGGCTGATCTTCAGCGTGTACCTGGTGGGCACCTTCAGTTCGGCGTGGATGGGCCAGCAGGCTACGCGGTACGGGCGCGGCCGCATCCTGTCGATCTCGTTCGCGCTGATCGGCGCCGGCATCGCGCTGCTGGCGATGCCGTGGCTGAGCACGATGGCACTGGGCATCGCGCTGGTCACGTTCGGCTTCTTCGGTGGCCACTCGGTGGCCAGCAGCTGGGTCGGCAGCCGTGCCGGTACGATGCGCGCGGAAGCGTCGGCGCTGTACCTGTTCGCCTACTACCTGGGCTCCAGCGTGCTGGGCGGGGTCGGCGGCCTGGCCTACGCGGCCTGGGACTGGTGGGGCGTGTGTGCGTTCGCCGCGGTGCTGACCCTGATCGGTGGTGGCATCGTCTGGGCGCTGCAGCACCGCGCCCCGCAGCCGGTGACCGCGTGACCCAACGCACGGTAGTGCCGGCCGCTGGCCGGCAACCACGGTGTAGCGGCTTTGCCGAGGTAGAGTCGACTGTCAGTCGACTGCTCTTCCATCAGATCGCGAAAACCCGCGCTGCGCGCGATAGTCGACTAACAGTCGACTCTACCGGCGAACGCCCCGCGCAGCAGCCCGGCGAAGTTTCGGATCAGCGGCGTCACCCGTTCGCGATGCCACGCCAGCTGCACTTCCGAATGCGCGCCAGCATCGGCCAACGCCACGAAGCGCGATCCTTCCACCCGGATGTGATCGCACGACGACGGCAGGATCGCCGCACCCAGGCCCGCAGCGGCCAGGCTGATCAACGTCGATGCTTCACCGGCTTCCTGCACGATGCGCGGCGTGAAGCCCGCCGCCGCACACAACGCGATCATGTGGTCGTGGATGCCCGCGCCCGCGCTGCGCCGGAATGCCACGAACGGCTCCTGCGCGAAGTCGCGCAACGACACCGTGCCCTGCTTCGACAGCCTGCGCAGGGCAGGGTGGTCGGCATGCACGATCAGCGCCAGCGGATCGACGAACAGGCTGTGTGCCACCAGTTCCGGCGGCAACGCACGCTTGCGGATGATGCCCACGTCCAGTGAACCATCGAGCAGCGCGTCGATCTGCTGCAGCGTATTCATCTCGCTCAGCTGTAGCCGCACCTGCGGATACTGCTGGCGGTAATGCAGGATCGAACGCGGGATCTGTGGCGACAGCGGCGTGGCCCGGGTCAGGCCGATATGCAGTTCACCCTGCTCGCCGCGCTGCGCACGCTGCACCTCGGCCACCGCGGTTTCCACCTGCTGCACGATTGCGCGCGCGCGTTCCTGCAGCAGCTCCCCAGCAGGCGTCAGCTGCACGCGGCGATGGCTTCGCACGAACAGGCGCGCGCCGATCAGTTCCTCCAGCTGCCGGATCTGCTGGCTGAGCGGCGGCTGTGACATGCCCAGGCGCTCGGCCGCCTGGCCGAAGTGCAGCGTATCGGCAACAGCGAGGAAGTAGCGCAGGTGGCGCAGTTCGATGGACATGGGGCCAGTTTATTCATCGTCAGCCGGAAATGAATCAGAGATGGGATCCGATCCCGTGCCGACCAACGGTCGGCACCCACCAACAGCAGCTGGCACCAACAGCAGCGACCAACTGTCGAAGGCGGGGTGGGTCCGGTTGCGGGGGTGTGAGCGGCATGGATGCCGCGACCAAGCCCCCATGGACGGGTTTACAGCGTCCCCCGCAACCGGACTCACCCCGCCATCCCACGGATAGCCGGCTTTTGCTGTTGCTTCGGCTTCGGCGGGTGCAGGGCGCAGCCCTGCCGAACATCCCTCACCGCTCCGAATGCCCGCTCTGGTCGTAATCGCGCGGACTGAACAACTCCGGCTGGATCAGCTCGATGAACGCCCGCGCCTGCGCCGACAGTGCCTTGCCGCGGCGCACGATCACCCCGTAACTGCGCTCGGGGAACCAGCGCTTCATCGACCGCGCCGCCAGCCGCTCGCGGTCGGCTTCGTGCAGGCACAGCGCCGGCACGATGGAAATGCCCATGCCCATCGCCACGTACTGCTTGATCACTTCCCATCCACCCACTTCCAGCGCCACGGTGTAGGCAATGCGGTGGCGCTGGAATACCTGGTCGACCAGGCGGTAGGTGATCTGCCGCTTCGGCGGCAGTACCAGCGGATAGCGCGCGATGTCGGCCAGCTCCAGCTCGCCGCCGCTGGCCAGCGGATGGTCGTGCGGCGCGATCAGCACCTGTTCGAAGCGGTAGACCGGGGCGTAGGTCAGGTCGGCCGGTACATCGGTCATCGAACCGATGGCCAGGTCGGCGGCATCCTCGCGCAGCAGGTCGGTGCCGTCAGCGCTGATCGCGTTGTGCAGGGTCAGGCGCACATCCGGATGGTGCAGGCGGAAGCGTTCGACGATCTTCGGCAGCAGGTACAGGATGGTCGAGCTGTTGGCGGCGATGTTCAGCTCGCCCGCGTCCAGGCCGCGCACCTTGTCGCGGAAGCGCGCCTCCAGCCCGTCCAGGCTCTCCACCAGCGGCTGCGCCATCTCGTACAGCAGTTGGCCCTCGCGGCTGGGCACCAGGCGCCGCCCGCTGCGTTCGAACAATGGCACCCCCAGCTCCCGTTCCAGGGCCTGCAACTGCAGGCTGATCGCCGGCTGGCTGACGAAAAGTGCCTCAGCCGCCCGTGAGACCGAACCCAGGCGCACCGTCTGGCAGAACGCACGCAACGGCTTGAGCCGGTCGGATTTGTAGGAAAAACGCGGACTTGGCGGGGTGCGTGTGCTCATCGTGTCACGAGTATTAGCACAACTTATGTAGAACATTGCAAAAACTGTTTTGCCAAATACTCAGGCCCGGCGGCACCGTGGAGCCGTTCCCCCACCGCTGGAGTCGCCTCATGTCCGCCGTCGCTTCCGCTGTTCCCACCCCCGCCGCGAAGGCTACCCCCGGCGTCGCCCTGGCGACCCGCGTGGCCGGCCAGGACACCCTGCTGCCGGCGCCGCTGCTGGCCCTGCTGGTGTCGCTGCACCGTGCGGTGGAACCGGGCCGGCAGGCGAGGCTGCAGGCCCGCCGTGAACGCCAGGCATTCTTCGACCAGGGCGGCCTGCCGGACTTCCGCGAGGACACCGCCGCCATCCGCAGCGGCGACTGGCGCGTGGCCCCGCTGCCGGCCGCGTTGCAGGACCGCCGCGTCGAGATTACCGGCCCGACCGACCCGAAGATGGTCATCAACGCGCTGAACTCCGGCGCCAAGGTGTTCATGGCCGACTTCGAGGATTCGACCTCGCCGACCTGGCGCAACCTGCTGGCCGGCCAGCAGTCGCTGGCGGCGGCGGTGCGCGGCGATCTGGAATACACCGCCCCCAATGGCAAGCACTACACGCTGCGCCCGTACGACGAGCAGGCGGTGCTGATCGTGCGCCCGCGGGGCTGGCACCTGGATGAAAAGCACGTGCGCATCGACGGCCAGTTCCTTGCCGGTGGCCTGTTCGACGCGGCGGTGTTCGCCTTCCACAACGCCCGCACCCTGCAGGCGAAGGATCGTGGCCCGTACTTTTACCTGCCCAAGCTGCAGAGCATGGAAGAGGCGGCGCTGTGGGAGACCGCGCTCTCGCATATCGAGGGCATGCTCGGCCTGCCGCACGGCCAGATCAAGGTGACCGTGCTGATCGAAACGCTGCCGGCGGTGTTCGAGATGGACGAGATCCTGCACGCGCTGCGTGATCGCATCGTCGGCCTGAACTGCGGGCGCTGGGACTACATCTTCTCGTACCTGAAGACCTTCCGCCGCCACGCCGACCGCGTGCTGCCCGAGCGCGGCCAGGTGACCATGACCCAGCCGTTCCTGAAGGCCTATTCGGAACTGCTGATCCAGACCTGCCACCGCCGCGGTGCGCATGCGATGGGTGGCATGGCCGCGCAGATCCCGATCAACAACGATGCCGCCGCCAACGAACAGGCGATGGCCCGGGTGCGCGCCGACAAGCTGCGCGAAGTCACCGCCGGCCATGACGGCACCTGGGTTGCGCACCCGGCGCTGATTCCGGTGGCGATGGCGATCTTCGACGAACACATGCCCGGTGCGAACCAGCACAGCGTGCTGCGCCAGGATGTGCGCGTCGGCCGCGACGAACTGATCGCACGGCCGCCGGGCACCGTCACCCGCGCCGGCTTCGAGGGCAACGTGGAAGTCTGCGTGCGCTATCTGGCGGCGTGGCTGGATGGCAACGGCTGCGTGCCGATCCATCACCTGATGGAGGACGCGGCCACCGCCGAGATCAGCCGCAGCCAGCTGTGGCAGTGGCTGCATACGCCGGGCCAGCAGCTGGACGATGGCACTGCGATCGATCTGGCGCTGCTGGATTCCACCCTCTCGCAGCTGCCGGCACGGCTGGGCGATACCGCCGTACTGCCCGGTGGTGCGCGCATCGGCGAGGCCATCGCCCTGCTCGGCGAACTGAGCCGCAGTGACGAACTGACCGATTTCCTGACCCTGCCGGCCTACGCGCGCATCGATTGACCGACTGCCGGCCCTCCTGCCGTTTCACTCCCCGCTGCACGCACGAACCGAACTGGAGAAAGACATGAGCAAGCTGCCCACTGCCGAACAGATCCAGCACGACTGGGACACCAACCCGCGCTGGGAAGGCATCCAGCGCAACTACAGCGCCGCCGACGTGGTGCGCCTGCGCGGCACCGTCCACATCGAGCATTCGCTGGCCCGCCTGGGTGCGGAGAAGCTGTGGGCGTCGCTGCATGAGCGCGAGTTCGTCAACGCGCTGGGTGCATTGACCGGCAACCAGGCCATGCAGCAGGTCAAGGCGGGCCTGAAGGCGATCTACCTGTCCGGTTGGCAGGTGGCGGCCGACGCCAACCTGGCTGGGCAGATGTATCCGGACCAGTCGCTGTACCCGGCCGATTCGGTGCCGGCGGTGGTCAAGCGCATCAACAACACCCTGCTGCGTGCCGATCAGCTGCATCATGCCGAAGGCAAGGACGACATCGACTTCCTGCAGCCGATCGTGGCCGATGCCGAGGCCGGTTTTGGCGGCGTGCTCAACGCCTTCGAACTGATGAAGGCGATGATCGAGGCCGGTGCGGCCGGCGTGCACTTCGAAGACCAGCTGGCCTCGGTGAAGAAGTGCGGGCACATGGGCGGCAAGGTGCTGGTGCCGACCCGCGAGGCCATCGAGAAGCTCAACGCCGCGCGCCTGGCTGCCGACGTGCTGGGCGTGCCGACCCTGCTGGTGGCGCGCACCGATGCCGAAGCGGCTGATCTGTTGACCAGCGACATCGACGGCAACGACAAGCCGTTCACCACCGGCGAGCGCACCGTGGAAGGCTTCTACAAGACCCGCAATGGCCTGGACCAGGCGATCAGCCGCGGCCTGGCCTACGCGCCCTATGCCGATCTGGTGTGGTGCGAGACCGGCAAGCCGGACCTGGAGTTCGCCCGCAAGTTCGCCGAGGCGATCCACGCGAAGTTCCCGGGCAAGCTGCTGGCCTACAACTGCTCGCCTAGCTTCAACTGGAAGAAGAACCTGGACGACGCCACCATTGCCAAGTTCCAGCGCGAACTGGGTAGCTACGGCTACAAGTTCCAGTTCATCACCCTGGCCGGTTTCCACGCGCTGAACTACGGCATGTTCAACCTGGCCCACGGCTATGCACGCCGCCAGATGAGCGCCTTCGTGGAGCTGCAGGAAGCCGAGTTCGAAGCGGCCGAGCGCGGTTTCACGGCGGTCAAGCACCAGCGTGAAGTCGGTACCGGCTACTTCGATGCGGTGACCCAGGCGATCCAGCAGGGGCAGTCGTCGACCACCGCGCTGACCGGCTCCACCGAGGAAGAGCAGTTCCATGGCGGGCGCAGCGAACGCGCGGCGTGATGCGGTAGTGCCGGCCGCTGGCCGGCAACCCATCGGTGTTTCCGAAGCCCATGCAGTTGCCGGCCAGCGGCCGGCACTACCGGGCACCGGGTGATCAGGGTGGCCAGGGAAGGGCCAGACAACGCCGGCCGGTCGGGGGACCTGCCGGCGTTGTTGTATCGGTGCAAAGGCGCGGCGGCCGGCAGGCAGCGTCAATCAGGCGCACCCCCTTGGCCGCAACTTGGCCGAAATCCTGTGAAACCCGGCATCGGATTGATCCAGCAGGGGTTTTGCCCGGACATGGGTGACCAGAACGGGCCACCACCGATCTTCACATCACACAAGAGCGCCCTGAGGCTCAAAATGAGATAGGGCGCACACTTTAAAGCGGTGCTATGCTCCGCGGCTCACCAGGGGACGCTGGCGGCGGGTGCAGGGAATGACCGGCAGGGGTGCGGCCGAGAACAGTGATATGACGACAGGTATCGCCCGGGTGGCGATGGCCGAGATCGTGCATGCGCTGTTGTCGGATGCCGAGGTGGCATTGTTTGCCAGATTCGCCCGCCCATGCAAGCTTCATGCCGGACAGTGGCTGTTCCAGCGGGGCCACCGCGGCGAGCGCATGTATGTGATCCTCGACGGCCAGATCGAACTGGACTTCGGCGAGGACCTGGTGATCAAGACACTCGGGCAGTATGAGTTCTTCGGCGAACTGGGCCTGCTGGTTGGCGACCACCTGCGCAGCGCCAGCGCGCGCGCGCTGGTCGATTGCGATGTCCTGGAGCTGGGGCCGGCCGATTTCCACCGCTTGGTCGAATCCGATCCCGGGCTGGTGGCGTACTTCCTGCGTCGCACGATCATGCGCGTGCTGACCAACGAACAGGCCCTGATCAGCCAGCTGCGGCGCCGCAACCACGATCTGGAAACCGCGCTGGACAACCTGTACATCACCACTCATCAGCTGACCCATACCCGCGAGCTGGTGCGCACCGATGAACTGACCGGGCTGCACAACCGCCGTGGCCTCACGTTGTACCTGCAGGAGTGCCGCGAGCGTGCCGAGGGGCTGCCGCAGGCGTTGCTGCTGATCGATTGTGACCGCTTCAAGCAGATCAACGACCGCCACGGCCACCAGGCCGGCGACCGCGTGCTGCAGAGCATGGGCAACATCCTGCGCTCGATGGCCGGCGAGCATGACCTGGCCTGCCGCCTTGGCGGTGATGAGTTCTGCCTCATCCTGCGCCGCGGCAACCACGAGATCGTGCAGCACGCGGCCGAGTTCATCCTCAGCGCGGTGCATGGCCTGCTCGAACGCAGCCCCGGTACGCCGCATGTCAGCCTGGTCAGCATCGGTGCGTGCCTGCTGGCGCCGGAGGCAGGCTGGAGCGAGTGGTACGCGCGCGCGGATCGCGCGCTGTACCAGGCCAAGCGCGATGGCGGCAACTGCCTGCGTTGGGCGAATGATCCGGACGGCCAATAGGGGGAGGCAGGCGATGGACGGCGACAACGGAACGTCAGCCCCGCATAGCCCACAGCTACGCGCCCTGCTGTTCACCGATCTGTGTGATTCGCTGCAACTGGTCGAGCGGATCGGCGATGTGGCGGCCGCCAGCCTGTTCCAGGAACACGACCGCCTGGTGCTGGTCCTGCAGCAGCGCTGGAACGGCCAGCTGATCGATCGCTCCGACGGCCTGTTCATGCTGTTCGAGCGGGCCATCGATGCTTTGGGCTTCGCCCTGGACTACCAGCGCGAACTGCACGCGCTGGGCCAGCAGCGGGCGATCGAACTGCGCGCGCGTGCCGGCCTGCATGTGGGTGACGTGCTGACCTGGGAGAACAGTGCCGAGGCGGTCCGGGCCGGCGCCAAGTCGATGGAAGTGGAAGGCCTGGCCAAGCCGATGGCAGCGCGCCTGATGACGCTGGCCCGCCCTGGCCAGATCCTGTTGTCGGCGGTGGCCGAATCGCTGACCCGTCGCGCCACCGGCGCGCTGGGGGAACGGGGTGCGCGCCTGCTGTGGAAGTCGCACGGCCGTTGGCGCTTCAAGGGAATGCCGGTGGTGCAGGAAGTGATCGAAGTGGGTGAGATCGGTTCAGCGCCGTTGCGCATGCCACGCGCCACTGCCAAGGCACGCCGTGACCTGCCGCTGTGGCGGCAGCCGCTGGTGCTGGCCGCCGAGGGCCTGGTGCTGACGGTGGCCGTGCTGGGCGGCTGGTTGCTGCTGCGGTCGGAACCGGCGATCGCGTTCGCCGAGCGGGACTGGGTGGTGCTTGGCGATGTCGACAACCTCACCGGCGACCCGATTTTCGACGACTCGATGCGGCACGCGATCCGGATCGCGCTGGAGCAGTCGCGCTACGTGAACGTGCTGTCGGAGGGCAAGATCCGCGAAAGCCTGGAAATGGCGCGGCTCTCGGGCGATACCCGGCTCAGCCGCGATACCGCGGCCAACGTGGCGGTGCGGGAGGGCGCGCGCGCCGTGCTGCTGCCGACGGTGCGGCAGAAGATCGGTGGCTACGAGCTGGCCATTGATGTCGCCGCACCCGGCACCGGCCAGGTGATCCAGACGTTCACCGCCACCACGGATCGATCCGACCAGATGGTATTCGCGGTGGACGACGTGGTCGGGCGCCTGCGTCGCGGACTGGGCGAATCGGTGGCGAGCCTGGAACAGTCGTTGCCGCTGCCGCGGGCATCGACCCAGGACCTTCGCGCACTGCGAGCGTTCGCGCTGGCCGAGAATGCACTGGGCCAGCGTCGCTTCGAGGAGGCTCGCAACCTCTATCAGGCTGCAATCGATATTGATCCCGGTTTCGCCCTGGCCTACATGGGCGTGGCCAAACTGCATGCGCGCGTCGATGAAGGGCGGCGCGCACGCGAAGCCATGCAGCACGCGCTGGACCTGCAGGATCGGTTGCCGCCACGCGAGCGCCTGTACCTGAAGGCCTGGATGGCCGAACTGGAGCCTGGTGGCTGGGCGCTGGAGCACTGGCGCACGCTGGCCAAGGTCTACCCGGATTCGTTCGCCGGGCTGTCCAACACGTCTTGGTACCTGCTGCAGGCCAACCAGTTCAGCGAGGCCGAACCCTACGCGCGTGCGGCTGCGGTGCCGCAGGATCCGCTGCGCCTGTATCCGCTGATCCACCTGGTGCGGATACAGATCGCCGCCAACCAACCGCAGCTTGCGGCCGAGACACTGGCCCAGGCACAGGTCCTGCGCGGTCGTGATGATGCCGATGAGACCGGTGTGGACGTGCTGGTCGCGCAGGGTAAGTACGCCAAGGCCGCCCAACTGCTGCCGCAGATCCGTGCCAACGATGCCCTGCAGCAGCGCATGAAGCTGCGTGCGCAGCTGCTGCTGGCGGCCACGCAGCGCGATTGCGCGGCCATGCAGCAGGCGGTACGCGACGACGCGTCGGCGCCGGCGCTGGTCGACTTCCAGGTGCAGCAGCGGCTGCAGCACGCCAGCGTGGCAGCTCTGTGCCCGAGCGCGGACCGCGCCGAGTTGCAGGCCATCGCTGCGTTGCTGCATCCGTTGCTGGAGCAGCGCGATGATCCCATGCTGCATGCCCGCGGCCTGCAATGGCTGGCTCTGGTCCATCTGGCCCAGCGACAGGGCCAGTTCGAGCTGGCCAAACGCTGGCTGGACGAGCAGCGGCCGCTGCTGCGCAGCCTGCGCAGTCCGGTCGCCGATCGCTGGCTGCGCATTGTCAGCGCCGTGGATGAACTGCAGATGCAGCGGCCCGAAGCTGCCCGCGCCCTGATCGAGCCAATGCTCGATGGCAGCGAGCCGGTGCAGGCACACGTCGTGCTGCTGCTCGCGCTGCGCGCACAGGGCAATGAAGCTGCCGTACGCCGCGAGCAGGCCTGGCTGTCCCAGCATCGCGGCCAGGCCATTGCCGAGGTCACCGCCATGCAGGTCTGGCAACCACTGAATGTGCACGACGTGTCCACGTGGGCATCGCCGGCCGCGGCCGGCGCGCCCTGATGACGGGTCAGCCGTCGATGCGCTCGCCGACCTTGCCCGCTTCGAAGCAGAACACCACGGTCATCGCCGCCACCGACCCGGACAGGTGGGCCTGCAGGCTGTCACGCACCTGGCTCAGCTCCTCGACCGAAGCCAGGGTGCCGATCTTCATGCAGTCGCTTTCGCCGACCGCACCGTCCAGCCCGATCGAGGCCAGGGCCTTGGCCGGCGAAGCGGTGAAGTGGCTGCGGAAGTCGTCGTTGCCGATCAGGTGGTCCAGCAGGGTGCTGGCGTCTGCGGCGGAAAGGCGGGGATGGGTGCTCATGGGGATCGTCCGTAGGCTGAAGTTCTCGTATCGGCCGCGACAGCCTGCCATTGAGGGCCGCGCTGCGTACGTCGCTAAAGTTGGCCGCGCTGCGGTCGTTGCTGCTATGCCGGTTGTGCGGCAGAAGGAAGGAATCCCATGCGCCTGCGCCGCTGCGCCAGCCTGATGTTCGAGCCCCGCGAGGCGATCACCCTCGACCTGCGCGCGATGCTGGCCGGCCACGCCGAGATGGACAGCCAGATCAGCTGGGTGGCCCTGGCCGCGCATCTGGACCAGCCACTGCCGGTGGACGCCGAGGAGCGCCAGCTGCTCGGCGAGCTCAGTGCGCACCGCTGGTGCGAACCGCCCGCCGATGCCTGCCCGGCCATGCTGGCCCGCTTGGTCGAGCAGGGCCTGCTGTTGACCGACCCACCGAGCGAGGTGGGGCACCAGCTGCGCGACGAGGCTTTGCGGCGCAGCCAGTGGTGGCCGCTGGCGGCGCTGGCCCATCGTCATGCGCGCTGGCAGGCCGTGGACAGCGTGGAGGACATGCGTCGGCAAGGGTTGGACACCGCTGCCGGCCTGCGCCAGCGCCTCGGGCCGCCACCGCCGGTGGTGCAGCCGATGCAGGGCGATTACCAGCCGCTGCCGCGCAGCGAAGAGGCGCCGTTCGACACACTGCTGGCGCGCCGCAGCACCTGCCGCAATTTCGATACCCAGCGCGCGCTGCCGCTGCCGTTGCTGGCCCAGGTGCTGCAGCGCACGCTGATGGCCCACGCGGTGCAGAAGGTCGAGCGCGATACCGAGTTCCTGAAGAAGAACGTGCCCTCCGGTGGCGGCCTGCATCCCACCGAAGGCTTCCTGCTGGTGCAGAACGTGGAAGGACTGGCACCGGGCCTGTACCACTACCACCCGGTGCAGCACGCCGTGCTGCCGCTGCCCTCGCCACCGCCGCAGGCACTGCCGGCGCTGGCGCGGCGGATGCTGTCCGGGCAGGCGTGGTTCGCCGATGCGCCGGCGCTGCTGGTGCTGGCGCCGCGCTATGACCGCTGCTTCTGGAAGTACCGCAACCACGCCAAGGCGCATCGTGCGGTGACGCTGGATGTCGGTCACATCTCGCAGCTGCTGTACCTGTGTGCGACCGAGCGCGGGCTGGCGGCGTTCGTGACGGCGGCCATCAACGATGCCGATGTCGATCGTGCCTTCGGTTTCGACGGCATCGGGCAGAGCGCGATGGCCATCTGCGGCCTGGGCTGGCGCAGTGCCACGCTGGACACGGCCGAATTCGATCCCGCCGGGCGGGTGGTAGCGGGCGACGACCGCTGAGCGGTCGCCACCCCAGCGTTCACGCCGCCTCGAAGTCCACCAGTACCGCGCCGTCGCCGACCTGGTCGCCGGCCTTGGCGCGGTAGCCCTTCACCGTCCCGTCGGCCGGCGCCTGCAGGGTGTGCTCCATCTTCATCGCTTCCAGCACCACCAGCGGCGTGCCGCGCTTGACCTCGGTACCGGCGGCGACCAGCGTGGCGACGATCCTGCCCGGCATCGGTGCCAGTAGGCTGCCGGCATCGGCCACGGCGTGGTCCGATTCGCCCACCGGATCATGCAGGGTGAAACGATGCTGGCCGTCAGCACCGAACAGGTACAGCTGGTCTCCGTCACGCAGCAGCTGCAGTGCCCAGCGGCGCCCGCCCAGCTGCACCACCAGCCCGCGCATATCGGCTGTGCCGACCACCTGCACGGGTGCCGCGTCATCGCACTGCACACGCCAGCCATCGGCCTGCGCCCACACCTTCAGCGTGTGCCGGCGTTCGCCCTGCTGCAGCGGCAGCACGCGCGGCGCGGGCGCGCCAAGGCGCCAGCCGTCCTGTGACTGCCACGGCGAATGCGGATCGCGCGCGTCGGTGCTGGCGGGTGCCGTGCTTGCCACTGCGGCCACGGCGGCTAGCAGCCACAGGTCCGCACCCGCGTCGACGACGGCACTCAATGCCGCCTGCTCGCGCTCGATCAGCGCGGTATCCAGCTTGGCGTGGGTAAACGAATCGGTGTTCACCAGGCGGCGCAGGAAACCGGCATTGGTGGTCACGCCCACCACCTGGCAGTCGGCCAGTGCCTGGCTCATGCGGCGCAGTGCAGCGTCGCGGTCCACGTCCCAGACGATCAGCTTGGCGATCATCGGATCGTAGTACGGGGTGATGCTGTCGCCTTCCTCGACGCCGGTATCCACGCGCACATGGGCCGACGGCGCCGGCAGGCGCAGGCGGCGCAGGGTGCCGGTGGACGGCAGGAAGCCTCGATCGGCATCCTCGGCATACAGCCGCGCTTCGATCGCGTGGCCGTGGATGGCCAGCTGCTCCTGGCGCAGTGGCAGCGGCAAGCCTGAGGCCACGCGCAGCTGCCACTCCACCAGGTCGGTGCCGGTGATGTACTCGGTGACCGGGTGCTCGACCTGCAGGCGGGTGTTCATTTCCATGAAGTAGAAATCGCCGTCCGGGCCGGCGATGAACTCCACCGTGCCCGCACCTTCATAGCCCACCGCGCGCGCGGCATCGACCGCCGCCTTGCCCATCGCAGCACGACGTTCCGCGCTCATGCCCGGGGCCGGCGCTTCTTCCAGCACCTTCTGGTGGCGGCGCTGCACCGAGCAGTCGCGCTCGAACAGGTACACCGCGTCACCGTGGCTGTCGCCGAACACCTGGATCTCGATATGGCGCGGGCGCTCGACGTACTTCTCGACCAGCACGTGGTCATTGCCGAACGCCGAGGCCGCCTCGCGCTGGCAGCTGGCCAGCGCATCGACGAAGTCCTCGCTGCGCTCGACCTTGCGCATGCCCTTGCCACCGCCACCGGCGCTGGCCTTGATCAGCACCGGGTAACCGATGGCGTCGGCCTGTTCGCGCAGGAAGGACGGTTCCTGCTGGTCGCCGTGGTAGCCCGGAGTCAGCGGCACGCCGGCTTTCGCCATCAATGCCTTGGCCGCGCTCTTGTCGCCCATCGCGCGGATGGCGCTGGCCGGCGGCCCGATGAAGGTGATGCCGGCGGCGGCGCAGGCATCGGCGAAGTCGGCATTCTCGGACAGGAAGCCGTAACCGGGGTGGATCGCCTGCGTGCCGGTCAGGCGTGCGGCGTCGAGCAGGGCATCGCCGCGCAGGTAACTTTCACGTGCAGCGGCCGGACCGATGTGGATGGCTTCGTCGGCCAGGCGCACGTGGCGCGCGTTGCGGTCGGCATCGGAATATACCGCCACGGTGGCGATGCCGAGGCGGCGGCAGGTGGCGATGACGCGGCAGGCGATTTCGCCGCGATTGGCGATCAGGACTTTGGTGAACATGGCAACGGGCTTCATGGGAGCGTGCTCGGTCATGGCACGGGTTACATGCGGAACACGCCGAAGCGCGTCTGCTGCGGGGCGGCGTTGAGGCTGGCCGACAGCGCCAGGGCCAGTACCCGGCGGGTGTCGGCCGGATCGATCACGCCGTCGTCCCACAGGCGCGCGCTGGCGTAGTACGGGTGGCCCTGCTGCTCGAACTGCTCGCGGATCGGTGCCTTGAACGCGTCTTCCTCCGCCGCCGGCCACTGGCCGCCCTTGGCCTCGATGCCATCGCGCTTGACCGTGGCCAGCACGCTGGCGGCCTGCTCGCCGCCCATCACGCCGATGCGCGCGTTCGGCCACATCCACAGGAAGTTGGGCGAGTACGCACGGCCGCACATGCCGTAGTTGCCGGCACCGAACGAGCCGCCGATGACCACGGTGAACTTGGGAACCTTGGCGCAGGCCACCGCCAATACCAGCTTGGCGCCGTCCTTGGCGATGCCGCCCTGTTCGTACTTGCGGCCGACCATGAAGCCAGTGATGTTCTGCAGGAACACCAGCGGGATGTTGCGCTGGGTGCACAGCTCGATGAAGTGCGCGCCCTTCAGTGCCGACTCGGAGAACAGGATGCCGTTGTTGGCGATGATGCCGATCGGGTAGCCGTTCAGATGCGCGAAGCCGGTAACCAGTGTTGCGCCATAGCGCGGCTTGAACTCGTCAAAGCGCGAGCCATCGACCAGGCGTGCGATCACTTCGCGCACGTCGTAGGGCTTGCGCGTATCGGCGGGAATCACCCCATACAGTTCATGCGCCGGCAGCAGTGGTTCCTCGGAAGGCTGTACCGCCATCGCCGGTTCCGGCTTGCGCCAGTTCAGCTGGGCGATGATTGCGCGCACCCGTGCCAGCGCCTGCAGATCGTTGTCGGCCATGTGGTCGGCCACGCCGGAGATGCGCGTGTGCACGTCGGCACCGCCCAGTTCCTCGGCCGTCACCACTTCACCGGTGGCCGCCTTCACCAGCGGCGGGCCGCCGAGGAAGATCGTGCCCTGCTCGCGCACGATCACCGTCTCGTCGCTCATCGCCGGCACATACGCACCACCGGCGGTGCAGCTGCCCATCACGCAGGCGATCTGCGGAATGCCCTGCGCCGACAGGTTGGCCTGGTTGTAGAAGATCCGGCCGAAATGATCGCGGTCGGGGAAGACTTCGTCCTGCAGCGGCAGGAACGCGCCACCGGAATCGACCAGGTAGATGCACGGCAGGTGGTTCTGTTCGGCGATCTCCTGCGCGCGCAGGTGCTTCTTCACCGTCATCGGGTAGTAGGTGCCGCCCTTGACCGTGGCATCGTTGGCCACGATCACGCATTCCACGCCGCTCACGCGGCCGATGCCGGCCACTACGCCAGCGGCCGGCACGGCGTCTTCGTACATGCCGTGCGCGGCCAGCGGCGCGATTTCCAGGAAGGCGCTGCCGGGGTCGAGCAGGGCGTCGATGCGGTCACGCACCAGCAGCTTGCCACGCGCGGTGTGCTTGGCGCGTGCGGCTTCGCTGCCACCCAGCGCGGTGCGCGCGAGGGTGGCATGCAGGTCGTCGACCACGGCCTGCATCGCCGCGCGGTTGCTTTCAAACGTTTCGCTGCCCGGTTGCAGCTGGCTGTTCAGGACGGTCATCGCGTTGGCCTTACAGGGTGCGCTGGAACAGTTCGCGGCCGATCAGCATGCGGCGGATCTCCGAAGTGCCGGCGCCGATTTCATACAGCTTGGCGTCGCGCCACAAGCGGCCGGTCGGGTATTCGTTGATGTAGCCGTTGCCGCCGAGGATCTGGATCGCCTGGCCGGTCAGCCAGGTGGCCTTCTCGGCGGCGTACAGGATGGCACCGGCGGCGTCCTGGCGGGTGGTGCGGCCCTGGTCGCAGGCGCGTGCCACGGCATAGACATACGCGCGGCAGGCACCCAGGCCCACGTACATGTCGGCGATCTTGGCCTGGATCAGCTGGAAGCTGCCGATCGGCTCGCCGAACTGGTGGCGCTCGTGCACGTACGGCATCACCACGTCCATGGCCGCGGCCATCAGGCCCAGCGGGCCACCGGACAGCACCACGCGCTCGTAGTCCAGGCCGGACATCAGCACGCGCACGCCACCGCCAACCTGGCCCAGCACGTTCTCTTCGGGAATCTCGCAGTCCTGGAACACCAGCTCGCAGGTGGGCGAAGAACGCATGCCCAGCTTGTCCAGCTTCTGCGCGGTGGAAAAGCCCTTCATGCCCTTCTCGACCAGGAACGCGGTGATGCCCTTGGCGCCGGCCTCCATGTCGGTCTTGGCATAGACCACCAGCACGTCAGCATCCGGGCCGTTGGTGATCCACATCTTGTTGCCGTTGAGCACGTAGCGGTCGCCGCGCTTGTCGGCGCGCAGCTTCATCGACACCACGTCCGAACCGGCCCCCGGCTCGCTCATCGCCAGCGCACCGACCAGGCTGCCATTGCAGAGGCCGGGCAGGAAGCGCTGCTTCTGTTCTTCGTTGCCGTTCTTGCGCAGCTGGTTCACGCACAGGTTGGAGTGCGCGCCATAGGACAGGCCGATGCCACCGGAAGCGCGCGAGATTTCTTCCATCGCCACCACGTGGGCCAGGTAGCCCATGCCGGTACCACCGTATGCTTCTTCCACGGTGAGGCCGAGCAGGCCCTGTTCGCCCAGCTTCGGCCACAGAGCCAGCGGGAACTGGTTGCTGGCATCGGCCTCGGCGGCCAGCGGCGCGACCTCGGCGGCGGCAAAATGGGCCACGCTCTGGCGCAGCAGGTCGATGTCTTCGCCAAGGTCGAAGTTCAGGGATGGCACGTGCATTGTGGTGGCTCCACGACGGGATGGCAGGAAATGGACGCACCCGGCGGGGGAGCGGGCGGCGGTCTGCAGGACCGCTGCCCGCACGGGCGATTGGACCCCAGCGTAGCGGGGTTCGGATAAGAAGTGAATACAAATTCAAAAATTGAAAACAGAATCAAAACATGGCCTACAAACGCTCTGCACTGATGGAAGAACGCCTGGCCGGGGCCCGTGAACGGATCCTGCTGGCCACCCGTGAACTGGTCGCCACTGGCGGCTGGCGCAATGCCCCGGTGACCGCCGTGGCGACCCTGGCGGGGGTGTCCACCGGCCTGATCTACCGGCACTTCCCGTCCAAGGCCGAGTTGTTCGTGGAGGTGCTCAACGCCGCGGTGGCCCACGAGGTGGCGATCATGGAGCGCATCGCCAGTGGCCCGGAGGCGGCCAGCGAGCGCCTGCGGCTGGCGATCACCGCCTTCGTACGCCGTGCCCTGGCTGGGCCGGGGCTGGCGCACGCCTTCATCGTCGAACCGGTCGACCCGGACGTGGAAGCCGAGCGCATGCGCGGTCGTCGCGCCTTCGGCGACGTGTTCCTGCGGCTGGTGGAGGAGGGCGTGGCGGCCGGTGAGCTGCCTGCGCAGGACGCGCATGTGGCCGCTGCGTGCCTGGTCGGCGCCTTCACCGAGGCGATGGTCGGCCCGACCGCGCCAAGCCGCGAAGCACACCGCGACGAAGATGCACTGGTGAACGCAATCTGCAGCTTCTGCCTGCGCGCGATCGGTGCCCCGGCAATTCGGTAGCGCCGGGCCATGCCCGGCGGCTGTTGCCATCCTCGACCGTTGTTGCCGCGCTTCGCGCTCGCCGGGCACGGCCCGGCGCTACCCGCATGCGGCCACGGCCGCATGCTGCGCCGCACCAGCATGACGCCTGTTGTCGCACGCATAGCGCGTTCTATACTCGGCCCATCACGCAGTCGCTCAGCCGTGGTCCAACGACTATCAGCCAGGGGTAACGAAGAGTGCGGAATTACGATCTGGAGTTCCTGAAACGCTTCTCCATGGTGATCGCGCTGCTGGCGACCATCACCCTCGGCCTCATCCTCCTTGCCGCCTACATCCACACCCGGATTCCACCCGAAGTATCGCCGACCGCGGCCAAGCGCACCGAACAGCGCATTTCGCCCACCGGCGCGGTCTATGCCGGCAGCACCGGCGCCGCCGCGCAGGCTGCGGCCAAGGCCGCCGCGCTGGCCAAGGCTGCTTCGCAGGTGGCTTACGGCGGCACCAAGGATGGCAAGGTGATCTTCGACAACCTGTGCACCGCCTGCCATACCACCGGCGTGGGCATGGCACCGACGCTGGACCACTCGCATTGGGACAAGCGCATCGCGCAGGGCAAGGACACCCTCTACAAGCACGCCATCGAGGGCTATACCGGCCCGGATGGCGGCATCATGCCGCCCAAGGGTGGCAACCCGGCCCTGACCGAAGAACAGATCCACGCCACCGTGGACTGGATGCTGGGCAACCTGAAATAGCCGCCGCAACGCGCCGCTTCCTGTAGAGCCGAGCCCACGCTCGGCTGCTCTGCGCACGGTGTGGCCAGGCGCAGCCGAGCGTGGGCTCGGCTCTACCACCTACTAAGCTTTGCCCACCGAGGCCTGATTGCCCCTGTGCCCCCGCCGCGCAGGCGGATCTCCGCATTTCAGGGTTAGTCTGTGCGCCCTCTTCACTGGAATCGCCCGTCGATGCGCCGCCGTTCCCTTGCTCTTGCCCTGTCCCTGCTGCTGCCGGCCAGCGCCTTTGCCCAGGCCCAGCCGCAGGCCGCATCAGCTACGACGCCCGCTGTCGCGCGCAGCAGCGCCACCGTGGTGCTGACCGCCGCACCGGCCGACTGGCGCGCGCTGGATGGCCAGCGCGTGCGCATCGCCGCACCGCTGACCCTGGCCGGTACCGATGGCCTGGAGCGCTTCGGCCAGCTCACCGTGGCCTTCGACGGCCGCCTCTGGCAGCCGACCGAAGTGGCTGCGCCGGGCACCGCCGGCTACGAGCAGGTGATGGCCGACAACCAGCGTCGCCGGCTGGTACTGGAAAATGGCAGTGACGCCCGCGACCCCGCAAGCGTGCCCTACCTGCCGGGCAACCCGGTGCTGCGCACCGGCATGCAGCTGCGCAACGTGGAGGGCATCGTGCGCGTGGATGCGCAGGGCCATCCGCGCCTGCAGGTCGAGGGAGCGCTGAAGCTGCCGGAGCTGAAGCGCCCGGCGGTGCCGACCGTGCCGGGCAGCCTGCATGTGGCGGCCTTCAACCTGGAGAACTTCTTCAATGGTGACGGCCAGGGCGGTGGCTTCCCGACCCTGCGCGGCGCGCGCACCCTGGACGAGCACAAGTCGCAGGTGGCCAAGCTGGTCACCACGGTCAACGCCTTGGGCGCCGATGTCGCCGCGCTGATGGAACTGGAGAACGATGGCTATGGTCCGCAGTCGGCCATCGCCGAACTGGTCGATGCGCTCAACCGCGACCGTGGCGCGCAGGGCGACTGGCGCTTCGTCGATGCCGGCAACGGCCCCGGCGACAATCCGATCCGGGTTGGCATCATCTACCGCAGCAGCCGCCTGCAGCCGCTGGGCAAGCCGGCCACGCTGACCGGTGGTCCGTTCGTCGAACACAGCCGCGTGCCGCTGGCGCAGGCCTTCCAGGGCAAGCAGGGCGCGCCGTTCGTGGTGGTTGCCAACCACTTCAAGTCGAAGGGCTGCCGCGACGCCGCCGGTGCCGACGCCGACCGCAACGACAACCAGGGCTGCTGGAACGCGACCCGCGTGACCTCGGCGCAGCAGCTGCATGCCTGGCTGCAGACCGACCCGACCGGTACCGGTGCCAGGGACGCGGTGCTGCTGGGCGATTTCAATGCCTACGCGATGGAAGACCCGATCCGCACCCTGCGTGACCTGGGCTGGCAGGACGCATTCAAGGTCGCCAAGGTCGAGCATCCCTACAGCTACGTCTACAACGGCTATACCGGCCGCCTCGACCATGCACTGCTGAGCCCGGGCATGGCCAAGCGCCTGCGCGGTGCCGCCGAATGGCACAGCAATGCCGACGAGCAGGACGCCAGCGGCTACCAGGGCCGCAACGTGCAGGGCCCGTGGCGCAGCTCCGACCACGACCCGCTGCTGCTGGGTTTCGACAGATAGGGTTCGCCGGGGATCTGCTCTGGTAGGGACCTTGATCGGCACGGATGCCGCCTTTGCTTTTGATCTACCAGTCCGCCTTCCAGCGAGCCGAGCATCGCAAGTGGATCAGGGGCGAAGAGGCGCCGATGTCTGAGCGCAGCGAGTTCGGCGCCGTCCCCTGGTTCACCGAGAAGCGCAGGGTACCGGTGCACAGCACCGGCTCGCGGCTGGCGGCGCGTTTCTTTTGGTTACTTTTCTTTTCGCGCGAAAAGAAAAGCGACATCCCACCGCGGGCGCGGAAATGGCCCGCCGCAACCAACGCTCACCCCCAGGCGATCAGTCCGATCGCCAGCACCGCCAGTGCCAGGCCGACGCGGTTCCACTTCGTGGTGGCCTCGCCGAAGACGAACATGCCTACCAGCGCGCCCAGCACCACCACGCCGATGTTCATGCCGGCGAACACGGTGGCCGGACTCTCTGGCATCGCCTGGTGCGCCTGCACATAGAAAAGGATGTTGCCGCCATTGAGCAGGCCCAGCAGCGCGCCTGCGCCCAGGTTCCGCCAGGCCAGCCGGCTGCAGCCACTGAAATGCCGCCACAGCTGCAACGCCAGCATCAGCACGAACGCCACGCTGAAGCTGGCCAGCACTGCCGCCATCGACGGTGTGCCCGACAGCGCCACCTGCTTGAGCAGTACGTCCACCACCGCGAACCCGGCCCAGACGCCCAGCAGCCAGCCCCAGGCAGCGGGCGAGGACGCTACGATCGGGCCGCGCGGACGCAGGCTGATGGCCACCATCGCCAGCAGGCCCAGGGCGAGCCCAGCCAGCTTCCACGGCGTGGCGGTCTGGCCGAAGAACAGGAAGGCGGCGGCCAGCGACAGCAGCAGTGACAGCCGCTGCGCGACATCGCTGCGGACGATGCCGGCCACCGCCACCGCGCGGCCCAGCACCAGGAAGATCGACGGCAGCACCACCGCCAGCGCCAGCAATGACAGCCACGGCGCATGCGGCGCGCGCAGCGCATCCAGCGGCGGCTGCAGCACCACGGCCGTCAGGGTCGCAGCCACCAGATAGTTCCAGGTGACCATCTGCGCAACATCCAGTTGGCGGCGTCCGGCCACCTTCAACAGCACCGAAACCAGCACGCTGCAGATCACGGCCAAAGACAGGTAGAGCATGGGGCGGGCACAGGGCAGGGGCGGGGGACGGTATCATGGTGCCATGCACAAGCCTTCGTTCCCCGTCGCCCCCGGCGAAACCGCCTGCCTCGAACTGGACGGCCCGGCCGGCCCGCTGGAAGTGGTCGTCGACCTGCCCAAGGCCGATGTACCGGTGCAGCCGATCGTGGCCATCGTCTGCCATCCGCTGTCCACTGAGGGCGGCACCCTGCACAACAAGGTGGTCACCATGACCGCCACCACCCTGCGCGAACTGGGCGTCGCCACGGTGCGCTTCAACTTCCGCAGCGTCGGTGGTTCGGCCGGTGAGTTCGACCACGGCGTGGGCGAGCAGGATGACCTGAAGGCCGTCGCCGCCTGGGTACGCAGCCAGCGCCCGGACGACCGCCTATGGCTGGCCGGTTTCAGCTTCGGTTCGTTCGTGTCGCTGAAGGCGGCTGCCGCGCTGCAGCCGGAGGCGCTGATCTCGATCGCGCCACCGGCCGGTCGCTGGGATTTCGACGGTATCGCACCGCCGGCCCGCTGGCTGGTGATCCAGGGCGAGCAGGACGAGATCGTCGACCCGCAGGCCGTCTACCAGTGGCTGGACACGCTGGACTTCCCGCATGAGCTGGTGCGCATGCCCGAGACCAGCCACTTCTTCCACCGCAAGCTGATCGACCTGCGTGGCGCGCTGACCCACGGCGTGAAGCATTGGTTGGGCGCGGCGGCATGAGTGCAACCGAGCTGACCCCGTCGCAGCGGTATGCGGAAGGGGTTGCCCGTGGCGACTGGCAGAACGACCCGGCCCAGCATGCGGCGCTGGCCGAGCTGGACCGCATCCACCTGGGCCTGCTGGACAGTGCCGAGGATGGCTGGCTGGACCGCCTGTCCTCGTTCTGGAAGAAGCCCGAGCCGGTCAAGGGCCTGTACTTCTGGGGCGGTGTCGGCCGCGGCAAGACCTTCCTGGTCGACCTGTTCTACGACGGGCTGCCGATCAAGCAGAAGTACCGCACCCACTTCCACCGCTTCATGCGCAGCGTCCACGAGCGCCTGCGCGAGCACCAGGGCCAGAGCGACCCGCTGGCGAAGATCGCCCAGGAATGGCGCAGCAACCTGCGCGTGCTGGTGCTGGACGAGTTCTTTGTCACCGACATCGGCGATGCGATGCTGCTGGCGCGGCTGCTGGAGCGCCTGTTCGCCGAGGGCGTGACCCTGGTCACCACCTCCAACACCGCAGTGGAGAACCTGTACCTCAACGGCCTGCAGCGCGAGAGCTTCCTGCCGGCCATTGCCCTGCTGCAGCGCTTCTGCGTCGAGCTGTACGCCGAAGGTACCGAGGATTACCGGATGCGCGCGCTGACCCGCTCGCCGGTATACCGCGCACCGCTGGCGGCCGACAGCGATGAGTGGCTGGCCACGCGCTGGAGCGAGCTGAGCGGCGGCCAGCCGGCCAAGCCCGGCAACATCGAGATCGAGGGCCGCAAGATTCCGGTGCGCGGCCGTGGCAAGAGCATCGCCTGGTTCGATTTCGCCGCGCTGTGCGAAGGCCCGCGCGGGCCCTCGGACTACATCGAAATCGCGCACGAGTTCAACACGGTGCTGCTGGGCGGCATTCCCGCCTTCGACCGCCTGAATGAGGATGCCGCGCGCCGCTTCGTCAACCTGATCGACGAGCTGTACGACCGCCACGTCAACCTGGTCTGCACCGCCAGCACCTCGCCGATCGAGCTGTACACCGGCCAGCGCCTGCAGGGCGCCTTCGAGCGTACCGCCTCGCGCCTGATCGAAATGCAGAGCGCCGAGTACCTGGGTACCCCGCACCGGGCGTGAGCGACGCTGCGGGCGTGCATTGCCGGCCGGCGGCCGGCACGACCACCCCGGAATTCCGGTAGTGCCGGCCGCTGGCCGGCAATGATTCGGGGGGGGGGGGAGGGCGAAACGGCGTTACCTGCGGCCGCTCCTCCGGCCCGGCCGACACATGCGGCCTCGAGTCGCTGCCCGGCGGGTGATCCCCGACGTCCACCGCATTCCCACCGGCTGCCCACCACCTATCCACAGGGTTGTCCCTAGCCAGCTTCATCACTGTCATGTGAAGCTGTCATTGTTCCGTTTCCGCGGTGCGTTGTGCCACCGCAGTGACGCCTTTCGGGCTTGACTGCGCAGCCCGTTCCGGCGGGTCTGAAGCGTCTGATCAGGGCGCCGATGGCACGATCCTTGCGGCGCAAGGGATTGCCGAATTTCACTACATTTGGCGTTGACGGACCCCATTACCCCCACTATCTTGTGGCCGTCGGTCGCAGCAACCCCAGGTCTGGGGGTGGCAGCAGCACCCATCCGCGATCGTCAACGGCAGTGGCAGGCGCAGGGTCTCATCCTCTGCGACGCCGTCCTGCCATCCTGGGCCGTCATGTCCCGGGCTGCGTCACCCCGATGCATCGAGCACCCCCAAATCACGCCAAGAGGACATACGCCGTGAGCACCGAATCCAGCGCCACCATCGAGAAGGAAAGCGAATTCCTGTTGACGTCGCCGCCGACGGCCAACGCGATGAGTGTGACCAAGCGCAACGGGACCACCGAGCTGGTGGACCTGAACAAGATCGTGCGCGCGGTGCAGCGTTCCTCCGAAGGCCTGCACGCCGTCGATCCGATGCGCGTGGCCACCCGCACCATTTCCGGCCTGTACAACGGCGCCACCACCCGCGAGCTGGACGAGCTGTCCATCCGCACCGCCGCCCTGCTGATCGGTGAAGAGCCCGAGTACGGCCGCCTCGCTGCGCGCCTGCTGGCCAACTACATTGCCAAGGAAGTCTCGGGCCAGGAAATCTACGCCTTCTCGCAGTCGGTCAGCCGTGGCCATGAAGTCGGCCTGATCAACGACCGCCTGCTGAACTTCGTGCAGACCAATGCACGCAAGCTCAACGACGCCATCGACATCTCGCTGGACCTGAACTTCGATTACTTCGGCCTGCGTACCCTGTATGACCGTTACCTGCTGCGCCACCCGCACACCCGCAAGGTGATCGAGACCCCGCAGCAGTTCTTCCTGCGCATCGCCAGTGCGCTCAGCGAGGACGTGTCCGAGACCCTGGCGCTGTACAAGCGCATGGGCAACCTGGACTACCTGCCGTCCAGCCCGACCCTGTTCAATTCCGGCACCACCCACGAACAGCTGTCCTCGTGCTTCCTGCTGGATTCGCCGCAGGACTCGCTGGAGTCGATCTACGCCAAGTACGGCGACATCGCCCAGCTGTCGAAGTTCTCCGGCGGCATCGGCGTCAGCTACACCCGCGTGCGTTCGCGTGGTTCGCTCATCAAGTCGACCAACGGCCACTCCAACGGCATCGTGCCGTGGCTGAAGACCATGGATTCGTCCGTGGCCGCGGTGAACCAGGGCGGCAAGCGCAAGGGCGCAGCCTGCGTGTACCTGGAAACCTGGCACGCCGATATCGAGGACTTCCTCGAACTGCGTGACAACACCGGTGACGAAGCCCGCCGTGCGCACAACCTGAACCTGGCCAACTGGGTACCGGACCTGTTCATGAAGCGCGTCGAGGCCGACCAGGAATGGTCGCTGTTCGATCCGCGCGTGGTGCCGGAGTTCACCGACCTGTTCGGCGAAGCCTTCGAGGCCGCCTACCTGCAGGCCGAAGCCCAGGGCAAGGCCAACCGCACCATCCCCGCGCGCAAGCTGTACGCCCGCATGATGCGTACGCTGGCCGAGACCGGCAACGGCTGGATGACCTTCAAGGACAAGTGCAACCGCGCAAGCAACCAGACCCTGCGTCCGGGCAACGTGATCCACCTGTCCAACCTGTGCACGGAAATCCTGGAAGTCACCTCCAACGATGAAACCGCAGTGTGCAACCTGGGTTCGATCAACCTGGGCAACCACTTCGACGAGCACAACGAGTTCGACTTCGAGAAGCTGGCCGAGACCGTGCGCCTGGCCGTGCGCCAGCTCGACCGCGTCATTGACCTGAACTTCTACCCGATCGAAACCGCCCGCCGCGCCAACCTGCGCTGGCGTCCGGTCGGCCTGGGCTGCATGGGCCTGCAGGATGTGTTCTTCCGCAAGCGCCTGCCGTTCGACAGCGCCGAGGCCCGCGCCCTGTCGAAGAAGATTGCCGAAGCGATCTACTTCCACGCGCTGGAAACCTCCTGCGAGCTGGCCCAGGAACGCGGCAAGCACCCGTCGTTCAACGACACCCGTGCCGCCAGTGGCGAACTGCAGTTCGATGCCTGGAACGTGGTGCCGGAAGACACTGCGCGCTGGGATGCCCTGCGTGAGCGCATCAAGGAACACGGCCTGCGCAATTCGCTGATGATCGCGATCGCGCCGACCGCGACCATCGCCTCGATCGCCGGCTGCTACGAGTGCGTAGAGCCGCAGGTGTCCAACCTGTTCAAGCGCGAGACCCTGTCCGGTGACTTCCTGCAGGTCAACCGCTACCTGGTCAACGAGCTGAAGAAGCTGGGCCTGTGGACGCCGGAAATGCGCGATGCCATCAAGCTGGCCGAAGGCTCCATCGCGGGTCTGCCACAGATCCCGGAAACGCTGCGCGAGGTCTATCGCACCGCGTGGGAACTGCCGATGCGTTCGCTGATCGACATGGCCGCCGAACGTGGCGCCTTCATCGACCAGTCGGCCTCGCTCAACCTGTTCATGGAAAGCCCGAACATCGGCGCGATGTCCTCCATGTACATGTACGCCTGGAAGCAGGGCATCAAGACCACCTACTACCTGCGTTCGCGCCCGGCCACCAAGATCGCCAAGACCACGGTGAGCAGCGCGGCCCCGGCCAAGGTGTTCAGCCCGGACGAAGCCATCGCCTGCTCGCTGGAAAACCCGGAAGCCTGCGAGGCCTGCCAGTAACACACCGCGCGGTGGGTGCCGACCGTTGGTCGGCACTCGAGCACCTCGCACCTGTGGAGCCGAGCCACGCTCGGCCACAGCAGGGAAACACCCAGGTAGCGCCGGGCCACGCCCGGCGTTTTGACCCGAGAAGACAAGGAAACACCCATGGCCGACAAGCCCAAGCAGATGCTGCTCGATCCCGGTTTTGAACTGACCCTGCGCCCGATGCGCTACCCGCAGTTCTATGACATGTACCGGAACGCGATCAAGAACACCTGGACGGTGGAAGAGATCAACTTCCAGATCGACATCACCGACCTGCACAGCAAGATGTCGCCGGGTGAGCGCCACCTGATCCACCGCCTGGTCGCGTTCTTCGCCACCGGCGACTCGATCGTGTCCAACAACCTGGTGCTGAACCTGTACCAGCACCTCAATGCGCCGGAAGCGCGCATGTACCTGTCGCGCCAGTTGTATGAAGAAGCACTGCACGTGCAGTTCTACCTGACCCTGCTGGACAACTACCTGCCGGACCCGGAAGAGCGCGCCAAGGCGTTCTCGGCGGTGGAGAACATCGACTCGATCAAGAAGAAAGCCGATTTCTGCTTCAAGTGGATCGACTCGATCCAGGACCTGACCCGCATCGAGACCCGCGAGCAGCGCCGCCAGTTCCTGCTCAACCAGATCTGCTTTGCCGCCTGCATCGAAGGCCTGTTCTTCTTCGCTGCGTTCGCCTACGTGTACTACTTCCGTTCGCGCGGCCTGCTGCCAGGCCTGGCCTCGGGCACCAACTGGGTGTTCCGCGACGAAAGCGCGCACATGGAGTTCGCCTTCGAGTCGGTGCGCGTGGTGCGTGAGGAAGAGCCGGACCTGTTCGACGATGAAATGAAGCAGCAGGTCTACGACATGCTGGCCGAAGCCATCGAATGCGAAGTGCAGTTCGCCGAGGACGTGCTGTCCGGTGGCGTGGCTGGCATTTCCACCCGCGACATGCGCCAGTACCTGCAGCACTGCGCCGACCAGCACTTTGCCAAGCTGGGCATGGAAAAGAAGTACAACGTGCGCAACCCGCTGCCGTTCATGGAACTGCAGGACGTGCAGGAACTGACCAACTTCTTCGAACGCCGCGTCTCGGCCTACCAGGTCGGCGTGCAGGGCGAAGTCGCCTTCGACATGAACTTCTGATCGAACCGGTCAGGCCTGTCGCAACGAAAGACCCCGGCCAATGCCGGGGTTTTTTGTTGCGCGCCCGCTTTTGTAGAGTCGAACCATGCTCGACTGCTGTTCGCAAGAAAGTCGAGCATGGCTCGACTCTACAATCAGCGCCGCGCTTCCATCGCCATGCGCACCGCCAACCCGGCCAGCACCGTGCCCATCAGCCAGCGCTGCACCCTCTGCCAGGTGGGGCGCGCGGCCAGAAAGCCGGCGATGCTGCCGGCGGTCAGCGCGATCAGGCCGTTCACGCTGACGCTGACCAGGATCTGGGTGGAGCCCAGCACGATCGACTGCATCAGCACGCTGCCGTCGCTGTCCGGATGCAGGAACTGCGGCAGCAGCGACAGGTACATCACCGCGATTTTCGGGTTCAGCAGGTTGGTCAGGAAGCCCATCGTGAACAGCTTGCGCGGGCTGTCCTGCGGCAGGTCGCGTACCGCGAACGGCGAACGTCCACCCGGCTTGAGCGCCTGCCAGGCCAGGTACAGCAGGTACAGCGCGCCGCCGATGCGCAGCGCGTCATAGGCGAACGGCACGGTCATCAGCAGGGCGGTGATGCCCAATGCCGCGCACAGCATGTAGAACACGAAGCCCAGCGCCACCCCGCCCAGCGAGATCAGGCCCGCCATCGGCCCTTGGCAGATCGAGCGCGAGATGACGTAGATCATGTTCGGCCCGGGCGTGAGCACCATGGCCAGCGAAACCAGCGCAAAGGCCAGCAGGTCGGAAGTGGCGGGCATGGGCAGTCCTGGCAGCGGGCGTGGCGCAGTGTAACGCCTGCTGCAGGCGCGGCCTGCGCAGGCACCGCTGCCGGGTGACCGTTGCACGTGCATTCCGATGGCCATCACGCCGGTCGCTTAGAATCCGCAGCACCCCACACCGAAGCACCCCCATGACCCCGATCCCCGAGACCGTGCCGCCCATCGAAGTGCGCATGGCCGAAATCGTCTTTCCCAACCACACCAACCACCTGGGCACCCTGTTCGGCGGCCAGGCATTGGCGTGGATGGACAAGGCCGCCTTCCTGGCCGCCGCCCGCTACTCGCGCCGCACCGTGGTGACCGCGCGCAGCGACCAGGTCGACTTCAAACTGCCGATCCGCATCGGCCAGATGGTGGAAACCATCGGCCGCATTGTCGAAGTCGGCCGCAGCTCGATGAAGGTGGAGGTGGAACTGGTCGCCGAGGACCTGCACAGCGGCGAGCGCAAGCTGTGTACCCGCGGCCACTTCGTGATGATCGCGCTGGACGAGGAAGGCCACCCGATCGCGGTGCCGCCGCTGCCGGCCGCCTGAGCCGGCGCTTGCACGGGCGCTGCGGCGCCCCCATCTGGCAGCCATGACCTCGCCGCTGACCGACTTCATCGACCGCGCCCAGCGCCTGTTCGTGCTGACCGGCGCCGGTTGCAGCACCGCATCGGGCATCCCCGATTACCGGGATGCCGACGGCCAGTGGAAGCGCACCCCGCCGGTGACCTACCAGGCCTTCATGGGCGAGACCGCTACCCGCCAGCGCTACTGGGCGCGCAGCCTGCTGGGCTGGCCGCGCTTCGGCCTGGCCCGGCCCAACGGTACCCACCAGGCCCTGGCCGCACTGGAGAGCCGTGGCAAGCTGCAGGTGCTGCTGACCCAGAACGTGGACGGCCTGCACCAGCGCGCCGGCAGCCGTAACGTGATCGACCTGCATGGCCGCCTGGACCTGGTGCGCTGCATGTGCTGCGAGCGGCGCAGCGATCGCGGGGAGTTCCAGCAGCGCCTGCTGGACGCCAACCCCGGCTGGGACACGCTGGAGGCCGGCATCGCCCCGGACGGCGACGCCGACCTGGAGACCGATTTCTCCAGCTTCGTGGTACCCGGGTGCCCGCACTGCGGCGGGGTGTTGAAGCCGGACGTGGTGTTTTTCGGCGAGAACGTGCCGCGCGAGCGGGTGGAGGCGGTGCACGAGCACCTGCAGCAGGCCGACGCCGTGCTGGTGGTGGGCTCGTCGCTGATGGTCTATTCCGGCTTCCGCTTCGTGCAGGCGGCGGCCAAAGCAGGACTGCCGGTGGCGGCACTGAACCGTGGCCGCACCCGTGCCGACGACCTGCTGCAGTTCAAGGATGAACGCGATTGTGCTGAGGCGCTGGCGTCGGTTATCGAACCATCGGCTGGGTAGAGTCGACTGTCAGTCGACTCTACAGGCCACCCGCCGCCGCGAAACAGCGATCCATCCAGATGGTTGATCCGGGAGCCGCGCAGCGGTGCAATATGCCCCCCTACGTCGTCTCATCACCGTCTTGAGCCAGCTGTTCTCGCCGATCTCGTTCGGCCCCCTCACCCTGTCCAACCGCATCGTCATCGCGCCGATGTGCCAGTACTCCGCCGAAGACGGTCGCGCCAGCGACTGGCACGCCATGCACCTGGGCAACCTGGCGCAGTCCGGCGCCGGCCTGCTGATCCTGGAAGCCACGGCGGTCGAGCCGCGTGGCCGCATCAGCTGGGCCGACCTGGGCCTGTGGGATGACGGCACCGAGGCAGCGCTGGCGCAGGTGCTGGCCAGCGTCCGCCGCTGGTCGCCGATGCCGCTGGGCATCCAGCTCGGCCATGCCGGTCGCAAGGCCTCGGTGAACCGCCCTTGGGACGGCGGTAGCCAGCTGCCGGCCGACGATGCGCGTGGCTGGGCCACCGTGGCGCCGTCGCCGCTGCCGTTCCATGCTGCCGATCCGGCGCCGCAGGAACTGGACGAGGCCGGCATCGCCGAGCTCGTTGCTGCCTTCGCCGCCAGTGCGGTGCGCGCCGAGCGCCTGGGCTTCGAGCTGATCGAGCTGCATGCCGCGCACGGCTACCTGCTGCACCAGTTCCTGTCGCCGCTGAGCAACCGCCGCACCGATGGCTACGGTGGCTCATTGCCGAACCGCCTGCGCCTGCTCGTGGAAGTATTCGACGCCGTGCGTGCGGCGGTATCGGACAAGGTCGCCGTGGGCGTGCGCATCTCCGCCAGCGACTGGGTCGATGGCGGCTGGGATCTGGTGCAGAGCGAAGCGCTGGCCCAGGTGCTGGACGCGCGCGGCTGCAACTTCCTGCACGTTTCCAGCGGTGGCCTGGACGAGCGCCAGAAGATCACCGTCGGCCCGGGCTACCAGGTGCCGTTCGCAGCAGCGATCAAGGCCAAGGTGCGCATGCCGGTGATCGCGGTGGGCATGATCACCGAACCGGAGCAGGCCGAATCGATCCTGCGCCATCGCCACGCCGATGCGGTAGCGCTGGCACGCGGCATCCTCTACGACCCGCGCTGGCCGTGGCACGCTGCTGCCGCATTGCGCGACAGCGTGGAGCCGGCGCCGCAGTACCTGCGCTGCGAGCCGCGCGAGGCGCGTGGCGTGTTCAAGACGCGCTGAGGCTCACACCCGCCAAGCCGGCGCGATGCCGGCCTGAAGGTGATCGAACAGCGCGCGGATCTTGGCGGTGAAATCGCGGCGGTCGCTGACGCAGAAGTAGACCTCCATCGGTTCCGGGCGCCACGCGGTGTCGGCGCCGAACACCGCCTGCAGGCGGCCATCGCGCAGGTACGGCTCGGCCACGAAGGCGGCCAGCCGGGTGATGCCGGCACCGGCCGCCGCCAGCGTCGCCAGCGCATCGATGTCATCGCAGACCATGCTCGGTGGCAGCGCGGCGTCCACGCGCTGGCCGTCCTTCAGCAGGCCCCAGCGCAATGGCCGGCCATCGGTGGGGAAGCGGTGCAGCAGCCCGCGATGACCGCCCAGCTCGGATGGCTGTTGCGGGGTGCCGCGTGCCTTCAGGTAGGCCGGCGAGGCGCAGAACACGAACGGAACACGCGCCAGCTGCCGCGCCACCACCCCGTCCTCCAGCTGGGCCCCGATGCGGATGCTGGCATCCACCGCTTCCGGGCCATGCTGCACGGCGCGGTCGGTCAGGCGCAGCTCCAGCTGCAGTTGCGGGTAGCGCTGCTGCAGCGAAGGCAGCAACGGCGCCAGCACATGGCGGCCGAACGCACTGCTGCTGGCGATGCGCAGCGGCCCGGCCGGTTCGATGTCACCGGCGGTGACCATCGCCTGCGCGCGCGCCAGGTCGGCTTCGATGTGGCGCACCTGCGCCAGGTACAGCGCGCCGGCCTCGCTGAGGGCCAGCTGCCGCGTGCTGCGGTTCAGCAGCCGTACGCCCAGATGGGCCTCCAGCCGGTTGATGTTCTGGCCGACCGCGGTGGCGCTGATGCCAAGGATGCGGGCCGCGGCGGCAATGCTGCCGGTCTCTGCGGTGCGGGTGAAGCTGCGGATCAGTTGCAACAGGTTCATGACCGACCAGCTTGCCACGGGAAGATCAAAGTATCGCTTGGTACTGAACCAAGCAGGTCGGTTGCACCCGTGATCATCCGGCCGCTGGGCAGGGCGCTGCCCTACACTGTGGCGATGCGCCCCGATTCCATTCTTACCCTGTCCTGCCCCGACCGTACCGGCATCGTCTATCGCGTGTCCGGCCTGCTGTTCGACCACGGCTGCAACATCCTCGACGCCCAGCAGTTCGGCGACGAGGAAAGCGGCCGCTTCTTCCTGCGCGTGCATTTCGATCGCGATGCCGGCCTGCCGCTGGAGACCGTGCACGCCGCGATGGCCACGCTCGCCCAGGACTTCGGCATGGACTGGCAGCTGCACGATGGCCGCCGCCGCGCACGCCTGCTGGTGCTGGTCAGCAAACAGGGGCATTGCCTCAACGACCTGCTGTTCCGCGCCCACAGCGGCCAGCTGAAGGTCGACATTGCGGCGGTGGCGTCCAACCACGCCGACTTCGCGCCATTGGCCGCCTCCTACCAGGTGCCGTTCCACCACCTGCCGGTGACCGCCGATACGCGCGCGGTGCAGGAGCAGCAGATCATCGACCTGGTCGAGCGTGAGCGCATCGACCTGGTGGTGCTGGCGCGCTACATGCAGATCCTGTCACCCACGCTGTGCCGCGCGCTGGCCGGCCGTGCGATCAACATCCACCACAGCTTCCTGCCCAGCTTCAAGGGCGCGCAGCCGTACCACCAGGCGCACGCGCGCGGGGTCAAGATCATCGGTGCCACCGCGCACTACGTCACCGAGGACCTGGACGAAGGCCCGATCATCGAACAGGACGTGGCCCGCGTTGACCATGCGATGGCGCCGCGCGAACTGGTGCGGCTGGGCAGTGATACCGAATCGCTGGTGCTGGCGCGTGCGGTGCGCCGCCATGTGGAACACCGCATCCTGCTCAATGGGCATCGCACGGTGGTGTTCCGGTAATCGCCCATCCCGCGTCCGCCGGGCATGGCCCGGCGCTACCCATGGGCGCGATCCGGTAGCGCCGGGCCATGCCCGGCGGTCGCGCGTCAGGCGAGCGTAATCCCCGCCTTGCCCAGCGCCTCGCGTACCATCGTATCGTTGGCCTCGGTCACCGGCCGGGTCAGCTCCCACAGGAACTTCACCTTGAAGCCGGACTTCACCGCGTCCTGCGCGCTCCACAGCACGCAGTAATCGCGGGCCAGGCCGCACACGTGCACTTCGCGGATACGGCGCTCATGCAGCCAGCCGGCCAGGCCGGTGGCCGGGCGCTCGCCATCGGGACCGTGGTTCTCGCGGAAGGCGCTGTACGAATCCACCTGTTGGCGCGTGCCCTTGCGCAGGATCAGGTCGGCCATGGCCCAGTCCACGTCCGGGTGCAGAGCGGCGCCATCGCTGCCCTGCACGCAATGGTCGGGCCACAGGGTCTGCGGCTGCGCGTGCAGCAGGATGGTCTCGAACGGGCGTTGGCCGGGGTGCTGGCTGGCGAACGAGGCGTGATCGGCCGGGTGCCAGTCCTGGGTGGCCACCACCGTGCGGTAGCGGCGCTGCGCCAGCAGTCCGGCAATCGGTGCCACCAGCGCATCACCCTGGTCGCAGGCCAGCGCGCCGCCCGGCATGAAGTCCGGCTGCAGGTCGATCACCAGCAGGGCGACGTCGGCGGGCAGGGCGGTCATGGCAGATCCACTACAAGAGAAGGGGCGACCAGCGTGGCCGCCCCTCGCTCACACGTCAATCGCCCTGCGGCGTCCCAGCGTCCTGCCCGTAGTACAGCAGGCCGATTTTGATCCGCTCGCGGCCGTTCTCGCGACGGTGGCGGTTGGCATCGCGCAGCGAATACACGCAGCCGCAGTACTCCTGCTGGTAGAACTGCTCGCGCTTGCTGATCTCGATCATGCGGCTGGCACCGCCGCCCTTGCGCCAGTTGTAGTCCCAGTACTGCAGGCCTTCGTAGCGCGAGGCGGCGCGGATGCCGCAATCGTTGATCTGCGCCATGTTCTTCCAGCGCGAGATGCCCAGCGACGAACTGATGGTGTCGTAGCCGTGCTCGTGCGCGTACAGCGCAGTGCGTTCGAAACGCATGTCGAAGCACATCGTGCAGCGGATGCCGCGTTCGGGCTCGTTCTCCATGCCACGCGCACGGCTGAACCAGTTGTCGGTGTCGTAGTCGCAGTCGATGAAGGGAATGCCATGCTGCTCGGCGAAGCGGATGTTTTCCTGCTTGCGCAGTTCGTATTCCTTCACCGGATGGATGTTGGGGTTGTAGAAGAAGATCGCGTAGTCGATCCCGGAGGCGGTGATCGCCTCCATTACCTCGCCGGAGCAGGGCGCGCAGCATGAATGCAGCAGCAGGCGCTTGCCGTTGGCAGGCAGGGTCAGGGTGGGGCGTTGGAACTCGGTCATCGTCAGGTACCGCATGGACCGCCGGCAACGGCGGTGGCCCATGCATCTGTGCGTGGGTGGACAGGGCTGGCCGGATACCGTGAAAAGGACGCACGCGGCCGCACTGCCCGCACGCGCAGGTCAGCGACGGCCCCGGCACCCTCCCCGCGGAGAGTCCAGGTCGAGTCAGGGGACGGTCGTGTCCCCCGGCCGGGGCCGGTATTCGGGCTGATGGACACGGGCCGCAGCCCACCTACTACCTGCCGCTTCCCAGGCGCGAGCCCAGTGCTGTTGGCAGGATTCGTTTCCATTCACCGCTGCGGGGCAGCTCCGGAATGGGCGCGCCAGGCGCCTTCACCGGATTCCCGTTCAAATCCCTGTCGCCATCAACGCTGCGGCGGGGATACCTTCGGCGTGCCCACGGTGGACGCGTCGAGGGCAATGGTCAAGGATCAATGAAAGCTCGGGGCTCTGGTCCGTTTCTCAGGCCGTGAGAGCGCCGCTTGCCATACTGGGCATCGACAGACGGGAGGTGGCTCGTGGCGGCGAAGTACTGCGATCTGGTCATGAAAGGCGGCATCACCAGCGGCATCGTGTACCCCAATGCGGTACTGGCGCTGGCGCGCGAGTATCGCTTCAAGAGCATCGGCGGTACCTCGGCCGGCGCCATTGCTGCGGCGGTGGCGGCTGCGGCGGCATGCGGCGATCGTCGCCAGCAGGCCGGCGAGCACCTGCCCAGTGATGCCGGTTATGGGGGGCTGTCGGCGGTGTCGGCGCAGCTGTCGCGGCGCGGGTTCATCTACAGCCTGTTCCAACCGGCGCGGGGCGCGCGTGCGGCCTATCGGCTGCTGGTGGTGCTGACCGGCAATGCGGGCCTGCCACACAAGCTGCTGTGCCTGGCGGTGGCGGTATTCGAGATCGCGCCGCTGGAAGTGCTGGTGTCGCTGGCGCTGCTGCTGGGCCTGGGCGGGTGGGGCGGCGGCTGGAGCGGTGTGGCCGCCACGCTGCTGCCGTCGCTGCTGTGCGCCTACGGTGCCGGTGTGGCCGGTGCCGTGCTGCGCGTGGCCCGCGTGGCACGGCGCAACCTGCTGGGCCTGTGCAGTGGCCTCGGCCGCGATGCACGCAAACCGGCGTTGACCGAGTGGCTGCATGAGTGCCTGCAGCAGTTGTCAGGCAAGCCACTTGATGCACCGCTGACCTTCGCCGACCTGCACGACGCACCGCGCTATGCCGGCGAGCCGGACAGCCCGCACGCGATCAGCCTGCAGATGATCACCACCTGCGTCTCGCACAACGAGCCGCGTACGCTGCCACTGGGCGGCGCGCAGTTCTGGTTCCTGCGCGAAGAGTTCGAGCAGTTGTTCCCGGCCAGCGTGGTGCAGTGGCTGGTGGATCAGGCTGGCCCGCCGCTGGACGTGGAGGGGCGGCAGTACTACCACCTGCCGCAGGGCCCGAAGCTGCCGGTGCTGGTGGCCACACGCATGAGCCTGAGCTTCCCGTTGCTGATCAGCGCGGTGCCACTGCACGAACCCTCGCGCCGCGAGCGCCGCTGCGAACCCACCGCGCCGGCGGCCGACCCCGAGCACAACGTGGCCGACAGCATGGAAGGGCTGACCAGCGCCGGGCAGGCTTGCGGTCCGGTGATCACCGCCTTCCGCATCTGCTGGTTCTCCGATGGTGGCATCAGCAGCAACTTCCCGATCCATCTGTTTGACGCCGCATTGCCGCGCTGGCCGACCTTCGCCATCAACCTGGTCTACCCGCAGCACGCCGAAGACGTGAGCCAGGGCAGCGGTAGCCGGCAGGCACTGGAGCATGCCGTGTTCCTGCCCACCGAGAACCGCCACGGCTGGCAACGGCATTACCAGTCCATTGCCACGCCGCTGGCCGCAGCCGAGCTGGGGCGTTTCCTGTTCGCGGTGGTGGCGACCATGCAGAACTGGCGCGACCTGCTGCAGGCGCGCGCGCCGGGTTATCGCGACCGCATCGTGCATGTGAGCCTGCAGGGCGACGAAGGTGGCATGAACCTGGACATGCCGCAGGAGGTGCTGACCCGCATCGCCGACAAGGGCAGCCTGGCCGGTGCGCGGTTCTGTTCGTTCTCGTTCGAGAACCACTACTGGATCCGCTGGCGCAACCTGGCCTCGGCCTACCAACGGTACACGCTGGAAGTGGCCCGTACCGACGACCCGGCGCAGCAGGTACTGGCCTATCGCGCGGCGTACTCGATGGTCGCTCGCGGCGAACCGACACCGCCGTCGTACAAGCTGGGCTCGGAAGACAAGCGTCGCGGCTCGCAGCAGCTGTGGGCGCAGATGGTCGAGCAGGGCCGAACCTGGGAGGACCTGGGCCCTGACCTGACCGACGGCGCACCGCGTCCGCTGCCGCAGATGAAGGTGACGCCGATCTACTGAGCGCGATCGATACAATCGTGCTTCATGCTGCAAGGAGCTGTGGATGTCTGCCCGCCAGGAACTGTTGGATCTGCTTGAACGCCTTGATGCCCGCGACCCGGAGCACCTGCCGGTGGTGCCACTGGCCGCGTACTTCGAAGGCAATGATTTCGAAGAATGCATCGCGCCCAACCAATGGGGTTTCGGCCGTCCGCCGATTGCCGAGCTGTACGCGCGCCTGGCCGCGATTGCCGAAAAGCCCGAGGTGGAAGGCGTGTATGTAGGCCTGCACCAGGACTGGAGCAGCGCATTGGAAGACGACAGCGAATGGCCTGCCGCAGAGAACGTGCACGTGCTCACCCGCGCCGACGTCGAGACCGTGGAAGGCTGGCTGCAGGGTCTGGAATGCGACGGTGTGGGTGAAGGCTGGCCCTACGGCCAGCACATCGACGCCCCCGTACCCTCGCAAGGCCACCGCGTGCTGACCGTGTATTGGGATTAGTAGATCCACGCCACGCGTGGATGCATTTCGCGCACGGCCAGAGCGTGCCCACCAAGGTGGGCACCTACCCGTTGCTTCAGTCGAGCATGGCTCGACTCTACAGGGGTGCAGGGCGCAGCCCTGCCGAACCAACCCTACCGCCCCGGCAACTGCGCGAACGCGCGCTGCATGCAGTCCTCGCGCGGGCACACCCGGCACCCCGGGCCGATCGACACCGAATTGCCCGGGCTCTGCACATCCAGCCCCAGCGAATACACCAGCCGTTCGGCATGCTGCAGATCGCAGCCCAGCGCCACCGCGAAGGTCTTGCGCGGCTGGCCATGACCGACCGGACCACTGCTGACCTGCCGTGCCAGCCAGAAATGCCGTCGCCCATCGGGCATGCGCGCGGTCTGGGTAAGGATGCGCCCGGGCTGGTTGAACGCCTCGTAGACGATCCACAGCGGGCACGAACCACCCACCTGCGAGAAGTGGAAGTCGGTGGCCGAATGGCGCTTGGACACATTGCCCGCGCGGTCCACGCGGATGAAGAAGAACGGCAGCCCGGGCGCGCTGCGCCGTGCCAGCGTGCTCAGCCGATGGCAGACCGCTTCGAAGCCGACGCCGAACTGGTGTGCCAGCAGTTCGATGTCGTAGCTGCTGGCCTCGGCCGCACGCAGGAAGCGCATGTACGGCATCACCAGGGCGCCAGCGAAATAGTTCGACAGACCGATGCGGGCCTGAGCGATGCGTGCCTCATCGGTGAAGCCGGCACGTGCCACCACCGCATCGATCTGCGGCAGGTAGCCGTGCAGGGCCAGCTCGGCGGCCATCTGGAATGCCTGCTGGCCTGGCTCCAGGTAGTCCGGCAACCACAGCCGCCGTGCTTCGGCATCGTACTGGCGCTTCTCGCGCCCGGCCTGCAGCGCGGCCACTTCCACCAGCACGCCGTGGCGGTCGGCCAGCAGCTGGCGCAGGCGTGGTGCCACGTGCCCGGGCGACAGCCCCCACTCGGCGAACAGACGCTCGGCCAGCTCGTCCAGTTCGGGAATGTGGTTGTGCATGCGGTTGAAGAACTCACGCACCTGGTCGCCTGCGGGCAGGATGCTGCCGGCGCCGGGTTCGCCCAGCTGGAACTCCAGGGCGGCGGCATGCTCACGCAGCGCCAGGTGGCGGCGGTGCAGATCCAGCAGGGCGCGGCTGACCTGCGGCAGGTTGCCGGCCAAGGCGCGCAGCTCGGTCGCGCTGACCTCCGCCAGGCCCAGGTCGCGCAGGGTTTCGCCCAGCGCTTCCTGCAGCGCGGCAGGCTCATCTTCGTCGAATAGTGAGGAAACGTCGCCCAATACTTCGCCCAGCTTCTTCTGAACGGCCGGGGTGAGTGGGCGCTTGTTGCGCTCGATCTGGTTCAGGTAACTGGCCGACAGGCCCAAGGCGCGGGCCAGATCCACCTGGCTGTAGCCGCGCTGCTCGCGCAGCCGCAGCAAGCGAAGGCCAAGCTGCCGCTGGCTGGATGAATAATTCACAGAATTAACATGAATCGTCTGGCGTGTTGGCCAGATTAAGCGGATTCAGGCCGGAAATCGAGGTGGCTGCTGTGAATAATGCCAAGCATCTTTCGAGCCCGTGGGATTGTCGTCATGACTGTTGAAGCGCCCCGTATCCGCATGCTGATCGATGGCCAGTTCATCGAATCGGCCACCTCCCACTGGCAGGACGTGATCAATCCGGCCACCCAGGACGTGCTGGCCAAGGTGCCTTTCGCCACCACCGCAGAAGTGGACGCCGCCGTCGCCGCCGCCAAGGAAGCCTTCAAGACCTGGCGCAAGACCCCGATCGGCACCCGCGCGCGCATCTTCCTGAAGTACCAGCAGCTGATCCGCGAGAACATGAGCGAGCTGGCCCACATCCTCACCGCCGAACAGGGCAAGACCCTGCCCGACGCCGAAGGCGATGTGTTCCGCGGCCTGGAAGTGGTCGAGCATGCGGCCGCCATCGGCAACCTGCAGCTGGGTGAGTTGGCCAACAACGTGGCCAATGGCGTGGATACCTACACGATCATGCAGCCGCTGGGCGTGTGCGCTGGCATCACCCCGTTCAACTTCCCGGCGATGATTCCGCTGTGGATGTTCCCGATGGCGATCGCCACCGGCAACACCTTCATCCTCAAGCCGTCCGAGCAGGACCCGATGGTCACCATGCGCCTGGTCGAGCTTGCCCTGGAAGCCGGCATTCCGAAGGGCGTGCTGAACGTCGTCCACGGCGGCGAAGAAGTGGTCAACGCGATCTGCGACCACCCGGACATCAAGGCCGTGTCGTTCGTCGGTTCCACGCGCGTCGGCACCCACGTGTACAACCGTGCCTCGCTGGCCGGCAAGCGCGTGCAGTGCATGATGGGCGCCAAGAACCACGCCGTGGTGCTGCCGGACGCCAACAAGGAACAGACCCTCAACGCGATGGTCGGCGCCGCCTTCGGTGCGGCCGGCCAGCGCTGCATGGCCGCCTCCACCCTGGTGCTGGTCGGTGAAGCGCGCAACTGGGTGCAGGATCTGGTTGAAAAGGCCAAGACCCTGAAGGTCAGTGCCGGCACCGTGGCCGGCACCGACGTCGGCCCGGTCATCTCCTGCAGCGCCCGCGAGCGCGTGGAAGGCCTGATCGCCTCGGGCGTGGAGCAGGGTGCCAAGCTGGTGCTGGATGGCCGCAAGCCGCAGGTCGATGGCTTCGAGAAGGGCAACTTCGTCGGCCCGACCATCTTTGCCGGTGTCACCACCGACATGCGCATCTACCAGGAAGAAATCTTCGGGCCGGTGCTGGTCATCCTCGAAGCAGAGACGCTGGAAGACGCCATCGCGATGGTCAACAGCAACCCGAACGGCAACGGCACCGCACTGTTCACCCAGTCCGGCGCTGCCGCGCGCAAGTTCCAGGAAGACATCGACGTCGGCCAGGTCGGCATCAACGTGCCGATCCCGGTGCCGGTGCCGCTGTTCTCGTTCACCGGTTCGCGCGCCTCCAAGCTGGGCGACCTGGGCCCGTACGGCAAGCAGGTGGTGCTGTTCTACACCCAGACCAAGACGGTCACCGCGCGCTGGTTCGATGACGAGACGCTGAGCCACGGCGTCAACACCACGATCAGCCTGAAGTAACGGCAGGAGCAGCCATGAGCCACTCGATGACGACGGAACTGGACGAAGCACAGCAGGCGTACCGCGAGGCAGCGCGCGACTTCGCACAGGCCGAACTGGCGCCACACGCCGCGCGATGGGATGCGGAGGGCATCTTTCCGCGCGAGGCGATCGCCAAGGCCGGTGAGTTGGGCTTCTGCGGTCTGTACATGGACCCGGAAGTGGGCGGCAGCGGCTTGAGCCGGCTGGACGCCGCCGTCGTCATCGAGGAGCTCGCCAACGTCGATCCGTCGACGGCGGCGTACATCAGCATCCACAACATGGCCTCGTGGATGGTGTCCACGTGGGGCCAGCCGGCACTGCGCGATGCCTGGGGCAGCGACCTGTCCTCAGGCAGCAAGCTGGCCTCGTACTGCCTGACCGAGCCGGGCGCCGGTTCCGATGCGGCCTCGCTGAAGACCACCGCCGTGCGCGATGGCGACTTCTATGTGCTGAACGGCTCGAAGGCCTTCATCTCCGGCGCCGGGGCCACCGAGCTGCTGGTGGTGATGGCGCGCACCGGCGGTGCCGGTGCCGGTGGTGTCAGCGCCATTGCCGTGCCGTCGGACCTGCAGGGCATCAGCTTCGGCCGCAAGGAAGAGAAGATGGGCTGGAACAGCCAGCCCACCCGCGGCATCACCTTCGAAAACGTCCGCGTGCCGGTCAGCCACCTTCTGGGAGAGGAAGGCGGCGGCTTCAAACTGGCGATGAAGGGGCTCGACGGCGGCCGCATCAACATCGCCGCCTGTTCGCTGGGTGCCGCGCAAGGTGCGCTGGATGCCGCACGCCGCTACATGGGCGAGCGCCGCCAGTTCGGCAAGGCGCTGGCCGAATTCCAGGCGCTGCAGTTCAAGCTGGCCGACATGGTCACCCAGCTGGTGGCCGCGCGGCAGATGGTGCACACCGCCGCACGCAAGCTCGATGCCGGTGCCAGCGACGCCAACGTGTGGTGCGCGATGGCCAAGCGTTTCGCTACCGATGCCGGTTTCAACGTCTGCAACGAAGCGCTGCAGATCCACGGTGGCTACGGCTACATCCGTGAATACCCGATCGAACGCCTGCTGCGTGACTGCCGTGTGCACCAGATCCTGGAAGGCACCAACGAGATCATGCGGGTGATCGTTGCCCGTCACCTGCTCAACACCGAAGAGGAACTGCGATGAAGGATTGGCGTACCCAGGAGCACGTGGGCCTGAAGGTCGAGGCCGACGGCCATACCGCCGTGGTCACCCTGAACAACCCGCCGGCGCACACCTGGACCGTGCACAGCCTGTCGGCGCTGCGCGACCTGGTGGGCGCGCTCAACGCAGACCGCGACATCTACGCGTTGGTGATTACCGGTAACGGCGAGAAGTTCTTCTCCGCCGGTGCCGACCTCAACCAGTTCGCCTCCGGCGACAAGGCCGCTGCGCGCGAGGCCGCGCGTTGCTTCGGTGAAGCCTTCGAAGCGCTGTCCGGGTTCCGTGGCGTGTCGATCGCCGCCATCAACGGCTACGCCATGGGCGGTGGCCTGGAATGCGCACTGGCCTGCGACCTGCGCATCATCGAAGACCACGCCCAGGTGGCGCTGCCGGAGGCCACCGTCGGCCTGCTGCCGTGTGCCGGTGGCACCCAGAACCTGCCGCGCCTGGTGGGCGAGGGCTGGGCCAAGCGCATGATCCTGCTGGGCGAGCGCATCAATGCCGAGACCGCACTGCGCATTGGCCTGGCCGAAGAAAAGGTCGGCAAGGGCGAAGCCAAGGCACTGGCACTGGAATGGGCGAAGAAGGCCGGCAAGCAGAGCCCGACCAGCATAGCCGCCTGCAAGACGCTGGTACAGGCCACCCGCGCCGGCACCCACGCCTCGGCGCTGGTGGCCGAGCGCGAAGCCTTCGTCGACCTGTTCGACACCGCCGACCAGGTCGAGGGCGTAACCGCCTTCCTGGAAAAGCGCACCGCGCAGTGGAAGAACGCATGAGCATCGACACCGCTGCCGACGACGCACCGGTGCTGTTCGAAGAGCGCGTGGCCGGCAATGGCACGCGCATCGGCATCGCCACGCTCAACGCGCCGCGCACGCTCAACGGATTCTCGCTGCCGATGGCGCACCTGCTGCTGAAGCAGTTGAATGCCTGGGCCGACGACGACGGCATCGCCATGGTGGTGCTGCAGGGCGCCGGTGAAAAGGCGTTCTGCGCCGGCGGCGACCTGCACAGCCTGTACAAGAGCATGGTCGCCTTCCGCGAGGCCGGCCACAGCGACATCCGCCAGAACGCCTATGCTGCCGAGTTCTTCGACGTCGAATACCGCGTCGATTACCTCATCCACACCTACGCCAAGCCGATCCTGTGCTGGGGCCATGGCATTGTGATGGGCGGCGGCATCGGCCTGATGTCCGGTGCCAGCCACCGCGTGGTCAGCGAACGTTCCAAGCTGGCCTTCCCGGAAATCACCGTCGGCCTGTTCCCCGATGTCGGTGGCAGCTGGCTGCTGCCGCGGGTGCCGGCCAAGGGCGGCCTGTTCCTGGCCCTGACCGGTGCACTGCTCAACCCGGGCGATGCCATCTATGCCGGCCTGGCCGATGTGCACGTGGCCGAAGAGCGCCGCAGTGCAGTGTTCGATGCGCTGCTGCAGGTGGCCTGGTCCAGCCACCCCGCACACAACCACGAACGCCTGACCCACCTGCTGCAGTCGCATGCCAGTGATGCTGCGACCGGTCCACTGCTGGCCAATGCGGCACAGGTCGAGGCGCTGTGCGAAGGCGATGACCTGCAGGCCATCGTGGCGCGCATTACCGGCCTGCAGACCGACGACGCCTGGTTGCAGGCGGCTCAGAAGACCCTTGCTGCCGGTGCGCCGGGTTCGGCGCGGCTGGCCTTCGAGCTTCAGCGTCGCAGCGCCGGCCAGGATCTGGCCGCGATCTACCGCCTGGAGTACATCGTCGCCCTGCATTGCGCCGCCCATGGTGATTTCGCCGAAGGCATCCGCGCGCTGCTGATCGACAAGGATCGCAATCCGCAGTGGAACCCGGCCACCCTGGCCGGGGCCACCGGCGCGTGGGCCGACACCTTCTTTGCTTCCCCCTGGGCCGATGCCGCGCATCCGCTGGCCGACCTGGGCTCTCCCCTTGTTGAAAGGAGCCTTGCATGAGCCGCATTGCATTCATCGGGTTGGGCAACATGGGTGGCCCGATGGCCGCCAATCTGGTCAAGAACGGCCACAGCGTGCGCGTGTTCGATCTGGTTCCGGCCGCGGTCCAGGCCGCCGTTGACGCCGGTGCCAGTGCTGCGTCGTCGGCACGCGACACCCTGGCCGACGCCGAAGTGGTGATCTCCATGCTGCCAGCCAGCCGTCACGTCGAAGGCGTGTACCTGGGCGACGACGGCATCCTCGCCGCGATCCCGGATGGCGCACTGGTCATCGACTGCAGCACGATCGCACCGGCCAGCGCGCGCAAGGTGTCAGAGGCCGCCGCCGCACGTGGCCTGCAGATGATCGATGCACCGGTCTCCGGTGGTACCGCAGGCGCCCAGGCCGGCACGCTGACCTTCATCGTCGGTGGCGAAGAGGACGCGCTGGAGCGTGCCCGTCCGGTGCTGCAGGCGATGGGCAAAAACATCTTCCACGTGGGCGCCAGCGGCGCCGGCCAGGTCGCCAAGCTGTGCAACAACATGGCGCTGGGCGTGATCATGGCGGTGACCGGTGAAGCCATTGCGCTGGGCGTGGCACACGGGCTGGACCCGAAGGTGCTGTCGCAGATGATGGCGGTCAGCACTGGCCGCAGCTGGGCTACCGAAGTGTGCAACCCGTGGCCGGGCGTGCTGGAAAATGCGCCGGCCTCGCGCGGCTACAGCGGCGGTTTCGGCAGCGATCTGATGCTGAAGGACATGGGGCTGGCAGTGGAAGCGGCGATGAGTGTCGGCGCCTCGATCCCGCTGGGCGAAGTGGCCCGCAACCTGTACTCGATGAACCACCAGGCTGGCCGCGGCAAGCTGGATTTCTCCAGCGTCGTGCAGCTCATCACGAGCGAGAAGTAAGGCTTGGATATGTAGAGCCGAGCCCGTGCTCGGCTGCTTTTCCGCCGGATGTTCCCGCGCCGGACGGATCAGCCGAGCAGGGGCTCGGCTCTACAGAAGCGAATGCGTCCCCGGCTGCGCGCCGGGGCCCACCCGAGGTGGGATGGGCGGATGTTCGGTTTCGACCGGCATCCGCCCATTTTTTTCCCTCGCTCGGGTAGTGCCGGCCGCTGGCCGGCAGCACCCCATCAGGCAACGATCAGCGTCACGTCGATGTTGCCGCGGGTGGCATTCGAGTACGGGCACACGATGTGCGCCTTCTGCACCAGCTCTTCCACCTGCTCGCGCGGCACGCCGGGCACGTTGATGGTCAGCTCGGCTTCGATGCCGAAGCCGGTCGGGATCTGGCCGATGCCGACCTTGCCGGTCACGGTGGTGTCGGCCGGCAGCGCGACCTTGGCCTGGCCGGCCACGAACTTCAGCGCACCCAGGAAGCAGGCAGAGTAACCGGCCGCAAACAGCTGCTCCGGGTTGGTACCCGGGCCACCGGCGCCGCCCAGCTCGCGCGGGGTCGACAGCTGGATGTCCAGCACGTTGTCGGAGGAGACGGAACGGCCTTCACGGCCGCCGGTGGAGGTGGCCTGGGCGGTGTACAGAACCTTTTCGATGGACATCGGGATGCTCCTGGTCAGTGGGTGGGTGGTGCGATGGAGACTACTTTGCCCGCTTTCCGCGTACGTTGGGTTGCAGAACGTACTAAAAAATTGATCGATCGTCCTGCGGGCCTAGATCGTCCACTCGCGGTCGGTGGTGAACATGATCGTCAACCAGCGGTCCGGCGAGGCCTCGCCCAGCGCATCGCCGATCTCGTCGCGCAACTGGTCCCATTCCACCAGCGGCCGCGGCGGGTCGTTTTCCGGCACCACGAAGAACAGCTCGATCTGCTCGCCTCGCCCCACCTGCGCCACGTAGCTGCGGTGCTCGACGAAGCCGTGCTTGGCGACGATGTCGCGCGCCACCGCATCCACGTGCGCCTGCAGCTCCGGCGGGGTGACCAGCAGGATGCCGGCCAGCGCCCGGCGCACGGTGCCGAGCGGGGCGATCATCACCAGCACGCAGACGAAGGCAAGGATGGCCGGGTCGATGTACGGCCCGACCCAGGCCCAGGACGTGCCCTGCACCAGCACGCCGCCGAGGAAGGCCAGCAGGTAGCAGGCCGACATGCTGGCCGCGATCACCCAGTTCTTCGCATCCAGTGCGATGAACTCCGAGCCGATGCGGCGGTTGGCGCGCAGGATGAACCATGCCAGTGCGCCTTCGCCGACGATGGACAGCCCGGCGAAGGCGATGGCCGGGCCCAGCGCAATGTGGCGGCCACCGGACATCAGCGCATCCACCGCATTGACCAGCGCATACAGCGCTGCGCCGATCATCAGCGTGCCGCTCACCCCCAGCACGATCGGCTCCAGGTGCCAGAAGCCCATGGTGAAGCGCTGGTTGAGCCGCGATTGCAGCGCGTCGGTCTGGGTGGACAGCGCGATCAGCCGTGCCACCAGCAGCGACAGCCAGGTCATCACCACGTCGATCAGGCCGTAGATGCCATCGAAGATGATCAGCGAGGAATTGGCCAGCAGGCCGAACACCACCGCCGCCGCGGCCAGCAGCAGCGAAGCGGCGATCGACAGGCGCAGCACGCCCTGTTCGGTGGTGGGGTCGAAGAACTGCGGGCGGTGGGTGGCCATGGCCCGATTGTAGAGCGGCGGCATGCCTCGCTGCCTTCCGCTGTCTGGCATCGTCGCAGAACGTTGAGGACATCGACGAGAGGCCCAGCGAGCGTGACCGCGAATGCGTCGCCCAGGGCCTGGCCAACATGGTCATCGAATTCCTCGGCCGCATGCGGGATATGCAGCGTTACGATGCCGGTGACACGCAGGTCTACCGCGTGCGTTGGCAGGTGTTCCTTGCCTCGGCCGGCCATCTGGGTGCGGTGTTCGATTACCAGCACGTGACGCCGAAGGTACAGATTGATCTGCGCGACGCCCACCTGTGAGACCTGACCGCCGCGGCCGCGCTGGAACGCGCGCAGGAATAGCTGGCCGCACATGGGGCGAAGGTGACGGTGGTGGGGCTGAATGCTGCCAGCCAGACGTTGATCGAGCAGGTGGGCGGCGCGCGCGGCGGGTACTGAGGCGGCAGTGTTTCAATGCCTGCGTCGGTTCTGGGGCCGGCTAAGCTTCCAGAATTTTCCTGAATCGGCTTCTCAGTGAGGTAGCGCCATTACAGATGGGGAGTCCATATGTGGCCAACGCCTTGGCAGATTCGGTGTCAGCCTTTGCCTGCCACGGGCAGCGAGCAGGGCCCTGCCGACGCGCGTGATCGAACTGAAGTGTGCCGGCGTCGTGTCAGCCTGAATGGCCGCGACCGTCAGAGCTTCACAGATGAAATCGATGTCCTGGAACTTTGAGAAAATGGAAGGGCACTCTCTATCAATAGAGCATCCACCTCAGTCCTGAGCAGATCAGCGTCCTTTTCAACGGCTATCCAATGGTCGCTGTTGCCTGGGGGAGCGGCCTGCATCTCACGTCGCAGTCGGTTTCGCTGAGATTGGTGGTCCAATCCATGCAACGCCGCGGGATGAAGCGGGCGAGCACACACATCGATGAAACTCTCGTGGCATCTCGTAAAAGTTGCTCCACTTCGGACAAATCCTGCGTCCTTCAAGGATGCGTAGACGATGCTCAGGGCGCGCTTTGTGATAGCGGTCATGAGGCGAGCATCAGGAGGGAGGATGATTGCAGGCGAGGCCTCTCAGACTGGGTAAGCCGGTGCGAGGCAATGAGTGTGTCGACTTGGCTGGGAGCGGTAACTGGCATTGACGTCAGTAGCTGTCGCTATCAACAAAAGTTGTTGTTTGGCCGTCGTTCCCTGGTTCGCAAAACCCGAAAGACGTCGGATCGCATGATGCAGATTGCAGCTTTTCTCATTGCCAATCTTCTGAGTATGGAAGCAGGCTGGAGACACGCGATTCTGTGTTCAAGGAAGCAGCATCCATGAAATCGAATTTTTCGGTGTCATTCAAATGTCTGTTGGCTTTTGCGCTTGCGCTTGGTTCGACGACATGGCCGGGAGTGATGGCGTTGGACCGCCTTGCGGTTGCCGTCGATCGGACCACGCGCTACAGCGCCGGAACTGACGAAGCGAACGAAGTCGTTCGATGGCTGGACGCACGCAAGGATGTCCACCAGCGGACGCTTGCACTTGGGACACTGACCATTCGCCATCGCTGTAGGGGGGAGCGGGATTCACCTCGGACGCCAGCCATCCGCGCCCTTTTCCATCATGGTGCTTCCGGAGAGAAGATCACTATTACCAACGATCTTCCAGGATGCGCACGCGAGACGTGGACGTTCGCATGGACCGGAGATGGCCAGGACGCCTACTGGAAGCAGACCGCCTATGGATGGCGGGTACTGACCACTTAGGGAAAGCTCCGGACGGACTTATCTGTCGTCAAAGCGTCGACGCGATCAAACCGGATCGACTACACCTCGAGGCCCACTACCTCGAAGCGTGGGCACGCTCCGGGGCGCAAGACCTCGCATTTGCGACAATCCTCGACGCACCTCAACCAACGCCCTCGTCGGCCTCAAGCCGACGAGGGGTGAGCAAGGCAATGGCACTCACGGGCCAGTTGGCCCGCTCTCTTACGCCATCATGGCCCGCGGGCCGTGATGCTGGGTCTGCTGGTCGATCTTCTGCTGCTCGCGCTGCTGATCGCTCACCTGCAATGCCCGCTCGCTGTTCTCCTGCACGCTCTGGCGCATCGCGTCAGCGGTCGATACCGGCGCGGTATTGCGGTTCAACGCGCTTTCGTCGTGCAGCGCATTGGCCTGCACCGCGCGCGCCATCGAGCCATCCTGGTTCAGCTCAACGCGATCAACCCGGTACAGGCCGGCACGCGCAGCTTCCACGGTGAGGGCAGCGGCCAGCTTCTCGCTGTGCTCGCCGGAGGGCAGGCCACGCGCTTCCTCGGCGAACTTCACCTGCACCAGGGTCTCGGTGTACAGCCAGTTCTGCGGGCTGCGCGGGTCGGACATCGGGTACACCGTCTCGCGTGCAGGCTCGGCCGCTGCCTGCTGTTCCGGGGTGTTGCCCTGCGCCTGCGCACGCTGCTGCACTTCATTGGCCAGCGCCTGGCGGGTTTCCGCATCGGCAATGCCGGTCGCAGGCAGGCCATGCTGCTGCTGGAAAGCATTGATCGCATGGCGGCTGCCACCGCCCAGATAGCCATCGCTGCCGATGGCCTGGCCCTTGGCGTCGGTCAGCCCCAGCGCGGCCAGGTTGCCCTGCAGTTCGCGCGCGTCGCGGTCGATCGCGGCCAGCGTGGCTGGCCCGGCCTTGCCGTCCACCGGGTCCAGGTTGTGTGCGCGCTGGAAGTCTTCCACCGCCTTGCGGGTGGTGGCATCGAAGCGCCGGTCCGGATTCAGTGTCTGCTGGCCGTCAGCACTGGCATAGCCCAGCGTGACCAGGTTGCTTTCCAGCTTCAGCACGTCACGGCCGCTGGACCCTTCCTTCAACGTCTGCGAACCGGCCTGCTGGCGCGGTGCGCCGATCTGGTCCAGCGCCACCTTGATGTCCGCATCGTTGTGCTCACCGGCGGGCGAGTAGTCGCGGCTGCTGACCTTGGCATGGGCGCGGTCCATTGCGTCCTTGTTGTTGGCGTAGGCATTTTCGTAGCGCACGGCGATGTCGCCGGCCTTGGGCGCGTCGAAGTACTGGTAGGTCTCGCGGATCTGCCCGGCCTTCGCGCGCAGCGCCTCGTAGTCACCGCCTTCTTCCAGCACCTTCTGCAGCTTGGGCAGCTGGCTGGGCAACTGGTTGGCGGTCTTGGCGATCAGGCTGATCGCTTCGAAGCGGTTTTCCTCGGCGATGCCGCTGCCGTGTGCGTCCACCATCGCCATGCCGATCCGGGTGGCGTTGCGCACCTGCGGGTAGTCGATGTTCGCGTGGATCCACTGCTTGCCCTCGGCCGAACCGGCCCAGGCGTTGATGCTGTCGCGCGTGTTGGTATCGATGAACTGGATCGAGCTGCGCCCGCTCAGGCCATTGCCGTGGCTGAGCAGGTCGCGGCGCAGGTCGGCGTGGTCCTGGGTGAAGGGCAGGTTGTGCGCCTTGGCATAGGTGCTGGCCTGATCGATCACGGCGTCGACATAGGTCGTCTCGCCCGCCTTCAGTGCGTGGCCGTCGATGGCGCCCAGCGCCCACTCGCCGCGCTGGCCGAAGTCGACCTGGATCGCGCCCAGGCTGTAACCGCTGTTCTGCGCGACTTTGTTCACCGTGCCCCAGTGCGGTTCGGTCACGCCCTGGGTGATGCCGGCGATGGCCAGATGGTAGGAGGCGGGGCCACCTTCGGTACCACGGCCGACGGCGAAATACACGGCGCCGGAGGTGGCATCGAGATCATGGGTATCGATGTTGGTTGGCATGTCTTACATCCTTGTGCAGTCAGAGGGTCTGCCCCTCAAGGGTCAGTCCAGCAGCTGCAGATACTTCTGCAGCTGGTCGGCACGCGCGCTCAGGCGCATCACATCGTTCAGCTCGCCCTGCAGGTTGCCGGGCTGCGAATCGTCGTACAGCGCGGTATCCAGTTCGCCATCGCGGCTGCGCGACTGCAGCCACGCGCGCTGGGCATTCACCAGCTTGGTCTTCTTTGCGCCAGTCAGCTTTGCCTGCAGCTGGCGGTAGGCCTGGTTCAGGCGCTGGTCTTGGCGTGCGCTTTCCGAGGTCAGGCAGGCGGCCTGCTCGATCGCACCCTGTGCCTTGTCACGGCAGGTGGTGAAGGTCGGGCTCAGCCCGGTGGCAGCCGGTGCTGCGGTTGCCGTGCCGATGGCCAGTACGGCGACCGCCAGCGCGGTGGCGAGGGTCCTGCTCAAACGCTTGTGCTGCATCATCTGCTCCACACGTCCAATCCATTGCGAGCGACGGACTATAACGGCGTCAATATTTCGTCGTCGTCAACGAATCGCGACAACTGTGACCGGTTGCCCGTCATTGTGGGGTGGCGCCGCCCGGCTTGCGGACGGCCCTCGGGCCCGGGCGCCCCAGCGCTGTCCGGGCGCCAGCCGCCGCCATTCAGCCGAGCGGTGTAAACTATTGATCTCACTGGCAATGCCAGTCTCCACGATCAACGCCCCGATGACGTCCGCCACCGCCCGTTACGCCGATTCCCTGCGCCTGTCCGTTGCCCCCATGATGGACTGGACGGATCGCCATTGCCGCGTGTTCCATCGCGTGCTGGCGCCGGGTGCGCGCCTGTACACGGAAATGGTGCACGCCAACGCGGTCATCCACGGCGACCGCGAGCGCCTGCTCGGCTTCGACCGCAGCGAACAGCCGCTGGCGCTGCAGCTGGGTGGCAGCGATCCGGCCCTGCTGGCGCAGGCTGCGCGCATTGCCGCCGAGTGGGGATACGACGAGGTCAACCTCAACTGCGGCTGCCCGTCCGACCGCGTGCAGGCCGGGCGTTTCGGCGCTTGCCTGATGCGCGAGCCGGTGCTGGTGGCCGAGTGCGTGGCGGCGATGGTCGATGCGGTCGACATCCCGGTGACGGTGAAATGCCGCCTGGGCGTGGACGAGGACAACGATTACGACGTGTTCGCCGCCTTCGTCGACCGCCAGGTCGCCGCCGGTGCCGCAATGGTGGTGGTGCATGCGCGCAACGCGTGGCTGAAGGGCCTGTCGCCGAAGGAGAACCGCGAGGTTCCGCCGCTGAAGTACGACTGGGCTTACCGCCTCAAGCAGGAGCGCCCGGCACTGCCGGTGGTGATCAACGGCGGCCTGGCCAGCATCGAGGCGGTGCAGGCGCAGGCCGCGCACGTCGATGGTGTGATGCTGGGCCGCGCGGCCTACCACGACCCCTACCTGCTGCATCAGCTGGAGGCGCTGCACACCGGCGCCCCGCTGCAGGCCCGTGGTGACCTGTTGCGCGCGCTGCGCCCCTACGTCGAGGCGCGTCTGGGCGAAGGCCTGGCGCTGAAGCACATCACCCGCCACCTGCTCGGCCTGTTCCACGGCCAACCCGGCGGCCGCGCATTCCGTCAGGTGCTGAGCGAGGGCGCACACCGCCCGGGCGCCGACTGGAGCCTGGTCGAACAGGCCTTGGCGGTCACCGAACGCGAAGCTGATCGCGCCGCAGCGTGACGTCGGTCACGGTCCTGACTTGACAAGGGGCGGCGATTCGTCCCGAATGTTCACCTAGATGAACAACTCGCGGCATCGCCCGGAAAAGTTCAGATCGGATTCACTGCCCCAAACCAAGAATTTGCAAAGGAATTGTAAAGGCCGGGTCCCGCACCCGGCTTCCGGATTTACGACTTTTGAACGAATCGCCGTGCTCGGCTAGGATCGCATCGATGTCTTCCGCTCCCTTCCATCGCCGCATTGCCCTGGCCACCTGCGTGGCGCTGTCGGCTGTGCCGCTGTCGTCGGCGCTTGCGCAGCAGCCGCCGCGCGGCGACCAGGGGCGCGCGGAGATGATGGAGCGGGGCGAGCGCGGTGGCCGTGGCGACGAGCGCTCGCTGTCCGATGCCGTGCGCCGCGTGCAGCGCACCACCGGCGGCCACATCCTCGGCGCCGAGCGCGTGCCGTTCGATGGGCGTGACATCAACCGGGTGAAGTACATGGACGACCGGGGCCGTGTCCGCTACATGGACGACCCCGCCCCGTCGCGTTCACAGCCGCGCACGCCGCGGTCGGATATGTCATCACTACGCGGCGATAACCCCTGAACAGGGATAGTTGTCGCTATCAACCCGTACCCCACAGGCCTCCGGGCCACACCCAGGACACTAGGGAGAGTTCATGCGTATCCTTCTGGTCGAAGACGAAGCCCCGCTGCGTGAGACCCTGGCAGCCCGGCTCAAGCGCGAAGGCTTTGCCGTCGATGCTGCGCAGGACGGCGAGGAAGGCCTCTACATGGGGCGTGAAGTTCCGTTCGATGTCGGCATCATCGACCTCGGCCTGCCCAAGATGTCGGGCATGGAGCTGATCAAGGCCCTGCGTGACGAAGGCAAGAAGTTCCCGGTGCTGATCCTGACCGCGCGTTCGAGCTGGCAGGACAAGGTCGAGGGCCTGAAGCAGGGTGCCGACGATTACCTGGTCAAGCCATTCCACGTCGAAGAGCTGCTTGCCCGCGTCAACGCGTTGCTGCGCCGCGCCGCCGGCTGGAGCAAGCCGACGCTGGAATGCGGTCCCGTTGCACTGGATCTCGCCGCCCAGACCGTCAGCGTCTCTGGCAGCAATGTGGACCTGACCAGCTACGAGTACAAGGTGCTGGAGTACCTGATGATGCACGCCGGTGAACTGGTCTCCAAGGCCGACCTCACCGAGCACATCTACCAGCAGGACTTCGACCGCGATTCGAACGTGCTGGAAGTGTTCATCGGCCGCCTGCGCAAGAAGCTGGACCCGGATGGCGAACTGAAGCCGATCGAGACCGTGCGCGGCCGCGGCTACCGTTTCGCGATTCCGCGCAACGAGGGCTGAGCCGGCTCAGCCTGGCGAAACCATGATGTCCGGCCGTCTGTGGTTCTTCCGACGCTGGCGGCCGCGCTCGCTGCAGGCGCGCCAGATGCTTGCCGCGTCCGTGGGCCTGGTCGCGTTCCTGGCCCTGGCCGGTTACGCACTCGACGCCGCCTTCGCCGATACGGCGAAGGCGAACCTGCGTGAGCGCCTGAAGAACTACGCCACCGCCTACGCGGCCGGCATCGACTTCACCCGCGACCGCTCGCTGTACATCCGCGAGCAGCCGCCGGATTCGCGCTTTGACGTGCCGGGCAGTGGCCTGTACCTGCAAGTGGTGATGCCGCACGGCAAGGGCAATTCGATGTCCGCCGAAGGCCCGATGCTGCCCACCGTCGGCGGCGGCCTGCTGGCACCGCGCCAGGAAGTGTTCGAAGGCCCGCTGCCGATGATCCAGATCGACGGCAGCCAGGGCTCGGTGTACCGCTATGGCCTGGGCCTGGTGTGGGACGCCGACGCCGACCCGGCCACCGAATTCCCCTACACCATCTACGTGATGGAAGACTCGCGCGCGCTGGGCGCGCAGCTGCGCGTGTTCCGTGGCCGGGTCTGGTTCTACCTGGGTGGCATCGGCCTGATCCTGCTGCTGCTGCAGACCGTCATCCTGCAGTGGAGCCTGCGGCCGCTGCGTCGCGTGATCACCGAGCTGACCAAGGTGCAGCGCGGCGAAACCGAGCGCATGAGCGAGCGCCACCCGCGCGAGCTGGAGCCGCTGACCGACAGCATCAACGCCTTCATTGAAAGCGAGCGCGAGAACCTCGAGCGCCAGCGCAATACCCTGGCCGACCTGGCGCACAGCCTGAAGACGCCCATCGCCGTGCTGCGCACGCAGATGGACAGCGGTGCCGGCGATGGCGCCCTGCGCGAGGAGCTGGACGTGCAGCTGCAGCGCATGAACAACCTGGTCTCCTACCAGCTGGCACGTGCTGCATCGTCGGGCCACAAGCTGTTCTCCGCGCCGCTGCCGATTGAATCCAACGCCGAGGAGATCGTGCGCGGCCTGGAAAAGGTCTATGCCTCCAAGGGCGTGCTGTGCGAATTCGACATTGACCCGGCCGCGCGCTTCCACGGCGAACCGGGCGACCTGCAGGAACTGCTCGGCAACCTGCTGGAAAATGCCTTCAAGTGGGCCAACCGCCGCGTGTTGCTGACCGCGCAGCCGCTGCCGGCACCGAACGCGCGCCGCGCCGGCCTGCTGCTGGCGGTGGACGACGATGGCCCGGGCATTGCCCCGGACGACATCGGCAAGGTGCTGCAGCGTGGCGTGCGTGGCGACGAGCGCGTGCAGGGCCACGGCATCGGCCTGTCGATCGTGCAGGACCTGATCAAGGACTACCGCGGCGAACTGGCCGTCGGCCGTTCCAGCGAACTGGGCGGCGCCCGTTTCGAAGTGCGCTTGCCGCCGGGGCCGTAAGCCGCACGTTCCTGTCCGCCGGGCATCGCCTGGCGCAACAACGCGTGGTGTTCCGGTAGTGCCGGCCGCTGGCCGGCAACCTCATGATCCTCGGTGGCATTGCCAAGGTGCCGGCCAGCGGCCGGCACTACCGTATTGCGATCCTGGGCGGCTCGCCATAGAACCGCCGCAGCTGCGCGGCCACCTCCGGCAACGCCTGCTGCAGCAGATCCGGTGCCGAGAAGTGATACTCGCTGGTCACCGCGAAGAATTCTTCCGGCGCTTCGGCCGCATACGGATCGATCAGCGTTTCTTCGCCCGCATCCACCTGCGCGCAGAACGCATCGTAGGCGCGCTGGAAGATGGCCGCCCACTCACGCTGCCATTCGCGCGGCAGCGGCGGCGTGCCGTCCATCGCGCCATCCAGTGCATCCAGCTTGTGCACCATCTCGTGCACCGCCACGCAGTAGCCCTCGTGCGGCGCGGCCAGGTCGGCCTGCACATCGGCCCACGACAGGATCAGCGGACCGCTGTCCCACGATTCGCCAATCAGTTCGTCATCCCACTCATGCAGTACGCCGGCCGCATCCATGTGGCTGCGATGTACGCGGAATGCATCGGGGTAGACGATCAGCTGCGACCAGCCTTCCAGACCCACCTCGCCGAACTCCAGCAGCGGCAGGCAGCACAGCGCCGCCAGCAGCACGCCATCGCCGGCCTCCAGCTGCAGCTCGCCGATCGGCGTGATGGTCTTCTCGTGCAGGAAGCGCGTGGCCAGCACGCGCAGGCGTGCGCGGCGTTCGTCGTCCAGGCCGCGCAGCCAGGCCGCACGGCGGCAGGCCTCATTCCACAGTACATCGTCGATAGGCCGCGGCGCAGGTCGCAGCCACTGCAGCAACGACTTGATCAGCGGAACATTCCCGGCAGGTAGCTGTGCCACTTCGGTGCGCGGATGCGCTGCAGCACGTCGTCGTCGCTGCCACCGCCGCCCGTGCTGGTGTTGGCTGCCGGGCGGACCGGTGCCGGCTTGGTGGTGGCGGCCGAAGCGGTCGCGGTCGGTGCACGCTGCGAGGCGGCATCGCCGTTGGAGGACACGCAGGCGCCGCGGCTGTCGTCCAGCGCTGCCGTCGCAGACGCCGCGAAGGGCATCGTCAGCAGGATCAGGCAATGGGCATAGCGGCGCATTGACGACATCCACGTTAAGGGAAGGTGAGTTCCCGATTCTAGCCCGAACCCGGCGCCCCGTTGGAAGCCCCCGCAGAACCCAGCGTGGCGGGCGCCGCTGGCGGCTTTCCCGCATAATTCCTTCCTGACTTCGTGGAAGCTGCCGTGGACGACCGCCAATTGCTGGCCAAACTCGCTGCCGGTCGCCTCTCCGGCGACGCCCTGGCCCGTGAGCTGGGCCAGACCCGGGCGGCCATTTGGAAGCGTATTCAAGGACTTAGAGCCGCCGGTGTGGACATCGAAGGCCGTGCAGGTGAGGGCTATGGCCTGACCCGCCCGGTCGACCTGCTGGACCCGGATGCGATCCGTGCCGGCCTGCCCGCCGAGGTGCTGCCGCTGCTGTACGACCTGCAGGTGGCCTGGACGGTGGACTCGACCAATGCCGAATTGCTGCGTTGCAGCGCGCCCCAGCGCGGGGTGAGCGTCCTGCTGGCCGAACGCCAGACCGGCGGCCGCGGCCGTCGCGGCCGTACGTGGGCGTCGCCGCTGGCCGCGCATGTGTACCTGTCGGTGCTGCGGCTGTTCTCCGGTGGCCTCGGCCGCCTGGCCGGGCTGAGCCTGGTGGCCGGCATCGCCGTGGCCGAAGCGCTGCACGACCTGGGCTATACCCAGGCGCAGCTGAAGTGGCCGAATGACCTGATCGTCGATGGCAAGCGCAAGCTGGTCGGCCTGCTGGCCGAGGGCGGTGGCGAATATGCCGGCCCGGCGCGCGCGGTGATCGGCATCGGCATCAACACGCACATGCCGCCATCCTTCGCCGAGCAGATCACCCAGCCGTGGGTGGACCTGGACACGCTGGCCGGCAAGCCGGTGGACCGCAACGTGGTGGTTGCTGCCGTGCTGGCGCGCCTGCTGCCGGCACTGGAAGAATTCGATCGCGAAGGCCTCGCTCCCTTTCTGCCGCGCTACGCCGCGTTCGACATGCTGGCCGGTCGCGAAGTACGCGTGGAACTGGAAGGGCAGTGGCAGCATGGCACCGCGCTCGGCCTGGCCGATGACGGCGCCTTGCGCGTGCGCATCGATGGCCGTGAGCGCCTGCTGCACGCCGGCGAAGTCAGCGTGAGGGCGGCATGAGCGATTGGTTGTTCGACCTCGGCAACTCGCGCTTCAAGTTCGCGCCGTTGCAGGGCGACCGTGCCGGTGACGTGCAGGCCTGGGCGCATGGCGCCGAAGGCATGGCCGGACAGCCGCCGCACAGCCTGCCCAGCGGCACCACCGCGTTCGTGGCCAGCGTGGCCGCACCGTCGCTGACCAGCGCGATGCTGGACCAGCTGCAGCGTCGCTTCGAGCACGTGCACGTGGTGCGTACCAGCGCCGAATGCGCCGGTGTGCGCATTGCCTATGCCAAGCCCGAAAAATTCGGTGTGGACCGCTTCCTGGCCCTGCTGGCCGCGGCCAAGGCGCAGCGCCCGGTGCTGGTGGTCGGGGTGGGCACCGCACTGACGATTGATCTGCTCGACGCGGACGGCCAGCACCACGGTGGCCGCATTTCCGCATCGCCCACCACCATGCGCGAAGCACTGCATGCCCGTGCGGTGCAGCTGCCGGCTACCGGCGGCGACTACAGCGAATTCGCCAACGACACCGCCGATGCGCTGGCTTCCGGTTGCGATGGCGCCGCAGTGGCGTTGATCGAACGCAGCGCGCAGCAGGGGCACGCGCTGCTGGGCGTGGCGCCGTCGCTGCTGGTGCACGGGGGCGGCGCACCGGCGCTGATGCCGTTGCTGCCCGGCGCCGACTACCACCCCTCGCTGGTGCTGGATGGTCTCGCCCGCTGGGCGGTGCACCAGCCCGCAGGCTAGTATCCGCGCATGCTGACCCGTGCCCTGATCGTCGTACTGGCCATCCTCAACCTTGGCGTCGCCTGCTGGTGGCTGCTGCGCGATGCACCACAGAAGCCTGCGCCGCCACCGCAACCCACGGGCGTGGCCGAGCTGCGCTGGGTGCCCGGTGGCGTGGATGCCGCTGCGGCCGCCGAAGCCACGGCTGCCGCGCCGACCGCGCCGTTGATGGAGCGCGAACCGGCGGAGAAGACGGCCGTGGCTGTAACGCCGGCGCCCGCCGCCCCGGCCAAGCCGGAGAGTGCCAAGCCGCAGGCGGCCGAAGCTGCGCCTGCCGCCACATCGGTTGCTGGCGCCGACAAGCCGGTCGCAGCGCCCGTGCCAGCACCGGGAAAACCCGCAACCCCGCCCGAGGCTGCCGAACCGCCGCGCTGCGTCGCGCTGGGCCCGTTCGCCGACCGCGCCGCCGCGAGCAGCGCGCAGGGCAAGGCCGGCACGCTGCTCAGCCAGGTGCGCCTGCGCGAACAGCCCGCTGCCAGCGGCAGTGCCCGTTACCGGGTGATGCTGCCGGCCGCCGCCAACCGCGACGAAGCGCAGGCCACCGTGAAGCGCATCGTCGCCGCCGGCCTGAGCGACTACTACATCATCAGCCAGGGCGAGGACGCCAACGCCGTGGCGCTGGGCCAGTACCGTAATCGCGAGGGCGCCGAGCGCCGCATGGCAGCGGTGCAGGCCGCCGGCTTCCAGCCGCGCCTGGTCGCCAGCGGCGACGCCGGCCAGTGGTGGCTGGAAGCGCAACTGGCGGCGGGCACGCAGCCGGCCCAGGCCCAGCAGCGCAGCGGGGCGGCACAGAGCCGGTCGCTGGAATGCACGCGGTTGCGCTAGAATCCCCTGACTGCGGCGCTGCCGCCGGTGATCCACCCATGCCGCTTTAGCTCAGTTGGTAGAGCAACTGTCTTGTAAACAGTAGGTCATCCGTTCGATTCGGATAAGCGGCACCACCACACTCCAGTTGTGCAGCTCGACATGGCGGCGCAGTAATCGGTCGAGCACTGCTCCCTGCTGCGTCTCTCCCGTTCTTTTCCTTCCTTGCTGTTATCTCATCTTGCACCTGACGAGGCGCGTCCCACCTGCCTGTGCGCGTGCTTCGTGGTTGATGCGCGTTTCTCGTAGTTGAAAATGTGTAGCCAGTAGGCTACATTTTTCCATGAAGATCCAGCGTACCCGTCAGTTCGCGACATGGATTGACGCTCTCAAGGACGTAACTGCACGCGCTCGCATCCTGGCCCGTATCGGTCGGCTCGCCGAAGGCCATCCGGGTGATCACCGCCGTCTGGGGGACGGTATTTCCGAACTGCGTATCGATGCAGGGCCGGGCTACCGCCTGTACTACACCCAGCGCGGCAGGCAGTTGCTGATTCTTTTGGTCGGAGGTGACAAAAGCTCACAGCATCGCGATATCGAAAAGGCCAGGGAGATTGCACGTGCCCTGTGAGCGTCGAACCGGCTGTAGTCGAAACGAATCAATACCGAAGTACTGGAGCTGTTCCATCATGGCCACCAAGAAAAAAGTCGAACTCAAAGCATTTGATGTGGCCGAACACCTTCGGACACCCGAAGAAATGGCCGCCTATCTCGACGCCTGCATCGAGGAAAGCGACGGCGATTCCGCGTTCATTGCCAAGGCGCTCGGCGACATCGCGCGCGCTCAGGGTATGAGCAAGGTTGCGCGCGCGGCGGGCCTGTCGCGCGAGAGTCTTTACCGCGCACTGTCCGGCGAACGCAGCCCCGATTTCGCCACCATCCTGAAGGTGACCCGTGCCTTGGGTGTGCGTCTGCATGCCAGTGCCGCGTGAGGCATCAAGGCACTGCGCTCCACTTCCGCCGCCTCAAGAAGTCAGGTGCGATCAGTCTCAATCAAACCGGATGATGCGGATCAACCCCCTTGTCGACGATCCATCTCCGAAGGCGGCCGACGTGCCACAAGTGAACACCTCCTTCGCACCTTCGTAATTGATGAATGAGATCGTGCAATTCGTCCGCGTTCCAGGACGGATCCGGGTGATGGCTCTGTCATTCAGCACGAAGCTGTACCACATGACTTCAGGGCTTATCGAGAGCGCCATGGGCGTGCGGTGGAGGCGATCAACTCGGCAACAGCGCCGGCGCGCGAATCCACTTCGTCCAGCCGCAGCTCAACGAGAACAGGCTTCAGGTTTGGATAGGGTGCGCTCATTCCAGCAGCGGGTCTGCCTGATTCGCTAGCCGGGGCAGTGACGTTGTGAACCTGTGCATTGGGCATCTCAATGTTCTGAATTACTGAGCCCCACCCACCTGCAACGCCACATACTCCGCCAGCCCCCGGCAGGCCAGCATCAGACCCTCGCGCGTGCCATCGCCGATGTCGTCCTTCTCTTCCCCATCCACGCGCACGCGCTCTGCGGCGTGGTACAGCTCCAGCAGCGATACCAGGCCCACTGCGGCGCGGTCCCTGCGTGCGGCAGCCACGGCGTCGCCAGGTGTGCCTGCCGGTCCCTGCCACGGCTGTCCATCGGCGGCGTCACCGGCCTGGATGCGCTGCAGGCAGCCGGGCAGGTTGATGGGCGCGGGTGCATCGTTGGCGGCGGCAAAGGCGGCTTCCAGCGGCTGCGCCAGTTCCAGCGGCAGATGCAGGGCGGCGTCGCCCAACGTGGCGGTCAGATACGGGTAGAGCGTCTTAGACATACGGGCATCCTCGTCAGGCACAGAGGTGCCGCCACGATAGGGTGGCGGGCGATGCGTGGCTTCCAAGACCGGAGATCGATGAGCCGGCGGGCACAGGGCCCCCACGCACCGCCCGCCGTCGATCGGCGAACGGATTGCCAGCCGGCGCCGCTCTTGGGAGGACGACGCCGGCTGGCAAGCGTATACAGCTTCAATCAATCGGGCTTGGAAGACCCGGCCACCTCTGCAGGTGGCGATTCATCATGCGCACGCCAAACCCCCGCCTGCCAGTCGATTGTTTCGATGGCATCGGGTGATCTGAAAGGAAAAATGAATTATCGCGATTGGCCTGTTCGCGCCGCTGTGATGCAGAAAGCGACATATCGCGCAGTGCGATCATCCGCTGGAAATCTCGGGCGTCGGCGCTGTTGCAAGGCGTGGAACCGCCTACCAAGTAAAGCTGGCTTAACAGCCCGGACAGAGCGTCACGGCCACCATAGCAAACACACCCCTCAAAACGCGCACCCGGATACTGATTCTCCTCACACACCGCTCCCGGCTCCCCACCGCATACTTCGGGCACATACCATTCGGGACCTCCCCATGCGTCGCCACGCCCTGCCGCTCACCGTCGCACTGTTGTCCGCCGCGTTCGCAGCCCCGGCCATGGCCGCTGTGCCGTTCTTCAACGCCAGCTGCCCGGGCGGCATCGATGTTCACGCAGACGAGGGCGGGCCGGTCTATGTGCAGGGCCGCGAGGCCACGCTGAAACATTTCAACGACCGCTATTTCGAAGCCCGCGACGCCAACAGCGGCATCACCCTGTCGATCAGCCGCAGCGATGACGGTACGCCGCAGATCAGCTACACCGGCCGAGGCGGCACCAATGGCATCTGTCAGGTCAGTACCAGCGGCACGCCCGCGCCCGCTGAAAGCAGCGCCCGCCCTCGCGACGCTGCCGCCGGCGATGCCGCGCTGCCGCGCGAAGTCACCTGCGAGTCCACCGGCGAGCAGCAGGCGTCGTGCGATCTGAATACCCGCGGCAATGTGGAAATCGTGCACCAGCTCAGCCGTACCCGCTGCGAGGAGGGCAAGAACTGGGGCCTGTCGCGGCACTCGGTGTGGGTCAATGGCGGCTGCCGCGCGGTGTTCCGCAATGTGTCCTCGGTGACTACCCCCGCGCCGACAGGCGATACCGCGTTGGGCGCCTGCAACATGCGCAAGGGCGCGCAGGGCGCCCTGGTCACCCAGATGCCTGTGGGCAGCGATTACCAGGAACTGATCATCGATTACCCCGATGGCCGCTTCCTGTGCATGATGCGCAACAACGGCCAGGTGCAGAGCGTGACGCCGGTGCGCCGCCGCGGACGCTGAGCGCGCAGCGGGTTGGGACAGGCTTCAGCCGCAGGACCTATACAGCAACACCCACGCCAGCATCAGGGTGAACATACCAACGAAGGTCAGGCCGAACCACAGCGCGGCCACCTTCACGTTGCCGATCAACGCCGCCAGCATACGGTGCAGTTCGCTTTTCAGAATCGGGTATTCAGCGTGTGCCTTGCGCAGACGCTGCCAGCCCAACCCGAGGAATACCAGGGTCGAGAACGGCACCAGCAGCAGTGTCGCCTGCATCAGCCAGCCATTCGGCGACGCATCGATCGAGTTGCTCAAAAAAACCGCAAAAACGGCGACCGGCAGCGCCACGGTGAAAAAGCGTGGCCAGGCGGTATTGATGAAGGGCGACATCGCAATCTTCCATGAAGGGCGGTTGGGTCCGCGCGGCATCATGCCATGCCAATGCCCTGCTGCACCGCCGCGAGTGGTGTCACACAGCTCTAGCTAGACTGTGCTTCTTTTTCCCCCGCAAGGAGGCACCCATGGCCCATCCCATTTCCGTATCCCTGATCGGCGTTCCCACCGATGTCGGTGCGGGCCATCGCGGTGCACGGCTGGGGCCGGAAGCGCTGCGCGTGGCGGGCCTGCCGGAGGCGCTGGAAGCGCGCGGCGTGGACGTGCGCGACCTGGGCAACCTGGATGGCCCGCGCAACCCGTGGACCGCGCCGGTGCAGGGCTACCGCCATCTGGAGGAAGTGGTGGCGTGGAACCATGCACTGATGGAAGCCAGCTATGCCGAACTGCAGGCCGGCCGCATGCCGATCATGCTCGGCGGCGACCACTGCCTGGGCATCGGTTCGATCACTGCCGTGGCACGCTGGTGCCGCGAGCAGGGCAAGACCCTGCGCGTGCTGTGGCTGGATGCACATTCCGATTTCAATACCAGCGATGTCACCCCCTCGGGCAACATCCACGGCATGCCGGTGGCCTGCCTGTGCGGCCTCGGCCCGGAGGCGCTGACCCACCTCGGCGGCAGCGCACCGGCGATCACTCCCACCCAGGTGCACCAGATCGGCATCCGTTCGGTGGACCCGGAAGAGAAGCGCCTGATCAAGACCCACAACGTGGATGTCTATGACATGCGCTACATCGATGAGAACGGCATGAAGCGCACGGTCGAAGCAGCACTGGCGGGCATCGACGAGAACACCCACCTGCATGTCAGCTTCGACGTCGACTTCCTCGACCCGAGCATCGCGCCGGGCGTGGGCACCACCGTGCCGGGTGGGGTGAACTACCGCGAGGCGCAGCTGGTGATGGAGATGATCGCTGACACCGGGTGCATGGGGTCGCTGGACATCGTCGAGCTCAACCCCTTGCTGGACAAGCAGAATGCCACCGCCGAACTGGCCGTGGACCTGGTCGAGAGCCTGTTCGGCAAGTCCACCCTGATGCGCGACTAAGGCAACCGCCTGAACGGATCGCCGATCCGTTCACACCCGCTCCACGCCCCTGCCGCCAGATTGCACTTCACGCGGCGGCGGCGGGCATTGGCCTTCTCCCGCTGAGCGAAAGAATCCCATCCGCGAATGAAGCGGTGTAGCGGCAAACCCAAGGAGAAGCCCATGAAGCGCGTAGTTGCCCTGATGCTGTTGTCGATGTTCTCGGTGGCCCTGCTGGCCGGTTGCAACACTGTGGCCGGTGCCGGCAAGGACGTGCAGAAGGCCGGTGAGAAGGTTGAGGATGCCGCCAAGGGCAACTGAGCCCGGCGCGGAACGGAAGGAAAAAGGCCGGGGATCATCCCCGGCCTTTTTCTTGCACGCTGCCACACACGGCTGTGCAAGCGGAGTGAACCATTCAAGCAGGTGAGCACGCATTTCATTGCTGGTTGACCGGTACTCAACAGCGACTGCGCGAAGCTGGAACCACGGTAAGAACGCCGTTGCAACCAAGGACTCCCAGCAATGAACAAAGACATCATTTCCGGCAAGTGGTCGCAGCTGAAGGGCAAGGCCCAGGCCAAGTGGGGCGATCTGACCAACGACGATTTCGATGTGGCCGAAGGCAATGCCGAATACCTGGCCGGTCGCCTGCAGGAGCGTTATGGCTGGGCCAAGGACCGCGCCGAGAAGGAAGTCCGGGATTTCGAAGACAGCGTGCGCAAGGATTACCCGGATTACAAGTAAGCCCCCGGATTTCCCCCACGACACAACGCCCGCGCCGAAAGGTTGCGGGCGTTGTGTTGTCTGCGCGGAGGATCAGCGTGCCGGCGGGTCCGGCACGTAGCGGTTGGGGAACGCCTGCGGTTCGCGCGGCAGGCGTGACGGCGAATCGACCAGGATGCCGCGCGCGCGCAGGTTGCGGGCGCTGTCGTAGCGCAGCTGCAACACCTGCGCCGGGCTGCGGCTGGCGCGCTCGAACTCGGTATCGCGCACCGAGGACTGCTCGCGCGCGCCGTGGCCGGTGCCCAGCGCCGGCGCCTGCGGCTTGCTGGCGTAGCCCTCGATGCGGCTGGCGCTGGCATCGGCGGCCGCTTCGGCCTGTGCAGCCGGCGCCGGCGGTGGCAGGCCGCGGCGCAGGATCGGCTCAGGGCGCCAGCGGCGCGCTTCCTCGAACACGGCCACGCCCACCACGCCGATGTTGTCGGGGCGGCCGGTGCGGCTGGCATAGCTGCCGCTGGGGCTGCTGAAGACGAACTGCGCCACTTCGTCCTGGCTCTTGCGCCAGCCGGTGATGTCGGCGCGCTGTCCGGGGTTGAGCACGTAACCGGTCTGCGAGGGATCGGCATCTTCGCCGGAGATGGCGTTGACGCCGTCCACCGACAGCACCACCAGCACCCGGCGGGGGCTGTCGTTGTACAGGCGCACGGCGTAGCGGTGCCCGCGCTCACCGGCCACCCAGCGCTGGCCCTCGGCGGGGTAGCTGCGCAGTTCGGTGCCGCGGTCGCGGTCGACCAGGGCCATGCGCACGGGGCCGCCCTCGTAGACCGGCGGCGGCATCGGGGCCGGGCGGAAGCCGGCCAGAGGCAGGATAAGCAGCAGGGGCAGCAGGCGTTTCATCGGGCGTCTCCAGCGGGGTTGCGTGAATGAACGCGCCGCGGGCCCTGACGGGGTTGGTGGCGTGCAAGGTAAACTGGCCCCGTTCATCGAAGGTTACCCCACGCAGTCATGACCACCCGAGTCCTTACCGGCATCACCCCCTCCGGCACGCCCCACCTGGGCAACTACGTTGGCGCCATCCGTCCGGCCATCGCGGCCAGCCGCGCGCCGGGGATCGAGAGCTTCTTCTTCCTGGCCGACCTGCACAGCCTGATCAAGTCGCAGGACCCGCAGCGCACCCAGCGCGCGACCCTGGAGATCGCAGCCAGCTGGCTGGCCTGCGGCCTGGACCCGGAACACGTGTGGTTCTACCGCCAGAGCGACATCCGCGAGACGACGGAGCTGATGTGGTTCCTGACCGCCATCGCCAGCAAGGGCATCCTCAATCGCGCGCATGCCTACAAGGCGGCGGTGGACAAGAACCGCGAGGAAGGTCTGGACGAGGACGCAGGTGTCAGCGCCGGCTTGTTCATGTACCCGGTGCTGATGGCTGCCGACATCCTGATCTTCAAGGCGAACCAGGTACCGGTGGGCCGTGACCAGATCCAGCACATCGAAATGGCGCGCGATTTTGCCCAGCGCTTCAACCACGTGTACGGCAAGGAGTACTTCCCGCTGCCGGAGGTGGTAATCGACGAACAGGTGGCGACCCTGGCGGGCCTGGATGGCCGCAAGATGAGCAAGAGCTACCACAACACCATTCCGCTGTTCGTGCCGCGCGAGGAGCTGAAGAAGCTGGTGTTCTCGATCCTGACCGATTCGCGCGCACCGGGCGAGCCGAAGGACACCGAGGGCTCGGCACTGTTCCAGATGTACCAGGCCTTCGCCACCCCGGAACAGACCGCCGAATTCGCTAGGGCGTTCGCTGCGGGCATCAGCTGGGGCGATGCCAAGCAGCAGCTGTTCGAGCGCATCGACAGCGAACTGTCGCCGCTGCGCGAGCGCTACAACGCGCTGATGGCCAAGCCGGAGAAAATCGAAGCGCTGCTCAAGCGCCGTGGCCAGCAGCTGCGCGAGCAGTTGGCGGCACCGCTGCTGGAAGAACTGCGCCACGCCGTGGGCCTGCGCGACCTGTCCACGGCGGGCGACATCGCCAGCGAAGATGCCGGCGTGGCCCGCGTGGCGCCGCCGCAGTTCAAGCAGTACCGTGAGAAGGACGGCCGGTTCTACTTCAAGCTGACCGCCGGTGACGGCACGCTGCTGATCCAGAGCGAAGGCTTCGATTCGCCGCGTGATGCCGGGCAGTTGATTGCCGTGATCAAGCAGGCCGAGCAGGGCGACCAGCTGCAGAGCGAGCTGTTCAAGCTGGACGCCGAGGTGGACGCGGTACTGGCCGCGCTGGCCGTGCTGCGCGAAGAATAAAGGTCGTGCCGGCCGCTGACCGGCAATTGCATGGGAAACGCCGGCCAGCGGCCGGCACTACCACGGTATTTGCATAGGGAATGCCGGCCAGCGACCGGCCCTACCCGCGAACGAAGGTCATGGCATGATGTCCGCGCGCCTCCGGCGCGATGACATGGAGTCTGCGATGGCCTGGTTGTCGCTGCTGCTGTTCCTGCCCTGGTTCCTGCTGCTGGGCAGCCTGTACTGGCTGTTCCCGCGCCAGCCGCGCACCCCGCGGCGGCGCCTGTTCGATGGCACCACCCTGTTGCTGGCTTTCGCGCTGAGCATCGCGTCGATGCTGTGGGGCTACCGTATCGGCGTGATGCAACCCGGTGCCGGCCCGATCTGGCCGCAGGTGCTGGCGGTGCTTTACGCCTACGGCGCGTTCCTGGCGGTGCTGGTGCTGGCGCTGCTGCTGCGGCCGCGATGGCTGGACCGGTAGTCCCGCCTTTGTAGAGTCGAGCCATGCTCGACTTCGCGTGCCGCTGTAGAGCCGAGCCTATGCTCGGCTGGTGCCTGACAGAATGGCAGCCGAGCGTGGGCTCGGCTCTACAGAAGCGCCCTCCGACCAAAGCCGCATCGAACCCGGGTCGCCTGCGCGCCTACCATGGTGTCTGTTCCCGATCCTGCCAGGTGCGTGCCGATGACCGCCGACCCCAGCATCCATCCCATCGATACCGGTTTCCAGCGCCCGGACTTCGACGCGGCTTACCTGATCGTTGAAAGCGGCCGCGCGGCCTTTGTCGATTGCGGTACCGGCCTGTCGGTGCCGGCGATGCTGCAGGCGCTGGCGGATGCCGGCCTGGGCGTGGACGCGGTGGACTGGTTGCTGCTCACGCACGTGCATCTGGACCACGCCGGCGGCGCCGGCCTGCTCATGCAGCAGCTGCCGAACGCAAAGGCGGTGCTGCACCCGCGCGGTGCACCGCACATGATCGACCCGACCCGGCTGATCGCCGGTGCTACGGCGGTGTATGGCGCCGAGGAAATCGCTCGCAGCTATGGTCGTATCGAGGCCATTCCCGAACATCGTGTGGTGGTGGCCGAGGACGGCCACCGTATCGACCTGGCCGGCCGCGAGCTGGTATTGCTGCACACGCCGGGCCACGCACTGCACCACTACTGCGTATGGGATGCACGAAGCCGCAGCTGGTTCACCGGCGATACCTTCGGCATTTCCTACCGCGAGCTGGACAGCGCGCAGGGGGCCTTCATCTTCCCGACGTCGTCGCCGGTACAGTTCGACCCGGAAGCGATGAAGGCCTCGATCCGGCGCATGCTGGGCTACGGCCCGCAGGCGATGTACCTGACCCACTACGGTCGTGTGGAACAGGTGGAGAAACTGGCCAACGACCTGTTCGAGCAGATCGATGCGATGGCCGCCATCGGCCGCCAGTGCGACGGCCGGCCGGACCGTCACCGCTGCCTGCTGGCTGCACTGCAGGCGCTGTACCTGGAACGTGCGCAGCTGCATGGCTGTGCGCTGGACGATGCGGCGGTGACTGCGGTGCTGGCGATGGACATCGAACTCAACGCGCAGGGCCTGGCCTGCTGGCTGGATCGCATCCGTCGGTAGCTCCACGCCATGCGTGGATGACGCAAGCTCACGCTGCACCGCGATGTCACGACCACGTTACACTCTGGTGACTTCCAAGCTAGCCGTGGTACTGCCGTGAATCCGATGCGCGTGTTGCTGCTGTCGTCCTGCCTGTTCGTCGGTGGCCTGGCCCATGCGGCCAATGACCTTCCCGGTGGCGGCATCGATCCGCAGGCACTGTCGCGGCACGTGCGCGTGCTGGCGTCGGATGAGTTCGAGGGCCGCGCACCGGCCACCGAGGGCGAAGAGCGCACGGTGCAGTACCTGATCGAGCAGTTCCGCAGCTATGGCCTGCAGCCGGGCGGCGTGGACGGCAGCTGGGTGCAGCCGGTGCCGCTGGTGCGCGCGCAGCTGGAGGGCGCGGCCAAGGCCAGCCTGTCGCTGAAGCAGGGCAAGCGTGCGCTGGCCAATGGCGTGGACGTAACCCTGCAGAGCCTGCAGCCGCGCAAGCGCGTGCAGATCAAGGATGCACCGTTGGTGTTCGTCGGTTACGGCATTGATGCGCCGGAACGCCACTGGAACGACTACAAGGACGTGGACCTGCACGGCAAGATCGCCGTGGTGCTGATCAACGACGCCGATTTCGAAGCCGATGCGCCGGGCGCGTTCGACGGCAAGGCGGTGACCTACTACGGCCGCTGGACCTACAAGTTCGAGGAAGCCGCACGCCGTGGCGCCGAGGGCGTGCTGATCGTGCACGAGACCGCGCCGGCCGCCTATGGCTGGGCCACGGTGAAGAGCTCGGGTACCTCGCCGCTGTTCGACATCGAACGCAGCCAGGCCGAGGCGATGGCGCAGCACACGCCGCTGCGCGGCTGGATGCAGCGCGAGCTGGCCGAGGCGATCTTCGCCGACGCCGGCCTCGACTTCGATGCGGAGAAGCGCAAGGCGATGCGTGCCGACTTCCGCCCGGTGGCGCTGGACAACGCCAAGCTGAGCGTGGACTTCGCGCTCAAGCGCGAACAGGTAGTCACCCGCAATGTGGTGGCCAAGCTGCCCGGTGGCGAGCATGCCGACGAGGCGGTGATCTTCTCCGCGCACTGGGATGCGTTCGGTGTCGGCCAGCCCGACGCCAAGGGTGACCGCATCCGCCGCGGTGCGATCGACAACGCCACCGGCGTGGCTACGGTGCTGGAACTGGGCCGTGTGTTCGCCGCTGGCCCGCAGCCGCAGCGTACGCTGTACTTCGTGGCACTGACCGCCGAAGAGAAGGGCCTGCTGGGCGCCAGCTACTACGCCGCGCATCCGCTGGCGCCGCTGGACAAGACCGCTGCGGTGCTGAACATCGAGATGTTCAGCCCGGATGGCCCGACCCGCGACATCGCCTCGTGGGGCAAGGGCCGGGTGTCGCTGGAAGGCGACCTGGAACGCGTGGCCAAGGCCCGCGGCCGCAGCTACAGCCCGGATCCGAACCTGGAAGCCGGCTTCTTCTACCGCGCCGACCACTTCGCCTTTGCCCGCCTGGGCGTGCCAGCGATCACCATCGGCCCGGGCCTGGACAAGCTGGAAGGTGGGGTTGAAGCCGGGCGCGCGCTGCGCGAGAAGTACTTCGCCGACTGCTACCACCAGGCCTGCGATGCCTGGACGCCGAGCTGGGACCCGAGCGGCCACGCTGCCGACACGCTGCTGGTCTACGACCTGGGCGCCGAGCTGGCCAACAGCCGCCGCTGGCCGACGTGGGAAAAGGAATCGGAGTTCCGCGGCGCGCGCGACAAGAGCGAAGCGGCCCGCCGTTGAGGATCGGGATCGGCGGGGTGTCATGTCATTCCGCCGCGGGTAGAGTCGACTGATAGTCGACTATCGCGCGCAGCGCGGGTTTTTCGGTGCCGACCGAGAGAGCAGTCGACTAACAGTCGACTCTACCGATTGCCGATTGCCGATTGCCGATCAGCGGCCGGCACTACCTGCGCCGGCGCAACAGCGCCCACGCGCCCCAGCCACTGGCAGCGAGCGCTGCCAGATAGCACGCCACCATCGTGCGCAGGCCGACCAGCGATCCGCCGTTGACGCCGCGATGCAGGCGCAGCTGCAGCGAGCTGTGGCCGCTGCCCAGGTCCACTGCCAGCTGCAGCGCCAGTGCGGCGCAGAACAGCAGCAGGGCGACCCCGAAACCGATGCGTGGCCATGCGGCCTGTGCGCTGGGGCGGCGCAGCAGCCAGGCCAGTGCCGTGGCTGCGGCCAGCGTCACCGCGATCCACATCAGTGGAGGAGCGGGAGACGCAGCGGCCACCGGCAGTGCACCGGTGGCCGCGATCAGGGCAACGCGCTTACTTGCGGGTGCCGTCGAGCCAGTTCGGGCCCTTGTTGGTAAGGAAGAACACATAGACCACCAACGATACCGCGATCGTGGCAGTCACGTAGAGGGCGAACCAGTCGACGTGGCCGGTCTTCAGCGCGCCCTGGTACAGCAGCGGGGCGGTGCCGCCGAACAGCGAGTTGGCCAGCGCGTAACCCAAGCCTACGCCCAGCGCACGCACGTGGGTGGGGAACAGCTCGGCCTTCACCACCGCGTTGATGGACGTGTAGCCGGTGAGGATGACGAAGGCCAGTGCCAGGGTCAGGAAGGCCAAGGTGGCGTCATGCTGGTGCGGTAGCTGGGTGATCAGGTACCAGCTGTACAGCACGCCGCCGGCGCCGAAGAACACCAGCAGGGTCTTGCGGCCGATGATGTCAGACAGCCAGCCGCCGACCGGCTGCAGCACCATCAGGAAGGCCAGCACGCCCAGGTTGATCAGGGTGCCGGTCATCGGATCGTTGCCGGCGAAGGCGCTCTGGATCATCTTCGGGCCGTTCACCGAGTAGGTGTAGAAGGCCACGGTGCCACCGGCGGTGATCAGGAAGCACAGCAGCAGCGGCCGCCACTGGTGCACGAACAGTTCGTACATCGAACCGGATTTCTGTGCCTTGCCCTCGCGCGCGGCCTCGATGGACGACTCCGACAGCGATTCGTCCATGCCGCGGCGCAGCCAGAACACCACCACTGCGGCGACGCCACCGATGCCGAATGCGATGCGCCAGCCCCACTCGGAGATCTCCGGCTTGCCCCAGAAGGTCAGCATCAGCAGCAGGCTCAGCTGGGCCAGCACATGGCCGCCGACCAGGGTGACGTAGTGGAAGGAGGACAGGAAGCCGCGGCGGCCCGGGATGGCGGCCTCGGACATGTAGGTGGCGCTGGCGCCATATTCGCCGCCGGTGGCGAAGCCCTGCAGCAGGCGCGCGAACAGCAGGATCACGGCGGCCCAGATGCCGATGCTGGCGGCGGTGGGGGTGATGGCGATGAGGAACGAACACAGTGCCATCAGCGTGACCGAGACCGTCAGCGCCAGGCGACGGCCATGGCGGTCGGCGAAGCGGCCGAAGAACCAGGCACCAATCGGGCGCATCAGGAACGTGGCGGCGAAGATCGCCCACACGTACAGGGTGGAGTTCTTGTCGTCCGGCGAGAAGAACTGCGATTCGAAGTACACGGCGAACACCGAGTACACGTAGACGTCGTACCACTCCACCAGGTTGCCGGCGGAGCCTTTGAGGGTGTTGGAGATCGAACGCCGCAGGGCGGCACGGTCGTTCGCGGGTACGGCAGGATGGGACGTGGTGCTCATCTGGGTGGGAATCCTCGATGCGGCGCGTCCGTGCGCAGGGAAAACGGCGCCCGGCCTTGGGGCGGCGCGGCCGGACAGCCCTCTTGGTACTGCATGGGCCGTCAACACGGGGTAGCAGACCAGAGCAGGGTGCATGGATGGATGACAGCGTGCCACCGTATGGGGTCCCGGACCATACTCAAAACGTCCTAGAATCCGCCTTCCCCCGGCTCCCTGGTGTGTCATGTCGGCTCCCCCCTCTTCGTCTGCGGCTGCCCCCCGGGGTGGCCTTGTTGCGCTGGCATTGCTGCTGGTCTACGTGGTCTGGGGGTCGACCTACCTGGGCATCGCCAAGGCCCTGCACGGGGGCGCGCTGCCGCTGACGATGGTGTCCGGCAGCCGGTTCATCATTGCCGGTGGCCTGATGTTCCTGGCCTTGCGCCTGTTCTGGAAGATGCCGAACCCGACCCTGCGGCAGTGGCGCAACCTGGGCATCATGGGCGTGACCATGCTGGTGCTGGGCAACGGCATGGTGGTGCTGGCCGAGCGCGAGGTGTCCTCGGGACTGGCAGCCACTGCGGTGGCCTCGGTGCCGCTGTGGATGGCGCTGTTCTCGGCGCTGCGCGGCCAGCACGCCAGCCGCGGTGAGTGGCTGGGCATCGCCATCGGCTTCCTCGGCGTGGTCTGGCTCAACGCAGGCAGCAGCCTGACCGCCTCGCCGACCGGGCTGGTGCTGCTGCTGATCGCGCCGGTCGGCTGGGCATTCGGCTCGGTGTGGGCACGCGGACTGGACCTGCCGGGCCCGTTCATGACCGCCGCCGGGCAGATGATCTGTGGCGGTGTGCTGCTGGTGCTGATCGGCCTGGCGGTCGGCGAGCGCCCGACCACGCTGCCCGATACCGGTGGCCTGCTGGCGATGGCCTACCTGTGCGTGTTCGGCTCCATCGTCGCGTTCACCGCCTACGTGTGGCTGCTGCAGAACGTGCGCCCGGCGCTGGCTGGCAGCTATGCATACGTCAATCCGGTCATTGCGGTGCTGCTGGGCGCGCTGCTCAACGGTGAGCGCTTCGGCTGGCGCGACCTGCTGGCGATGGCGGTGATTCTCTTGGGTGTGGTGGTACTGACGATGGCAAGGACGCGCAAGAAATGAGCATGGACGAGAAAGAACAGCGCCGTGGCCTGCTGGTCACGGCTTCCACCTTCGTCATCTGGGGTCTGGTGCCGGTGTACTGGCACCTGCTCAATGAGGTGCCATCGTTCCAGATCATCGCCCACCGCATCATCTGGAGCACCGTGCTGGTGCTGGGCTGGCTGCTGCTCAGCGCACGCCTGGGCTGGTGGCGGAAGATCGCTGCGCAGCCGCGCGCGCTGCCGATTCTGCTGGTCTCGAGCCTGACCATCGCCTTCAACTGGGGCCTGTACATCTGGGCGGTCAACGCCGGCCATGTGATCGAGACCAGCCTGGGCTATTTCATCAACCCGCTGGTGAACGTGCTGCTGGGCGTGCTGGTGCTGAAGGAGCGGCTGCGCCGCCTGCAATGGGTGGCGGTGGCGATGGCGGCAGTGGGCGTGGCCTGGCTGACCATCGATGCCGGCACACCACCATGGATCGCGCTGGGCCTGGCCTGTTCGTTCGGCCTGTACGGCCTGCTGCGCAAGCTGGTTTCGGTCGATCCGGTGGCGGGCCTTGGCGTGGAGAGCATGTACCTGTTCCTGCCGGCGCTGGGCTTCGCGATCTGGGCCGAAAATGGTCATGGGGGCGCGTTCTTCCACGGCTGGGGCTGGCGCAACGACCTGCTGCTGATCTTCGGCGGTGTGGTGACGGCGGTACCGTTGATTGGCTTTGCCTACGGCGTGAAGCGCATTCCGTTGTCACTGGTCGGCATCCTGCAGTACATCGCGCCGAGCCTGCAGCTGCTGCTGGGCGTGTTCTTCTTCCACGAAGCCTTCGACGCCGGCAAGGCGATTGGCTTTGCCGCGATCTGGGCCGGCCTGATCCTGTTCGTTGGCGACAACATCCGCACGATGCGCGCCAAGCGGTAGCACCGGGCCGGATCGACTGGCACGCATGAAAAAAAGAGCGGCGCCCCGGGGGGCGCCGCCCTGCTTCCATCCACCGCCAGGAGAGAGATGGCGGTGGCGGGAACGCGGGTGCAGGCTCAGAAGCGCTGCTGGTACTTCATGTACATGAAACGACCGATGTCGAAACCGCCGTAGTAGACGAAGCTGCTGTTGGGCTGGCTGTACATGATCGGACCCTGGTGGTCGAACACGTTGTTCAGGCCCAGCGAGACGGTGCCGTCCCACGGCAGGGCGTAACGCACCTGCAGGTCGTGGAAGGTGTTCGAACCCACCTTGTTGGTCGGCGAGGCATCGGTGTAGGCCGAGCTGAAGCCCGGCATGTTGCACTCGTCCATGTAGGAGCACTTCTCCTTCATGCTGGAGTAGTAGCGTGCAGTCCAGCCGATGCCCAGGTTGCCGTACTGCCAGTCCAGGTTGAGGGTAGAGCGCACACGGAAGTTGCCACCCCAGCTGGTCAGCTGTTCCACCGGCGTGGTCGCGGCGTTGTCGTTGCGCTGCTCCAGATAGTCGGTATAGGTGGTGTTCCAGGTAACGGCGAACTTGCCGAACGCGGTTTCCGGCAGGCGGTAGCGCGCGCTGATGTCATAGCCGGCGGTTTCGCGGTAGCCGGCGTTGACCAGCGAACGGTCCAGCGTGTTGACCTGGCCGTTGCTGCTACGGGTGAAGCGGCCGCAGGCGGCGTCCGAGCCCTGCACGTAGCACTGTTCCAGGATGTTGGTGGCCGACTCGCCAACGATGGCGTTGTCGATGCGGATCTTCCACCAGTCCAGGCTGACGTCCAGGCCCTGCACGAAGTCGGGGCTGTAGACCAGGCCCACGGTCCAGGTCTTGGCGGTTTCCGGCTTCAGGTTCGGGTTGGAACCGGAGTTGAAATCGGTGGTGGCCTGCTGGCCCGGCTTGCTGGCCACGCTGCCGTCGCTGTTGAGCTGGCGGAAGTTGGCCGGCACCTTCAGGGCCTTGCAGCGTGCGGCAACGGCGGCGCTGGTGGCGGCAGTGCCGAACGAGGTATCGCACGGGTCGGTGAACGAGTCACGGCTGCTGACAGTGCCGCCGTACAGGTCGTCCACGGTCGGTGCACGGAAGCCGGTGCCGTAGGTGGCGCGCACCAGCAGGCTGTCGATCGGCTTCCACTTCACGCCGAACTTGCTGTTGGTGGTGGAACCGAAATTGTTGTAGTCCGAGTAGCGACCGGCAACGTCCAGCGAAAGCTCGCGGGCGAAGGCCATGTCGGCCAGCAGCGGCACCTGCATTTCCAGGTAGACCTCGTTGAGCGAGTAGTCACCCTGGGTCGGCTTGCCGCTGGTGCCGGCAATCTGGCCGTTCTGCACCATCAGGTCCGGGGTGTAGCGTGCTTCTTCGGTGCGGTGCTCGAAGCCCATCGCAGCCATGATGTCGCCGGCCGGCAGCGAGAACAGCGAGCCGGAGATGTTGGCGCTGGCCACCTTGGTGGTGGTCTGGCTCTTGTCCACGTAGCGGGCGAACAGGTAGTCCTGCACGTCCTGGTTGCTCAGCGAGCCCGGGCCGGTGTAGCCCATCGGCGCGGCCGGGTTCCACGGCACGCAGCCGGCGATCACCGCAGTGCGGGTACCGCAGTAGGCCACGCCGTTCTCGATGAAGGACGGGCCGACGGCCAGGTTGACGTTCGGCTGGTACATGCTGCCGGTGCCGACGCGCTCGCCTTCATTGCGGTTGTAGGTGTAGCTGACGTTCCAGTCCCAGTAGCGCGAGCCGGTTTCGAAGCTGCCTTCCAGGCCCAGGCTGCCGCGCTTGGTTTCCAGGGTGTTCTCGGTGCCGCGCAGCATCTCTTCGGTGCGATGCGAGAACAGCACGTCCTGGCCCCACAGGTTGAATGCGCTGTCCTTGGACAGGGCGGCGCGGCTGCCGTTGCGCGCCTGCGTGGCGGTGACCGAGTACGGGTAGCCAGCCAGGTGCTTGGTCGATTCGCGCTTGCTGTACATGGCATCGGCAACGATGCGCAGGTCATCGGTGATCGAGAAGCCGCCGTTGGCGAACACCGAGGTGCGCTCCAGGCCGGTCAGCAGGCTCATGTTGGTCTTGGTGTTGGCACCATCGGCCGGGTTCGGCGCGTGGAAGTTGCCGGCGCTGGTCGGGTCGCCGCCCGGACCGACGGTCAGCGGCTTGCCGCCGACGGTGACGCTGCCCCACGGCGTGGTGCCGTTGAGGCCATCGTTCGGATGGCGCGGACCGTTGACGTAGCGGCTGAACTCGCGCGCGCCGCCCATCACTTCGTCTTCCTTGGTGCGCTCGGCGCCAACGCTGAACCAACCGCGGTCGAAGGTCTTGCCGAAAGTGGCACTGTAGGAGCGCTTCTGCCCATCGCCTTCGCCGTACTGGCCGACGTAGACGCTGGCTTCGCCACCATCGAAGTTCTTGCGGGTGATGATGTTGACCACACCGGCGATGGCATCGGAGCCGTACAACGCCGATGCGCCATCGGTCAGCACTTCCACGCGCTCCACGATGGCCGAGGGGATCGAGGCCAGGTCGGAATAACCGCCGGCGCTGACGCCCATGCGGCGGCCGTCGATCAGCACCAGGCTGCGTTCCGGGCCCAGGTTGCGCAGGCTGACATACATTCCGCCGAAATCGCGCGATGAGGTCAGCGACGACGCGCGGCTCATGCTTGGCGAGCCGGCAGCGGTCACATCCTGCAGGATGTCGGCGACGTTGACGTAGCCCTTCTTCTCGATCTCCGCGCGGTTGAGCGCGACCACCGGCTGAGCGGTTTCGACACTGGCCTGGCGGATGCGCGAGCCGGTGATTTCGATGCGGTCGAGGTTGGTGGTGTTGTCGCCCGCATCCTGTGCGAAGGCGGGGGTAGTGCAGCTGGCGGCCAGCGCGATGATGATCGCGTTGCGCAGCGGGGTGGTCTTCAGGGACATCCGTGAAATCTCGTGTTTCAGAAAAAACAAGCGTCCATTCTGTGGACGCGTGGGGTGCTGCAAACCAACGTGGGGGGCCGGATTCTAGAGTGTTTTCATTCGCAACTGTTTGTCGCGATGCTGCGGAATGTGCGTGAACATGAATCGCAACCAACAATCCACAGATGCGCTGTGCGCGGCGTCACGCGCGCTGCGTTCGCGATGGGCAGAGGCATCGATAGCGGCACGAAGCTGGCACGCTTGAGTAGTTGCGACAACGCGTCGCAGTACGCGCTTGTATGCAGGCGCGCAGTCGTTGTGATGCATCTGCCCGCATGAAATGCTCTTCGCCTCGTCATCGAAGGCAGGAGATGAAGGAATGATCCAGCTTGAAGAAGCACGCCGTCGCGTGGAGGCTGCACTTGCCAGCGACGATGAGCCGGTTGCCATCACGCATGAGCACGAAGTGGTCGAAGGCTGGCTGTTCTGCTTCCAGTCGCTGCGCTACCTGCAATCCGGCGAAATCTCGGATGCATTGGCCGGCAATGGGCCGATCTTCGTCGACCGGCACACAGGCGAGCAGCACGCGCTGGGCACGGCGTATCCGCCCGAGGAAGTCCTCCGCCAGCATCTGGCCGCGCGCGGCCCCGCCGTTTGATGCTGCGGCGGCGGATGTCTGAGTTCGGCAACCTGAAAGGGACGGAGCCTTCGCTCCGTCCCTGCAGGATGTGCGAAATGCCGCTGCGTGATGCTCAGGTTTCGCGCAGCGCCGTGGTGATCGGCAAACGTGCCGCGCGCAGCGCCGGGAACAGGCCGCCGACCAGGCCGATGCCCAGCGCCCATTTCAGTCCGGTCCACAGCAGTTCCGGCGATACATGGAACTTGAACACCACTGCGCTGAAGTTGCTGCCGATGGTGGACACGCTGTAGCCATTGAACAGCAGCCACGCCACCGCACAGCCGAGCAGGCCACCGAGCAGCGCCAGCAGCATCGTCTCCAGCATCACTGCCGTCACCACCGGCAGGCCGCGGAAACCGATCGCGCGCATGGTGGCGATCTCGCGCGCACGGGTGGCCACTGCCGCATACATGGTGTTGAGTGCGCCGAACACTGCACCCACCGCCATGATCGTGCCGATCACCTTGCCGAGGATGTCGATCAGCTTGGTCAGCCCGCCGCCCTGCTTGCTGTAGTAGACACGGGTGGTTTCCACGTCAAGCTTCAGGCGTGGGTCGGCGGCGACTGCTGCCTTGAACTGCTCGAATCCGGCCTTGCCCTCGGTACGCACGCTGATCGACTGCCAGGCGCTGCGCTGGTAGGTGGTGGCCAGTGTATCGGCGTCGGTCCACAGCTCCGAATCGTGCGCGTCGCCGGTGGCGAATACACCCACCACGGTCCAGGTCTGGTTGCCCAGGGTCAGCGTCCTGCCCACGTCCATGTCGCGGAACTGGCCCTTGGCACCCTGGCCGACCACGATCTCGCGCAGGCCGGTGGCGAACCTGCGGCCTTCGATGATCTTGACCTTGTCATGCACGGCCCAGGCCTGCGGACCGACGCCGCGGAACTGCGCGTTGACGTCGGTGCCATCGGACTTGGACACCAGGTTGACCACCTGCGACAGTTCCGGTGACAGCAACGGCCGGCCCTGCGCATCGCGGCTGATGCCGGGCAGGGTGGACAGCATCGGTACCTGCTCGCGGGTGATCACCGAGTTGGTCTCGGCCTGCGAGCCACCGCGCAGCACGATGGCGGTGGTGTCATCGCCGGTGTTGTTGAGCGTGGCCTGGAAGCCTTCGCCCATCGCCAGCATCGCCACCAGCACGCCGACCACGCCGGCAATGCCGACCACGATCACCGACGATGCGCCCCAGCGCTGCGGCAGGCTGGCCACGCCGATGCGGGTGGCGGCCAACGCCAGCCGTCCGCCGCGGGTCAGCAGCAGCCACAGCGCCACCAGCACGGCCACGGCCAGCACGCCGATCCACGGCAGGCTGATCCACAGCACCAGGCCGATCGCAAGCAGCAGCACGGTTATGCCGTTGCCCAGCCACTTCTTGAGCTTGTTCATCTGCAATCCTCCTCAGCGGCCGGCCAGTGCATCGACGATTTTCAGGCGCTTGGCACGCAGCGCGGGCAGCAGCCCCACGATGATGCCGATCACCACGATCAGGCCCAGCCCCATCAGCCAGGTTGGTGTCGGTACGTGCGGCGGCAGCATGCCCATGCTCTTCGGGCCGATCGCCGGCAGGATCAGGGCGGCCAGGCCCATGCCGATCAGGCCGCCCAGGCCGATCAGCAGCACCGACTCCACCATCACCAGGGTCAGCACGGTGCCGTCCTTGAAGCCGAGTGTCTTCAGCGTGGCCAGCTCCGGCACGCGCTCGCGCACCGCCTGCGCCATGGTGTTGCCGGTCAACAGCAGCAGGGTGAAAAACACCGCACCCATGATCGAGGTGACGATCATGCCGATATCCGCGAACTGCTTGACGAAGGCCTGCTGGAAGGCCGATTCGGTCTGGGTCTTGGTCTCGTGGTCGGAGTTGGCCGAGATCGCGTCGATCGCCTGCGCCACCCGCGAAGAGTGGTCCGGGTTGTCCAGCGTCACCGTGTACCAGCTCACCTGGTTCTTGATGTAGTCGTTGGATTCATCGAAGTACTTCCAGTTCATCATCAACTGGCGTTCTTCGTTGGCGGCCAGCGCACGGTCCTTGGAACGGTAGATGCCCTTGAGCACCAGCGGCCAGTCGTTGCTGCCGCCACGCGGGAAGATCGTGGCCTGCAGCGGGATGGTGTCGCCGATCTTCCAGCCGAACTGCTTGGCCAGGGTTTCGCCGACGATGGCGCCGGTACGGGTCTGCTTCCAGTCCTCCAGCTGTGCCGGGTCGATCTGCAGCTCGCGGTAGACATCGAAGTAGTTGGGGGACACCGAGAAGTTCGGGAAGAAGTTCTTCGGGTCCTGGTAGATGCCGCCGAACCACATGCCGTAGGCCACGTCGCGCACGCCGGCCACCTGGCGGACCTGGGTTTCCAGGCGGATCGGCAGCGACTGGGTGATCGACAGCCGCGAGGCCACGATCAGCCGGTTGGCACCTTCCACGCTGCCACCCGACGAGAACGCCACCCGCACCGAATCGAGCATGCCGAACAGCAGGAACGCGGCCACCACCGAGAGCAGGGTCAGCAGGGTGCGGGTACGGCTGCGGAACAGCTGCGCCCACACCAACGAGAAGTATTTCATCGCCGTGGCCTCCGTCAGTGGGCCAGCGGCGCGTCGGCCAGCTCGCCCTTGTCCAGGTGCACCGTGTGCGTGGCGTACTCGGCGGCCTTCGGGTCATGGGTGACCATGATGATGGTCTTGCCGTGTTCGCGGTTGAGCTGCTGCAGCAGGCCAAGGATCTCCTCGGCCGACTGGCGGTCGAGGTCGCCGGTGGGTTCGTCGCAGATCAGGAAGGTCGGGTCGGAGACGATCGCCCGCGCGATCGCCACGCGCTGCTGCTGGCCGCCGGACAGTTCATTGGGGCGATGGCTGCGGCGGTCAGCCAGGCCGACCAGGGTCAGCGCGATCTCGGCATTGCGGCGGCGCTGCGCGGCATTGAGATGGGTCAGCAGCAGCGGCAGCTCCACGTTCTTCTGCGCGGTCAGCATCGGCATCAGGTTGTAGAACTGGAACACGAAGCCGACGTGGTGGCTGCGCCAGGTCGACAGCTGGCCGCCGCTCATCTGGTCGATGCGCTCGCCCTCGATGCTGATCTCGCCGCCGCTGGGGTTGTCCAGGCCGCCGATCAGGTTGAGCAGGGTGGTCTTGCCCGAGCCGGACGGACCCATCAGCGCGACGAAGTCGCCGCTGGCGATGTCCAGGTCGATGCCGTGCAGCACCTGCACTTTCTCGGGGCCACGCTGGTAGGTCTTGGTGATGTTGCGCAGTGAAACCAGGGTCGACATGGGTGGTTCTCCACGGAAGGCGGGAAACGGGGAAGCGCCACGGCAAGGGGCCGCAGGCGTGCGTCGAGCGGTGCTGCCGGCGGCGCCCGTGGGCGCCAGGCCGCTACTGCGCTTGTTTCTGTTGCACCTTGGCGCCATCGCGCAGGGTGTCCGGCGGGTTCAGCACCACCGATTCACCTGCGCTCACGCCCTTGAGGATCTGGCGGTCCTTGCCCATTGCCTGGCCAGCCTCGACCGTGCGCTGCTGCACGCGGTTCTCGTCACCCAGTACGAAGGCCACCGGGGCGCCCTCGCGCTGGACCACCGCGCCAGCCGGCACGCGCACGCCCTGCGGTTTGGTTGTGGCCTGCGGCTGTGCCTGTTCCAGGAAGCTGACCCGCACGCCCATTTCCGGCACGATGCGCGGGTCCTTCACCTTCAGCGCCACGCGCACCTTCACCGTGGCCTTGCCGCGGTCGGCGGTGGGGATGATGGCGATCACCTCGCCGGGAATCTTCCATTCGGGGTAGGCGTTGAGCGTGGCTTCCACCGGCATCTTCGGCTGCACGCGGCCGATGAAGGCCTCGCCGACCTCGACTTCTATCTCCAGCGAGTCCATGTCGACGATGGTGCCGATGCCGGTACGGGTGAAGCCACCGCCGGCCGACAGCGGCGAGACGATCTCACCGGGCTGCGCGGCCTTGGCGGTGACCACGCCGGAGAAGGGCGCGCGCACGATGTTGTTGTCCACACCCAGGTCGGCGATGGCCAGCTGGTCGTGGGCGACCTTGACGTTGCGCTGGGCCGTTTCCAGCTGCGCACGCAGGCTGTCGCGCTGGGCCACGGCCTGGTCGTACTGCGAACGTGACACCAGCTGCTGGCCGACCAGTGCCTGCAGGCGGCTGGCTTCGGCGGCGGCCTGCTTCTGCTGAGCCTCCAGCCCGGCCACCTGGCTGCGTGCGGCCTGCAGCTGCGAGGCATACAGGCTGCGCTGCGCATCGGCATCGATCGGGTCCAGCGTGGCCATCACCTGGCCGGCCTCGACCCGCATGCCTTCTTCGATCATCACCTCGCGCACCTTGCCGGTGATCTTGGCCGAGACCGTGGCCATGCGCCGGGCGACCACGTAGCCACTGGCGTCGAGCACCGAACTGCTGGCGCTACCCTGCTGGATGGCCACGGCCGGCGCGGTTTCCACCTCCACGGCCGGCGCACGGCCGAACAGGAACGCCACGGCAGCGGCGATCAGCAGCACGACCACGATGGTCGCGATCCACAACCAACGGCGACCACCGCCGTTGCTGCCACCACCGGAGGCGGGCGGCGGCGACTTGCGGTCGATACGGAGTTCCTTCAACAGCTCGGCAGAAGCGTTCATTCGTTCCATCACAGGCGTTCGGGCGGGTGTGGCCGGAAGCGCGGACGGCGGCGGTTCCGGCGGTGGAGCGTGCGGCACAGCATGAAGGCAGGCACAGCGATGACGGCAGTGACAGCTGTCACCCGATGACACTGACGGCGGCAACTGCGAAATGTGACCGCGGCGGCACAGGATGGCAACGTCCCCGCTGCCGGTACCGCTCATGGATCCGACCACCCCATCGCTGGCCCGCTGCAGCGGTACCGCCAAGCGTACCGTGATCTGCGGCGGGTTGCGCCGGTGCCACCTTGCCGGCGGTGGCGCCTGCGCGCAGCCAGCCGAACTGGCATGATCGGCGGCGATCATCCCCGCCTGGAACCGCCTGTGCCGTCCACCTGGCTTGCCTCCCTGCTGCGCCCCGCGCCGGACTCGGCGGTGGCCGAGACGCTGCGCCGGGGAAAATCACCCTGGAGCGAGGCGATCCACCTGCTGTGGTCGGTGTGGATCTTCCTGACGCCCTTGCTCGGCCATGGCTTCACCCTGCGCTGGCTGCTGCTTACAGTGGCCAGCTATCCGGTGTTCCTGCTGCTGTACGCCAAGGTGATGGTGGCGCCACGCCATCACGCGCCGCGCTATGCCCTGGGCCTGATCGGGATGTCGCTGGTGCTGCTGCCGTGGTACCCGTCCGGGTTGACCTACTTCGTGTTCGGCTGCGTGCTGCTGCGGGTGAGCGGACGCGGTGGCTGGTGGCAGTACCTGCTGCAGCTCACTGGCCTGAACCTCCTGTTCTGCGGCCTCGCACTGCTGTTCCAGTACCCGTGGCAGAGCCTGGTCTGGATCCCCGCCGTGTCCTATATCGTCGGGTTGGTCGTGAACGTGGAGGCACTCAACCAGCAGAAGGATGCGGCACTGCAGCTGTCGCAGGACGAGGTGCGGCGGCTCGCAGCCACCGCCGAGCGCGAACGCATCGGCCGCGACCTGCACGACCTGCTCGGCCATACCCTGTCGTTGATCACGTTGAAGCTGGAACTGGCCCGCAAGCTGCACGATCGTGGCGACGCGCGGGCGCGGCAGGAAATCGGCGAAGCCGAGGACATTGCCCGCGAAGCGCTGGCGCAGGTGCGCAGCGCGGTCACCGGTATCCGCGCCAGTGACCTGGCCGGTGAGTTGGCGTCGGCGCGGCTGCTGCTGGAGTGCCAGCAGGTCCACCTTCAATACGCACCACCACCGGCGATGCCGGTGGATGTCGAACGCGGGCTGGCGCTGGTGCTGCGCGAGGCCGCGACCAACATCGTGCGCCATGCACAGGCGACACAGGCACGGGTGGAATTCATGCTGGAAGGACGCATGCTGGCGATGCAGATCCGCGATGATGGTCGTGGCGGTGTGCAGGCCGAGGGCAACGGGTTGTGCGGCATGCGCGAACGCGTGGCCGCCCTGGGGGGCAACCTTCAGGTTCAGTCCGCAAAGGGCGAGGGCACGCTGCTGACCGTGCGCGTGCCACTGGCTGCTGCGACCACACCGTTGCCGCCAGGCACGCCGTCGTCGCTGGTGCAGGACGGTGCCGCATGATCCGCATCCTGCTGGCCGAGGACCAGGCGATGGTGCGCGGCGCACTGTCGGCGCTGCTGGGGTTGGAGCCTGATATCGAGGTGCTGGGCAGCGCCGCCGACGGCGAAACCGCGTGGCGCATGCTGCAGCAGCTGAAGCCGGACATCCTGGTCACCGACATCGAGATGCCGGGCCTGTCCGGGCTGGAGCTGGCGCAGCGCATCGCCCGCCATGAGCTGCCGATCAAGGTGGTGATCGTAACCACCTTCGCACGCGCCGGTTTCCTGCGCCGCGCGCTGGAGGCGGGCGTGCTGGGCTACCTGCTGAAGGACGCACCGGCCGAGAACCTGGCCGATGCACTGCGCAAGGTGAAACAGGGCATCCGTGCGATCGACCCGCAGCTGGCACTGGATGCGTGGTCGCAGGCCGATCCGCTGACCGACCGCGAGCGCCGTGTGCTGCGTCTGGCAGGGGAGGGCCGAACCGCCAGCGAGATTGCCGAGCAGCTGGGGTTGTCGCACGGTACGGTGCGCAATTACCTGTCCGAGTGCATCGGCAAGCTGGGTGTGGCCAACCGGATTGAGGCCTATCGGCTGGCGCGACAGAAGGGGTGGTTGTAGCGGCGGCCTGCTTTTCCCGGTGATGTCATTTCCGCGACCGCGGAGGGGTGTCACTTTCTTTGCGCGCAAAGAAAGTAACCAAAGAAACGCTCCGCCGGCCGCGAGCCGACGTGCTGCGCACGCCGGTGCCCTGCGCTCCTCGGCCCGCCGAGGGACGGCGCGGAACTCGCTGCGCTCAGACACCCGCGCCTCTTCGCCCTCGCCGGACCTGCGGTGCTCGGCTCGCTCAAGGCGGACTGGAAGGTCAAGATCAACGGCAACAGCATCCACGCATGGCGTGGATCTCTGGGTGCAGCTGTCGCTCTTGATGTTGGGTCCGCCTTGAGCGAGCCGAGCATCGCAGGGGAATCAGGGGCGAAGAGGCGCCGGTGTTTGAGCGTAGCGAGTTCGGCGCCGTCCCCTGATTCACCGAGAAGCACAGGGCACCGGTGCGCAGCACCGGCTCGCGCTCTGGCGGCGCGTTTCTTTTGGTTACTTTTCTTTTCGCGCGAAAAGAAAAGTGACACCCCACCGCAGGCGCGGAAACGATCCGCCGGGCATGGCCCGGCGCTACTCATGCGTGGGCGCAGAGGAGCTCGCTCTCAATCCTTCCCGCGCGCCATCGCCTGGAACACCCCATCGCGCCGCACCCACAGGTGGAACAGCGCCGCACCCACGTGCATCAGCACCGTTGCGAACAGCACGTAGGCCAGCAGACTGTGCGCATTACGCAACGCGGCGTACAGCGCCGGTGTGTGTGGCACGATCGGCGGCAGGTGCAGGCCGCCCCACAGCACGATCGGGTAACCGCCTGCCGACAGCATCGCCCAGCCGATCAACGGCATCGCCAGCATCAGCGCATACAACATCCAGTGCGAGGCCTTGGCCGCCAGCACCTGCCAGGCGGGCAGGTCGGAAGGCAGCGGCGGCGGGCGATGGCGCAGCCGGTTGTACAGGCGCAGCAGCACCAGCACCAGGATGGCGATGCCCAGCGGGCGGTGCAGGTCGATCAGCATTGGCCGCAGGTGCAGTGAGGCGACCATGGTCACGCCGATGAACAGCATGGCGATGATCATCAGTGCCATGGACCAGTGCAGCACCCGCGCCAGCAGGTTGAAGTGGCCGTTGCCGATGCTCATCGTGCGGCCTCCTTCGGTTGTTCGACGTTGCCGGTGGCGCGCTCGCGTTCGCGGCGGTTGAAGGACTGCGAATACACCGCCGAGCGGGCGGCCAGGATCGGATCGTCACTGCCGCGCACGCCGCTGGGCAGGATCAGCGGATCGAAGTTGATCTGACCGCAGGCACCCTGTTCCTGCGACTGCATGCGGTCCACGCTGAGTACGCCGGCCACTACCTGGTCACGCGACTCGGGCCATGGCACCGACGGATCATCGATGGCATCGCCGGGCTCGGCGGTGGTCACGACCAGGTTCCAGCGCACCGGGCCGTTGGCCAGGCGCTGCTGCAGTTCCTGGCTGAGGAAATCGACGCTGGCCTGCTTGCGCGTTTCCGCATCCATCTCCACCACCGGCGCCTGCGGCTGCCAGCGCCAGCGCACCGCGCGCTTCTGGCCCTGCGCATTGGTGAACCAGAAGCTGTTGACGCTGTTGAAGGTGGTGTCGGCCCAGCTGCTGGTCCACGGCGCCGTCCTGGCCCACTGCTGGAAGGCCTGCGCACTGGGGTACTTCGCCAGCACCGCAGCCATCTTCTGCGGGTCGGGCTTGCCGGTGGCCGGGTCGGGAATGGAAGCGCGGGTCTGCTCGTAGAACGCCTCGGCGCTGGGCACCGCGAAGAACGGGAAGCTGTTCATCGCCATGCGCCATTCCTGCCCATCATCGCTGACCATCTGCACCGCGAGGCTGCGCACGCGTGCAGTGTTGTCGGCGCCGTACGGGTCGCCGCCGCCGATCGACAGGCGGCCCATCACCGGCACGCGGCGCTGCGAGAACACCCGTGCACTGGACAGGGTGCGGGCCTGCGCACTGGGTTCGAACCAGCCGCTCACGCAGATGCCCTTGCTGTGCGCGCGGCGGAAGCCCGGGTGGGCCGGGCCGGTGGCCTCGATGGTATCGGTGAAGCGCTGCGCGGTGAGGCGGTTTCCAATCCAGCCGGCCAGCCAGGCGAAGGCCAGCGCCACGGCACCCAGAATGAGCGCGATCAGTGCGATCCAGAGCAGCGGCGAATGCCTGCGCGGTGCGCCCGCCGTCTGGCCGGCACGGGTGTAGCGGAAGAGCGACATGGTCGGAGTCCTGCCTTCACGGAGCGTGTGGGTGGTCGACCCACACATCCTCGCAGAACCCTTCCAGGCCCGGTATTCAAATTTTCGTCAAGTTTGCCGGGGACGGCGTGCCGACCAAGGTCGGCACCCACCCGATCAGCTGTAGCGCGCCTTCAGCATCGCCCACGCCGAGCGCAACGCCAGCGCTTCGCCACCGGCCGGACGGCCCGGGCGTTCGCCGTCGTTCCAGGCGTACACGTCCAGGTGCGCCCAGCGCTGGCCGTCTTCCAGGAAGCGTTCCAGGTACAGCGCGGCGGTCACCGAGCCGGCCATGCGCGAACCGGCGTTGGCCAGGTCGGCGATGCCGCTGCTCAGGTAGCGCAGGTAGGGGCGCCACAGCGGCATCCGCCAGACCGGGTCGCGGGTCGCGTCACCGGCCTGCAGCCACTGCTGGGCCACCGTGTCATCGTTGCTGAAGAGCGCTGGCAGATCCGGGCCCAGTGCGATGCGCGCGGCACCGGTGAGGGTGGCGAAGTCCAGCACCAGGTCCGGCTTCTGCTCACCGGCGAAGGTCAATGCGTCGCACAGGATCACGCGGCCTTCGGCGTCGGTGTTGTCGATCTCCACGCTCAGGCCCTTGCGGGTGGCGATCACTTCACCCGGGCGGAACGCCTCCGGACCGATCGCGTTTTCCACCGCCGGCACCAGCAGGGTCAAACGTACCGGCAGCCCGCGTGCCATCACCAGGCCGGCCAGGGCCAGCGCATGCGCGGCGCCGCCCATGTCCTTCTTCATGTTGCGCATGCCGTCGGCCGGCTTGATGTCCAGGCCGCCGGTGTCGAAGCAGACGCCCTTGCCGACCAGCACCAGCGACGGATCGGTGTCCTTGCCCCAGCGCAGCACCACCAGACGCGGCGCGCGGTGCGATGCGCGGCCCACGGCGTGGATGGCCGGGAAGTTGTGCTTCAGCAGTTCGTCACCGGTGATCGCCTCGACCTGCGCGCCGTGCGCAGCGGCCAGGGCGCGGGCAGCGTCTTCCAGCTGCTGCGGGCCCATATCTTCGGTGGGAGTGTTGACCCAGTCGCGCACGCGCAGGCTGGCGGTGATCAGGTCGGCCACCTCGCCGGTCGGCGCGGCTACCAGTTGCGCCGGTGCGCGGTGGCGCTTGCGGTAGCGGTCGAAGCGGTAGCTGCCCAAGCCCCAGCCCAGCTGCAGCAGCGCCTGTTCGGCGGCCGGCAGTTCGTTGGCCAGCTGCCACACGCTGCCTTCCGGCAGGGCGTGCGGGGCATGCGAATAGCTGTAGGCATCGGCGCGATCACCCACACCGATCACCGCTCCGGACAGGCCATCGGCGCCGGGCAGCAACGCCGTGGTGAAGGCACCGGCGGTGAAGCCCTGCGATGCCAGCCAGGCCTGGGTGGCGGCCGGTTGGCCGTCCTTCCAGGCGGCGAACTGCTCGCGGTCCAGCACGTACAGCGGCAGCGCTGCGGCGGTGTCGGCAGTGAAACCAGTGATCTCGCTCATGCGTCAGGTACTCCGGAGTGCGGCGGCGTCGAGGTTGGCATCCAACCAGTCGGCCAGGCCGGTGAGGGTGTCGAACTGCAGGTCCGGCTGCAGCTGCGGATGGGTCCAGGTGGCTGCCTCGCGGTTGATCCAGCACCCGCGCAGGCCGGCGGCAATCGCCCCGGCCACGTCCATGTCGGCATGATCGCCGACGTGCAGTACCTGTGCCGGCGCGACACCCAGTCGGGTGCAGGCAGCGTGGAAGATGCTGGCTTCGGGCTTGGCCGCGCCATGCTCGCGCGCACCCAGCTGGAAGGCGAAATGATGGGCCAGGCCGACCCGTTCCAGGTCGGCATTGCCATTGCTCAGCGCCGCCACCGGAACCCGCGCGGCAATCCGTGCCAGTGCATCGATCGCATCGGGATAGCACTCCACCTGGTTGCGTGCGGCGTAGAACACTTCATACGCAGGCTCCAGCAGATCGAGGCTGGCACCGCTGGTGTGCAGTGCTTCGTGCAGGGTCAGCCGGCGCAGCGCACTCAGGTCGTGGTGGAGGTGCGGATGGGCGTGGTACAGCCGCTCGCGCAGTTCGCGCATCGCCTCCACCGGATACATCGCGGCGGTAGCGGGGCTGTGTTCGCACATCCAGGTGTGCAGGACCTGTTCGATGCGGGCGCCGATCGGAGCGAACGGCCACAGCGTGTCGTCAAGGTCGAGGGTGATGGCTTGGACGGGGAAATTCACCCCGCCATTCTACCCCTGCCCGCGCGGGCTTTCATTCCAGCAGGCGTGCCCAGCCCTGCATGCCGTCCAGGCGTGCCAGCACCAGCTTGATGCACACCAGCAGCGGCACCGCCAGCAGCAGCCCGATCATGCCCCAGGCCCAGCCGAACACCATCAGCGCCAGGATCAGCACCAGCGGCGACAGCTTCATCCGACGGCCCAGCACGATCGGGGTCACCATCTGCCCTTCCAGTGTGTGCAGGCCCAGGTAGGCGGCTGCGGGCAGCAGGGCCTGCAGCGGGTCGCGGAACTCGACGAAGCCCATCAACAGCATCAGCGCCACGCCGATCAGCGGACCCACATACGGCGCAAAATTCAGCAGCGCGGCCACCGTGCCCCACAGCAGCGCTTCCTGCAGGCCGATACCGAGCAGCATCAGCACGCCGGCGAACACCAGCCCGACCAAGGTGTTGATGACGGTGATGGTCAGCACGTAACGCGAGACCTCGCGTTCGATCGAACGCAGGATGTCGGTAGTGAAGCGCTGCTGCTGGCGGTTGGGGAACAGGGCGATCGCCGCGCGCTGCAGGCTCTGCCCGTAGATCATGAAGAACAGCGTCAGCAGCACCACGGCCAACACCGAGGCAGCCAGCCGCGGTGCACGGGTCAGCATGCGGTAGGGGTCGTCGAGCTGGGTGCGGATCACCTGCACCTTGTGGTTGCTGTCACCGCCGGCCACACGGGCGAAGTTTTCCGCCGCCTGGTTGGCCTGCTGCACCGGCTTGGTCAGGTTCTGCACCTGGCGGGCGACCTTGCGCAGCTGCTGCGGTGCTTCCTGCGCCCATTCCATCGCCGGTCCGATCAGCTGCACGGCCAGCGAACCGGTCACGCCCAGGCCCGCACCGAGGATCAACAGCGCGCCCAGCGCGCGCGGAATCCACAGCTTCTGCAGCAGGCGCAGGATGGGATTGCCGACCAGCGCGAAGAACATCGCAAGCAGCACCGGCAGGATGATGTCCTGCGCCGCCCATAGCGTATAGCCCACGGCCAGGGTCGCCAGCACAACCAGCGACATCGGTCCGCGTGGGCGCGACGGGGGCGGCAGCGGTGCCTCGGATGCGTCGTGGCCGGCCGGTGACGGGGACAGGGAGGACTCGCTCATCGACGCATCAGCCGGAAAGGGGAGCGCATTATCCGCCGGCCGCGACCGGCGCGGCGGATTCCAGGGATCAACGTTCGGACAGCTCGGTGGCCGCCTCGGCCGGGCGCGGTTCGCGCAGGTCCGGTTCCGGCTCCGGCTCCGGCACAGCTCGCGCTGCCGCTGCGGGCCGTGCTTCAGCGGCGGAGGCCGCTGCGTGTGCCTGTTCGCTGGCATCGCCGGCTTCTTCGGCCGCATCGTCGGCGGTGGCCGCCGCCTGCGCCGCCATCGCCGTGGCGAACGCCGCCTGCGCACTGGCGAACAGGTTCGAGACCGAACCCACCATCTGCAGCCAGCGCGCACCGTTGACCTTGCCCGGCATTTCCAGCTTGCCGGCAATGAAGCCACCGGCCAGGCCCACTACCACGATGCGTAGTGGCGACCAGCCCTGGCGCCAGACCTGGCCGAGCGTGGACCAGTGGTCCTGGGTCTCGACCAGACGCACGGTTACCACCTGTTCGCAGCGCTTCACCCGACGCTGCAGCGCACCGAACTTCATGGCTTGCCCTCTGGCAGCTCCACATCGGCATCGGGGTCGTCTTCGCTGGGCTCGTCGAACAGGCCCAGGCGGGACAGCTGGCGCCGGGTGGCGTGCATGCCGGTGTGGTGGAAGAAGTAGGACACCCGCCAGATCGCATAACCGGTGACGGCCAGGCTCAGCAGCGAGGTGATCAGCAGTGCCTGCAGCCAGCTCAGGCCCCAGCTTTGCAGCAGCGCGATAAGGGTGGCGGCCATCAGCAGCCAGGCCGACGCACCAAATACGATCGCTACGCCGGCCCAGGCCAGCGCGCGGCCGAAGGCACTGCGTGCCAGCGCGAAGTCGGCCGAGGCCAACCGGCGCAGCGAACGCAGCGAGTGCTTGGCCGAGTCGGCAGCGGCACGACCGGCCGCGCCGACCTGGCGGATGCTCTCCTCCAGCGGCGGGGTAGCCGCCGGATCAGGGGCTTGCGCGTTGTCTTCGCTCACGCCGCGGCTTACTTGTCGCTGCTGCCGCGGGCCAGCTTGGCGATGATCCAGCCGGCCGCGAAGGCAACACCGAACGAGGCCAGCGGACGCTCACGGATCAATTCGGCGGCGCTGTCGATCAGGTCCTTGCCCTTGTCCATCAGCGCATCGACCTGCTCCTTGGCGGCGGCACCACCAAACTCGGCAGCGGCCAGGCCGGACAGTGCACTGTCGGACAGTTCAGCCTTGACGTTGGCCTTGCCGATGCGCAGTTCGTCGGTCGCGGCACCGGTGGCGCCCTTGATCGCACCGCCGGCGGCGCTGGCGGCCTGCTTCAGGTGGGAACCGGCTTCACCCAGGTGTTCCTTCAGGTTCTCGGTATTGGTGGGGCTCATCGAATCACTCCTGTTGCGATGGGGGAACGGCGTCGGCGGTGCCGACCTGGACTGACAGCAATAGCATTGCCGGGGTATAGGGGGTGTTACGGCAGGGCGATCAGCGCATCACGAGCTGGCCCTGCTGCTGGCCGTTGTTGCGCAGCACGCGCACCACCAGGGTCGGCGGGCGTTGCTGGAAGTTGGCGCGCCAACTGGCCAGGTCGGCGAATTCGCCCACGGTGGCGTCGGTGATGATGTCGCCCTGCTGCAGGCCGTTGCTGGCAGCGCGGCTGCCGCGCTTGACCTCGCTGACCAGCACGCCGCCGACACCGGATTGGCGCAGTGACTCGGGCAGGTCGACGAAGGTCGCGCCGGTCAGGCGCGGGTCCAGGCTCTCACCGGTGACCGCGCGCGCCTGTTCCTTCAGTGTCGCCTTGATCTGCAGTGGCTTGCCTTCGCGGCGTACGTCCAGCGTCATCGCGCTGCCGACGGCCGCCAGGCCTTCCACGTTGTGCAGGGCCTCGGCGCTGTCCACGCGCTGGCCGTTGGCCGACACCACCACGTCGCCCGGCTTCAGCCCGGCTGCGGCGGCGGCCGAGCCGGCCAGCACGCGGGTGATCAGCGCACCGCGGGTTTCGCCCAGGCCCAGGCCCTGCGCGATCTGCGCGGTCAGGTTCTGGCTTTCCACGCCCAGCGTGCCGCGCACCACCACGCCGTGCTTGACCAGCTGGTCGACCACGCTGCGCGCCAGGTTGGAAGGAATCGCCAGGCCCAGGCCGATGTTGCCGGCCATGCTGCCCTGCGGGTTGAAGCTGGCGGTATTGATGCCGACCAGCTGGCCCTGCAGGTCGACCAGCGCGCCACCGGAGTTGCCCGGATTGATCGACGCATCGGTCTGGATGAAGTTCTGGTAGCCCAGCCCGCGGATGCCGCTGCGGCCCACCGCCGAAACGATACCCGAGGTAACGGTCTGGCTGAAGCCGAACGGGTTGCCGATGGCCACCACGAAGTCGCCTACGCGCAGCTGGTCGCTGTTGCCGAGCTTGATGTCGGTCAGGTTCTGCGCCGGGATGCGGATCAGCGCGATGTCGGTATCGCGGTCCGAGCCGAGGAACTCGGCCTTGACCGTGCGCCCGTCCGCCAGTGTCACCTGTACGTCATCGGCGTTGTCGATGACATGGTGGTTGGTCAGCACCAGCCCCTCCTTGGCGTCGATGATCACGCCCGAGCCCAGCGATTCGTTGATGCGTTCCTGTGGGATATCCGGGAACAGGCGGCGGAAGAACGGGTCGTTGAAGAAGGGGTTGCGCACGCGCACCACCTGCTTGGTGTTGACACTGACCACCGCCGGCATTGCCTTTTCCAGCATCGGTGCCAGCGACGGCACCGCCTGACCGGCCACCGAAGCCGGCAAGGCCGCCGTGGTCGGCAACACCGCCGGCAGCGGCGCGGCGTCGGCACGGTTGTCCATGTGGGCATTGATGCCGGTGGCAACGAAGCCACCGAAGGCGGCGGCGATTGCGAGCGTGAGCAGGGTAGGAAGCGGTCGCATGGGAGTCGGTTCGCTGGCGTGGGTGGGGGCGGTACGGCCCTACGGTAGAACAAGCTGAATGAGTGTGTCGCGATCTGGATAAATGCGCCATGAAAACGCCATGCCCGGAACCCGGGCCAACATCGCTACCGTGGGCCGCAGGCGGCAACGCCGGAGGTTCCTCGCACTGTGCCGACGTCTGCCCAAGCGCGTGGGTATGCAGGCCGATGCTTGCGCAGTTCTGCGCATCCCGATGCCGCGATGCGCCATATCGCATGCCTTTCGCGACGTCCGGGCGGGGTGTGCGCACGCAGCCCCTGCCGCTGCCCGCATCGTGCGGCGCAGCACTGAAAAAAGGGGTTTCCCGTCAACACATCGTACTCGCGAGGGTACCCGACTACACCATTGCCGTCGCATCAGATGCGATTGCTCGTGCGTGCCCCGTTCCACGATCGTCAATGTCGGTATAGCATCGCCCCGTTTTGATACTTAAGGTCCCCAGGAGGGCAACATGAGCAACGGTAATGGTGTGTCGGTCGTGACCGACGCCGTCGAGAACGTCAAAGAAACCGCCACCAACGTTGGCGAGACCATCGCCCACGCTGCCGAAGACGCAGTGCAGTCGGTCAAGAAGACCGTCAAGCGCGCCACCAAGGCTGCCGGTACCCGCGTTGCCAAGGCCAAGAAGGCCGTGGCCAAGGTCGAGAAGACCGTTGCCAAGAAGGCCGAGAAGGCTGCCAAGTCGGTGGGCAAGACTGTTGCCAACGCCAAGAAGAAGCTGGAAGCCGCCAAGAAGAACGCCAAGGCCGAAGCCGCTGCCCTGAAGAAGGAAGTGGCCAAGAAGAAGGCAGCTGCAGGCAAGGCTGTGACCAAGAAGGCCGCTGCTGCCAAGAAGACCACCAAGGCCGCCACCAAGGCTGCCGGCAAGAAGGTCGCCACCGTGAAGAAGGCCGCCACCAAGAAGGCTGCCGTCGCGAAGAAGACCGTTGCCAAGAAGACCGCGGCCGCCAAGAAGGTTGTCGGCAAGAAGGTCGCTACCGCCAAGAAGGCCGTGGCCAAGAAGACCGTCGCCGCCAAGAAGGTCGCTGGCAAGAAGGCCGTGGCTGCGAAGAAGGTTGTCGGCAAGAAGGTTGCCGCCACCAAGAAGGTCGCCACCAGGAAGACCGCTGCCGCCAAGAAGGTTGTGGGCAAGAAGGCTGCTGTCGCCAAGAAGGCCGTCGGCAAGAAGACCGCCGCTGCCAAGAAGGTTGTCGGCAAGAAGACCGCCGTTGCCAAGAAGGCAGTTGGCAAGAAGGTTGCCGCCACCCGCAAGACGGTTGCCAAGAAGGCTGCGCCGCTGAAGAAGGTCGCCGCCAAGAAGGCTCCGGCCAAGAAGGCCGTGCGCAAGGTCGCCAAGCGCAAGTAATCGCGCCGTGACCGAAGGCCCTGCCACCCCCCGGGTGGTGGGGCCTTTCGCGTTTCTGGGACGCGGTCTGGGGCAAGATGCAGGTTGTTCCCGCCGGAGCCCCGGGCATGCGCGGTATCGACTTCAGTTCCTGGCAGGGCGTGCTGTCCACCTTGGCCGGCCTGGTCCTGATCACCCTGCTGGGCGTGGGCATCCGCCTGCTGGTGATGCAGACCCTGCAACAGCGCCGCGAGCGCGAGAACCGGCAGATCAATGAACGGCTGCGCACACTGATGGCGGCCTACAAGACCCTGGGCGGTTCGTTCACCGGCGAACTGGGTGTGGATCCCAGCCATCGCCGTGACCTGCGCCAGCGCGAGGATGCCGAGGGCATCGCCGAGCCCCGTTCGGATCGCGCGCGCCGCATTCGTGATGCCGTTGAAGCGGCGTTGTCGGACATCCTGCTGCTGGGCACCGACGAACAGGTGCGGCTGGCCGCGCGTGCCGCCAATGAACTGGCACAGGGGCGGCCGGTACATACCCACGAACTGGTGGTCTCGCTGCGCGACTTCGTGCGCGAAGCGCTGGATCTGGCGCCGATTCCGGCCGACCTGCAGATACCGCCGCAGGGGCCGACCCGGCCGGGTGGCGCCAGTGGCGGCGGCAAGGGCCGCAACGAGGGCGATGCCAAGGGCGGTCGTGCGGGTGGAGGAGGTGGCGGTGGCGGAATGGGCGCTGGGATGGGCGGTGTGGGCCTCGGCGCTGGCGCCGCACTGGGCGCCGGCCATGCCGCTGCCAGCGATGAAACGGACGCGCGCTGAGCACGTCCGCCCGGTTCAGCGCGTCAGTTCGTAGATCGGCACGAAGCCGCCGTAGATCATCCGCGCGCCGTCGAACGGCATCGGATTCGTCGCCGGATCAAACCTTGGGTCTTCCATCATCTTCTTCATGCCGGCGTCGCGGGTCGGCTTGTCCGGCCATTCGATCCAGGAAAACACCACCGTCTCATCCGGCGTGGCTTTCACCGCGCCGAAGAAGTCGGTGGTCTTGCCGTGCGGCACGTCATCGCCCCAGCACTCGACCACGCGCAGCGCGCCGTATTCGATGAAAACGGGATCTCCTGTGCGTGCGTGGGCGAGGAACTTCTCCTTGTTGGCGGTGGGCACCGCCAGGACGAAACCATCGATGTAGCTCATTGCCTGCCTCCGGATGGACCGTGCCGCATGCACGGCCTTCAAGTACCCGACGAACCAGGGCGTCGTGGATCGACATCCTGCAACCGGAAGTCGTTGTGCCGATGAAATGCACGCGCGCCGCGCGCGTATGCCAGAAACAGCCTGAATCAAGCCAAAAAATTCAGCAATGCGAAGAACGCTGTTTTCAGGGAGCGTTGTGGCGAATAACGGAGAATTTACATTCCCGATGCGATGGCGCCTTGGCGCTGCTGCACACCATAAGAAAGTAAAGGTGTACCCCCATGAAGAATTCGCTGATTGCTCTGGCCCTGGCCGCTGCCCTGCCGTTCACCGCCTCGGCTGCTGAGAACCTGTCGTACAACTATGCCGAAGCCGACTACGCCAAGACCGACATCGATGCGTTCAAGGCCGACGGCTGGGGCGTGAAGGGCTCGTACGGCTTCCTGCCGAACTTCCACGCTTTCGGTGATTACAGCCGCCAGGAAATCGACCACACCAACATCAAGCTGGACCAGTGGAAGATCGGCGCCGGCTACAACGTTGAAATCGCCCCGACCACCGACTTCGTTGCTCGCGTTGCCTACCAGAAGCGCGACCAGAAGCACGGCCTGGACTTCAACGGCTACAGCGCTGAAGCCGGTATCCGCACCGCCTTCGGTGCCCACGCCGAAGTCTACGGCATGGTCGGCTACGAAGATTTCTCGAAGAAGCACGGCATCAATCCGGAAGGCCAGTGGTACGGCCGCCTGGGTGGTCAGGTCAAGCTGAACCAGAACTGGGGCCTGAACGGCGAGCTGAAGATGAACCGCGACGGCGACAAGGAATACACCGTCGGCCCGCGCTTCAGCTGGTAATTGCTTCCTCGGCGCGCCTGCGCGCTGAAGATGCCTCGACAGGCCCGGCTTATGCCGGGCCTGTTGCGTTGTGACGACCCGAAACCGCAGCTGAGCATGTTCCGAGGCCGCTGCTGCGTTGCAATAAATTGGATTCCGCTGCTCCCGGCGCGGCCCTACGGTGGGCACTTCGTATCGTCGGATCCATGTGATGCCGCCTGCCGTTCCCGCTCTGCCCCTCGATCGGCCCCGCCGCCTGGCAATGCTGGCGCCGCATCCCGTGCTGCGTCTGGGGGTGGAGGTGGTGCTTTGCCAGCACGGTGGCGTGCAGGTCTGTGGCAGCTTCACCCGCGAAGCTGATCTGCTCGATCTGCTGCAGCGCCAGCCGGATGGCATCGACCTGCTGCTGATCGACCTGCTGGCGCCCTATGGTCCCGAACAGGGCCTGTCCCTGTTGCGGCTGTTGTCGCGGCGCTGGCCGCTGCTGCCGGTGCTGGTGCTGTCTGCGCACTGCAATGCCAGCATGGTGACCATGGCGATGCAGGCCGGCGCGCGCGGCTTCCTGTCAAAGGGAACCACGCCGGCGATGCTGCGGCGCGCGGTGGAGGTACTGGCCCGTGGCGGCCGCTTCGTGCCCCCGGAGCTGCGCACGCAGTTGAACCGATCACGCATGCGGCGCACACCGGCGCCGGTGCTGACGCCCTTGAGCCGACGTGAGCGCGAGGTGCTCCGGCTGGTCCTGCAGGGCTGCACCACCGGGGAGGTGGCGCGGCGCTTCGGGCGCACGGCCAGTACGGTCAGCACGCAGAAGCGGACGGCGTACGAGAAGCTGGGCATCCACAGCGATGGTGAGCTGTTCCGCATCCGGCACCTGCTCGAATGCGGATGAGCGGGCTTACTCGCCCTGGTACTGCTTCTCTTCCACCAGAGCCGAACCGGCCACGCGGTTGATCTCGTTCTTCACCTGCACGCGCTCGCCATTGGTGCCGTAGACACCGCGTGCCAGCTGGATGAAGCCATCGTCGAACACCTGGGCCGCTTCCTTGTCGCGCAGCTGGTCCTGGATGTCCCACATGCGCTCGTTGATTGCCTTCAACTGCTGCTTCAGCACGGCCAGCGCCGGCTGAGCCTGCAGCTGCTGCTGCAGCAACGGCAGCAGGCCGTCCAGCTCGGTGCGCACGTTGCTCAGCTTGGCCGCATCGTCGATGCGTTCGGCCTTGATCTCGAGAATGGTGATCTTGTCGATCAGCTCGCCGATCGATACCGGGGTCAGGATGGCGTCCACGCGGTTGGTTCTCTGGAAACAGGGCACCATGATACCGCGCTGCCGGCATGTGGCCCCGATCACGGGATTTACGCCGAATTTGCGCCACGGCCCCGGCAGCACCCTCGATCCGTTACGGCCACCGCCTCGACACTGCGTTCCCGGCGGCATAACCGCCTTCGACGAGGAACACAGTGCAGTGAACAGCAAGGGGATGATGGCGGCGGTGGTGGCCGCCCTGGCAGGGCTGCTCGGGATCGGCAGCGCGCAGGCACAGGTACAGGTCAGTGGCAGTGCGGCGTTGACCAGTGACTACGTGTGGCGTGGCAGCTCGCAGAGCGACGGCGACCCGGCGGTGCAGGCGGGTGCGAAGGTTTCGATCCCATCGGGTTGGTACGCCAGCGTGTGGGGCTCCAACGTTTCGTTCAAGCCGGACAATGGCGCGCGCAGCGAGTTCGACCTGGTGGCCGGCTGGTCCGGTGCGCTGGCCCCGGACTGGACACTGGATGCCAACCTGACCCGCTACATGTACCCGGGCACCGGCCGCGCGCTGGACTGGACCGAACTCAACACCACAGTGAGCTGGAAGCAGCGCGCCTGGTTGCAGGTCGCCCATTCCAACGATGCGTTGGCCGGTGGCCATCGCGGTACCTATGCCCAGCTGGGCGTGCGTGTGCCGCTGCACGAACGCGTCCGCCTGGAAGCGGCGGTGGGCCAGTACTGGCTGGCCACCGCGCAGGGCCCGGACTACCTGCATGGGCAGCTCAGTGCCATTGCCACGCTGGCCCCGGCATGGGAGCTGCGTGCCACCGTGCATGACACCGACAGTGCGGCCAAGCGCCTGTTCCCGGGCAATGCCGGTGGACGATGGGAGCTGGCGCTGCAGGGCAGTTTCTAGTCGGCCACCGAGGCCTGGCGCGCACGCAGCGCGCCGGGCAGCCACAGCAGCAGGGCCAGCACCGCCACCGCAGCACCGGCTACGCAGACGCCGGTCCAGCCGAAGCGCTGGTAGACCTGCGCCGACAGCAGCGAACCCAGCGAACCGCCGATGAAGTAGCCGGTCATGTAGCCGGCATTGAGGCGGTTGCGCGCTGCCGGTTGCAGTGCATAGATCAGGTTCTGGTTACTGACGTGCAGCAGCTGCGCGGCCAGGTCCAGCACCACCACGCCGACCAGCAGCGCCAGCAACGAGTGGGCCGACAGCCCTAGTGGCAGCCACGAGAGCAGCAGCAGCGCCAGCGCGATGGCGGTGGCACGCCCGGTCTGGCCACGGTCGGACATGCGGCCGGCCAGGCCGGCCGCCAGCGTGCCGGCCGCGCCGACCAGCCCGAACAGGCCGATGGTGGCGTCGCTGTAGGCATACGGCGGCTGTGCCAGCAGGAACGCCAGTGGCGTCCAGAAGATCGCGAACATGGCGAAGCTGCAGGCGCCCAGCAGCGTGCGCTGGCGCAGCACCGGTTCCTGCACGAACAGCACGCCGATCGAGCGCAGCAATGCGAAGTAGCCAAGGCCGGCGCTGTGGTGGAAGCGCGGCAGGCCGCGCTGCAATGCCAGTGCGGTCAGCACCAGGGTGGCAGCGGCGATCGCGTACACCAGGCGCCAGTCGCCCAGGCTGGAAAGCAGGCCGGCCACGGTACGTGCCAGCAGGATGCCCAGCAGCAGGCCGCTCATCAACGTGCCGACCACGCGACCGCGATGTTCCGGCGCGGCCAGCGTGGCCGCGAACGGCACCAGCACCTGGGCGACCACGGAGAACAGGCCGGTGATCGCGGTGCCCGCCAGCAGCCAGGCCAGCGACGGCGCACAGGCACTGATCACCAGCCCGCCGGCGGACAACAGGCTCATCACCACGATCAGGCGCCGGCGTTCGAACAGGTCTCCCAGCGGCACCAGCAGGATCAGTCCGGCGGCATAGCTCAGCTGCGCGGCGGTGACCACCATGCCGACCTGGCCGAACGGCACACCGAAGGCATCGGCAATGGTATGCAGCAGTGGCTGCGCATAGTAGTTGCTGGCCACGGCCACGCCGGTGGCGACCGACATCAGCAGCACCTGCCAGCGGTGCAGGGGGGGGAGGGACGGACTCACGCGGTATTCCACAAAGCGGGGTGCACAGTGTCCGCCTGCTGCGACCATGATGGAAATGAATCATCATCATCCATGCCATCTGGAAACGAGATAGCTGGATGAATCTCAAGCAGCTCGAATTTGCCGTCGCCCTGGCCGAAGAGGGCAATTTCACCCGTGCCGCCGAACGCTGCCACGTGGTGCAGTCCGCGTTGAGCCACCAGATTGCCTACCTGGAGCAGGAACTGGGCACGCCGCTGTTTGAACGCCTGCCGCGCCAGGTACGGGCGACGGCGGCCGGTGAGGCGCTGCTGGTGCACGCACGCCAGGTGCTGGCCAGCCTGCGCCACCTGCGCGCTGACGTGGCCGCGGTGAGTGGCGAGGTGCGTGGCCTGCTGGCGATCGGGCAGATTTCCTCGCTGACCGGCATCGACGTGGTGGCGATGCTGGCAGCCTTCCAGCAGGCGCACCCGCAGGTGGAGTTCCAGCTGCGGGTGGACAAGAGCGAGGATCTGATCGCGCAGGTGCAGTCGCGTGAATTGGACGTGGCACTGGTGGGGTTGGCGCCCTCGGCCGGCCTGGACGGGGTATGCCACCAGATGCTGCAGGAAGAAGACCTGGTGGCGGTGCTGGCGCCGTCGCACCGCTTGGCCCGGCGCAAGCGGCTGCCCTTGACCGAACTGCAGGATGAAGCGCTGGTCGACTTCCCGCGCGGCACCGGTGCGCGGCGGCAGACCGACGATGCCTTCGCCGCCGCCGGCCTGCCGCACGCGGTCCGCTTCGAGGTCAACCTGATGGAACTGGTCGAGCGCTTCGTCCGCCATGGGCTGGCGGTCGGCATCGTGCCGGCGTTGATCGCCGAAGGCTTTGAAGGCGTGGTGCGGATTCCGCTGCAGCCGACCCCGACCCGCCGCGTGCACCTGGTCTGGCAGCGGCTGCCGACACCGGCGGCGCGGGCGTTCGTCGAGGCCGTGCTCAGCCGCGCAGGCGCAGGCTCAGGCCCTTGAGGAAGTTGCGCAGCATCTGGTCTAGGCAACGCCGGTAGTTGGCGTGCCCGGGTTGGCGGAACAGTGCGCCCACTTCCGACTTGGAGACATTGAAACCGGCGCTGGCGAAGATCTCCATCAGATCGACGTCGCGCAGCTGGAACGCCACGCGCAGCTTCTTCAGCACTAGGTTGTTGTCGATGCGGGTCTCCACCGCGCGCTGCGGCTGGTTCTCGTCGCGACCGCGCAGGTGCACGATCAGGCCATCGAGGAAGTGCGCCAGCGCGCTGTCGCTCATCGCCTCGAAACCGGCTTCGTCCTCGCGGCGCAACCAAGCCTTCACCTGCTCGGTCTCCACGGCGAAGGCCGGGTCGGCCATCTGGCACAGGGCCACCACGTGGTGGTCGCCCAGGTCCAGGGAGTAGCGCACGCTGCGCAGGACATCATTGTTGATCATGGTCCAATTGTAGCGGCCCCTGGCGTGTCACCGGAGTGTCATCGAACTGCAGCATCGTGGGCACTCGTTCGCTGAGACCCTTGCATGCGCCGGTATCTGTTTTCCGCACTGCTGCTCGCCAGCAGCTTCGCTGCCTTCGCCCAGGACCGCTTCGTACCCGTCGAGCGGCGCCTCAGTGCATCCCAACTGGCCGAGGTCGGGCTCAATCCAGCGCAGTTGCAGGCACTGAACCGGGTACTGCGCGAGGCAGAGCGCGCGGCCACCGGGCCGACGGCAGCGGTGGCCCCCGCCGCTGCGCCGCTGCCTGCCAATGTGCCGGCACCGGCAGCAATGCATCTGGGCCTGGAAGAAGGACCGGTCAATGCACGCGTGGTCGGAGAGGTCGCAGGCTGGCAGCCGGGCACGCTGTTCACCCTTGATAACGGCCAGCAATGGCAGGTGATGAAGGGGCAGATGAAGCTGCGCAAGGTGCTGCAGTCGCCGCAGATCGCCGTTGTTCCAGGAATTGCCGGGCGCTGGTTCCTGCAGGTCGACGAAGACCTGCCCAAGGCCCGGGTATTCCGCGTGCGCTGAGCCGCGCACGCCCCGGGCGTGGTCAGCCGGCATCGGCAACGCAGGGGCGGGCCGACGGTGCCAGAATGGGCGTCCGGTTTTTCCCCCTGGAGTTGCCTGATGACCCGCACTGTCCTGATTACCGGCGCCACGTCCGGCTTCGGCGCCGCCGCCGTCCACCGCTTCGCCCAGGCCGGGTGGAAGGTGATCGCCACCGGCCGCCGCGGCGAACGCCTGCAGTCGCTGGTCGAGCGCTACGGCAAGGACGTGGTTCACGCCGCCGCCTTCGACATCCGCGATCCGGTGGCAATGGAGGCGGCCCTGCTGGCACTGCCGCCTGCGTTCGGCCAGATCGATCTGCTGGTCAACAACGCGGGCCTGGCACAGGGCACCGCGCCGGCACAGAGCGCCAAGCTGTCGGACTGGACCACGATGATCGACACCAACATCACCGCGCTGGTGACCTTGACCCATCGCCTGCTGCCGCAGCTGGTGGAGCGCAAGGGCGCGATCATCAACATCTCGTCGGTGGCCGGCGTCTACCCGTACCCGGGTGGCAACGCCTACGGTGGCACCAAGGCCTTCGTCAGCCAGTTCTCGCTGGGCCTGCGTTCGGACCTGCACGGCACCGGCGTGCGCGTCACCACGATCGAGCCGGGTATGGCTGAAACCGAGTTCACCGTGGTGCGTACCCATGGCGACCAGGCGGCATCGGACAAGCTCTATACCGGCGCCAACCCGATGACCGCTGAAGACATCGCCGAACAGATCTTCTGGGTGGCCAGCCTGCCGCCGCACCTGAACATCAATCGCCTGGAGCTGATGCCGGTCAGCCAGTCCTTCGCCGGTTTCCAGGTCGCCCGCGAAGGCTGACCTGCGTCGCGGGTCCCGTAGAGCCGAGCCTATGCTCGGCTTCGTCTGGATTCAGCCGAGCATGGCTCGGCTCTACAGAAACGAAAAAAGCCGGGCAATGCCCGGCTTCCTCGTTCACAGCGGCAGGCTTACTGCGCCTTGATCGCCATCGCCTGCAGGCCGGTGCCATCCAGCTTCTGCTTGGCTTCGGACAACTCGCCGGCGCTGCCATACGGCCCCATGCGCACGCGGTACACGGTCTTGCCGTTGATCTGCGCCGATTCCACGCGTGCCGCCAGGCCCATCATCGCCAGCTTGGCCTTGGTCGCCTCGGCATCGCCGGAGGCACCGAACGCACCGGCCTGCAGGATGTAGCGGGCGTTGTCGGCGGCAGCCGGTGCAGCAGCTGCCGGAGTACCGGTCGCTGCCGGTGCGGCTTCCGCACGTGCTGCAGGCGTGGCCGCGGCGTTGCTGGTCGACGCCGTTGGGGTGCCGGCTGCAGGCGTTGCCGCCGCCGGGCGTTCGCTCAGCGGTGCCGGCAGCGGACGGCTGGTCGCGGTCACCGGGGCGGTGCTGGCCACGCTGGCCGTGGCTGTGGGTGCTGGCGCCGCGGGCGGCGGAACCGGCTTGCCTTCCAGTGCAGCCTGCGCGCGCTGCGCTTCGGCCCTGGCCCGGCGCTGGTCTTCGGCACGCGCGCTGGCGGCCAGTTCGGCGTCGGACATTTCAACTTCCTTGCCCGGCAGCAGGGTGTAGAAGTCGTACTGGGTCGCGGCCGGCTTTTCCGGCTCGGCCGGCTTCGGCGTAGCCGGCTGTGCGGCCGGCTGGGTGCCGACATCGCTGTCGGCGTCAGCGACCGGGGCCGGTTGCGCGTTCGGGTTCGGCTGCGGTCCGGCACGAAGGAAGCCATCGCCTTCGCCCTTGAACAGGTTCGGCGCCGCCAGGAACACCACGGCCGCAATCGCCACGCCAGCGACCAGCCACACCCATCCGGGTGTGCCCTGGCTGCTGCTGTTGCGTCGTGCCTGGTTTTTGCCGCGTCGTGCTGCCATGGGTACTGCGTCTCCTGATGCTTACATTTTTTCCGGGGCGCTGACGCCCAGGAGGTCGAGGCCGTTGGCCAGCACCTGGCGGGCAGCGCAGGCCAGGGTCAGCTTGGCGTTGCGATCGGCGGCATCTTCCACCAGTACCGGCGTTCCGTGATACCACGTGTGGAACGCGTGCGCCAATTCACGCAGGTACTGCGCCACCAGATGCGGCTCCAGCGCCACGCCGGCCGCCTCCACCACTTCCGGGTACCGCGAGATCTCGTTCATCAGCAGCAGCGAAGCGTCGTCGGCCAGGCGGCCGAGGTTGGCCAGGCCATCAGCCTGTTCATACACCAGCCCCTTCTCCTGCGCCTGGCGCAGCAGGCTGCAGACGCGGGCATGCGCGTACTGCACGTAGAACACCGGGTTGTCGTTGCTCTGCTGGCGGGCCAGGTCGATGTCGAAGGTCAGCTGCGAATCGGGCTTGCGCGCGATCAGGAACCAGCGGGTGGCATCGCGGCCGGCTTCCTCGATCAGGTCACGCAGGGTGAAGTAGCTGCCGGCACGCTTGGACAGCTTCACTTCCTCGCCGCCACGCATGACGGTGACCATCTGGTGCAGCACGTACTCCGGCCAGCCCTGCGGAATGCCCACTTCCATCGCCTGCAGGCCGGCGCGCACACGCGCCAGCGAGCCGTGGTGGTCGGCACCGAGTTCGGTGATCGCGCGCTCGTAGCCGCGCTGCCACTTGGACAGGTGGTAGGCCACGTCCGGCACGAAGTAGGTGAAGGTGCCGTCGGACTTGCGCATCACGCGGTCCTTGTCGTCACCGAAGTCGGTGCTCCGCAGCCACAGCGCGCCGCCCTCCTCGTAGGTATGCCCCGACGCCTGCAGCTTGGCCACCGCTTCTGCCACCTTGCCGTCGGCGTACAGCGAGCTTTCCAGGAAATAGATGTCGAAGTCGACGCCGAACGCGGCCAGGTCCAGGTTCTGCTCGTTGCGCAGGTAAGCCACGGCGAAGCGACGGATCGCCTGCATGTCGTCCGGGTCCTTGGCGCCCACCACGGTGCTGCCTTCCAGATCAACGCTGGCACCGGCCATGTAGGCGCGGGCGACGTCGACGATGTACTCACCGCGGTAGCCACCTTCCGGCCAGCCGTCCTGGTCCGGCGCGATGCCCTTGATCCGTGCCTGGGTGGACAGCGCCAAGTTCTCGATCTGCACGCCGGCGTCGTTGTAGTAGAACTCACGCTTGGCGTTCCAGCCGTTGGCATCGAGCACTCGCGCCACGCAGTCGCCAATCGCCGCCGCGCGGCCATGGCCGACATGCAGCGGGCCGGTCGGGTTGGCCGACACGTACTCCACGCCCACCGTGCGGCCATTGCCGGACAGGTTGCGGCCGTAGTCGTGGGCTTCCTTGATGACCGACGCGGCTTCACGCTGGTACGCGGCCGGGGCCAGGTGGAAGTTGATGAAGCCGGGGCCGGCGATCTCGACCTTGCTGACGTCCTCGCTGCGCGGCAGCGCCTCGACCAGCGCCTGCGCCAGTGCGCGCGGATTGCTGCGCGCGGCCTTGGCCAGCAGCATCGCGGCGTTGGTGGCGAAGTCGCCGTGGTCGCGGGTCTTCGGGCGCTCGACCACGAAGTCCGGCGGCAGGGAGTCGGCGGGCAGGGTGCCATTGGCGCGCAAGGCTTCGATGCCTTGGCTGATCAGGGCGCGGAGGAGATTTTTCACGAGGCCTGCTGTGAGAATGAGCGGCGGAATCGCCCATTTTAGCGCATGTACCCGCGCCCACGCTGACCAGAACATGCCTGCGGGGGCGGCCGGTGGCGCCTGAAGGGGGCGCGCTCAGCCGAACAGCCGAGGCTGGGGCGGGGACAGCAGGCCCCGTTCAGCAAATGAAACGGGACGGCCCTCGCCGACCACGAAGTGGTCCAGCAGGCGCACGTCCACCATCGCCAGCGCCTGCTGCAGTTCATCGGTGATGCGGGTATCGGCGCTGGACGGTTCAGGGTCGCCCGAAGGATGGTTGTGGCTGAGGATCACCGCCGCCGCGTTGTGCAGCAGGGCACGCCGGACCACCTCGCGGGGGTAGACCGGCGCGGCGTTGATGGTGCCGTGGAACAGTTCCTCGCAGGCGATCAGGCGGTGGCGGTTGTCCAGGAACAGGGCCATGAAGATCTCCCGTGCCTGCCCTCGCAGGCGGTGCTGCAGATAGCGGCCGACCGCCGCCGGATTGTTGCCAACCGCCTCGCCGTGCTCCAGCTCAGCCGCCAGGTAGCGATGGGCCAGTTCCAGCCCGGCAGCCAGCGTACAGCTGCGCGCCGGGCCCAGCCCGGGCAAGCGGGCCAGTTCGCCCGCGGGACGGTCGAGCAGCACCCGCAAGGGGCCATGCGCCTGCAGCAGGTCGCGCGCGGTCTGCACGGCATCACGGCCGCCGAAGCCGGAGCCGAGGAACAGGGCCAGCAGCTCGGCGTCGGAAAGTGCCGTGGGCCCGCGCGCGATCAGCTTCTCGCGAGGGCGTTCCTGTTCGGGCCAGTCATGGATGGGCATGCCTGCATCATCGCCAGCTTCGGCGGCGTCTCCCATCGGGGCTTGCCGCGGGCCCGGGTCGGTCGATACCTCAGTCGCGCCGGGTCTGCAGGTAGTCGAACAGTTCCTGGTTGTTCTGCAGCCCCAGCTTGCGCTTGGCTTCGGCCTTCTGCCGGCTGATGGTCTTCGGGCTGCGCCCACAACGCTTGGCGACTTCGTTCACGTTGAGGCCGATCGCCAGCAGATCCAGCACTTCCTTCTCGCGTGCCGACAGCGGTGCCGGTTCGCGCGGGAACAGCAGGTCGCGGGCCTGCAGGTGATGGCGCAGCTGCTGGGAGACGAATACGTGCCCGGCCAATGCGGCGTTCAGCGCCTGGGGCAGCTCGGCAAAATCGGCGCACTTGTCGACCAGGCCACTGATGCCCTCCCGCAGCAGGCCGTCCAGCAGGCCGGGATGGCGGGCGCCGGTGAGCACCACCACCGGCAGGCCAGGGCGACGCACGCGCAGCGCGTCGATCAGCTCCGGACCGTCCGGGCCGGCACCCGGCATCGACAGGTCGGTCAGGACTGCATCGCAGTCGTGGCGGTCCACCAGGTCCAGCAGCTGGGCGCCGTCACGCGCACTGCCGACGATGTCCATCAGGTAGGTCTGCAGCACGATGGCGATGCCATGCAGGACCACGGGATGGTCGTCGGCAATGATGATGCGTGGACGCACGCGGTTCCTCGAAGATCGAACAGGCCACGGCGGGCGGCAGCCAATGCCTGATTCTGCAAAAGCGCAGGCCCCTGGAGGTATAGGAAAGGTCCGAAACCGATACCGGGTGAATGCCGGGTCCATGCAGGCGGGCTCCATCTGCTGATAGCCGCCCGCTATGTGCACCGGGCACCGGGACATTACCGACCTTCGGGTAAGCTAGCGCCCTCGTTTGCACAGGAATTCCAGGTGGCTGACTCCCCCAACGCTTCTCCCGCGCCGGCCCGCGCGCTGGAAGGTCAGAAACTGCTGTTGTGCGTCGGAGGCGGGATCGCGGCCTACAAGGCCTTGGAACTGGTGCGGCGCCTGCGCGACGCCGGTGCCCAGGTGCAGGTGGCGATGACTGCCGGTGCCCAGCAGTTCGTCACTCCGCTCAGCTTCCAGGCGCTGTCCGGGCAGCCGACCCGCACCACGCTGTGGGACAGCGCCGCCGAACAGGCCATGGGCCATATCGAACTGGCGCGCTGGGCCGATCGCATCGTGGTCGCCCCAGGTACCGCCGATCTGCTCGCGCGGCTGGCCCAGGGCCACGCCGATGACCTGGTCAGCACCCTGTGCCTGGCCAGCACCGCGCCGCTGACGATCTGCCCGGCGATGAACCACCGCATGTGGCTGCATCCGGCCACCCAGGCCAACATCGCCCTGCTGCGCCAGCGCGGCGCGCAGGTGATCGGCCCGGTCGACGGTCCGCTGGCCGAAGGCGAATCCGGTCCGGGTCGTCTGGCCGAGCCCGGCGACATCGTCGCCGCGCTGGCGGCCAATGGCAGTGCTGCAGCGGCGGTTGCCGCACCGGAAACCCACGCGCTGCAGGGCCTGCGCCTGCTGATCAGCGCTGGCCCGACCTATGAAGACATCGATCCGGTGCGCTACGTCGGCAACCGCAGCAGCGGCAAGATGGGCTTTGCCCTGGCTGCGGCCGCCGCGACGATGGGCGCCCAGGTGGTGCTGGTCAGCGGCCCGGTGCAGCTGCCGACGCCTCCCGGCGTGCAGCGCGTGGACGTGCGCTCGGCCGCGCAGATGCGTGATGCCGTGCTGAAGTCGCTGCCGGCCGACATCTATATCGGTGCCGCCGCGGTGTCCGACTACACACCGCGCCAAGTGGCTGCGCAGAAGCTGAAGAAGACCGCCGACAGCCAGTCGCTGGTGATCGAGCTGGTGCGCACGCCGGACATCCTGGCCGAAGTCGCCGCGCAGACGCAGTCGCTGAAGCTGGTGGTCGGCTTTGCCGCCGAAACCCACGACGTGGAGAAGTATGCGCGTGGCAAGCTGGTCGACAAGCGCCTTGACCTGGTGATCGCCAACCAGGTCGGCATCAGCGGCGGTGGTTTCGAGAGCGACAACAATGCCGCCACTGTCTTCTGGCAGGACGGTGAACAGGTATTCCCGGCCACCTCCAAGCGCGAGCTGGCCGAACAACTGCTGGCGCTGATCGCGCGGAGACTCCAGGCATGACCCAGGCTTTCACTTCCCAACCCCTGCAGGTCAAGCTGCTCGATCCGCGCTTTGGCGACAGCTGGCCGCTGCCGGCCTACGCCACCGAAGCCAGCGCCGGCATGGACCTGCGCGCGGCGCTGGATACCGCGCTGACCCTGCAGCCGGGCGACACCGCGCTGGTGCCCAGCGGCCTGGCCATCCATATCGCCGATCCGAACCTGTGCGCGGTGATCCTGCCGCGTTCGGGGCTCGGCCACCGCCACGGCATCGTGCTCGGCAATGGCACCGGCCTGATCGACGCCGACTACCAGGGACCGCTGCTGATCAGCGTCTGGAACCGCGGCCGCGAGGCGTTCACCATCGAGCCGGGTGATCGCATCGCGCAGCTGGTGGTGGTGCCGATTGCCCGCGTCAGCCTGCAGGTGGTGGATACTTTCACCGACAGCGTGCGCGGAACGGGTGGATTCGGCCATACCGGGGTGCGTTGACAGGGGACATCGATGAGCGGCATCGGGGAAGGACAGCGGGGACGGTCGTTGGGACGCAGTGCACCACTACTGGGGGTGCTGCTGGTCCTGCTGGCCGGCTGGTTCGGATGGAGCGCGGTGCAGCAATGGCGCCAGGAGGCCAACGGCCAGGCGCTGGAAGCTGCGCGCGACCAGGCTGTGCAGGGCCTGCAGGAGGCCGCCGCCGGCCAGCTGAAGCAGCTGCAGCAGCAGCTGAAGAACGAGCGCGTGCAGCAGGCGCTGCAGGCCGGCGATGCCGCTGCGGCGGCACTCGCGGTCCGCGAGAGCTGGACCGGCGTCGAGCATGCTGAAGTGCTGACCGCCGATCTGGCCAATGCCTACGCCGACCCGGCCACGTTCGGCTATGCCCGCCTGGCGTTGCTGGAAGGAGCGCTTGCCGAGGCCGGCCCCAGCCTGCGCGTGGTCCGCGATGGGGGTGGCAATCGTCTTGGCCTGGCGGCACCGGTGCCGCTGGGCAGCCTGGGCCCGGCAGTGCTCTACGTGCGCCAGCCATTGCTGCGCCTGACCTCGCCGCTGGACCAGGTGAGTGCGCCATCGGCCGGTTTCCTTGGCCTGCGCCAGGGCGCGCATGACCTCGTCGCCCTGGGCGATGCCAGCCTGGCCGAAAGTGCCGAAGTCCTGGCGCGGCCGATCCCGGGTACCCCGTTGCGGCTGGTGGCCGCGGTACCCAATATCGAACCCGGTCCGCTGGGCCTGGGTTCGCTGGCCAGCGCCATCGTTGCGCTGCTGCTGGCGTTCATCGCCGTGCTGCTGGTGGTGGGTCGCGGCCGCCTGCCGAAGACGCTGCCGCTGCCGCGGCGTGCGGCCGTGGCGGAAGCGGATCATGGCCCGACCCTGAGCGAGAGCCTGCAGATGGCGCCGCCGCCGGTGGCCGGGGCCAGCACCACTGAAAGTGCACCGCCGCCCCCGCCGCCGGTTCCGGCCGAGGAACTGGCGGCCGGTATCTTCCGCGCCTACGACATCCGCGGCGTGGTGGGCAGCCAACTGACGCCGAAGACCGCCGCGCTGATCGGCCAGGCCATCGCTACCGTGGCACTGGAGCAGGGCCTGCGCGAGGTGGTGATCGGTCGCGATGGCCGCCTGTCCGGCCCGGAACTGGCCGCAGGATTGGCTGAGGGCCTGCGCCGCGCCGGTTGTGCGGTGATCGACATCGGCCTGGCGCCGACTCCGGTGGTGTACTACGCCGCCTTCCACCTGCGTACCGGCACCTGCGTGGCGGTGACCGGCAGTCATAACCCGCCCGAGTACAACGGTTTCAAGATTGTCATCGGCGGCGAGACGCTGTCCGGCGATGCCATCACCGATCTCTACGCGCGCATCGTCGAGGGCCGCCTGGTACAGGCTGCGGAGCCGGGCGATTACCAGCAGCGCGATGTCAGTGCCGACTACATCCAGCGCATCGCCGACGACGTGCAGCTGGACCGTCCGCTGAAGGTCGTGGCCGATGCCGGCAACGGCGTGGCCGGCGCACTGGCACCGCAACTGCTGGAAGCCATCGGTGCTGAAGTCATTCCGCTGTACTGCGATGTCGACGGTACCTTCCCCAACCATCATCCCGACCCGAGCGAACTGGCCAACCTGGAAGACCTGGTGCAGACGGTCAAGCGCTTCGGGGCCGACCTCGGCGTCGCCTTCGATGGCGATGGCGACCGGTTGGGCGTGGTCAGTGCTGACGGCAAAATCATCTATGCCGACCGCCTGCTGATGCTGTTCGCCGCCGACGTGCTGATGCGCAACCCCGGCGCGATGGTGATCTACGACGTGAAGTGCACCGGCAAGCTGTCCGACCACGTGCTGCGCAATGGTGGCAGCCCGCTGATGTGGAAGACCGGGCATTCGCTGATGAAGGCGAAGATGCGCGAGACCGATGCCGAACTGGCTGGCGAGATGAGCGGCCACTTCTTCTTCAAGGAGCGCTGGTTCGGTTTCGACGATGGCCTGTATGCGGCGGCGCGCCTGCTGGAGATCCTGGCCCAGCGCGAGGAGACCCCGGACGAGGTACTGGGCGAGCTGCCGGAGATGGTGGCCACGCCGGAGCTGAAGGTGCCGGTGGCCGACGGCACGCCGCATGCGCTGGTGGCAATGCTGGTGGCGGCGGCGCAGTCGCCGGACAACCCGTATGTCGGCGGCCGACTGTCGACCATCGACGGCCTGCGCGTGGACTTCCCCGATGGCTGGGGCCTGGTGCGGGCCTCCAACACCACGCCGGTGCTGGTGCTGCGCTTCGAGGGCAACGACGAGGCCGCACTGGAACGCATCCAGGCGCTGTTCCGCAGCCAGCTGCAGCCGGTGCTGGGCGACACCCCGCTGGGGTTCTGAGGTGGGGCCGGGCGGCGCCCGGCACCCGCCGAATCAACGTCAACGTCAAAGGCCGGCTATCCGTAGGATGCGGGGTGGGTCCGGTTACGGGGGACGCTGCAAGTACGTCCATGTAAGCTCGGTCGCCGCATCCATGCGGCTCACGCCCCCGCAACCGGACCCACCCCGCCTTCGACAGATTCCCGCGATCTGTCCGAACCGCATGAACTGCTCTTGGTAGGTGTCGACCTTGGTCGACACAGCAGAGATCCACGCCATGCGTGGATGCTCTTCCGCATTTGCTTTGGTAGGTGCCGACCGTTGGTCGGCACACCCTCACCCCTTGAACCGCAATCCCACGCCCGGCTCGGTGAACAGGTAGCGCGAATCCAGCGCTGAATCACCCAGCTTGTGCCGCAATTTGCCGACCAGGATGCGCAGGTAATGGGTGTCGTGCTGGTGGGTCGGCCCCCAGATCTCCTGCAGGATCTGCGGCTGGGTCACCACCCGGCCCGCGTTGCGCAGCAGCAGTGACAGCAGCGCGTATTCCTTGCGGGTCAACGCCACCGGTTCACCCTGCAGGGCGACTTCGCGGCGCACCAGGTCCACGCGCAGGTGGCCGTCGTCGAACACCGGCGGGGTGCCGTCGCTGGGCACGCTGCGCGTGCGCAGCAGCGCCCGTACCCGCGCCATCAGCTCTTGGGTACCGAAGGGTTTGGTCACGTAGTCGTTGGCGCCGTTGTCCAGCGCCCGCACCTTCTCGGTTTCGCCGGCGCGAACGGTCAGCATGATCACCGGCACCTGGCTCCATTGCCGCAGCTGCTCCAGCACCTCGTGGCCTTCCATGTCCGGCAGGCCGATGTCCAGGATCACCAGGTCCATGTCTTCGCTGGCGGCCATCTCCAGGCCTTCCTGGCCGGTCGCGGCCTGCCGTACCTGGTAGCCCTGCGCGCGCAGGCTGATGTCCAGGAACCGGCGGATCTGGGTTTCATCATCGATCACCAGCACGCGCGCGGCCGGCGCGCTGGCTTCAATCGGGGTCGGGCTCATCGTGGGAGGCTGGCTTGAGCAGGGGCAGGGTGATGCGGATCAGGGTACCGCGACCGTCGCGTCCGGGCAGCGCCTGCACGCTGCCGCCATGCGCACCGATCATGCCCTGGCAGATGGTCAGGCCCAGGCCGGTGCCGTGGCGGCCGCGGTCGCCGCGCTCGACGCTGTAGAACATGTCGAAGATGCGCGCGCGTTCGTCGTCGGGAATGCCGGGGCCGGCATCGATCACGTCGATGCGCAGCTGGCCGTCCAGTTCGCGCGCCTGCACCTGCACGGCGGCATCGGGGGGCGAGAACTTGGCCGCGTTCTCCATCACGTTGAACACCGCCTGCTCGACCAGCGCCGGGTGCACCCAGATCGGCGCCAGCGTGGCCGGGATGTCCAGTTCCAGCCGCACCTTCGGCTGGTAGCGCTGCAGGCGCCGCGCCGCCGAGCCGATCAGTTCGTCCACGCCGATCCAGTCGCGGTTGATTTTCAGCCCTTCGTGGCCTAGGCGGGTCATGTCCAGCAGGTTCTGGATGTAGCGATCCAGCCGTTCGCCTTCTATCAGTATGGTGTCCAGCAGAGCACGGCGATCGGCCGTATCCATCGCCGCGCCATAGCTGGCCAGGCTGTCGGCCGATCCGATCATCGCCGCCAGCGGCGAGCGCAGGTCGTGCGATACCGAAGAGAGCAGGGCCGAGCGCAGCCGCTCGGTTTCGTTGCTGACATGCGCCTGCTCCAGTTCGGCCACCAGGCGGGTGCGCAATGCGGCCTGCGCGATGTCATCCACCATCGCCTCGGCCAGCTGCCGTTGTTCGGGCAGCAGGCGCGCCTGCGCGCCGGGCAGGTACAGGCCAGCCACGCCGATGGCGCGGTCCTCGCCATCCAGCAGGGGCAGGAACCACCACTGCGCACCGGCCAGGGTGTCGGTGAAGCGGCCGCTGGGCTGGCCCTGGCGCAGGGCCCAGTCGGCGGCGGCCAGATCGGTATCGCCCGGCTGCGAACGGCCACCGGTTGCGGTATCGGCGCCGATCCGCAGCCACGCAGGTACGTCCATGGCCTGTTCCAGTGCGTGCCGACCCGCCTGTGCCACCTCGCCATTGCCGGCCGCACTGGCCAGCTGCCGCCCCAGCTGCTGACGCGCACGCGCATGCCGGTTGGCCGCACGCAGCGCGATGACCTGCATGCGCAGGCGCGAGGCCAGGCGCCCGGCCACCAGTGCCGCAGCCAGGAACAGGAACACGGTGATCACACCCTGGCGTGCACCGATGGCGAAGGTGAAGCGGGGCGCGATGAACAGGAAGTTGTAGGCGAGGAAGCACAGGATCGCCGCCATCACCGCCACGCTGGCGCGCGTGCGTGCGGCCACCAGCACCACCGCCACGATGAACACCATCGACAGGTCGGCCATGCCCACCCAGTGTTCGGCCAGCCACGCCACCGCACAGGCCAGTGCGGTGGCGACCAGTGCCTGCACCGGTTCATGGCTGATGCCGCGCATCGGCGGCAGCAGGCCCTCGCGGCGCGAGCGCGCACGTGCCTGCGGGGTGCTGATGATGGTGATCTCGTAGTGCGCGCCGCGCTGGATCAGCTGCTGGGTCAGGGTGCGGTTGAACATCCGCGCCAGCGGCCGTTCGCGGGTCCGGCCCAGCACCAGGGTCGATACGCCATTGTGCGCGGCATGGTCGAGCAGGGCATCGGCGATGCTCGATCCGTGCAGCAGTTCGGCGTCGCCGCCCAGGCGCCGTGCCAGCGCGAAGGCAGCATCGATCTCGCGCCGGGTCGCCTCGTCCTGGCGTCGCCCTTGCACGGTCACCACCGTCCACGGTGCGTCGCGCCGCTCGGCGATGCGCCTCGCCACGCGCACCAGGTATTCACTCTGGCCGCCGCCATCAATGGCCACCAGCACGCCGCGACGCAGCGGCAGGTTGCTCTCGCCGCGTGCGGCGCGTGCTTCGCGCAGGCTGCTGTCGACGCGGTCGGCAGCTTCCTGCATGGCCAGTTCGCGCAGCGCGGTCAGGTTGGCCGGCGAGAAGAATGCCTGCAGTGCCTGCGCGGCCTGTTCGGGCACATAGACCTTGCCCTGCTGCAGGCGAGCGATCAGTTCGCGCGGCGGCAGATCGACCAGCACGATGTCGTGCAGCCGGTCGAGCACGCCATCCGGCACGGTCTCGCTGACGCGCACGCCGGTGATCCGCATTACCACATCGTTGAGGCTTTCCAGATGCTGGATGTTGACCGTGGTCCAGACGTCGATGCCGGCGTCCAGCAGCTCCATCACATCCTGCCAGCGCCGCTCATGGCGGCTGCCCGGTGCATTGCGGTGGGCCAGTTCATCCACCAGCACCAGCGCTGGATGCCGTGCCAGCACGGCATCCAGGTCCATCTCCTGCAGGGTGTGGCCGTGGTAGGCCACTTCCTTCAGCGGCAGCTGCGGCAGGCCCTCCAGCAGGGCCTGGGTGTCGGCGCGGCCATGGGTTTCCACCAGCCCCACCACCAGGTCCACGCCGCGGCGCAGCTGTTCCTGCGCGCGGGTCAGCATGGCATAGGTCTTGCCCACGCCCGGCGCCGCGCCGAGGAACACGGTCAGCTTGCCGCCGGCTTCGCGTTGCAGGCCTTCAACCAGGGCATCGGCCTGGCGGGTACGTGCATCAGTCATGGGGGCCGCTGTCATGGCCACCATTGTGCGCGCAGCAGGTGCAGCCCAGCATCACGGCGTCTTGGCCGCATGGTCCAGCGCGAAGTTCAGCGTCACCACGTTCACCCGTGGCTGCCCGAACAGGCCCCACTGGCGCCCTTCGGTATGCGCCTGCACCAGTGCCTGCACGCGCTCCACCGGCAGGCCACGGGCACGCGCCACGCGCGCCACCTGCAGCTGCGCGGCGGCCGGCGACAGCTGCGGATCCAGTCCGCCGGCGGACTGGGTGACCAGGTCCGCTGGCACCTGCGCCGGGGCGACACCTTCGCGCGCGGCAACCGCAGCCGTGCTGGCGGCAACACGTTCGGCCAACGCCGGGTTGCTGCGCGCCAGGTTGGAACCGGCCGCGGCCATCGGATCGTAGTTGGCCGCTGACGGACGCGCCTGGAAGTAGCCGTCACCGGTGAACGGCTGCGACAGCCATGCCGAGCCGCGCACCTGGCCGCTGCCATCGCGCAGCAGGCTGCCTTCGGCCTGGGTCGGGTAGGCCAGCCCGGCAAAGCCGGTGGCGATGCCGGCGTAGACCGCGCCGGCCAGCAGCAGGGTGGCCAGACCCAGGCCGATCGCCGGGCGCCAGCAGGCGCCATCCTGCAGGCTGGCCACGCGGGCCTCGGCTTTCGCTTCGCGGGGCAGGGAGGTGGAGGTGGAAACAGAACGGTTCATGCGCCGAATACCAAGACAAGAAGGAGGTCGATCAGCTTGATTGCGGCGAACGGCAGCAGCACGCCGCCGAGGCCGTACACCAGCATGTTCCGGCGCAGCAGCGCCGTTGCGGTGGCCGGGCGGAAGCGCACGCCACGCAGGGCGAGCGGGATCAGCGCGGGAATCACCAGGGCGTTGAAGATCAGCGCCGCCAGCACCGCGTTGCGCGGGCTCGACAGCTGCATCACGTTCAGTGCGGCCATGGTCGGAACGGCCGCGGCGAACAGCGCCGGCAGGATCGCGAAGTACTTGGACACGTCGTTGGCCAGCGAGAAGGTGGTCAGCGCGCCGCGGGTGATCAGCTGCTGCTTGCCCACTTCCACGACCGCCAGCAGCTTGGCCGGGTCTGAATCGAGGTCGACCATGTTGCCGGCCTCCTTCGCCGCCTGCGTGCCGGAGTTCATCGCCAGGCCGATGTCGGCCTGGGCCAGCGCGGGAGCATCGTTGGTGCCATCGCCCACCATCGCCACCAGGCGGCCACCGGCCTGTTCCTGGCGGATGCGTGCCAGCTTGTCTTCCGGACGGGCCTCGGCGATGTAGTCGTCGACGCCGGCCTCGGCAGCGATCGCGGCGGCGGTCATCGGGTTGTCGCCGGTGATCATCACCGTGCGGATGCCCATCGCTCGCAGCTGCGCGAACTTCTCGCGCATGCCGTGCTTGACCACGTCCGACAGCTCGATCACGCCCAGCACGTGGCGACCCTCGGCCACCACCAGCGGGGTGGCGCCATTGCGCGCGACCTGCTCGACGCGCCCGGCCAGTTCAGCCGGCACGTTGCCGCCCAGCGCCTGCACGTGGGCACGGATCGCATCGGCGGCGCCCTTGCGGATCTGCCGCCCATGTTCCAGATCCACGCCGGACATGCGGGTCTGGGCACTGAAGGCCAGGTAGTCGGCATGGTCCGGCTCGGCGGTGGCGCAGCCCTGTTCGCGCGCCAGGCGCACGATCGACTTGCCTTCCGGGGTCGGGTCGGCCAGCGAGGACAGCAGTGCCGCCTCGCGCAGCTGGCTGGCATCGATGCCGGCCAGCGGATGGAAGTGGCTGGCCTGGCGGTCGCCGTAGGTGATGGTGCCGGTCTTGTCCAGCAGCAGCACGTCGACGTCGCCGGCCACTTCCACCGCCTTGCCCGACTTGGCCAGTACGTTCGCGGCCAGCGCACGGTTCATGCCGGCGATGCCGATGGCCGGCAGCAGGCCGCCAATGGTGGTCGGGATCAGGCACACCAGCAGCGCGATCAGCAGCAGCGGATCGACCTTGACGCCGACGGCTGCACCAATGGCCGGCAACGTGGCCACCACCACCAGGAAGGTCAGCGTCATCGCCGCCAGCAGCAGGGTCAGCGCGATCTCGTTCGGCGTCTTCTGCCGGTTGGCACCCTCCACCAGGGCAATCATCCGGTCCAGGAAGCTGTGGCCCGGCTCGGCGGTCACCCGCACGATGATCTGGTCGGACAGCACCTTGGTGCCGCCGATCACGCCGGAACGGTCGGTACCGGCCTCGCGCAGCACCGGCGCGGACTCGCCGGTCACCGCCGCCTCGTTGATGGTGGCCAGGCCCTGCACGATCTCGCCATCGGCCGGCACCAGCTCACCGGCACTGACGATCACATGGTCGCCCGGGCGCAGCTCGGCGGCAGGTACCTGGGTTTCCGCAGCCCCCGGCTGCGGTGCGGCCAGGCGGCGCGCCACCAGGTCCTGGCGCGCGCGGCGCAGCGATGCGGCCTGGCCACGGCCACGTGCTTCGGCCACCGCTTCGGCGAAGTTGCCGAACAGCACGGTCACCAGCAGGATCGCGGTCACTGCCAGGCCAAAGCCCAGCGGCGCATTGCCGGTCAGGGTGACGATCGCGGCAACGATCGTACCGGCCATCACCACCGCCATTACCGGGCTGCGCACCAGGTGCATCGGCGACAGCTTGCGCACCGCCTCGATCAACGCACGGCGCAGGCCGGCGCCATCAAGCAGCGCAGGGCGCGGGGCAAGGGAACTACGGGTGGAACTTGCGTGGGTACTCATCGGGGTGTCCTCAGTGCAGTCCCAGGCTGAGGTGGTCGGCGATCGGGCCGAGTACCAGCGCCGGCATGAACTGCAGCACGGTCAGGATGACGATCACCGAGACCAGGGTCAGGGCGAAGGTCGGGGTTTCAATCTGCAGGCTGCCGGCAGACTCCGGCGCCTGGCGCTTGGCGGCCAGCTGTGCGGCCACCACCAGCGGGATGATCAGCAGCGGGAAGCGGCCCAGCAGCAGCACCAGCGAGCAGCTCAGGTTCCACCACAGCGTGGCGTCGCCCAGCCCCTCGAAGCCCGAGCCGTTGTTGGCGTAGGCCGAGACGTACTCGTAGAACACCTGGCTGATGCCATGGAAGCCAGGGTTGGAGGTACCGGCCAGCCCGGGCACGGCCAGGGTGATCGCGGTGAACACCAGCAGGGTGATCGGCTGCAGCAACACCAGCAGGGCCAGCAGGCGTACCTGTGGCGTTTCCAGCTTGCGGCCGAACAGTTCCGGCGTACGCCCGGTCATCAACCCGGCCAGGAACACGCCCAGCAGCAGGTACACGATGAACTGCTGCAGGCCACAGCCGATGCCACCCCAGATCGCGCTGACCAGCATGTTGACCATCGCGATGCCGCCACTCAGCGGCGCCAGCGAGTCATGCATGCCGTTGACCGAGCCGTTGGAAACCTGGGTGGTCACCGCGGCCCACAGCGCCGTGCCGTCGGCGCCGAAGCGCACCTCTTTGCCTTCCATCAGCAGCGGCGTGGCGGCGCTGGCACTGTGCCCTTCACTCCACATCATCGCGCCGGTGGACAGCAGCGACATGCCCAGCATGCAGCTGAACACCAGGGCGCCGAACCGGCGCCGGCCAGTGAACGCACCGATCATGAAGATCACCGCCATCGGCACCAGCAGGATGCCGACGATCTCCAGCGCGTTCGACAGCGGGGTGGGGTTCTCCAGCGGGAAGCTGCTGTTCGGGCCGTACCAGCCGCCACCGTTGGCGCCAAGCTGCTTTGCCGCGACCATCGCTGCCACCGGGCCCAGCGGCAGTTTCTGCTGGGCCATGCCGGCGCTGGCATCGATCGGCGTGGCCTGCGGGCCACCGGCCATCGTCGACGGCACGCCCTGGCTGGTCAGCAGCAGGGTCCACACCAGGCACAGCGGCAACAGGAAGCGCACGCACAGGCGCACCACGTCCACGTAGTAGTTGCCCACCGCCACCTGGCGGTCATCGCCGCTACCGGTGGCGGCCGCAGCCTGCGGCGCACGCGAGAACAGCGCGCGCAGTGTCGCTACCGCCAGCGCCAGGCCCATCATCGGCGTCACCACCTGCAGGCCGGTGATGCCGGTCATCTGCGAGAGGTAGGACAGCTGCGCCTGGCCCGAATAGTGCTGCTGGTTGGTGTTGGTGAGGAACGAGATCATCGTGTGCAGCGCGGTGTCCCAGCGCATGTTCGGGATCTGGTCCGGATTCAGCGGCAGCCAGGCCTGGGTCATGAACACCGCCTGGGTCAGTACCGCGACCACCACGTTGCTCAGCACGAAGGCCAGCACGTAGCCGCGCCAGGACATCGAGCGCGATGGATCGACGCCGAACACCCTGTACAGCGGCTTCTCGATCCAGTGGAACAGCACGTCCACCTTCATCGGCGTGCCACGCATCACGCGGGCCAGGTACAGGCCCAGCGGCCACGCCAGCAGCAGGCTGGCGGCAATAATCACAAGCATCTCAGTCATGGCCGGCTCCGCTCAGAACGACTCGGGCCGCAGCACGACATAAAGAAGATAGGCGGCGGCGACCAGCACCAGCACGCCACACAACAACGACAGCCAGGGGGACATTGCAGTAGCGTCCTGGTGGAACCCCTCCACCTCAGGCCGCCATCGTCGTCCTGCCGCCCATAAACGCACTACGCGCCGGACCGGGCCGATGCGTAAAGAGTGCATAAATTTCGTGGGCCAAGCCGTAACCAGGCGCCGACTACTGTAGAGCCGAGCCCATGCTCGGCTGCTCTTTCCCAAGGTCACGCGGAGCCGAGCATGGGCTCGGCTCTACAAGCGAATCACGGGGCCTGGCTCGCCGGCGCCACGCCCTTCAGCTCGCGATAGCGCTGCAGGGTGCTTTCAATTTCGGCCTTCAACGCCTGCTGCTGCTGCAGGAACCCGGCCTGCAGGCGTTGCTGCGCCTGCAGCTGCACATGCCGCTGGCGGATCGCCTCGGCCTGCTTGTCGGCCACCTTGCCACCGGCCAGTTCGCGGTCACCGGCGGCCGACAGCAGCGCCACCAGCGATTCGCGCAGGCTGGTGACGTTGTACTCGGCTGTCTTCAGGTTGTTGTCCAGCACTTCCTGGCGTTCGGCGAACACCCGGCGCAGGTCGTCCTCGCTGCCATAGGTGGTCAGCATCGCCTGCTCGGTGCGCTGGCGGGTCTGCGCAGCCATCAGGTCCAGCTGCTGCTGCGCGGCCACCGTGCTGGCGGCGGCACGCTCTTCGTCGGTCAACGCGCGCTGGACCTGCGCATTGCGCAGGCCGCTCTTCGCGTTGAACTCTTCGCGGGCGTGATTGACCGCATCGGCCGGCAGCGAATCACTGCAGATCCGCTCCTTGCCCTCGTTCCAGCAGTACAGCTTCTTCTCCACCTTGTCGCCACCCCGCGACTGCGCCGGCAGCGTGAACGGCATGGCCAGCAGCAGGCCGGCAAGGAGAACAGCAGGAACTCGGGACATGACCTTTCCCCTGGTCGGTCAGCGGATCGAACGAACGCCGTACTGGGCCCGGTAGGCTTCCAGCGGCTGACGGTAACCCACAAGTTCCGGGTTGCCGGAGGCGAAATCAAGCAGATCGGCCAGCGATGCCACGGCAATCACCGGAATGCCGGCCTCTTCGGCCACCGACTGCGCCGCCGAACGGCGATCGGTTTCCGAAGCGATCTCCTGGCGGTCAAGCGCCACCACGATGCCGGCCGGGGTGCCACCGGCGGCGCGGATGATGCCCAGCGCTTCGCGGATCGCGGTACCGGCGGTGATCACGTCATCGACGATCAGCACGCGCTTGCCATTCATGTCCGCGCCGATCAGCTGGCCGCCTTCGCCATGGTCCTTGGCTTCCTTGCGGTTGAACGACAGCGGCAGGTCACGGCCACGCTGGGCCAGCTCGCAGGCCATCGCGGTGGCCAGCGGAATGCCCTTGTAGGCCGGGCCGAACACCACGTCGTACTTGATCCCGCTGGCATCGATGGCATCGGCGTAGCAGGCGCCGAGCTGCGACAGCAGCGAGCCGGAGTCGAAACGACCGGCATTGAAGAAATAGGGGCTCAGCCGGCCGGACTTGAGGGTGAACTGGCCGAAGCGCAGGGCATCGGCGGTCAGGGCCAGCTGCAGGAAACGGTGGCGGTGGTCGCTCATCAAAACTCGATTCATCTTCATTTGGAGCACAAATCCTAATCCAGCTGGGCGTTTCGCGCTCGTCCGGACCCGTGTGAAGGGCGTCGCGGCCTGGCCGGGCAGACTGCGCAGCCCCGTGGGCAACCGGTATGCTTGCCCGGTTTCCTGTCGTAGGTCCCTCGCATGCGCATCATCAGTTTCAACGCCAATGGCATCCGTTCCGCCGCGACCAAGGGCTTCCTCGACTGGTTCCGTGCCCAGGACGCCGACGTCCTGTGCATCCAGGAGACCAAGGCCCAGGAAGACCAGCTGACCGACCCGATGTTCCGTCCGGACGGGCACCACTGCTTCTATCGCGACGCCATCACCAAGAAGGGCTACAGCGGCGTGGCGATCTACAGCAAGCGCGAACCGGACCAGGTCATCACCTCGCTGGGCTGGGCCCCGTTCGACGACGAAGGCCGCTATATCGAGGCACGCTACGGCAACCTCAGCGTGGTCTCCTTCTACATCCCGTCCGGCAGCTCGGGCGACCTGCGCCAGGGCTTCAAGTTCGAAGTGATGGAATGGCTGCGGCCGATCCTGGAGGAGTGGGCGCGCAGCGGCCGCGACTACGTGCTGTGCGGCGACTGGAACATCGTGCGTTCGGCGCTGGACATCAAGAACTGGAAGTCCAACCAGAAGAATTCCGGCTGCCTGCCGGAGGAGCGCGACTGGCTCAACGCCCTGTGCGCCGACCATGGCCAGGCCACCGATGTCGCCGCCGGCCGTGGCTGGGCCGATGCCTACCGCCTGCTCAACCCCACCGGCGAGGATTACACCTGGTGGAGCAACCGCGGCGCCGCCCGTGCCAACAATGTCGGTTGGCGTATCGACTACCAGTTCATCACCCCGGGCCTGCGCGACAAACTGCGTAGCTGTTCGATCTACCGCGACGAGCGCTTCTCCGACCACGCCCCGTTCACCGTGGACTACGACCTGTGACCGAGGCCGCCAAGCCGCGCCGACCGTGGCAGCAGGTGTTGTCCAACCTGAGCCAGCGCAAGGTGCTGGCGATGCTGCTGCTCGGTTTCAGTTCGGGCCTGCCCATCTATCTGGTGGGCAACACGCTCGGCTTCTGGATGCGCAAGGAAGGCATCGAGCTGAGCACGATCGGTTTCCTGTCATGGGTCGGGTTGGCCTACACCATGAAGTTCCTGTGGGCGCCGATCGTCGACAAGACCGACGTGCCTCTGTTCGGTCGTTTCGGCCGCCGCCGCGGCTGGATGCTGCTGTCGCAGCTGGTCGTGGTGGTGGGGCTGGTCGGCATGGCACTGGTCCAGCCCAAGGGCGGCCAGATCCAGTTCCTGGGTGTCGACTGGCAGCACATCGTCGTATTCGGCGTGATGGCCGTGATCGTGGCGTTTGCTTCGGCCACCCAGGACATCGTCATCGATGCCTGGCGCATCGAAAGCGCTGACAACAGCGAGCAGCTCGGCCTGCTGACCTCATCCTCGGCGCTGGGCTACCGCACTGCCTTGCTGGTCACCGATGCGCTGATCCTGATCATAGCGGCCCGTGTCGGCTGGCAGGTCTCCTACGAGATCATGGCCGTGCTGATGGCGCTTGGCGTGGTGGCCGTGCTCATGGCCCGCGAGCCCGCGCGGGAAGTGGCTGCCGTGCAGGCACAGGCGACCTCGCTGTGGACGCCACGCGGTCTGTTCGACGCCGTGGCCGGGCCGTTCATCGCCTTCGTCCGCGAACACCGCAGCGGCGCGATCCTGATCCTGGTGGCCATCAGCATCTATCGCATGGCCGACTTCGTCATGGGGCCGATGGCCAACCCCTTCTATGTCGATCTCGGCCTGGACGAGGACACCGTGGGCGCCGTGCGTGGCTCGGTGGGCCTGGTCGCGACCTTCGTCGGCATTGCTGCGGCGGGCCTGGTTTCGGTGCGCTGGGGCGTGCTGGCGGCGCTGATGGTGGGCGCCGTGCTGGGGCCGGCCTCCAACCTGGCGTTTGCCTGGCTGGCCTATTCCGGCCCGGACACAACCCATTTCGCCGTGGCCATGGCCATCGACAACTTCGCCAGCGGTTTCGCCGGTACGGCGCTGATCGCCTATATGTCCAGCCTGACCAGCATCGGATACACGGCAACCCAGTACGCGCTGCTGAGCTCGTTCTACGCGATGCCCGGCAAGGCGCTCAAGGGGCTCTCGGGGTGGTCGGTACAGGCGCTCGCACAAGGTCGAACGCTGCTGGAAGGCTACGCGCTGTTCTTCGTCGGTACCGCGCTGGTGGCGATCCCGGTGGTGATCCTGTGCGCCCTGCTGATCCTGCAGCAGCGTCGTCGCCAGGCCGCCAGCTCGACCTGATTGCCTGCCCGTCCGGTCTGCGGGATCATCGCCCCGACGCGCCGAGGGGGCGGTGCCTTGCGAACGGGGAAGCGAGCATGGCCGACGTTGTGCTGCGGGACCTGGACCCGCTGCTGCTGGAACGCATCAAACGCGTCGCGGTCGCCCGCGGCTGGACCCACGAACAGACCTGCGCCGCTTTGCTGGAGCAGGGCCTGTTCAGCAGTGAACTGGAGGTCCGCTCCGGCTTCGGCGATCCCGAAGTGGACGCACTCTCCGACGCCATCGCCGCCCTGCAGGCCCTGCCGGCAGGGCAGGGCTTCGATTAGCGGCCGCGCCGCAATGCTGTAGAGCCGAGCCCACGCGCGGCTGCCCGGTAGATCCACGCCATGCGTGGATGGCGCCACCTCACGCCAGGTGGATCGCCCCCAGGATCCGCGGCCCCTTGGCCCCGGTCACGCTCGGCAGGTTGCCGGCCAGTCCCTCCATGGTCCGCTGCGCCAGCCACGCAAAACCCATCGCCTCTACGTATTCCGGGTCCAGCCCGTGTACCGCGCTGGACTCCACCTGCACTCCCGGCAGCCGCGCCGCCAGGCGCGTCATCAGCTGCCGGTTGCGTACCCCGCCGCCACAGACCAGCAGGCGCCGGGTCTGCGGCTGCTGCGTCAGCAGCGCATCGGCCACGGTTGCCACGGTCAGCTCCAGCAGGGTGGCCTGCACATCGGCGGCGGCGTACTGGCCTTCCCCCATGTGCGCCTCGGCCCAGGCCAGGTGGAACTGCTCGCGCCCGGTGCTCTTCGGCGGCGGCAGCGCGAACCACGGGTCCGAACGCCAGCCGGCAAGCAGGCCCTCGTCCACCGCGCCGCTGGCGGCGTAGGCGCCGTCGGCATCAAAGGTGCGGCCGGTATGGCGCTGGCACCAGGCATCCATCAACGCGTTGGCCGGGCCGGTATCGAAGCCACGCACCGCACCTTCGCGCGGGATCAGGGTCAGGTTGGCGATGCCGCCCAGGTTGAGCACCGCGCGGTCCTCATCGGCGGTGCCCAGCATGCCCAGGTGAAAGGCCGGCATCAGCGGTGCGCCATGGCCACCGGCTGCCAGGTCGCGGCGGCGGAAGTCGGACACCGTGGTGATTCCGGTCAGCTCGGCGATGCGGTTGCCGTCGCCCAGCTGCACGGTGAACGCCGGATCGGCCAGCGGGCGGTGGCGCACGGTCTGGCCGTGCGAGCCGATCGCGCGCACCTGGCTGCGGTCCACGCCGGCTTCGGCCAGCAGCTGGTTGGCCGACTCGGCGAAGTTGATCGCGATGCGCGCATCCAGCTCGCCGAGTTCCTCCAGCGAGTCCAGCGGGCCGCCTTCACCCAGCGCCACCAGCCGCGCACGCAGCACCGGCTCCCAGCGGGCGGTCAACCCGTGCACGAAGCGGCAGCCCCCGTCGGCGGGAAACTGCACCAGCGCGGCATCGATGCCGTCGGCGCTGGTGCCCGACATCAGGCCAAGGTACAGGGGAGCGTCAGCGTCGGCAGGTGTGTTCATGGCAGGCATAAAAAAAGGACGCGGCAAGCTTGTGCTGCCGCGTCCTTCTTCGTCAACGAAGGGGCTCAGCCGCGCTTGCGGCCGGTTGCCTGCTTGTCCTTGGCGCTGGCAACCTCGGTGGCGGCCTCGTCGCGGCTGGTCGGTGCCGGGCTGGCATCGGCGTAGATCAGCTTCTCCATGCCCTGGATGCGGGCCATCGCCGGCGCGGTCTGCGCGCGGAAGGCGACCAGCTCGGCGCCCTTCAGCGGCTCCGGCGGCGGCATGGTCACGGTCAGCGGGTTGCGGTGCTCGCCGTTGACGCGGAATTCGTAGTGCAGGTGCGGGCCGGTGGCCAGGCCGGTCGAGCCGACGTAGCCGATCACCGTGCCCTGGGCCACGCGCTGGCCGGTCTTGATGTTCGCAAAGCGCGACATATGCCCGTACAGGGTGGTATGGCCGCGGCCGTGATCGAGGATCACCACGTTGCCATAGCCGCGCTGCACGCCGGCGAACTGCACGCGGGCGTCGCCGGCGGCCATGATCGGGGTGCCGGTGCGCGCGGCGTAGTCCACCCCCTTGTGCATGCGCATCTTGCCCAGCACCGGGTGCTTGCGCGCGCCGAAGGTCGAGCTCAGCCGCGCGAACGGAATCGGCATGCGGATGAAGCTCTTCTTCAACGAACGGCCGTTGATGTCGTAGTACTCGGCCTTGCCGTTGCGGTCGAAACGGAAGCCGGAATAGGTCTTGCCGCCGGTGGTGAAGGTCGCCGCCAGGATCTTGCTGGTGTCCACCTTCTCGCCTTCGCGCCAGGTTTCATCCATCACCACGCTGAAGCGGTCGCCCGGCTGCAGGTCCTTGGAGAAGTCGATGTCGTACTTGAAGATCTCGTCGGTCATCGTCGCGATCGCCGAGGGCGACAGCCCGGCCCGCCGGGCCGCGGCATACAGCGAACTGGTGATCTCGCCGCTGGTGACCACGGTGCGCGTGGAGGTCTCGCGTCGGGTCACCTTCTCCTTGATGTCATCGCCAACCAGGCTCAGTTCCACCCGGTTGTCGGCATCGCGGTCGAAACGGATGCTGCGCAGGTCGCCGGACAGCGGCATGTCGAAGGCTATCTCGGCACCGGGGCGCAGCTTGGTCAGCGCCTCGCGCGCCCCCGGGTGGTCCAGTACCCGGTGCAGGGTGGTGGCCGGAATGCCGGCCTTGTCGAACAGGTCGCTCAGGGTCTGGCCACGCTGCACGCGCAGCACCTGCCAGCTGTCGCCCGGCACCTGCTGCTGGCGGGCCATGGTCAGCGGCGGCAACGGCAGTGCCAGGCTGGTATGGCTGTCGGCAAAGGGGGCGTCGATGGTGTGCGAGAAGCCCGGCACGATCGTCGCCACCAGGGCGCCGATGGTGGCAAACAGGCTGGCATGCACCCAGTGGCGGCGGGTCCAGCGCTCATTGAAGGCCGCGGGAAGGTGTTGCCTGAGCTTCCGATGCAGGGCGTTGTCGTGCAGGACGTGGAGGCGTTCCTGGAAGCGCTGCTTGCGTGCGCGCCCTTGTTCGGAGTTGTGCATCGGCGGTTCTTTCCTTGCAGCCCGGGAGCGCGGGCCTGATCGCCGGTTACCATAGACACCTGATAAAAGCGCGTCAAACCCTTGTGCCCATTGGCTTTTGTGAAGCCAATCGGGTTAACTTTGCTTTAACACCCCACAGAAGAATCGGCGTTGCCGGGAGTAGTCACGTGTCCTCGATTGAAGAAGCCCTTGCCCTGATCGGCCGCGGTGCCGACGAGATCCTCAAGCTCGAGGATCTGCGTGCGCGCCTGCAGGAAGGCCGCCCGCTACGGATCAAGGCCGGCTTCGACCCCACCGCCCCCGACCTGCACCTGGGCCATACGGTGCTGCTGAACAAGATGCGCCAGTTCCAGGACCTCGGCCACCAGGTCATTTTCCTGATCGGCGACTTCACCGGCATGATCGGCGACCCTTCCGGCAAGAGCCTGACCCGCAAGCCGCTCAGCCGCGACGATGTGCTGGCCAACGCCCGCACCTACGAGGAGCAGGTCTTCAAGGTGCTGGACCGCAGCCGTACCGAAGTCCGCTTCAACTCGGAGTGGTTCGGCAAGATGGGCGCGGCCGACATGATCCGTCTGGCCGGCCAGCACACCGTGGCGCGCATGCTCGAGCGCGACGATTTCGCCAAGCGCTATGCCGCCCAGCAGTCCATCGCCATCCATGAGTTCCTGTACCCGCTGGTGCAGGGCTACGACTCGGTGGCCCTGGAGGCCGACGTCGAACTCGGCGGCACCGACCAGAAGTTCAACCTGCTGATGGGCCGTGGCCTGCAGGAACACCACGGCCAGAAGCCGCAGGTGGTGCTGACCATGCCGCTGCTGGAAGGCCTGGACGGCGTCAACAAGATGTCCAAGTCGCTGGGCAACTACATTGGCATCAGCGAGCCGGCCATCGACATCGTCACCAAGACAATGAAGGTGGACGACACCCTGATGTGGCGCTGGATCGAGCTGCTGTCCTTCGACATCGGCCAGGCCGAGGCCGTGCAGCTGCGCGAGCAGGTGGCCAATGGCGGCCTGAACCCGCGCGTGGTCAAGCTGCGCCTGGCGCGTGAACTGGCCACCCGCTTCCATGACGCCGCGGCGGCCGAACAGGCGATCGCCGGTTGGGAAGCGGCGGTGACCGGGCAGGGCGACATCACCCAGCTGCCGCTGCAGGAGGTGGCGATTCCGGCCGAGGGCCTGCGCATCGCCGCGTTGCTGACCGCGGCCGGCCTGACTCCGAGCAACTCCGAAGCGAACCGCAAGCTCAAGGAGCGTGCGGTGAAGGTGGATGGCGAAGTGGTCGAAGACGGCCAGCAGGTGCTGCAGCCGGGCTTCGAAGGCCTGCTGCAGGTAGGCAAGCGCACCTTCGCCCGCGTACGCCTGATCGCTGCCTGACATCAAGGAAGGGCCGGCGCCAGCCGGCCCTTCCTTATGCTCTTGTAGAGCCAAGCCCACGCTCGGCTGCTCTTCACGGGGTCCTACCGCAGCGCGGCGCATGAACAGATGCAACATCCGGTGAAAAAAATCGCCACACCCCCTTCACAAATGATGGGAATGGGGACATACTTCTCCTCCCCCGTCGCAGGGGTCGCCACCAAGGGGCTTCAGCGACGCCAGGGCGCCCACCACCGCCGAACGAGATGATCGAACGAAGGTGTTGACGGACTGAAAAAGTCTGGCATAATGGGCGGCTCGCTACGAAGGAAACTTCGCGGCACACGGGAACGGCGCTGAGGCCACTTCCCCGGATCTTTGAAAGTATGCGCAGGTATCTTGTGAAGGCGCCTGCAGGAAGGGTGATTGTCCATCTTGCAGACGTTTGATCAAGCAACTATTAATTGTTTTAAAGCAAGCG
>NZ_JCAFVJ010000006.1:0-252544 GCF_059372295.1 Stenotrophomonas sp. YJH_SMC_33
GTGGAACCACCCGATCCCATCCCGAACTCGGAAGTGAAACGCAGCTGCGCCGATGGTAGTGTGGCTCAAGCCATGCGAGAGTAGGTCATCGCCAGGGTTTACACCCAAAACCCCGCTGCTCACGCAGCGGGGTTTTTCTTTATAAGTGAAGGCACTGCGTTTTCCGGGTTCCTTCCGCCCCAAGGGCAAGATCGCGAGCTGGCGCTGCAAGCGCTGCTGCAACCGTCTCCCTGGTGAAATTAGCGCTGTGGCACCACCCGATCCCATCCCGAACTCGGAAGTGAAACGCAGCTGCGCCGATGGTAGTGTGGCTCAAGCCATGCGAGAGTAGGTCATCGCCAGGGTTTACACCCAAAACCCCGCTGCTTACGCAGCGGGGTTTTTCTTTGTGCGTAGCAAACGCCGGTAGTGCCGGCCGCTGGCCGGCAACCCGATGGCGTTACATCGCCCGGTAGATTCATGCCATGCGTGGGTGAGATGGTCCCCACGGAAGGCGGTGCCAACCGAGGTTGGCACCCACCAATGGCAGAGCGTACAAAAAAGCGGCGCCCCGTGGGGCGCCGCTTTGACCTCAACGATGTTCAGTCGAGCATGGCTCGACCCTGCTTTGCAGCGGCCGCAGCCTTGTCCTTCATCATCGCGTCGCGGGCAGCCTTGAACGGGTTGCCTTCGTACCAGTTCGGCCAACGATCGCCACCGGCCAGTTCCTTGCCCACGCCGTACATCAACTGAAGGTCTTCGACGGTACCGTCCAGCTTCCAGGTGGCCGCGTCGAACTCGTCCTTCGGGCCGTGGTAACGGTTGGCGCCGTAGTCGGCTGCGGCCTTGCGGCCAGCGTCAACGCCGCCCTCGCGCAGGTCCTCGCCGCCATCGGCGTACAGGGCCGGCACGCCGGCTTTGGCGAAGTTGAAGTGGTCCGAGCGGAAGTAGAAGCCGCTCTGCACCGACGTCTCACCATGCAGCGTGCGGTCCTGGGCAGCGGCCAGCGGCTTGAGGATGTCCTCCAGCTCCGAACTGCCGAAGCCGGTGACGGTCACGTCCTTGGCACGGCCGGCCACTGACATCGCGTCGATGTTGATCACGCCAGCAATCTTGTCCAGCGGGAAAGTCGGATGGGCAACGTAGTACTTCGAACCCAGCAGGCCGGATTCTTCCAGGGTCACCGCCAGGAACACCACCGAGCGCTCCGGCTTCGGATCCTGGTGCGCCATGGCTTCGGCCACTTCGAGAATACCGGCGACGCCGGTCGCATTATCGACGGCGCCGTTGTAGATGTTGTCGCCGGTCTCGCCCTCATGCTTGCCCAGGTGATCCCAGTGCGCCATGTACAGCACCGCCTCGTCAGCGCGCTTGCTACCCGGCAGCACACCCACCACGTTGCGCGACTGCTTCTGTGCGATCTGGCTCTTCAGGTCGACCGCAGCGGTGGCCTTCAGCGGCACCGGCTTGAAACCGCGCTTGCTGGCATCCTTGTAGGCCTGCGCCAGGTCCAGGCCGGCTCCGGCAAACAGCGCCTTGGCCGCGTCGGCACTCAGCCAGCCCTGCACCGGAATACGGGCTTCCGGGTCATCCTTGGCCGGCAGGTCGTACTGCGGGCCAGCCCAGGAATTCTTCACCACGTCCCAGCCGTAGGACGCGCCGGCGGTGTCGTGCACGATCAGCGCGGCAGCGGCCCCCTTGCGGGCAGCCTCCTCGAACTTGTACGTCCAGCGGCCGTAGTAGGTCATGCGCTTGCCGTCGAACAGCTTCTCGTCGTCGACATGGAAGCCCGGATCGTTGACGAACATCACGACGGTCTTGCCCTTCCAGTCCTGGCCGGCGTAGTCGTTCCACTTCTGCTCCGGCGCATCGACGCCATAGCCGACGAACACCAGATCGCTGGCATCGACCTTCACCTCGGCCTGGCCGGTACGGGTGCCGACCACCATGTCGGTGCCGAACTTCAGTTCGGTGGTCTTGCCACCCTGGGTGATCTTCAGCACGGTCGATTCGTCGGCCGTGGTCTCGGTCATCGGTACATCCTGGAACCAGCTGTCGCCGTTGCCGGGCTGCAGGCCGATGCGCTGCATCTGGTCGCGGATGTAGTTGACCGTCAGTTCTTCGCCCTTGCTGCCCGGCGCGCGGCCTTCGAACTCATCCGAAGCCAGGGTCTTGACCATCTCGGCGAAGTCGCCGGCATTGATCTCCGGGGAGAACGCATGCGCAGCCGGCTTGGCAGCTGTGGTGTCGGTGGCCGGCGCGGGCGCCGGAGTGTCTTCGCCTTTGCAGGCACTGAGCGCGGCCGCAGCGGCCAGGCACAGGAGGAGTTTGCGGGGCATCGTCGATTCCTGGGTAACAAAGGGCGGCCGCGCGTCGTGCACGACCGGTGTCAGCGAGTATCACCGAACCCGAAGGCGCGGTGCGCTCAGTCCGCCGGAGCGGTTTCGGTGTCGAACGGGATCGGCTCGGCGCCGGTGACCGGGCCGATGCGCGCAGTGCGATGCACGTACAGCACCACCTCGCGTTCGAACTGCAGTGGACCCTTGACCACGGCATTCGGGCCGATGATCACACGCGGCTTGCGGCTGGCGGTCAGCGAGACACTGAAGTTCGGCTTGCGCACATGCACGCCGCCGTTGACCTGCGAACCGATACCGACGGTGATGTCACCGTTGACGGTCTCCACGTCCTTGCCGACGCGGCTTTCGACCAGGCCGATGCCACCATTGACGGTCTCGACACCGCCTTCGACCTGGCTGCCGCGATCGGTGAAGATGCTGCCGTTGACGGTGCTGACGCCGCCGCTGGCGATCACTTCGCGGCCCAGGCGTACGCCGCCGTTGACCGTTTCGATCTTGCCGGTGCGCGCGCCGTCGGCGACCTTGACCCCGCCGTTGACGGTGTCGATGCTGCCGGTCTCGACGCCTTCGCCGACGCGGATGCCGCCGTTGACGGTGTCCAGCTTGCCGTAGCGCTGGCCGGGTTCGGCGCTGATGCTGCCGTTGACCTTGCTGATGTTCTCCTGCGCACAGACCGGCCCGGTGGCCAGCAGTACGCCCAACAGCAACGGAATGGAAAGAACTTTCATGGCGACCTCGATGGATGTGCGGCTGGCAGGCCGCGTGCGGAGATGTCACCATTCCCCGGTAGCCCCCGCAACTGCCTGAAGTCACTGGAAAGCCCTTGCGCGACAACGTCTTCCCATCACGCCGACATCACATCGCCGCTGCCCGCGGCGGTCGCTGCCTGCTGCTGGGGCTGGCGTTTGCGCTGGCCCTGCCGCTGCCCAGCGGTGCGCAGACCACCCGCGAGACCGAGCGCAAGCTGCAGAAACTGCGCAGTGAGCTGAAGGGCGTGGCGCAGGAGCGACGGCAGATCGAGGGCCAGCGCGGGCAGGCGTCGCAGCAGCTGCGCGAGGCCGACGAGAAGGTGGCACGCACCGGCCGCGCGCTCGCGCAGACCGAAGCCGCGCTGCGCGAGCAGGCCCAGGCCCTGGCCGAAGCCGAGCAGCGCCGCAGTATCCTGCAGGGCAACCTCGCCCAGCAGCACCGCGAACTGGCCGGGCTGCTGCGTGCGGCCTATCAGCTGGGCAACCACGCACCGCTGAAACTACTGCTGTCGCAGGATACCGTGGCCGATGCGAATCGTGCCCTGGCCTACCATCGCTACCTGCAGCGCGAGCGTGCGCAGCGCATCACCACGCTGACAGCCGACCTGAAAGAGCTGGAAGCGCTGCAGGCGCAGATCGCCGAGCGCAAGCAGAAGCTGCAGGGGGCGCAGCAGGACCAGAAGCGGCAGGCAGCCGCGCTGGAAGCGGACCGCCGCGATCGCGCCAAGACCGTGGCCTCGCTGGACGAACGCTTCAAGGACCAGCGCGAGAAGGAACAGGCGCTGGGCCAGGACGCCAAGGCGCTGGAAACATTGCTGGCCAACCTGCGAGCGGCCGCTGCCCGTGCGGAGGCCGAGCGCCGCGCGGCTGCACGCCGTGCGGCAGCGGAGAAGGCCGCCGCCGAACGTGCTGCACGCCAAGCCGCCGCACAGGGCCGGCCGCCACCGCCACCGACCAAGGTGACGCCTGCGGTCGCATCGGCACCGGCGCCGAAGGTGGGCGGCCTGGGCTGGCCGTTGTCCGGCAACCTGCTGGCCCGCTATGGCGGCAAGCTGCCCGATGGCCGCACCAGCAGTGGCGTGCTGATCGGCGCACCGGCTGGCAGCACGGTCACCGCCGTGGCCGATGGCACCGTGGTGTTCTCCGACTGGATGACCGGCTACGGCATGATCCTGATCGTCGACCACGGCAACGGCTACATGAGCCTGTACGCGCACAACGACACCCTGCTGAAGGATGCCGGTGCGCGGGTCAGCCGCGGTGATGCAGTGGCCAAGGTCGGCAATTCGGGTGGCCAAGGTGTCACCGCGCTGTACTTCGAGCTGCGTCGTGGCGGGCAGCCGGTCAACCCGGACAGCTGGCTGCAGCGGCGCTGAACCCGGCTCGTTACGCACGGGCCGGATTCAACGGGAATTTAGCTGTGCTTCGCGCATAATCGGTGCATGTGCCTTGGGCACCATGCCACCGTCGACAGGAGTGATCCATGCGCGCAGCCCGTACCGCCACCCTCTTGCTGGCCCTGTTGCCAGCGCTGTCCTGGGCGCAGCAGACCGCGCCCGCCCCCAGCCCGGAAACCAGCGGGCAGGCAGCGAACAGCGAGGAGGCGGTGACCTCGAAGGTGCCGTTGGAGGACATCCGCCGTTTCGTGGCCGTGTACAACGCGGTGCGCGCCGCCTATGTCGACCCGGTCGATGACAAGAAGCTGATGCAGTCAGCCGTGCGTGGCCTGCTGCTCGACCTTGATCCGCACAGCACCTACTTCAACAAGGAAGACGCGCAGGCTTTCGACGAGCAGGCCAACGGTGCCTACGAGGGCATCGGCGTGGAGCTGCAGCAGCAGCCGGACAACGCCAGCATGAAGGTGATCGCGCCGATCGACGACACACCGGCAGCCAAGGCCGGCATCCTTGCCGGCGATCTGATCATCGCCATCGACGGCAAGCCGATCAGCGCCATCGATGCGAGTGAACCGCTGCGCGGCCCAGCCGGCAGCAAGGTGGTGCTGACCATCGTGCGCGAAGGCAAGCCGAAGCCGTTCGATGTCAGCCTCACCCGCCAGACCATCCGCGTGACCAGCGTGCGCAGCCGCCTGCTGGAACCCGGCTATGGCTACATCCGCCTGAGCACCTTCCAGGCCGATACCGGCTCGGACTTTCAGAAGCACGTGCAGCAGCTGCAGAAGCAGTCCGGTGGCCAGCTCAAGGGCCTGGTGCTGGATCTGCGCAGCAATCCGGGTGGCCTGCTGACGGCCGCCGTGCAGGTAGCCGACGATCTGCTCGACAAGGGCAACATCGTCAGCACCCGTGGCCGCATCAGCATCAGCGATGCCCGATTCGACGCGACCCCAGGCGACCTGCTGAAGGGTGCACCGGTGGTGGTACTGGCCGATGCCGGTTCGGCCAGTGCCTCGGAAGTGCTCGCCGGCGCGCTGCGCGACAACAAGCGCGCCCGAGTGGTTGGCAGCCGCACCTTTGGCAAGGGCTCGGTGCAGACCGTGTTGCCGCTGGACAACGGTGATTCGGTGAAGCTGACCACCGCGCGCTATTACACGCCCAGCGGCAAGTCGATCCAGGCCACCGGCATCGTACCGGATGTTGAGTTGAAGCCCGCCGCTACGTCGGCGGAGGATGCCCTGCCGGCCAGCCTGAGCGATTACAGCGAAGCCACCCTGCCAGGCCATCTGCGCGGCGACGACGAAGGCACCGAGGGCTACCACGCCGGTGCGGTGCTGCCGGGCGACGGCCCGATCAACGACGCGCTGGCCGAGCTGAAGAACCCCGGTTCGGTGGCTGCACGGTTGAAGGCCGAGGCCGAGAAGGCGGATGCCGCCAAGACCGCGAAGGCCGCTGCGGCGAAGCCGGAAGCGAAGGTCGAACCTAAGCTGGAAGCAAAGCCGGAAGCAAAGCCCGCACCGGCCCCGGCGAAGCCGTGAGGTAGCGCCGGGCCATGCCCGGCGGACGCCCCGTTCATCCGGAAGGCGGCGCAGCCGAGGTGTCGCCCGATAGAATCGATCCATGGATGATTCGAACCTCGCGACCACGATCAGCCAACTGCTTGGTCGCGATCCGCTGCCGATTGACCGTGCCACTGGCTTGCTGGAATCCTTGGCGAGTCGCCATGGAATTGATCCGTGCCTCGTCTATTGGTGGACCGGCAAAGCGTCGGCTGATCAGACGATCCTATACGACGGCAGCGATGAAGGCCTTTCCTGCTTGGCGAAACTGCTGGCGGAAGTGAACGGCGAAATCTGCTTGGTAGCGTCAGATGAGCGCGCATTGCCGTGGCCGATCTGGACTCTGCAGGCAAGTGAACTGATTCCTTTGCTCGGCGAGTTGCCGTTCTTTGAGTACTTCGTGGTGCTGGATGACGGCGCTACGCTGCTGTTCGATACCCACCACAACACGTTGGTGGTCAGTCGCGAGTGACGCATTCAGCATCATCGCGGACGGAGCAGATCCATATCGATGAAGGAGTCGAGCACGCTCGACGCTACGAACCGGCCGGTGAGCGTGGAGCCAGCCAGCGGCCGGCACTACCCGGCGTCAGAAGCCGTGGCGCTTGCGCAGGCGGCGGGCGATGGCCGCCCGCACGTAGACCCCGTACACCACGCCGAACACGAAGCCGCCGATGTGCGCCCACCAGGCCACCATGCCGAAGCTGGGGCCGATGTGGGCGAACACCACCTGCAGTGCCGCCCAGACGCCGATCAACAGATAGGCCGGCGCGCGCACGAACTCCAGGAACAGGCCGAGCGGGATCACCACGCCCAGCCGCGCGCCAGGGAACAGGGCCAGATACGCACCGATCAGGGCCGACACCGCGCCGCTGGCGCCGATGATGATCTGGTCCGGGCTGCCCATGGTGTAGATCGCGACCAGGTTCGACACTGCGCCGCCGACCAGGAACAGCAGCAGCAGCCGCCACGGCCCCAGCACCCGCTCGGCGGGCAGGCCGAAGATCAGCAGGAACACCAGGTTGCCCAGCAGATGTGACCAGTCGGCGTGCAGGAACAGGGCGGTGAACAGGCGCAGCACGCTGCCGTCCTGCAGGGTCGCCCACCAGTCCAGCGGGTGGGTCAGTCCGGTGGACAGGGCGCCCCAGTCCAGCCAGAGGCTGCCGCGGGCATCGTCCGGCCGCGAGATCGACCACAGGAACGCCAACCACAGTGCCGCAAACAGCACGGGCGTGGCCCAGCGCAGGGCCGCCTTCTTGCGGGACGGGAGGGAGACGAACATGGCACTAGCCTAGCGTGCGGGCGCTTGCGGCGGGGATTGTCCTGTTCAGCTTTCGAGACGAGAAAACCGACCGCACCGTTATTGTTTCATTAACGGCTCTGGGTAATACTCGCATACGGCGTCGTATGTCGGGAGGGGAATCCGGCGCGCTCCGATGGGTCCCAGGACCTGTCGGGCGCAGGCGCACTCAGAGCACCATCACCGCTTACCGGAGAGAGAGAGAACTACGATGCAAACCGCTTCCACCATTGCCCGACTGACCCTGCTGGCCGTCGGCGTTGCCGGTGCGCTGGCCGCCGCCGATGCCAATGCTGCCGCCTTCCAGCTGAAGGAAAACAGCGCCAAGGGCCTGGGCCGCGCGTTCGCCGGCTCCACCTCGACCGAAGGTGACGCCTCGGTCATCGCCACCAACCCGGCCTCCATGCGCCTGCTCGACGGCACCCTGGTCCAGGGCGACGTCAGCGCCATCAGCTTCGGCGCCAAGTTCCGCGGCCAGGGCCAGTACGGCAACGGCGCGCCGATTTCCGGTGGCAACGGCGGCGACGCCGGCATGATCGCCCCGGTTCCGGCCGCGTACTTCCACGTGCCGTTCGGCGAGAACGACAACATGCACTTCGGTGCATCGCTGACCGTGCCGTTCGGCTTCAAGACCGAATACGACCGCGACTGGGTCGGCCGCTACAATGGCGTCAAGACCGAGCTGCAGGCGATCGACCTGGGCGTGGCGTTCTCCTATGACGTCAACCCGTACCTGTCGTTCGGTGCTTCGGTGTTCGCTGAGCGCCTGAACGTCGACCTGACCAGCGCTGTCGACACCGGCACCGCGATCAACGCCACCGCCCAGCGCACCGCGGCGGCGCGTGTGCTGGCTGCAGGCGGCACCCCGGCCCAGGCTGCGGCGGCGTCGCAGGCGGCTGCACGCCAGGCCGCCCAGCTCGGCTTCTCGCCGGGCACCGCCGATGGCTACCTGCGCATCAAGGGCGACGAAGTGTCGGTCGGCTACACCCTGGGCATGACGGTTACCCCGGTGGAAGGCACCAACATCGCCTTCAGCTACCGCTCGAAGGTCGAGCACAAGATCACCGACGGCAAGGCCGACTTCACCATCCCGCAGAACGCTGCCGCCTTCCTGGCCACTGCCGCCCCGGGTACCTTCATCGACAGCAACGGCCGCGCCACCATCACCCTGCCGGCCAGCGCCACCATGGGCTTCACCCATCGCGTGAACGACCAGTGGCAGATCATGGCCGAGGTCACGCGCACGGCGTGGAGCAAGTTCGACCAGGTCACCGTCGACTATGACTCCAACCAGCCGGACAGCGTGCTGCCGTTCCACTACCGCGACACCACCTTCGCGTCGATCGGTACCGATTTCCGCGTGAACGACAAGCTGACCCTGCGTGGCGGCCTGGCCTACGACCAGACCCCGACCACCGACGCCCACCGTGACGTGCGCGTGCCGGACACCACCCGCAAGTGGCTGTCGCTGGGCCTGACCTATGCCGCTTCGGACAAGATGGAATACAGCGTGGGTTACACCCACCTGTTCACCAAGGATCCGAACATCACCTCGACCTCGGCCACTGCCAACACCGTGACCGGCAAGTACAAGGTGAGCGGCGACGTGCTGGCGGCGTCGATGCAGTACAAGTTCTGATTCGGGCGATTGCCTGAAGCAGTACGAGGAGAGCCCCGCGCAAGCGGGGCTTTCTTTTTGCGGAGGGTATCCACGCATGGCATGGATCTATTGGTCCGACGACGCAGGGCGCGGATCTACGCGACAATGGTGCGATGAACCTGTCCGACCCGAGCTTCCAGCTGGAGCTGGCCGCCAACATCGCCGTCGCCGGCTCGATCCTGTTGGCCGGCCGCAACAACGTGCACACCTGGTGGCTGGGCATCGTCGGCTGTGCATTGTTTGCTGCCGTGTTCGAACGCTCGCACCTGTACGCGGACATGGTGCTGCAGTTCTTCTTCATCGCCATCAGCGTGCTGGGCTGGTGGCAGTGGCTGCGCGGCGATCATGGTGCGCCGTTGCCGATTACTTCATTGCGGCCGCGTGCCTGGGCCTGGCTGGCGCCGCTGGCGGTAGTGGCCACCTTCGGCTACGGCTGGATGCTGACCCGACTGACCAATGCCTATGCGCCGTACATCGATTCGGCGGTACTGGTGTTGAGCGTGATCGCGCAGATCCTGATGATGCGGCGCAAGCTGGAGTCGTGGTGGGTCTGGCTGCTGGTAAACACCGTTGCAGTGCCGCTGTACTACAGCCGTGGCCTGCACCTGACCTCGATCCTGTACATCGGTTTCTGGGTCAATGCACTTGTTGCTCTCGGGCACTGGCGCAATCTGATGCGGGCCGAGGCCACGACGGCACCTGAATTCCTGTAGAGCCGAGCCCACGCTCGGCTGCGCCAGGAAAGCCGAGCGTGGGCTCGGCTCTACAGGCAAAGTACAAAAAACCCCGCTTTCGCGGGGTTTCTCGTTTGCCGCATCAACCGGGCGATCAGTCGCCCAGGGTCAGCAGCGAAGCGTTGCCGCCGGCGGCGGTGGTGTTCACCGTCACCGTCTTTTCGGTGGCAAAGCGCAGCAGGTAGTGCGGGCCGCCGGCCTTCGGGCCGGTGCCGGACAGGCCCTGGCCGCCGAACGGCTGCACGCCGACCACTGCACCGATCTGGTTGCGGTTGACGTACACGTTGCCGACATGGACGCCATTGCTGATGCGGTCAACGGTTTCGTCGATGCGCGAATGCACGCCCAGGGTCAGGCCGTAGCCAGTAGCGTTGATCTGGTCGATCACCGCGTCGAGCTGGTCGCCCTTCCAGCGGATCACGTGCAGGACCGGACCGAAGACTTCCTTCTGCAGCTGGCCCAGGTCCTTCAGTTCGTATGCGCGCGGCGCGAAGAAGGTGCCGTGCGCCGTTTCGGCGGACAGCTCGGCGGCGGCGATCAGGCGCGCTTCGCGGTCCATGCGCTCAGCGTGTTCCTGCAGGATCTTCAGCGCGTCGGCGTCGATCACCGGGCCGACGTCGGTAGACAGCAGGCCCGGGTTGCCGACCTTCAGTTCCTTCATCGCACCGGCCAGCATGGTCATCACCTTGTCGGCGATGTCGTCCTGCACGAACAGCACGCGCGCGGCCGAGCAACGCTGGCCGGCGGAGGTGAAGGCCGAACCGATCGCGTCCTTGACCAGCTGTTCCGGCAGCGCCGAGGAATCGGCGATGAAGGCGTTCTGGCCACCGGTCTCGGCGATCAGCACGCCGATGGCGGCGTCACGCGCGGCCATCGCACGGTTGATCGCACGGGCGGTCTCGGTGGAGCCGGTGAAGGCCACGCCGGCCACGCGCGGGTCGGCGGTCAGCGCTGCACCCACGGTGGCGCCGTCGCCCGGCAGGAACTGCACCACCTCGGCCGGCACGCCGGCATCGTGCAGCAGCTTCACCGCGTAGTAGCCGATCAGGTTGGTCTGCTCGGCCGGCTTGGCGATGACGCTGTTGCCGGCGGCCAGTGCGGCGGCGACCTGGCCCAGGAAGATCGCCAGCGGGAAGTTCCACGGGCTGATGCAGACGAACACGCCGCGGCCGTGCAGCTGCAGCTCGTTGGATTCACCGGTCGGGCTGGGCAGCTTCTCGGCGTGGCTGAACTGCTCGCGCGCCTGCTTGGCGTAGTAGCGCAGGAAATCCACGGCTTCGCGCACTTCGGCGATGCTGTCGGGCAGGCTCTTGCCGGCTTCCTTCACGCACAGCGCCATGAACTCCGGCATGCGCGCTTCCAGCTGGTCGGCGGCGTGCTCGAGGATGGCGGCGCGGCTGGCGGCCGGGGTGCGGTTCCAGGCCGGTTGTGCGGCCACGGCGTTGGCCAGGGCCTTCTGCACGGTGGCGGCATCGGCGGCCAGCCACTGGCCGACCACTTCGCGGGTGTCGGCCGGGTTGGTCACCGGCAGCGCGGCGCCGGCCGGGTTGGCACCCGGTACCAGCGGCGAGGCCTGCCACGGCTTCACGGCGGCGTTGAGCTGCTCGGCCAGGGCGCGCAGTTCGTTGTCGTTGGCGAGGTTGGCGCCCATGGAGTTCTTCCTGTCGTGGTTCTGGCTGCGCAGCAGGTCAACCGGCAGCGGGATCTTGGGATGCGGAATCGATTCGAACGAGGCGACCATCTCGACCGGATCGCGGATCAGGTCGGCGATCGGCACGCGCTCGTCGGTGATGCGGTTGACGAAGCTGGAGTTGGCACCGTTTTCCAGCAGGCGGCGCACCAGGTACGGCAGCAGGTCTTCGTGCGAACCGACCGGGGCGTACACGCGGCAGGGCAGGTTCAAGCGATCGGCCGGCACCACTTCGGCGTACAGGTCGTCGCCCATGCCGTGCAGCTTCTGGTGCTCGTACACGCCGCCGTTGGCGATGCTGCGCACGGCCGCGATGGTGTGCGCGTTGTGCGTGGCGAACATCGGGTAGATCGCATCCGCATGGGTGAACAGCCGCTTGGCGCAGGCCAGGTAGGACACATCGGTGTTCTGCTTACGGGTGAACACCGGGTAGCCCGGGTAGCCTTCGATCTGCGCGCGCTTGATCTCGGCATCCCAGTAGGCGCCCTTGACCAGGCGCACCTGCAGGCGGCGGCCGGCGCGGCGTGCCATGTCGGCCAGGTGGTCGATCGTGTACGGCGTGCGCTTCTGGTAGGCCTGCACGACCACGCCGAAGCCATCCCAGCCGGCCAGCGAGGCGTCGGAGAACACCTGCTCGATGATGTCCAGCGACAGTTCCAGGCGATCGGACTCTTCGGCGTCGACGGTGCAGCCGATGCCATAGCTCTTGGCCAGCTGCGCCAGTTCCAGCACGCCCGGCACCAGGTCTTTCAGCACGCGCTCGCGCTTGGCGTGCTCGTAGCGCGGGTACAGCGCCGACAGCTTGATCGAGATGCCCGGCGCGTTGTTGACGTCGCCATCCGGACGGCCGCCGCGTGCCTTGTGATCGCCCCCGATGGCGTGGATCGCACGACGGTAGTCTTCCAGGTAGCGCAGCGCGTCCTTCATGGTCAGCGCGCCTTCGCCCAGCATGTCGAACGAGTAGCGGTAGCTGGCGTTGTCGCCCTTGTGCGAGCGCGCCAGCGCTTCGCTGATGGTGCGGCCCATGACGAACTGGTGGCCCATGATCTTCATGGCCTGGCGCACGGCCAGGCGCACCACCGGCTCACCGACGCGGCCGACCAGGCGCTTGAATGCGCTGGGCGCATCGGCGCGCGTGGCGTCGTTCATCTGCACCAGCTTGCCGGTCAGCATCAGGCCCCAGGTGGAGGCATTGACCAGCACCGAGTCGCTGCCGCCCAGGTGCTTTTCCCAGTCGGCATCGGCCAGCTTGTCGCGGATCAGCTTGTCGGCGGTGTCCTGGTCCGGAATACGCAGCAGCGCTTCGGCCACGCACATCAGCAGCACGCCTTCCTCGCTGCCCAGGTCGTACTGGCGCATGAAGGCTTCGATCGCGCCCTGGTCCTTGGCACGCACGCGCACGCGGCCGACCAGGTCGGCGGCCAGCGCCTGCACCCTGGCCTGTTCCTCGGCGGGCAGGCGCGCCTGCGCCAGCAGCTCGCGGACGTGGCTGGCCTCGTCCTTCAACCAGGCATCGGTGATGGCCTGGCGGAACGGGTTGGGGGGCGCCGGCAGTTCCGGCGACAGCAGCGCGCCCGGACGCGGGGCGTCGTGGGCGGCAGGGGAGGAGGAAGGTGCGTTCATGCCGGTCCGGCCAGTGGAAAACTTGGCGATTTTAATCATTTTTGCGGCCTTCGGAAGTGCCACGCAGACACCTTCATGAAGGGCTGATAGCCACTAACGGTGGTGGATTCGGCGTGTTCAGCAAACCCGGCGATATTTGTGCTGAATTCGTCATCCGTGCCGCCGACCGCATGCTGTGTTGCAGCATCGGAAAAAGTGTGAATGCACCCTTGCTACCGGCGAGAGGGCGGGGCTACCATCGAGACGTTTCCCGCGGCAGGAACGCGGTTGCGACATGATCGAGGTGCTTCCAGCTCCGGATGGGTCAGGTACGCAGCTGCGGCTGCGTCCCCCACGGGCGCTCGATGCCCGGCAGTTCGTCCTGTTGTTCACCGTGTTGTCGGGTGCGATGTGGCTGGTGTCCGCCCTCGGGTGGTTGGCCGGCAATGCGTTCGCCCCCCTGTTCGCGCTGCTGTACAGCCTGGTGCTGGCGGCGGCGCTGCGTGCCTTGTGGCGCAGCGGTGAACGGCAGGAGGAGATCCGGGTAGTGCCGGCGTACGTGGAGGTCATCCCCGTACCCGGTGGATCGCCGGTGTTCCGGGCCCACCCCCATTGGGTGCGCCTGCTCACCGACGATGAGAGGGTCCGGCTGGCGTCCAGCGGCCGGCAGGTGGAGGTGGGGAGTTTCCTCGCGCCGGCCGAACGTCAGACGCTTGCAGAGACACTTGAAAGCTTGCTCGCCGCCAGCGATGGCGGCAACCGACGACGCTAAGGGTCTAGGCAATGAAGCAAAGCAGCAGGTGGGGCACGAAGTGCGTGAACGCGGTTGCCGCAGTGCTGGCGACCGGGGGACTGATGCCGGCGTTGGCCTGGGCCCAGGCGGCCGATCCGAAGCCGTGGCAGCTGAACATGGGCAAGGGGGTGACCCAGACCTCGCGCCTGGCCTGGGAATCGAACAACCTTTCGTTGATCATCTGCACGGTGATCGGCGTCATCGTGTTCGGCGCGATGGCCTACGCCATCTTCAAGTTCCGCAAATCCAAGGGCGCGGTCGCCGCCACCTTCAGCCATAACACCAAGGCCGAGATCATCTGGACGGTGATCCCGGTGATCATCCTGATCGTGATGGCCTGGCCGGCCACCGCCAACCTGATCAAGATGTACGACACCCGCGATGCCGAGATGACGGTGAAGGTCACCGGCTACCAGTGGATGTGGAAATACGAATACCTCGGCGAGAACGTCACCTTCACCAGCCGCCTGGACCGCGAGTCCGACCGCGTGCGGCAGAGTGGCATCGTGCCGACCCGCGAAAGCCATCCGCACTACCTGCTGGATGTCGACAACCGCCTGGTGCTGCCGGTCGATACCAAGGTGCGCTTCGTCATTACTTCCGATGATGTGATCCACGCCTGGTGGGTGCCGGCGCTGGGCTGGAAGCAGGACGCCATCCCCGGCTTCATCAACGAAGCCTGGACCCGCATCGAGCAGCCCGGTGTCTACCGCGGCCAGTGCGCCGAGCTGTGCGGCAAGGACCACGGCTTCATGCCGATCGTGGTCGAGGCGGTGTCCAAGGAGGACTTCAGGAAGTGGCTGGCGCAGCGCAAGCCGGCGCCGCCCGCCGAGCCCGCCACGCCTGCGGCACCTGCCGAACCGACTGCACCGGCGGGCGAGGCACCGGCTGCGCCTGCTGCTGCCGAAGCGGGCAGCGCGCCTGCCAGCGCGGCCAGCGGAGCGTGATGTAAAGCCCGCGGCCGCTCGCGGCCGTGGTGACAACCGATTCTGAGAGGTGTTTTGCAATGGCGCACTCGGCAGTTGGGCACGACGATCACCATCACCACCAGAGCTTCTTCGAGCGTTGGTTCTTCTCGACCAACCACAAGGACATCGGCACGCTGTACCTCGGTTTCAGCTTCATCATGTTCATCATCGGCGCGGCGATGAGCGTGGTGATCCGCGCCGAGCTGGCGCAGCCGGGCCTGCAGTTCGTCAAGCCCGAGTTCTTCAACCAGATGACCACCGTGCATGCGCTGGTGATGATCTTCGGTGGCGTGATGCCGGCCTTCGTCGGCCTGGCCAACTGGATGATCCCGCTGCAGATCGGCGCGCCGGACATGGCGCTGCCGCGCATGAACAACTGGTCGTTCTGGTTGCTGCCGGTGGCTTTCAGCCTGCTGCTGCTGACCCTGTTCCTACCCGGTGGTGCCCCGGCGGGTGGCTGGACGCTGTATCCGCCGCTGTCGCTGCAGGGCGGCTACAACGTGGCCTTCAGCGTGTTCGCCATCCACGTGGCCGGCATCAGTTCGATCATGGGTGCGATCAACATCATCGCCACTGTGCTGAACATGCGCGCGCCGGGCATCGACCTGCTGAAGATGCCGATCTTCTGCTGGGCCTGGCTGATCACCGCCTTCCTGCTGATCGCGGTGATGCCGGTGCTGGCCGGTGCGGTGACCATGCTGCTGACCGACAAGTTCTTCGGCACCAGCTTCTTCAATGCCGCCGGTGGCGGTGACCCGGTGATGTACCAGCACATCTTCTGGTTCTTCGGCCATCCCGAGGTCTACATCATGATCCTGCCCGCCTTCGGCGTGGTCAGCGAGATCATCCCGACCTTCAGCCGCAAGCCGCTCTTCGGCTACCAGGCGATGGTGTACGCCACCGCCGCGATCGCGTTCCTGTCGTTCATCGTCTGGGCCCACCACATGTTCACCGTGGGCATGCCGCTGGGCGGCGAGATCTACTTCATGTTCGCCACCATGCTGATCTCGATCCCGACCGGCGTGAAGGTGTTCAACTGGGTCAGCACCATGTGGCGTGGCTCGCTGACGTTCGAGGCACCGATGCTGTGGTCGGTGGCCTTCGTCATCCTGTTCACCATCGGTGGCTTCTCCGGCCTGATGCTGGCGATCGTCGCCGCCGACTTCCAGTACCACGACACCTACTTCGTGGTCGCCCACTTCCACTACGTGCTGGTGACCGGTGCGGTGTTCGCGCTGATCGCCGCGGTGTACTACTGGTGGCCGAAGTGGACCGGGCGGATGTACAGCGAGAAGTGGGCCAAGGTGCACTTCTGGTGGTCGATCGTATTCGTCAACCTGTTGTTCTTCCCGCAGCATTTCCTCGGCCTGGCCGGCATGCCGCGCCGCATTCCCGACTACAGCGTGGCGTTTGCCGACTGGAACCTGATCAGCTCGATCGGTGCGTTCGGCATGTTCGTCACCCCGTTCATGATGGCCGCGATCCTGCTGTCGTCGCTGCGCAGCGGTGAGAAGGCCGAAGCACGCAGCTGGGAAGGTGCACGCGGGCTGGAGTGGACGCTGCCGTCGCCGGCACCGGCGCACACCTTCACCACGCCGCCGACCATCCGCCCGGGGGATCTGGCGCATGACGACATCACGCATTGAGGTGGGGCATGCATAACGAGAGCCCACTGCAGACCTGTAGAGCCGAGTCATGCTCGGCTGGCGTGGAGCAGCCGAGCATGGCTCGGCTCTACAACAGCCCGGGCGACGCCCCGGAAAACGGCATCGAACAGCAGCGCCAGCGCGCCAGGCGCACGGCGATGTGGGTCGGCGCCATCGCGGTGCTGGTCTACGTCGGCTTCATCCTCAGCGGGGTGATCGGCCGATGAGCGAGGCGCCAGCCAGCACACCGTCTCGCAGTGCCGGGCTGCCGCGCCTGATCGGCGTGGCGGTGGCGGTGTTCCTGCTGACCTTCTCGCTGGTGCCGCTGTACCGCATTGCCTGCGAAAAGGTATTCGGCGTGCGCCTGGAACGCGGCCCGGGTGGTGAAGCCAGTACGGGTGCTGCAGCTGGCAAGCGCACCGTGCGGGTGGAGTTCGATGGCGGCGTCAATTCGCGCCTGCCGTGGTCGTTCCATCCCGAGCAGCTGACCATGGATGTGGTGCCCGGCGAACTCAACGAGGCGCTGTACTTCGCCCGCAACGACAGCCAGCAGGCGGTGGTCGGCAGTGCGGTGCCTTCGGTGGCGCCGGCGCGTGCCTCGGGCTTCTTCAGCAAGACCGAATGTTTCTGTTTCACCGCGCAGACGCTGCAGGCCGGCGAGAAGCGCGACATGCCGGTGCGTTTCATCGTCGATCCGGACCTGCCGCCGGAGATCAAGACGATCACCTTGTCCTACACCTTCTACCGCAACGACGCGCTGTCCGATCGGCTGGCCCCGGCCGCCACCTCGGACGGCGCGCACGCCGCACCCTGACCCGGATACCGACATGGCCCAGACACCGACCGACGCCAACGTGTACTTCGTCCCGGCCCAGAGCAAATGGCCGTTCGTGGGCTCCATCGCGATGATGGTGACCATGGTGGGCGTGGCCAGCTGGCTCAACGATGCCAGCTGGGGGCGCTGGACGTTCTACATCGGTATCGCGATGCTGGTGCTGACGTTGTTCTGGTGGTTCAGCGACGTGGTGCGCGAATCGCAGGCGGGCAACTACAACCACCAGGTCGATGGCTCGTTCCGGATGGGGATGATCTGGTTCATCTTCTCCGAAGTGATGTTCTTCGGCGCCTTCTTTGGCGCGCTGTTCTACACCCGCAACCTGGGCCTGTCGTGGCTGAGCGGCGAAGGCCGCGGGGTGATGACCAACGAGCTGCTCTGGCAGGGTTATTCCGCCGGCTGGCCGACCAACGGGCCGGCGGCGATCGGTGGCGCGTTCCAGACCATCCCGGCCTGGGGCCTGCCGCTGATCAACACGCTGATCCTGCTGACCTCCGGCGTGACCTTGACCATCGCCCACCACGCGCTGAAGGCCGGCAACCGCCGCCAGCTGCTGATCTGGCTGGGCCTGACCGTGGTGCTTGGCCTGGGCTTCCTGACCCTGCAGGCGGAGGAGTACATCCACGCTTACAAAGAACTGAACCTGACGCTCGGCTCGGGCATCTACGGTTCAACCTTTTTCATGCTGACCGGCTTCCACGGCGCGCACGTGCTGCTGGGCACGATCATGCTGATCGTGATGTGGCTGCGTTCGGCCAAGGGACACTTCACCCGCGACAACCATTTCGGTTTCGAAGCCGCCGCGTGGTACTGGCACTTCGTCGACGTGGTGTGGCTGATGCTGTTCCTGTTCGTCTACGTGCTTTGACCGCGCACGCATCGGTGGCCTCAGCCGCCGACGCCGTGCGGCTTGATCCAGCCCATGTAGATGCTCACGATCACCAGCAGGATCAACGCGACCGACACCCCGATGCGGCGTGTCAGTGCGTTGACCGTGCGCTTGGTCTGGCCGCGGTCGACCAGCAGGTAATACAGGCCGGCGCCCAGATTCCAGACGATGACGATCAGAAACGCGATTACCAGCAGGGTCTTCAGCGAATCACTCATGCGCGGCTCGAGGGCAGGGTGGATGTGCCTATCTGACCGCGTTTGCGCGGACTTGTCATGATGCGCCAGCACACGCGCGTGCTCGGATGGCTGCTGGCCGTGCTGGCAATGGCCGGTTTCACCGCATTGGGGCTGTGGCAGCTGCAGCGCATGCATGCCAAACAGGCAATGTTGGATGCACAGGGTCCAGCCGCAGCGCAGGTACTGTCGTTGGCGCAGGCGCTGGCAGCGCCCGGTGCGTTGCATGGCGTGGCCGACCACGGTCGCTTCCTGCCCGGCGTAGTGCTGCTGGACAACCAGACCCGGCACGGCCGTGCCGGCGTGAAGATCTACCGCCCGTTCCGCAGTGACGAGGGCAGTGTGTTGCTGGTCGATCTGGGATGGCGCGCGCTGCCGCCGGATCGCACGCTTCCGGAGGTGCCGTCGCCGCCTTCGCCGGTGGCCGTACGTGGGTTGCTGGCGCCGCCGCCGTCAGCAGGACTGGCACTGGGCCCGGCGTTCTCCACCACCGATGAAGCGGGCCGCTGGCTGGCCAGCCGGTTGCCGGCCGAAGGCCTGGCCCGCGCGCTGGGGGTACAGTCACTTCCCGATCGTGTACTGCGCCTGGACCCGGCGCTGCCCTTCGGCGACGAACGTGATCTGGACCTGCTGCCGAACACGCTGCCGCCGCAGCGCCACCTGGGCTACGCCGTGCAGTGGTTCGGCCTGGCCCTGACCGTGCTGGTGGTCGTGCTGGTACTGGAGTGGCGCAGGCGACGTGCTGCCCGGTAGTGCCGGCCGCTGGCCGGCAACCCCCGCATTCCTGGATGCCGGCCAGCGGCCGGCACTACCGCGGCGTCACACCCGCATCCCTCACCCAACCATGAGAAAATGCCCCGCATGAACACTGCTACGTCCCCGCAGGCGCGCGGTTCCGGCCGCCGGACCCTGGTGCTGCTGTTTGCCGTGTTCTTCGGGGCGATGGCGCTGGCCGCCGTGCTGCGCTTCTCTGGCTGGCAGCCCACCGGGCACCGCAATGCCGGCCAGCTGCTGAAGCCGCCGGTGGACCTGCGCCAGCAGGCGCCCACCCTGGCCAACGGCCAGCCGTACCCTTGGAACCCCGAAGCCCGTACCTGGCGCCTGCTGGTGGCACCGTCCGGCGCCTGCGACGCGCCGTGCGTCACTTTGTCGCAGGGACTGGGCAAGGTGTGGCAGCTGTTCGGCCATAACGCCGATAATGTCGAGATCCTGTGGCTGGGAACGCCACCGGCGTCGATCGCCTCGCTGCCCGCGCTGCGGCCGCTGGCTCCGTCGCCAGCCCTGCGCGCGGCGCTGCCCGGCGTCGATGATCCGGCTGGACTGCCGGTCTACGTGATCGATCCGAACGGCTTCGTGATCATGCGCCATGCCCCCGGTAGTGATCTGGGCGGCCTGCGCAAGGACATGGCCACGTTGCTGAAACTGAAGTGAGTCCCGTTTGATGAGCCTTTCCGCGCGTCCGGCGCTGCACCGCAATTTCCACCGCCTGGCGTGGTTCGCCATGATCATGACGGCGAGCACGATCATGTTCGGCGCGTTCGTACGCCTGTCCGATGCCGGCCTGAGCTGTCCGGACTGGCCGACCTGCTATGGCCAGGCCACCTGGCCGCAGCACGTGGAAGAGACCATCGGCCACCCGGCGGCGGAGATCCGCCCGCTGGAGACCCACAAGGCCTGGCGTGAGCAGGTGCACCGGTTCCTGGCCGGCGCACTGGGCATCGAGATCCTGACCCTGGCGCTGCTGGCCACGCGCAAGCGGCGATTCGGAAGCACGGCGGTGGTGACCGCCTGCGTGCTGGTGGCCGCCGGCATACCGCTGTACATGATGGGCTGGCATGGCACCGCCAGTACCTTGGCTCTGATCGGCGAGGCGATCCTGCTGATCGCCGCGCTGCGCTGGAGCAACATCGACCTGGCGCGCGCTGCACTGCTGACCCTTGCCGTGGTGATCTTCCAGGCCTTGCTGGGCATGTGGACGGTGACCCTGCTGCTCAAACCCATCGTGGTGATGGGCCATCTGCTGGGCGGCATGCTGATGTTCGCGCTGCTGGTGTGGATGGCCTGGCGCGCAACGCACATGCCGATCACCCTGGCCGAAGCACCGAAGCTGAAGTGGTTGCTGCGCATCGGCGTGGCGGTGCTGGTCACCCAGATCGCACTGGGCGGCTGGGTCAGTGCCAACTACGCGGCGCTGGCCTGCGGCGGCGGCAGCGCCTCGCTGGACAACTTCCCGCGCTGTGCCAACCAGTGGTGGCCGCAGCACAACTTCGTCGAAGGCTTCACCCTGTGGCGTGGCATCGGCGTGGACTACGAAGGCGGCGTGCTCGATGGCGCCTCGCGTATCGCCATCCAGATGGCCCATCGCCTGTTCGCCGTGGTGGTGGCCGTCTACCTGCTGTGGCTGGGCGTGCGCCTGTTCCGTTTGCCGAGCATGCGCGGCTGGGCCAGCGCGCTGATCGCGCTGCTGGTGCTGCAGGTCACCCTCGGCATCCTCAATGTGAAGCTGGCGCTGCCGCTGGAAGTGGCGGTGGCCCACAACGGCGTGGCCGTTGCCCTGTTGTTCGTGCTGGTCAGCCTGCTGGCCCGCCTGCGCGCCCCGGACTGACTCCATGTTTTCCAATTACCGCCAGTACTGGGACCTGACAAAGCCCAAGGTCGTTGCCCTGATCGTCTTCACCGCCCTGGTCGGCATGGTCCTGGCAATCCCGGGCGTGCCCACCTGGGAGCAGGTGCGCGCCGGCGTGCTCGGTTTCCTCGGCATCTGGCTGGCGGCCTCGGCCGCAGCCGCCATCAACCAGCTGCTGGACGCGCACATCGATGCGCAGATGGCGCGCACCTCGTGGCGTCCGCTGGTGGTGGGCAAGGTCAAGCCATGGCAGGTGCTGGTGTTTGCCGGCGTGCTGATCGTGCTGTCGATGACCATCCTGGTGCTGTGGGTGAACCTGATCACCGCCGTGCTGACCTTCGCCTCGCTGATCGGCTACGCGGTGATCTACACCGTGTACCTCAAGCGTGCGACCTCGCAGAACATCGTCATCGGTGGCCTGGCCGGCGCGATGCCGCCGATGCTGGGCTGGGCGGCGGTGACCGGCATGCAGGGCTCGTCGGACTGGGCGTACTCGTCGCTGCTGGTGCTGATCATCTTCATCTGGACCCCGCCGCACTTCTGGGCGCTGGCGATCTTCCGCCGCGAGGACTACGCCAAGGCGGAGATCCCGATGCTGCCGGTGACCCATGGCGTGGTGCATACCCGCAAGCAGATCATGGCGTATTCGGTGGTGCTGGCGCTGGTGTGCCTGTTGCCATACCTGGTGGGCATGAGCGGTGCGTTCTACCTGGGCGGCGCGATCGTGCTCAACGCGGTGTTCCTCTGGTACGCCTGGCGCATGCTCAACCCGCCGGATGAGCTGTTCTCGATGAAGATGTTCTATTACTCCATCGTCTACCTGATGGCGCTGTTCGCCTTCCTGCTGGTGGACCACTGGATCCTGCCCTGGTTGTAAAGCGCCACCTGTAGAGCCGAGCCCATGCTCGGCTGAGGGGTGGTTGGAAGAGCAGCCGAGCGTGGGCTCGGCTCTACACTTGATCTCTTCCAGCGGCGTCGCCATTACTGTTCCTGACCGCAAAGGAAAGGAAGGCGCAGGGATGCATTCGATCTTCCGTTGGACCGCTGCGCTGCTGCTGGCGCTGGGTGTGGCCCTCACCGCGCATGCCGATGACACCGCCGCGCAGATCCGCCAGCATGCCGGTGAGCACCGCCTGCTGGTACTGGGCGAATTCCACGGCACCCGCGAGACCCCATTGCTGGTACGCCAGCTGGTGGACGACTACAGCCGCAACGGCCCGGTCCTGCTGGCGCTGGAACTGCCACGCGCCGAGAACCCTGTGCTGCGCGGCTATCTGGAATCCGATGGCGGGGCCACGGCGCGCCGGCACCTGCGCGGCCGCGCGTTCTGGACCGTGCGCGATGACCAGCATGATGGTCGCCGCAGCCGTGACATGCTGGCGATGATCGAAGGCCTGCGTGTGCTGAAGGCGCAGGGGCGCGTGATAGAAGTGGTTGGCTATGACGTCAATGCCAGCAGTGGCGGCAACCAGGCGCGCGATGACTTCATGGCAGCCGAGTTGCGACGGCTCTATCGAGGGTTGCCAGACAATGCACGCATGCTGGTGCTGACCGGCAATGTCCACGCCATGCTGCGGCGGCCGGAAGGTATGCCGCCGGAAATGCAGAGGCGGCCGATGGCCTCCCAGCTGCGGGACCTGGATATCTACAGCGTGCGGTTGGGTGCGCAACGTGGTCAGACGTGGGGATGCGCGGGCGGTTGCATGGCGCGGCCACTTCGAGAGCAGGTTGCCACGGGGCCGCGGGTCGCTGCAGGGGCGGAACGGCCGTACGACCTGTGGGTATGGATGCCGGAACTGAGCGTCGGGACGCTGGTGGATCCGTAGCGTCAGGCAAGCCATCCACGCATGGCGTGGATCTACTCCGGATCACAGGTGTCAGCCGAGCGCGGGCTCGGCTCTACAGTAGATCCACGCCATGCGTGGATGTTCTCCCCATCGGGTCAGGGCTTGCGTCGCGCGTAGCGCTGCGCGATCACGCCGCAGACGATCAGCTGGATCTGGTGGTAGATCATCACCGGTAGCACGATCGCGCCGAGGCTGCCGCCGGCGAACAGCACCTTGGCGATTGGCACGCCGGTGGCCAGGCTCTTCTTCGAGCCGCAGAACACGATGGCGATCTCGTCCTCGCGGTTGAAACGCAGGCGACGCGCGATGAAGGTGATCAGCGGCATGGCGATGCCGAGCAGCACGGCAGCCACCACGGCCACGGCCAGCAACGAAAACAGCGGCGTCTTGCTCCACAACCCTTCGGTCACCGCTTCGCCGAACGCCGAATACACCACCAGCAGGATCGTGCCCTGGTCGGTGTAGCGCAGCAGCGCGCGCTGCTTCTCCACCCAGCCGGCAATCCACGGCCGCAGCAGGTGGCCGGCCACGAACGGCACCAGCAGCTGCAGCATGATGCCGCCGATCGCGTGCAGCGGGTCGTGCACGCCGCCGGAGGTGCCCGCCAGCGCGGTCAGCAGCAGCGGGGTCAGGAATACGCCGAGGATGCTCGACAACGAGGCGCTGCACACCGCTGCGGGCACGTTGCCATGCGCCATCGAGGTGAACGCGATGGACGACTGCACGGTGGAGGGCAGGGTGCACAGGAACAGCACGCCCAGGTACAGCTCCGGCGTCAGCAGCCAGCCCGACAGTGGCTTGAACATCAGCCCCAGCAGCGGGAACAGGAGGAAGGTGCAGGCCAGGATGGTCAGGTGCAGCCGCCAGTGCAGCATGCCGCCAATGATCGACTCGCGCGGCAGGCGTGCGCCATGCAGGAAGAACAACGCCGCGATGGCGACCGTGGTGACATCGTCCAGGACGATGGCGGCGGCGCCCTTCATCGGCAGCAGGGAGGCCAGGCCGACGGTGCACAGCAGGGCGAGGGTGAAGTTGTCCGGTCGCAGGCGCGACCACCAGCGGGTCATGGTGGGCAGAGTCCTTGGTGCGGAGGGTTCAGGGCGAGGTGACCGGCGTGGCCAGGCGTTGGCGGGTGGCGGCTTCCAGCGAGGTCAGGCCAGCACGCTGGCCCAGCTGCAGGGCCTGTTCGGGGCTGGCATGTTCGTAGCGTGCGTTGACCAGGCCGAGCACGGCGCCGGCGCGGTTGCCGGACGCACAGTGCAGCAGCACAGGCCCCTGGCTCTGCCGCAGGGCCTGGTGCACGGCGCGCACGTTGGCGGCATCGAGCCCGTCGGCACCGGCCACCGGAATGCGCACGTAGCGCAGGCCCAATGATTCGGCGAGGCGGGTTTCGTCGAAACCCCGGTCCTCGCCGGGCTGGCGCAGGTCGATCACGGTGCGCACCCCCTGCGCGGCAAGTTCGCCCAGTTGTGCGGCGGAGGGCTGGCCGCCGGCATACAGGCCCGGGCGGACTTCATTGAGCGGGCCATCTGCGGCCAGGGCCGCCAGTGGCGGGCAGAGCGACAACAACAGCAGGCAGGTCAGGCGCAGCAGCATGGTCCTCTCCGTGAAAACGTTCTGCCGCTACAGGCGCAGTCCGGCGCGCGCCTTCAGCAGCTCGCGCAGTTCGTACTTGTCAGTATCATCCAGGCCCTGCTGGCGCTGCTTTGCCAACAACTCCTCCAGGCGTTGCACCAGCAGCTGTTTCTCCAACTGGGCCACAGCATCGTGCAGTTCCTGGGTCCAGCTGGCCTCGGTGCCGGGCAGCGTCTGAGCGGCCAGCGTATGCAGCGACGCCTGTTCCTCGCGGCCGTCGAAGTGTTCCAGCAGGGCGCCGGTGCTGATGTCCGGGCGCTGTTCGACCAGCCCCAGCAGTTCCAGCAGCAGTTCCACACCGGGCAGGCGAAGGCCCTGGAAGTGGTGCTGGCCGCCCAGGGTCAGCGCCAGTGAGGGCTGCTGCAGCAGCACAGCGATCGCGCCTCGCACCAGGCTGCGCCTGGCCACCGGCTGGATCGCCCGCTGTGGCTGGCGTTGCGGCATCGGTGCGCGCACAGACGGTGCGTTGCCGCCGAGCCCGGTCAGCTGCGCCAGCTGCTGCTTCATCAGGTCGCCGAAGGCACCGTCGGGAATCTGCGCCAGCATCGGCTTTGCGCGTTCGGCCAGGCGCGCCTTGCCGTCCAGCGTGCCCAGGTTGATCTCGCGGGTCAGTTCATCGAAGAAGAACTGCGACAGCGGCGTGGCCTGCTTCAGGCGCTCGTTGAAGGCCTCGGCGCCTTCCTTGCGCACGATGGTGTCGGGGTCTTCGCCATCGGGCAGGAACAGGAAGAAGGCCTGGCGGCCATCCTTCATGCGCGGCAGCACCGACTCCAGCGCCTTCCAGCCGGCGCGGCGGCCGGCGGCATCGCCGTCGAAGCAGAAGAACACGTCCGGTGCGTTGCGGAACAGCAGCTCGGCGTGGTCCGGCGTGGTCGCCGTACCCAGCGTGGCCACCGCCTGGGTGACCCCGAACTGGAACAGCGAGACCACGTCCATGTAGCCCTCGACCACGATCAACCGCTCGATCTTCTGGTTGGCCTGGCGCACCTGCCACAGGCCGTACAGTTCGCGGCCCTTGTGGAAGAGCGCGGTTTCGGGCGAGTTGAGGTACTTGGGGCCGTCGTCCTTCTCGAACACGCGCCCGCCGAAGGCGATCACCCGGCCACGACGGTCGAAGATCGGGAACATCACCCGGTCGCGGAACTTGTCGTAGACGTGGCCGCGATCGTTCTTGGAGAACAGGCCGGCGCGGTCGAGCAGCTTCATGCGGCGCTCGTCCTTGCCCAGCGCATCGCGCAGGCCGCTGTAGCCATCCGGTGCGTAGCCGATCTGGAAGCGCGCGCGGTTCGCTTCGTCCACGCCACGGCTTTCCAGATACGCGCGTGCCTTCTCGCTGCCTTCCAGATTCTTCTGGAAGAACTTGGTGGCGGCGTCCAGCGCCGAGTACAGCTCGCGGCTGTCGTCCTGCTGCTGGGGGCTGCGCGGGTTTTCGTTGCGCGGTACTTCCATGCCGGCACGCTTGGCCAGCTCATCCACCGCGTCGAGGAACTCGAGGCGGTCGTAGTTCATCAGGAAGCTGATCGCGGTGCCGTGCGCGCCGCAGCCGAAGCAGTGATAGAACTGCTTGGTGGGCGAGACCGTGAACGACGCCGAGCGCTCGTCATGGAACGGGCAGCGTGCGGCGTATTCCTTGCCTTGGCGCTTCAACGGCACGCGGCTGCCCACCACCTCGACGATGTCGGTGCGGGCGAGCAGGTCGTCGATGAAAGCGTCGGGGATACGGGCCATGGGCAACAGGGCAGGGCGCGGTGCAGGACCACGCGACGGAACCGGGGGCGGTCGGCCTAGTTTACCCCCTGTCGGGCACCTGGCTGGCGGTTGCCGGATCGATGCCGGCTGCGGCCAGGTGATGGCGCGCGCGCAGGCGCTCATCGATCACCGCCGTCATCAGGGCGCCAACGAAGAACACGACGGTGGCGTAGTAGATCCAGACCAGCGAGATCACCAGCGCACCCATCGAGCCGTAGGCACTGCCGGGGGCCACGGTGGCGATGTAGACGCCGATGCCGTAGCGGCCCAGTGCGAACAACGCCGAGGTGATGGCACCGCCGATGAAGGCCTGGCGCCAAGCCACGCGGCGGTCGGGCAGGTAGTGGTACATGAAAGCGAACCCCACCGCGTACAGCAGCAGGCTGGTGACGTAACCCAGCGCGGGGAGGATCGAGGGCAGTTGCGCGAAGGCCACCTGCAGTACCGTGGTGGCAGTCATCGACAGGATCAGCAGGAAGCCCAGGGCCAGCACCACGCCGAACGAGAACACGCGCTTGCGCAGCCAGGCCTTGAGGCCCTCCAGGCGCTCGCCGCTGGTGCGGAAGATGAGGTTCAGTGCGTTCTGCAGCTGCGCGAACACGGCGGTGGCGCCCACGAACAGCAGCAGCGTGCTCCACAGCCCTGCCAACGAGCCGACGTCGGGCTGGTTGTCGGCGTTCTTCAGGACGGTCTCGGCCACGATCGCAGCACTGCTGCCGGCCACCGAGCTGATCTGGTCGACCAGCGCCTGCTGTGCCGGCGGGTACAGCGAAGCGGTCAACCACAGCAGCAGCACCAGCAGCGGTGCCATCGACAGCAGGGCGTAGAACGAGACGGAGGCTGCCTGGGTCAGCACGTCGACGTCGATGAAGCGCTTGGCCACCGCCATCGGAAAGCTGTCCTGCAGGCGCTTGAGATACTTGTGCAGGGACACGGGAACGTTGAGCTCGGGTTCAACCATGTGTGCGGTTGTAGCAGGCGACCGACGAAGGTGCGGTGAAACGGGTACATCAATTGGGGTCAGAGCCCTTTCGCGTTGCGAAAGGGATCCGACCCCGTTGCCGGATTACGCCAGCTGCTGCTTGACCAGCTTGGACACCAGGCCCATGTCGGCCTGGCCAGCGAGCTTGGGCTTCAGGGCGCCCATCAGCTTGCCCATGTCGGCCGGGCCGGAGGCGCCGGTCTCGGTGATGGCGGCCTGGATGGCGGCCACGATCTCGGCTTCGCCCATCTTGGCCGGCAGGTAGGCTTCGATGACCACGATCTCGGCGCGCTCGATCTCGGCGAGGTCTTCGCGGTTGGCGGCTTCGTACTGGCTGACCGAGTCCTTGCGCTGCTTGACCATCTTGTCGAGCACGGCGATCACGGCGGTGTCGTCCAGCTCGATGCGCTCGTCCACTTCGCGCTGCTTGATGGCGGCATTGATCAGGCGGATCACGCCCAGCTTGTGCTTCTCGCCCGCCTTCATGGCGGCCTTCATGTCTTCGGTGAGCTGCTGCTTCATGCTCATGAGGAACCTCGTGGTGGTAGGTGGGGCGGGGCGGATGCCCGAACCCGGAAACGCAAAAAGCCGGCGACGCTCGCGCGTGCCGGCTTCGGCTCCATCGCAACGGGCAGGCCCGCCGCAATGAAGATGCGTCCGATCAGTACAGGCGCTGACGCTTGGTGACGTCGCGCGACGAGCGGCGCAGCTGACGCTTCACAGCAGCGGCGGCCTTGCGCTTGCGCTCCTGGGTCGGCTTTTCGTAGAACTCGCGCTTGCGGGTTTCGGCCAGCACACCGGCCTTTTCGCAAGTGCGCTTGAAGCGGCGAAGAGCAAACTCGAAGGGCTCGTTCTCGCGGACTTTGACGCTGGGCATGGAATCTCCGGGACACAGTAGAACCGGGTCACGCCCGGCGAGCCGCACATTATAGCGGCGAATCGACAAACTGCAAGCGGCCAACCCTGAATACGGGCCGGCGGTTCGAAAGCAGTGAGATCTGCGCGCTCCCCGAGGGGACGGCAGGGGCGTCATAATAGCAGGCATGCGAGTCCTTGGCATCGAATCTTCCTGTGATGAGACCGGCGTGGCGGTGTATGACACCGACCTGGCCGGCAGCGCAGCCCTGCGCGCCCATGCGGTCTACAGCCAGATCGCCCTGCACGCCGAATACGGTGGCGTGGTGCCCGAGCTGGCCAGCCGCGACCACGTCCGCAAGCTGCTGCCGCTGGTGCGCCAGACCCTGGCCGACGCCGGTCTGGGTGTAGGCGATATCGATGGCGTCGCCTATACGGCCGGTCCCGGCCTGGTCGGCGCGCTGCTGGTGGGTGCGGGCGTGGCCCGATCACTGGCCTGGGCGCTGGAGGTCCCGGCCGTCGGCGTACACCATATGGAAGGGCACCTGCTGGCACCGCTGATGGAAGACGACCCGCCGCAGGCCCCGTTCGTTGCGCTGCTGGTGTCCGGTGGCCATACCCAGCTGGTGGCGGTGGATGCGATCGGCCAGTACCGGCTGCTGGGCGAAACCCTGGACGATGCGGCTGGCGAGGCCTTCGACAAGACCGCCAAGCTGATGGGCCTGCCGTACCCGGGCGGCCCGCAGCTGGCCAGGCTGGCCGAGCAGGGCACGCCGGGCGCGTACCGCTTCGCGCGGCCGATGACCGACCGCCCGGGGCTGGATTTCAGCTTCTCCGGCCTGAAGACCCAGGTCCTGATGGCCTGGCGAGACAGCGACCAGAGCGAGCAGACCCGCGCCCATATTGCCCGGGGCTTTGAGGACGCGGTGGTCGAGACCCTGTCGATCAAGTGCGAGCGCGCGCTGGAAGCGGCCGGGACGAACGTGATCGTGGTTGCCGGCGGTGTAGGTGCCAACAAGCGCCTGCGCGCCCGCCTGCAGCAGATGGCCGAGCGCCTCGGCGGCCGCGCCTGCTTCCCGCGGCCTGCACTGTGCACCGACAACGGCGCGATGATCGCCTTCGCTGGCGCGCTGCGGCTGCAGGCTGGCCAGCACAGCCCGCCGAAGGTGGATGTGACCCCGCGCTGGGACATGGCGACCCTGCCGGCGGTGTGAACCGATAGCGTCGGGCCATGCCCGGCGGATGCATTACCGATGCACTGCCAACGGCGACGCCGCCAGCACGGTTGTCGCCCGCTCATGGCGCTGCAGCCAGCCCAGGGTGTGTGGGCAGCGGGCATGGATCAGCCGCCCGATCGCGGCCAGGTCGGCACCGAGGTCGCGCTCGAGGATGGGCTCGTGATGGGCGATGCGGTTGCGCAGGTGGGGGATGCGGCCAATATCCGCGTGGATGGCTTTCCGGATGACACTGGGGTGGGCGCAAGGCGCATGGCGCAGGACTCCGCTGAGTGCCGGTATCCACAGCGTGGAATCGAAGCGACATGTGAATAGCTGCTGCCAGAACACCATAGGCAGGTTGGCGACGATTTCAGGTGTATCGCTTGCGCGACTGGCAAGTTGTTCCAGTGCCGTGCGTGGAGAAGTACTGGACGAAGTTGGCAGCCTGCGTCTGAAGGCATCATTCCAGGGCCAACGTGGACCGTGCTGCCGAACAAGAACCATTGCCGCGGCGTTGCGGGTGACCACCTCGCACAGATGGACCGGCATCATCAGTGCACTGCACAGCCGCATGTTCCAGAGGTAGAGGGATTCGGCCGTGACGTCGGGGCCGCAGGTCGATGCGATTCTCTCGTAAGTAGACAGACGCTCCGCTGACAACGCGCGCCGCAGTACATCGTATGGAGCCATCGTCATGTGCGGTGGTGAAGGAGGGATCGATGTTCGCGAGAGTGGGCGGCGGCGACCATCAGGGAACGTCCTTGTCCGCGCGGCTGATTTTCTGCGTTTTGCCTCGGACGAATACCTGACCTGTCCTGTCGGATTTGGCCTTGACCGGCGATCTGGTCCTTGCCTAATCTGCGTGCCTGCGCCACCGGGACTCGCGGCTGGATTCCAGCTCCCCCTGGGGACAAACGGTAGTACCAAAGGGCCCCGCTAGCAGGGCCCTTTGTTTTTTCCGGGCCGCCCCACGCCGGTGGCCCACCGCCCGTTCCGGGCAGGCTCACCGCCGTGCCGTTACCATGGCCGCCTGTATTCGTGCCGGTAAGCGCAATGGACAAGGTTTTCATCGAAGGGCTGACGATCGACGCCCTGATCGGTATCTACGATTGGGAACGACGGATCCGCCAGGACCTGGTGTTCGACCTGGAAATGGGTTTCGACAACCGTCGCCCCGCAGCCACCGATGACATCGCCCACACCCTGAACTACAAGGCGGTGAGCAAGCGCCTGGAACAGTTCGTGCGCGAGTCGGAGTTCGGCCTGGTCGAGACGCTGGCCGAGCGCTGCGCGCAGATCGTGCTGGACGAATTCGACGTGAAGTGGCTGCGCCTAAAGCTGAGCAAGCCGGGCGCAGTGCGCGGCGCGCGTGCGGTGGGCGTGATCATCGAACGCACGCGGGACTGACCCGGTCGTGCCGGCCGTTGGCCGACAACCCCGGTAGTGCCGGCCGCTGGCCAGCAACCTTGGCAACAACGAAACAGACAGGAGACAACTGATGGTGGATGCGGTGGTGGCGGTACAGTGGCTGGAACGGCTGCAGAACACACTGGAACCCTATCCCGGCGCCTACCTGGCGTTGATGATCTCGGCGCTGCTGATCGCGGCCGGCCTGGCCAACTGGGTGACCAAGCGCATCCTGCTGCGTGGCCTGCGGCGCCTGCTCAGCCGCCTCCCCGGCGCTGACACCGGCCGCGGCAGCCACCTGATGCGGGTGATCTCGCGCTTGTCCAACGTGGTGCCCAGCCAGGTGATCGCCTCGGGCATCCGCATCGTGCCGGACCTGCCGCCGGGCCTGGTCAGCTTCATCATCGGCGCCTGCCAGGCGTGGGCGATCCTGACCGTGGTGCTGGCCATCTCGCATGCGCTGGATGCGGCCAACGATTTGTACGAGCGCCGCCCCGATGCACGCAACAAGCCGATCAAGGGCTACCTGCAGGTCGCCAAGATCGTCCTCTTCGTGATCGCCGGCCTGTCGATCGTTGCCACCCTGGCGGGCGTCGACCTGCGCTATCTGGTCACCGGCCTGGGCGCGGCCACGGCGGTGCTGATGCTGATCTTCCAGGACACCATCCTGTCGCTGGTGGCCAGCGTGCAGATCAGCGGCGATGGCCGGGTGCGCATCGGCGACTGGATCGAGATGCCCAGCCAGAACGCCGACGGCGACGTCATCGACATCGCGCTGCACACCATCACCGTACAGAACTTCGACAAGACCATCACCACCATCCCGACCAAGAAGCTGGTGACCGAGTCGTTCAAGAACTGGCGCGGCATGCAGGAAGCCGGTGGCCGCCGGATCAAGCGCGCGCTGTACCTGGACCAGCACAGCGTCGGCTTCCTGGACGAGGGCGACCTGGCCTTCCTCGGCCAGTTCGCGCTGCTGCGCGACTACCTGCAGGAGAAGGAACAGGAACTGGGGCAGTGGAACGGGCGCCTGCGCGAGCAGGGCATGGCCGAGGTCAACAGCCGCCGGGTGACCAACCTGGGCACGTTCCGCGCGTATGTGGAGCGCTACCTGCGCAGCCATCCGGGCATCCATACCGACATGACCCTGCTGGTGCGGCAGCTGCAGCCGACCACCGAGGGCCTGCCGCTGGAGCTGTACTGCTTCACCCGCAGCACCGCCTGGGGCGAGTACGAGGCCGTGCAGTCGGACATCTTCGACCACCTGCTGGCGATCCTGCCAGCCTTCGGGCTGCGCGTGTTCCAGGCGTCCAGCGACGCCATGTTGATGGCCGGGCAGCGCCAGTTGGCCGGCTCGGAGTAAGCTGCGGTGGCCCCGGCGGAGCCATACGGACCCCGCTGGTGGCTGAAACTGAATGAAGAAACCTCTCGCCAAATGGCTCGGGATCGCTAGAATGCCGGGCTTGTAAACGTTTTCATCAAGGACTGCCGGTGGCCTCCGAACGCATCGAATCCCTCATTGCCCAGATGACCGTCGAGGAAAAGGTCGGCCAGCTGGGTGTCTTCGCGGACATGGTCCGCCCGTTCGCCCCGGACGTGAACCCGGAAGCCAACGTGCGCAATGCCGACCAGGTGCTGCAGCAGGTGCGCGAGGGCAAGGTCGGCTCGCTGTTCAATGGCGTGGGCGCCGAGCTGGGCCGTCGCATCCAGCAGGTCGCCACCGAGGAGAGCCGCCTGGGCATCCCGGTGATCCTGGCCGCCGACGTCATCCACGGCATGCGCACCGTGTTCCCGATTCCGCTGGGCGAGGCCGCCAGCTTCGAGCCGGACCTGGCCGAGCGCACCGCGCGCGCCACCGCCATCGAGGCCACGGCCGCTGGCCTGCACTGGACCTACGCCCCGGCCGTGGATATCGCCCGTGACCAGCGCTGGGGCCGTGGCGCCGAAGGGGCCGGTGAGGACGTGGTGCTGGGCTGTGCGTTCGCCGCCGCCCGCGTGCGCGGCTTCCAGGGCAGCGACCTGCGCGCCGCCGATTCGCTGCTGGCCACGCCGAAGCACTTCGCCGCCTACGGCGCGGTGATGGCCGGCATGGAATACAACATGGTGGACATCTCGCCGCAGACCCTGCGCGACGTGCACCTGCCACCGTTCAAGGCCGCCTTCGACGCCGGCGCGATCACCGTGATGTCCTCGTTCAATGACATCAACGGTGTGCCGGCCAGTGCCAACGCTGAACTGCTGACCGACATCCTGCGCGGCGAATGGAAGTTCCCGGGCGTGGTGATCTCCGACTACACCGCCGACATGGAGCTGGTCGCCCACGGCTATGCCGCCGACGATCGCGATGCCACCGCCAAGGCGTTCACCGCCGGCCTGGACCTGAGCATGCAGAGCGGCTTCTACGCCGAGCACCTGCCGGGCCTGGTCGAGAGCGGCGAGGTGCCCATGGCGGTGCTGGATGAGGGCGTGCGGCGCATCCTGTGGCTGAAGGAAACCATCGGCCTGTTCGACGACCCGTACCGTTCGCTTGACCCGGCACGCGAAGCCGATACCTCGTACCTCGACGCGCATGACGAACTGTCGCGCGACGCCGCGCGGCGTTCGATCGTGCTGCTGAACAACCGCGACAACGTGCTGCCGTTGCAGAAGACCGGGCAGAAGATCGCGCTGATCGGCCCGTTCGTGCAGGACCGCGAGAACATCGAAGGCTGCTGGACGCTGTTCGGCGACAAGCAGCGTTACGTGGACCTGGAGACCGGCGTGCGTGCCGCCATCGGCGACGAAGCGATGCTGGAAATCGTGCCGGGCTGCGAACTGGAAGCGGCCATTCCGGGCGGTACCGAAGCGGCGGTGGCTGCCGCGCTGCGCGCCGATGTGGTGGTGTTGGCGCTGGGCGAACCGCAGCGCTACAGCGGCGAAGCACAGTCGCGCGTGGAGATCACCCTGCCGCCGGCACAGCAGGCGCTGGCCGAGGCCGTGGCGATGACCGGCAAGCCGCTGGTGGTGCTGCTGCGCAATGGTCGCGCGCTGGCGCTGCAGGGCGCGGTGCGCAATGCACAGGCTGTGGCGGTGACCTGGTACCTGGGCACGCAGACCGGCCATGCCGTGGCCGATGTGCTGTTCGGCGACTACAGCCCGTCCGGCCGCCTGCCGGTCAGCTTCCCGCAGGTGTCCGGCCAGCAGCCGTACTTCTACAACCACCCGCGCACCGGTCGCCCGGAACTGCCAACGATGTCGGAGTTCAAGGCCCGCTGGCGCGAGATTCCGAACGAACCGCTGTACCCGTTCGGCCATGGCATCGGCTACACCACCTTCGCCTACGGCGTGCCGCAGCTGAGCACTGCACAGCTCGGCTGGGACGACACCCTGACCATCACCACCACGCTGACCAACACCGGCAGCGTTGCTGGCGAGGAAGTCGTGCAGCTGTACATCCACGACCGTGTGGCCAGCCGCGTGCGTCCGGTGCGCGAACTGAAGGACTTCCGCAAGGTGGCACTGCAGCCGGGCGAGTCGACCGACGTGGTGTTCACCCTGACCCGCGAGCAGCTGGCGTTTACCGGCCGCGACGGCGTGCTGCGTGCCGAGCCGGGCCTGTTCGACCTGTGGGTGTGCGCGTCCTCGGCGGCTGGCGAAGCGGTGCAGTTCGAACTGCTGAAGGCCTGATCAGAAAAAGGGGACGGAGGGGATTAAGTCGTTAGTGGCACAAACGACTTGATCCCCTCCGTCCCCTTTTTGTTGCCGTCACTGTGGCGGCGCTACCATCGGGCCTCCTGTTTCGATGGAGTGCGCGCATGCGCCGGATGGCCTACCTGATTCCCGCCCTGATGCTGGCCGCCTGTTCGCAGCCGGCGGCACCGCCGGCCGAGCCTGCGGCGGATGCGCCGCCGCCGATGGAGGCCAGCGCGGCAGCGACGCCTGCCGCTGAACCGACAGCGCCGGCTGCTGGACCCGCCGACTTAGCACCGCCCGCACCGGCAGCCGAGGCGCCCGCCGAGGATGCGCGTGCGCGCATCGAGTCGCTGCTTGGCGATGCCGCGCAGTTCGAGAAGGTCTTCAATGCGTTCAAGACCGCCGTGGTTGGCGGGGATCGCGCTGCGGTGGTCGAGGAAGTGCGATTCCCGTTGAACATCAGCGGCGGAAAGAAGATCTCCGGCCCCGGAGAGTTCCAGCGCAACTACGAGAAGATCATCACCCCGGAGGTGGTCAAGGCGGTGTCCGAGCAGGACTTCGGCAAGGTGTTCGTCAACCAGCAGGGCGTGATGATCGGCAGCGGCCAGGTGTGGTTGAACGGGCAGTGCCTGGACCAGGCCTGCACGAAGACCGAGGTGAAGGTCATCACCATCCAATGAACGCAGACGGCCCCGCGTGCGGGGCCGTTTGGCAGGGTAGTGCCGGCCGCTGGCCGGCACCCGCCGGATGCCGGAAGGATCCAGGTGCCGGCCAGCGGCCGGCACTACCGGGGCATCAGGTCTTCGGTGTGAGCTTCAGCAGGCGCGCCTTGCTGCCGTCTTCCAGCAGCCACAGGGCGCCATCCGGGCCCTGTTCCACTTCGCGGATGCGCTCGCCCATGTTGAAGCGTTCGGCTTCGCGCGCGCTGTCACCATCAAAGGCCACGCGCACCAGCGAGGTCGACGACAGCCCACCGATGAAGCCGCTGCCCTTCCACTGCGGGAACAGGTTGCCGCTGTAGATCACGAAGCCGGCCGGCGAGATCACCGGCGTCCAGGTCACCTTCGGCGCGGCGAATTCCGGGCGCGTGTCGTGGTCGGGAATCGGCCGGCCGTCGTAATGGTCACCATTGGAAACGATCGGGTAGCCGTAGTTGGCGCCGCGCACGATCAGGTTCAGTTCGTCGCCGCCGGCCGGGCCCATCTCGTGTGCCCACAGCTTGCCGTTCGCGTCGAAGGCCATGCCCAGAATGTTGCGGTGGCCCAGCGACCACACCTGCGCGGCAACGCCGCCCTGTGAGGCGAACGGGTTGTCGGCGGGCAGGCTGCCATCGTCGTTGAGACGGATGATCTTGCCGAGGTTGCCGCCCATGTCCTGGGCCGGATCGAACTTTTGCCGCTCGCTGGAGCTGATCCACAGCTTGCCGTCGGGGCCGAACGCGAGGCGATGCCCGTAGTGGCCCTCGCCGCTGACCTTGGGGCTCTGCCGCCAGATCACCTTCAGGTCCTTCAGCTGGCCACCGCCGTTGGCATCCAGTGGCAGCGTGGCCCGGGCCACGGCAGCACCGCGGGTGTCCAGCGTGCCTTCCTCGGCGTAGCTGAGGTAGATCACGTGATTACTCGCGAATTGCGGGTGCAGGATCACGTCACCGAAGCCGCCCTGGCCGCCGTAAGCGACCTTCGGAACGCCGGTGATCTCATGCTTCTGGCCGCTGGCCGGATCCAGGTGCTGCAGCTTGCCGCGCTTTTCGGTGACCAGCAGGCTGCCGTCGGGCAGGAAGGTCATCGCCCAGGGCTGGTCGAACCGGCTGATTTCGGTGGCAGTGAACGGGCGCTGGTCGGCAGTGGTGGAGGCTGCGGGCGCTGCGGTCTGGGCGCCGTTGGCGGCCGGGTCGGCGGCATTGCAGGCGGAGGTGGCAAGGATCGGCACCAGGCCGAGGGCGAGCAGCAGGGGCGTGCGGGTCATGGGTATCTCCAGTGCGGGGATGCGGATGGCCGGGCTGTCCCTTGTATACCACTGGCGCCGTGAGCGTCGTGGCCCGAAGGTCCTGCGACCCCTGTGCGAGCGCGGCGGGATCGTCTAGGGTGGGTACGCCCGGGCAAAGCGTGCCCGTCTGCCTGCCAAGGACCTGCAATGAACACTGCCATGCCCCACAAGCCCTCCACCGCCTTCATCGCCGCCTCATGGGTGGCCCTGCTGCTGGGTGCGGCGGCCTACCTGATCGGTCTGTTCAACGCCACGATGGCGCTCAACGAAAAGGGCTACTACCTGACCCTGCTGCTGTTCGGCCTGTTCGCGGCGGTGTCGCTGCAGAAGAGCGTGCGCGACCGCGTCGAAGGCATTGCGGTGAGTGGCCTGTACTACGCGCTGTGCTGGTTCGCGTTGCTGTCGGCGCTGATGCTGCTGCTGGTTGGCCTGTGGAATGCCACGCTGGCACCGAGCGAGAAGGGCTTCTACGGCATGGCGTATGCACTGTCGCTGTTCGGCGCGGTGGCCGTGCAGAAGAACACCCGCGACCTGATCGCCGCCGGTGGTGGCGGGAGCAAGCACGGCGCGATCGTGCCGTCGCTGCCGGAACAGGAGTGATCGATCCGGTGTAGAGCCGAGCCATGCTCGGCTCAGTCGAGCATGGCTCGACGTTACAGACGTGGTGCGAGAGCCGAGCGTAGGCCCGGCTCTACAGAAGCATGGCGCTATCGCTTCAACAGCGGGTCCGCCAGGTGCGCTTCGTCCCAGCCACGGCGCACGGCATTGCGTGCCTGCGCCCATTCCAGCCGGCTGCGGCCACGTTCATTGGCCCAGCGCGATTCCAGCTCGGCTTCGACCTGCTCGTAGGCGCGGATCATGTCCTGCGCACGCGCGGCGTGGCCGATGCGGTAGGCAGGCTCGTAGTCCTCGAAGAACAACTGGTCGTCGTAGTACGGCTCGGCCGTGTAGCGTTCGCGCCAGTAGTTGCTGACCGCGTCGCGCGGCGTGCTGTCGTCCGGTACGCGGCCGGGAATCTGGTACTCGGTCATGGAAGGCTCCGTTGTGGAGGAAGCCTGATCGTGCCTGCTTGGCGGTTAACGGCCCGGTCCGGCAGCGTGATAACCAGATCAATCCGCCGGGCATGGCCCGGCGCTACCGGTCATCCGGCGTCGGAATCCTTGCGCGGCAGCTTGTAGATCACCGCGCCGATGGCGAACGCCACCAGCGCAGCAGCGATGTTCTGCCAGCTGGCACTGGCGAACAGGGCCAGGCACAGCAGCAGCGCCAGCACCGGAATCAACGGCCCACCGGGCAGCTTCAACGCGCCCGGGCGGTCGGCGTAGCGCTTGGCCAGTACCAGTACCGCAGCGGCCGTTCCGATGTAGGCGAACAGGCGCGTGGTCATCGACAGCAGGGCCAGCTGCACGAACGAACCGGACAGGGCCAGGCCCAGCGCGATCAGGCCTTGGCACAGGATCGACGCGGCCGGCGTGTGGAAGCGCGGATGCACCCGCGCCAGGATCTTCGGCCCATAGCCATCGCGGGCCAGTGCGAACAGGAAGCGCGGGCCCATCATCATCGTGTTGCTGTTGGTGCCGAGGATGGAGATGGTGGCGCCGACCGTCAGGATCAGCGCCAGTGCTTCGCCGCCGAAGCCGGCAGCGGCATCGGCCAGCGGCGTGGCCGAGCTGGCCAGGCCGGCCAGCGTGCCCTGTGCCACCACCTGCACCGCGCCGTAGATGACGGTGACGGTGATGATCATGGTGATCAGCGCGAACGGAATATCGCGACGCGGATTGCGGTACTCGCCGGCGGCGGCCGGGATGTTCTCGAAGCCGGCATAGGCGTACAGCAGCAGCAAGGCGGCCTCGCCCATGCGCTGCAGGTCATGCGGGTCCGGATGCTGGCCGGAGAAGGCCAGCTGTGGGTCGATGTAGAACGCACCGATGGCCACGAACAGCAGCAGCGGCAGCATCTTGCCGATCACCAGCACCACGCCGGTACGCGCGGCCGAGCGCACGCCGATGATGTTGACGCCGGTCAGGAAGCCCAGCGACACCACGATCACCGCGATGCGCCCCATGCCGGCACCGGCCCACGGCCAGAAACGCGCGACGGCATCGGCCAGCGCGTTGCTGAGTGCGGCCGCCGAGCTGATGCGGGTCAGCCAGATCATCCAGCCGATCTCGAAACCGGCGAAGCGCCCGAACGCCTCGCGTGCATACAGGTAGCTGCCGCCGGGTTCATCGAAGTAGCTGGCGGCCTGCGCGTAGCACAGCACCAGCAAGGCCACGACGATGCCGGCGGCGACCACGCCCCACAGGCTGAAGGGGCCGAGCAGGGCGACGGTGGCGGCCGGCAGCAGGTAGATGCCGCTGCCGATCACATCGTTGATCGACAGGCCGACGATCTGCCAGCGGCTGACCGCGCGTTGCAGCTGCGGTTCGTCCTGTGCGCTCAATGGCCGTCTCCATTCAATGAAGGCAGCTCCCATTGCGCCTGCAGTCGCCTGTACTCGGCGCGCGGCAGCAGCACGAAACGCGGCGCGTCCTGCGGCCGCAGCCAGTCCAGCAGTGCCTGCATGCGTTCCTGCGGCATGGCCGTGCAGCCGGCGGTGGCCTCGCCGGGCTGGCGCCACAGATGGGCGAAGATGCAGCTGCCCTTGCCGGGCTGGTTGTCCGGGTTGTGGGCGATCACGAAGCCCTCCCGGTAGCGCACGTCGCCCTTGTTGTGCAGATCCAGCCGCATCGGCTCGGTGGAGCCCTTGACCGCTGCATTGCCGACCTTCTTTTCATCAACGATGCGGTTGTAGAACGGTGAACCGGGTACGTCCATGCAGTAGCTGCTGTCCAGCATCGGCTGGTAGGGCATGGCGGTACCCGGGCGGGTGACGGCATAGCCGAACGCACTGCCGAGCGCGAACACGCCCGCAGGGCTGCGGCCATCGCCTTCCTGCTTCTGCGGGCCGTCGGCCTGCGCCGGGTGCAGGCCCAGGCCCCAGGCACTGCCAGTGCGGCCGAGCGCCACCGGGAACGCCTGTCCATGCGCGTGCCAGCCCTTGCCATCGCGCACATAGGCCTGCAGCTGGCCCTCGGTGCTGTCCCAGCCATCGCTGGTAACCACGATCAGCTGGCGCGCACCATCCAGCGGCGCGGCGTGGACGGACACCGCCGTAGCAAGCAGCAGTGCAGCGGTAGCGAGACGGACCAGTGATTTCATCAACAGGTGCTCCGGTCAGGAATCCAGCAGGTGGTCGATCCGCTCCAGGTTCACCGCAAGCTGCTGCTGGCGGTCCGGATTGGTGTGGCAGAGCAGCACGAACAGGAAATCGAGCAGGGCGTGCATGGCGCTACGGTACAGCAGCTGCGCGACCTGCGGCGTGCGATCGTGCGCGCACACCACCAGCGCTGCGTCAGCATGCGCGCGCAGCGGGTTGGCGGTATGGCGGGTGATGGAAATCATCTTGCCACCCATGTCCTGGAACTGGCGCGACAGCTGCGATAGCTGCGGCAGGTTGCCGAATTCGGAGAACACCAGCAGCGCATCGCCCGGGCGCGCGGCCGACAGGTTGGCCAGCATCAGGATCGGGTCGGTATGGGGTACCACCAGCAGCCCGAGCAGCGACAGCCGCATGGCGAACTCGCGCGCGAACAGGCCGTCGTCACCCAGGCCGTACACGAACAGCTTGGGCGCACCGTCGAGCAGCTGCACGATGCGCTCGATCTCCGCGCGTGGATTGGCCTGGCGTGTTTCCTCCTCGGCCTGCGCCTTGCTGCGGCGCAGCGCCTCGCCCAGGCGCAGGTAGTCATCGCCGCTTTCGGGTTCGTCGGGCGCCTGCTGCGGATCGGCACCGGCGCGGGCGACGTCCTGGCCGATGGAGTACTTCAGGTCCGGGTAGCCCTTGAAGCCGAGCTTCTGGCTGAACTTCACCACGCTGGACTGGCTGATGCCGAGCGCACTGGCCAGCTGCTGTGACGAGTAGTCGCGCAGCAGGTGGGCGTTGTCGAGGATGAAGTCGGCGATGCGGCGCTCGATGGCCGACATCTGCCCGCGCTCGGTGCGGATCTTCAGCAGGGGCGGCATGCGGGGTGTCCGGGCATGTGTGGGCACGTTGCGGCTGGCAGCGTAGAGCGTGTCATGGAATGGGTCGAGCGGGTTCCAGCCTCGAAGAGGTTACGGAGCGCAGTTGTTGCTTTTGACGTTGAGTCCGCCTTCAAGCGAGCCGGGCACCGCAGGTCCGCCGAGGGCGAAGAGGCGCGGGTGTCTGAGCGTAGCGAGTTCCCGCGCCGTCCCTCGACGGGCCGAGGAGCGCAGGGAACCGGTGCGTAGCACCGGCTAGCGGCCGGCGGAGCGTTTCTTTTGGTTACTTTTCTTTTCGCGAAAAGAAAAGTAACGCGCGACCCAACGTCAGTGGCACGCAACGTCAGCCGCAAGGCAGAAATCACCCCAGCATCTCCAGCCCACGCACTTCGGTGATGCCCAACCCCGGCACGTCGCTGATGCTGATCTCCGATTCGTTGAAATGCACGCCGCCGCTGACCGGGTCGAACTGGCCCAGCGAGGGACCGTCGAGGTCAACCTTGGTGATCACATCACTCTTGGCCACGGCCAGGTGCACGGCTGCGGCCACGCTGATGCTCGACTCGATCATGCAGCCGATCATGCACGGCACGCCGTAGATGCCGGCGATGTCGGCGATGCGGATAGCGTTGGACAGGCCGCCGGTCTTCATCAGCTTGATGTTGATGATGTCGGCTGCGCGCTGCTGGATCAGGTCCATCACCTGGCTGGGGCTGAACACGCTTTCGTCGGCCATCACCGGCGTGTTGACGCGGTCGGTGACGTACTTCAGGCCACTGATGTCCGCGGCCTTCACCGGCTGCTCCAGCAGCTCCAGTACCACGCCGGCTTCCTCCAGCGTGCGCATCGCATGCACCGCCTGCTTGGCGGTCCAGCCCTGGTTGGCATCCAGGCGCAGCAGGGCGCGGCCTTCCACGGCGGCATGGATCGCCTTGACCCGTTCGATGTCCAGCCCGATGTCCTTGCCGACCTTGATCTTCAACGACTCGAAGCCGCGTTCGATCGCCGACAACGAATCGGCCACCATCTTGTCGATGTAGTCCACGCTGATGGTGATGTCAGTGGTGATCACCGGGTCGCCGCCGCCGAGCATCTGGTACAACGGCGCACCGTGCAGCTGCGCCCACAGGTCGTACAGCGCGATCTCCACCGCGGCCTTGGCGCTGGTGTTGCGCTCCATCGCGGTCTGCACCAGCGTGCACAGGTGGTTGAGGTTGACCACGTCCTGGCCGATCAGGCGCGGGGCGATGAAGTGGCGGATCGCTTCGATGATCGAGCCGTGCGTATCGCCGGTGATCACGGCGGTGGCCGGGGCTTCACCATAGCCGGTGTTGCCGCTGTCGGTGCGGATCAGCACCACCACGTCTTCCACGGTTTCCACCGTGCGCAGCGCGGTCTTGAACGGTGTCTTCAACGGCACGCGCAGCATGCCCAGTTCGATGGCGGTGATCTTCATTCGGGAGTCTTGGCCCGCAGGCGCTGGATGTTGGTGATGCGGTCGATGTAGCGGACGGTGTCGCTGGCCATCATCGGCTCCAGCGGCGTGACCGAAACACCATTGAGATGGGCCTGCACGCGCGTGCCGTCGGCACCGAACCAGCTGCCGCCCGCCGTATCGTGGATCACCCAGGTGCGGCCGTCGACGTGGCCGATGGCCATCATTACGTGGCCGGGGATGTAGACCAGATCGCCGACCTTCAGGTCGGTGACGGCACGGTCGCGCAGTGCCTTGCCGACCTTGTCGGTGAACGGCAGGCGATCCAGTGCCGGGCTGACCGCCTGTGCACTGGTATTGCGCGGCAGCAGCACGCCGAAGCTGCGGTAGATCTCGGAAACGAAACCGCTGCAGTCGCGCGTGTCGTAGTCGTGGCCCCAACCGTAGCGCTCGCCGAGGAACTTGAAGGCCTGCTGCAGCAGCAGGCGCGGGGTCATTGGCAGGTAGTCGGCGGCGGTGTCCTGCGAGCGCGGCAGCAGCGCTGGTACCAGCTTCAGGCGGCCATCGGCTTCGCGCACCGGCAACTGCACCACCCACGAGGCGTGGGCCTGCTGGCCGTTCACCGGTTCGGCGGCGGGCCAGTCGGCCAGCACCGGCAGGCGTATACCCATGTCCAGCTGCAGGCGCGACACGCGCGGCTCCTCCGGGGTATAGGCGGTCTGTGCGGTGGCGCCGGTGACGATCCGGTACGGTCCCTTCGCGCCATAACCTAGCACCGTGGCCTTGTCGCCGCCGGCGATGGCGTCGGCTTCGATCCACGCGCTGTAGCGCTCGCTGTGCACGAACAGCCAATGGCCATCGGTACTGCGATGGACCACGGCCACCTTGTCGCCGGGGAACAGTGCCGATTCCTGGAAGCGGTCGATGTCGGTGTCACCGGCAGTGCTGAAGACCCGCTCGCGGGTGGGGAAGGTACGCAGTGCCGCGCGCTTCACCACCAGCCCGTAGGCCGGTGCCACCTGGACGGGAATCGCATCGAGTCCGAGGTTGGCTTCGATCGCGCTGCGCAGCGCGTGTGCGATCGCCTGGCCCTTGTCGTTGTAGAGGGCGCGGGTGGGCCAGCTCGACAGCGCGGTGATGCTGGCGCGAACCGTCGCCGCATCAAGCTGGGCGGGCAGTGCGGCGATGTCCTGGATGTGGCTGTCCTGCGCCCGCATCCGCGCGTTCTGTGCTTCGATCTGCGCGCGATCCAGAATCGGCGCATCGGCGTTGTCCAGGCGCGCGGCCCAGTACTGCGGGGTCAGATAGGCCTCGTGCAGGCCGATCACATAGGGCAGCGGTGCGCCGGGATCGGGTGCCGGCGCGGTCTGTGCAAAGGCGGGCGCCGCCAGCAGGCACAGGGCCAGGGTCAAGCGGCGCGGCCAATGCCGGTGCCGTTCGCGGGAAGCCAGGATCATGCGGTGCACACCCTCCTCGAATGCTTGTTGGAATATTTATTCCTTTCGGCATGGAAAGCAAGAATAAATTATTGACCGGCATCCCGGCCCGTGTTACACAGCCATTACCACCCGCGCTGGGGAAGTGTCGCTGTGGATCCTGCCGTTCGCAAACCGCGTCTGCCTGCCGCCGGCCTGTGTGCCGTGCTGCTGCTGTGGGTGTCGGCCACGCAGGCGACGGATGGGCATAGCAGCCAGCAGCGGGCGCGCCACACGCAGGTGATCGACCTGATCGACAGCGGTCGCTTCAGCGATGCCGAAGCGCTGCTGGCAACGGCAGGCGATACCACCGAGGGGACCTTCCAGCGCGAGCGCATGCGCCGCATCCGCCTGGATTTTTCCCTCGACGAGGCCGCGGCCAAGGCGGCCGTGCGCCGCTGGATTCCCGATCTGACCGACGAGGAACTTGCGCGCTGGGACCAACTCGGCCTGATCGAGCATCTCGATATCGATGGCGAGCGTTGGTACTTCAAGCGCGCACCCTCGAACCTGTTCCTGCTCAGCGACGAAGCACGCGCGCGCCGCCGCACGGATGCACCGATGCCGCCTCCGGGCCCCAACGAAGTGCTCAACGCCCACCACGCAGGCGTGGTTGCCGCGGCCGAACAGAGTGGCCAGGCGTCGGTACTGCCGCAGCGCTACGAATTCACCCAGTCGCTCACGGTAAAGGCCGACGCCGTCCCGGCCGGCGAAACTGTACGGGCCTGGATTCCGTACCCGCGCGAAATCCCCGGGCAGCAGGAACAGGTGCAGTGGCTGGGCAGCACCCCGGGCAAGGCGTGGGTGGCACCGGCCAGTACCCTGCAGCGCACCGCCTACCTGGAAGCCAAGGCAGTGGCTGGGCAGCCGACGCGCTTCGAGATCCGCTACGCGGTCACGATCCTCGCCCGGCATACCGCGATCGACCCGGCCAAGGTACAGCTGACTCCGACCGACCCGGCACTGAAGCCCTATCTGGCCGAGCAGCTGCCGCATGTGCGTTTCACTCCCGCGCTGAAGCTGTTCTCCGACCAGGTACTGCAGGGCGAGACACGTCCGTATGAAGTGCTGCGCAAGCTGTTTGCTGCCGTGGATCGCATTCCCTGGGCCGGTGCGCGCGAATACTCCACGCTCAGCAACATCAGCGATTACGCGCTGCATGCCGGCCATGCCGACTGCGGCCAACAGACCCTGCTGCTGATCGCGCTGCTGCGCATGAACGGCATTCCCGCGCGCTGGCAGTCGGGCATGGTGTTCTCCGGCGATGGCAGCGGCTACAACAACCTGCATGACTGGGGGCAGGTCTACCTGGCGCCGTATGGCTGGCTGCCGATGGACGTGACCACCGGCGCGCTTGCCAGCGATGTGCCTGCACTGCGCGATTTCTACCTGGGTGGCCTCGACGGCTACCGCATCGCCTTCAACGACGATTTCGGCCAGCCCTTCGTGCCGGCCAAGCAGCACTTCCGCTCGGAAACGGTCGACTCGCAGCGCGGCGAGGCCGAGTGGGCAGGCGGCAACCTGTACTTCGACCAATGGAGCTACGACTTCCAGTGGCGGGTACTGCCAGCCAGGCAACGCTAGCGCGACACACCGCATTCCACACCATTCAATTCTTGCAGGAGAGAGCAGGGGATGAAGGCTTACAGCATCAAGCGGGCGGCGTTGTGCGTCGCCCTTGGGGCGTGTCTGGGCGTAGTGCTGCCCGGCATCGCGATGGCACAGAACGTGAGCGGCGCAGTTGCCGGCCGTGCAACCGCGGGCGACCAGGTGACCGTGGTCAGCAACAGTACGGGTCTGACCCGTACCGTCACCGTCGGCGCCGACGGCAGCTACCGCCTCGGCCAGCTGCCGGTAGGTGACTACCAGTTGCAGCTCAGCCGCGATGGCCAGAAGCTGGGCGATCAGATTGGTGTCAGTGTGGCAGTAGGCGGTACCACCACGGTCAACCTGGCCAGTGGCGGCGGCGTCACCAATCTCGATGCACTGCAGGTGGTCGGCACCCGCGTGGTCAACCGCGTGGATGTCTACTCCACCGAGACATCCTTCAACATCAACCGCCAGGAGATCTCGCGGCTGCCGGTGGCGCAGGACCTGTCTGCGGTCGCGCTGATGGCGCCGGGCGTGGTCGGCGGCAACTCGTCATTCGGCGGCCTGTCATTCGCTGGTTCATCGGTGGCCGAGAATGCGGTCTTCATCAATGGCCTGAATGTCACCGACATGTATACCCGTCGCGGCTTCAGCACCGCGCCGTTCGCCTTCTTCAAGGAGTTCCAGGTCAAGACCGGTGGCTACTCGGTCGAGTTCGGCCGCTCCACCGGTGGCGTGATCAATGCGGTGACCCGTTCGGGCAGCAACGAATTCGAGGGCGGTGTTGAAGTCACCGCCGAGCCCAGTGCGTGGCGCGCCAGTGGCGGCGATCATTTCCACCGCGACGGCACCCCGCATTCCTACGGCAGCCGCGACAACAACTCCTTCCTGAAGACCAACGTGTGGGGCTCCGGCCCGATCGTCAAGGACAAGCTGTTCCTGTTCGCGATGTACGAAGACCGCAGCGACAAGGGACACAACACCTCGTCCGATGGCAGTACCTGGTTCAAGAACGATTCCGGCAACGGCTTCTGGGGCACCAAGCTGGACTGGAACATCAACGACAACCACAGCCTGGCGCTGCTGGCGTTCTCGGATGAGGGCGATGTCACCAATGCGTCGTACGGTTACAACTGGAACGCCGACCAGCTCGGCGCCTGGGGCGGCGATTCGGTCACCGAGACCGGCGGCCGCAACTGGTCGGCCACCTACACCGGCCACTTCGGACAGAACTTCACCGCGCGCGCCATGGTCGGCCAGAACAACCAGCGTGCGTTCACCAATTCATCGCTGGATCAGGCCTGCAGCCCCGTGTTCACCGACAGTACCTACGGCCCGCGCCTGGGCAAGCTGCAGGGCCTGCGCGCAGGCTGCCACCCCACGGGCACGGCAGTGGCCGAGCGTGACGATACCCGTGACGTGGCGCGACTGGACTTCGAATGGCAGCTGGGTGACCACCTGCTGCGCTTCGGTGTCGACCGTGAGCTGATGACCACAAAGCAGTCCACCCGCTACCCCGGCCCGACCGAACTGAGCTACACCGCCTACGTGGCGCGCCCCGGCGATGAAGTCTGGGACGGTGCCAATGCCTACGTACCGGCTGGCGTTACCGAAATGCTGCGTGCGCGCAACCGCAAGTCGGGCGGCACGTTCGAGACCGAAGCCAATGCGCTGTACGTGGAAGACATCTGGAACATCACCCCGAACCTGATGCTGAACCTGGGCGTGCGCTGGGACCGTTTCGAGAACCGTACCGCCGCCGGCAAGGCGTTCATCAAGATGGATGACCTGATCGCACCTCGCGTCGGCTTCTCGTGGGACATGCGCGGTGATGGCAGCACCAAGCTGTTCGGCAACGCCGGCCGCTACTACCTGCCTGTCACCAACAACATCAACGTGAATTTCGCAGGTGGCCTGACCGACGAGTACAGCTACTACGTGCTCAATGGCTGGGAGCGGAAAACCTCGCCGACCGGCTCACCGTACATGGCACCGGTCGTCGGCCAGCAGATCGGGCCGACCGACACCCGCATGAACACCGGCGGTGCCGACCTGCGCCAGAGTGTGGATCGCGACCTCAAGGCGGTCTACCAGGACGAGTACATCCTGGGCTTCCAGAACATGATCAACCAGGCATGGTCGTGGGGCGTCAACGCCACCTATCGACGCATGACCCGTGCGCTGGACGACATCCGCATCAATTACACCCCATGCGGCCCGACCCCCAGCACGCTGTGGCCGATCGCCAACCCGGGCGAGAGCCTGACGATCTGGGGCGACAAGAGCATCGGCTGCGCCACCGAAGGCTGGATCACCATTGACACCGCCAACAGCGGCTATCGGAAGGGCGGCAGCGGCGAGGTGATCGGTTACTCCAAGCCCAAGCGCACCTACAAGGCACTGGAGTTCCAGATCGACCGTGCCTGGGACGAGAAGTGGATGTTCAACGCGTCCTACCTGTGGTCGAAGAGCGAGGGCAATTTCGAAGGCCCGGTGAATTCCGATACCAACTACGGCGACACCGGCATGGTCCAGTTCTGGGACCATCCGGCCACCAACGAGCGCTATGGCGTGCTGTTCAACGACTTCCGCCACCAGTTCAAGCTGCGTGCCGCTTACGCGCTGAACAAGCAATGGTCGTTCGGTACCACGCTGCAGGTGCAGTCCGGTGGCCCGATCACTGCCTACGGCGTGATGTGGCCAAACGATTCCATCGCCGGTGGCAGTACTTCCAGCGAGGGTAGCGGCGGTGGTACCGGCTGGCTGTGCGTGGCCAACTGTTCCGGCCCGTACAACCAGCGGCAGTTCGAGTACAGCCCACGCGGTGCGTTCGGTCGCCTGCCGTGGACCTGGACCATGGGCGCCAACGTGACCTGGCGTTTGCCGGTGGAGGGCATCGATCTCAGTGCACGGCTGTCTGTGTACAACCTGTTCAACAACCAGAAGACCATCAACGTGCACCAGCGCTATGAAGCGCAGCCCGGCCAGTACCGCGAAGCGACGTTCGCCACCGGGACGCGCTGGCAGGCCCCTCGCTATACACAGCTGGTGGTGACCTGGAACTTCTGAGGCCACGATCCGCGCCGCCCACCGTGACGGCGCGGGCAATGGAGGGGCTGCGCGCATGTACCACCTGCTGATCGTCGCGGCGGCACTGGCCGCACCGTCCGCTTCGCCGACCGATATCGCCTCCCTCGATGCCGACGTCGCCGCCGTGGTCCAGCACGAGCACCTGCCCGGGCTGGCCATGGCGGTGGTCGACAACGGGCAGGTGGTCTATCGCCACGCCGAAGGCGCGCGTGGCGACGGCGGCCGCATCGACCAGGACACGCTGTTCAAGATCGCCTCCAACAGCAAGGCGATGACCGCCGCGCTGCTGGCGCGGCTGGTGCAGCAGGGCAAGCTGCGCTGGGAGGATCCGGTGCAGCAATATCTGCCGGGCTTCCGCATGCACGATGCGTGGGTGGGCGAGCAGATGCAGGTGCGCGACCTGCTGATCCACAACAGCGGCCTGGGCCTGGGCGCCGGTGACCTGATGCTGTGGCCGGAACCGAACGCGTTCACCCGTGCGGACATCATCGCGGGGCTGGCGCACCTGAAACCGGTCAGCAGCTTCCGCAGCCGCTACGCCTACGACAACCTGATGTACGTGGTGGCCGGGGAAGTGGCGGCGGCAACGGGTGGCAAGCCGTACGACCAGCTGATGCGGGAGCAGGTGTTCGAACCACTGGGCATGACCCGCTGCCAGGTGGGGGCGTGGTCGGTGAAGCGCGTGGGCAACGTGGCGCAGCCGCATGCCTGGCGCGGTGATCGCAACGCGGTAGTGAACGCGGATGGAGCGATCAGCCCGGACCTGCCGTCGATGGCGGCCGGCGGCATCCGTTGTTCGCTGCGCGACATGACGCGCTGGATGCAGGTGCTGCTCGATCCCGCCCTGGCACCTGGCTGGTTGGACGCTGAGCAGCGCCGTACGCTGTGGACCCTGCACATGCCGATGGCGCTGGGTGAACGCCAGCGGCGTTGGGACAACGCGCATTTCTATGGCTACGGCTATGGCTGGCGGGTGTCGGACATGGATGGGCAGTGGAAGGTGGCGCACACCGGCACCCTGTCGGGCATGTACTCGTCGCTGGCGCTGTTGCCTGACCGCAAGGTGGGCGTGGTGATGCTGATCAACGGTGAAGGCGAGGATGCGCGCACCGCATTGATGCAGGCCGCACTGAAACGCTTCACCGCCCCCAATGATGCGCGCCCGGCGATGGAATACCTGGCCGAACTGAAGGCGGACCAGGCCGCTCGTGCGGCAACCGGGCACCAGCGGCCGCCGATGTCGGATGCGCGGCAGGCGTCGGCTTCCGATCTGCCGCGTTGGCAGGGACGCTACAGCGATCCCTGGCTGGGGCCCGCATCGCTGTGCCCAGGCAAGGACGGCCTGCGCTTCAGCGTGGACAAGTCGCCCCGCCTGCAGGGGGCCGTGCTGCAGCTGCAGGGGCGCTGGCTGCTGCGCTGGGATACGCTGGGTGACGATGCACAGGCGTGGCTGCGGCCGGGCGAGGGCCCGGCACCGACACTGGACCTGCGCGCCATCGATCCGGACATCGACTTCAGCTATGACTTCCAGGACCTGCATTTCACTCGTACTGGCGATTGCCCTGGCGGCGACCACCGGCGCCGCTGAGCCACCGCGCGTTTCACCGGCCACCGACGCGGCCAGCGCCGGACTGGTGGAGATCCGCACTTTGTCGCCGCGCATCGAGCTCGATATCCGCTATGCGGGTGCCAACAACTTCACCGGTGCGCGCGTGCCCGGCTACGAGGCGCCATCGTGCTATCTGCTGGCGCCGGTGGCAAAGGCACTGGCACAGGTGGAAAAGGACCTGCGCGCCGATGGCTTCGGCCTGCGCCTCTACGACTGCTACCGGCCGGTGCGTTCAGTGCAGGCGTTCATGGCCTGGGTGAACGATCCGCGCGAGCGCTCGCGCAAGGCGCAGCAGTACCCGGATCTGGACAAGCCACGCCTGCTGGCTGACGGCTACATCGCCGAGCGCTCCGGCCACAGCCGCGGTGCCACGGTGGATCTGGGCCTGCTGGATTGCCGCAGCGGTGCATGTGCGCCGTTGGACATGGGCACTGACTTCGACTTCTTCGGGCCACGTGCGCATACGCAGACGAGCGGGCTGAGTGAGACGCAGCAGGCGAACCGGCGGCAACTGGTGCAGGCAATGGCACGGCGTGGTTTCGTGAACTATCCGCAGGAGTGGTGGCACTACACGTTCCAGCCGGAACCGGATCCCGGTACCGCGTACGACGTTCCGGTACGGTAGGGGTAACGGCAGGGCACCGCCCAGTCTCTGACAGTTTCCCGCGCGGTCCGTTGTAGGGCCGAGCCCATGCTCGGCTGCTCTTTGTTCAATCGTCGAGATATTCGATTTGGATGGAGATTCATCCACGCATGGCGTGGATCTACTATGGCTGCCGGATTGGGTCCGGGGCAGATCCCTTACACTGGCCGCCTCTTCATCCCTGCCCACCCGATGAACCTTCCCCTGCACTTCGGCCTGCTCGGCACCCTGGAAGCGGGCGCCATTGCCCTGCTGGTCGGCCTGCTCGTGTACCTCCTGTGGTCGCAGCTGTGCCGCCTGCTGCGGTGGTCGATGGGGCATGCGATCGGCTGGTCCTGCGTCATCGCCGTGATCATCGCCGCCGGCATCGATGCATGGAAGCTGTTCTACATGGGCATCGTGCGGCTGGAATCGCCGCTGTACGCGCGCATCTTCCTGGCCACCATCCACGATCCCAACGAGCTCGGCAGCCGTGTGGTGCTGGAAATCGCCGGTGCGCTCGCCGGTGTTGCTCTTGCATGGGTGTTGTTCAGTTCGCGGTCATCGGAAAAAACCGTCGACTGACGCAGGTTTTTCGTTGCCTGCCGGTTAAATGCAGAGGCGCTGAATGCGCATCTTATGAGCCACTCACTTCACCCTAACCACCGCGCTAAAGCATGCGTGGAGGCCAGTGGTTAATCGCGCGTGTGGGCGCCGGTCGCGGCGCAAAATCGATTCAGAAACGCGGTGGCAGGGTAGGTGCCGTGCGGAATCAACACGCCGCGCAACACCACCCAATCGGTAGGAGACACCCCTGATGACTATTCGCAACCGCAAGCCCCTGATCGCCCTGATCGTCGCCGCCGGCAGCGTGCTGGCCATCCCGGCGATGGCCCAGTCGGCCAAGCAGCAGGCCGCGCAGGCACAGAACGAGGCCGCCCAGGCGCAGCAGGCAGCGGCACAGGCGGGCCAGGCGGCTGACCAGGCAACCAATGCGGCCGCAGCGGCCTCGGCCCAGGCCAACGGCGGTGGCCAGACCTGGGCCAGCATCGATACCGATGGCAACGGCACCATCAGCAAGACCGAGGCGCAGGTGAACGCCGGCCTGGCTCAGGTGTTCGACCAGGCCGATACCAACAAGGACGGTGAGCTGAGCGCCGATGAGTACAAGGCCTATGTGGCCGCCCAGCAGGCCGGCGCCGGCGGCGCAGCGCAGGGTGCGCAGGGCAGGTAAGACCTGTATCGGGGCGTATGGGAACCCGGGCGGCTTCGGCCGCCCGGGTTTTTTTCGTCACCACGGCCCCTGTATCCTTGCGCGATGAACACCTCCACGCCTGCGCCGTCGCGCGCCATCGGCCTGGTCGGTTTTGACGGTGACGATACGCTGTGGAAGAGCGAGGACTACTACCGCAAGGCCGAGCAGGATTACCTTGACCTGCTGTCGCGCTACGTCGACGTGCATGACACCCAGACCGCGCGCCACCTGCTGGAAGTGCAGCAGCGCCACCTGGGCACCTTCGGCTACGGCGTCAAGAGCATGACCCTGTCGATGATCGAAGCGGCCATCGACATCACCGGCCAGCGCATCGAGGCCAAGGACATCCAGCGCATCCTGGAGATCGGCCACGACACCCTGCGCCACCCGGTCGAGCTGATCGACGGTGTGCGCGAAGCGGTGGCGGCCATCGCCGAGCACTACCCGGTGGTGCTGATCACCAAGGGCGACCTGTTCCACCAGGAAGCGAAGATCAAGGTCGCCAACCTGGCCGAGCTCTTCCCGCGCATCGAGATCGTTTCCGAGAAGGACCCGGAGACCTACGCCCGCGTGCTGGCCGAATTCGACCTGCCGATGCAGCGCTTCGTGATGGTCGGCAACTCGCTGCGCTCGGACATCGAGCCGGTGGTGACGCTGGGTGGCTGGGGCGTGCATACCCCGTACGCAGTGACCTGGGCCCACGAGACCCAGCATGGCGTGGCCGACGACGAACCGCGCATGGTCACTGCCGATACCGCCCACGACTGGCCGGCCGCACTGGCGGCGATCGAGGCCAAGGCCGCTGCGGCCTGACAGGGCCGGTCGGCTGCGGCAGAATCGGGGCATGAACCACCGACTGCGCGCGCTGATGTTGTTCCTGCTGCTGGCGCCGGCCACCGTGCTGGCCCAGCAGACCGCCGAGCGTTCGGCCACCTATGAAGTGGACACCGGCGACAGCTGGGTCGACGCCCAGCTGCAGGACATCAACCACTACGCCGAACGCTACCCCGACGCCTTCCTCGACGAAGTGTCGCGCTATGCCGACGTGCCGCGCGGCTACATCAGCGCGCTGTTCACCACCCACGGCTGGCAGGCAGGAGACATTTATTTCGCCTGCTTCTGGGCCAAGGCCAGTGGCCAGACCTGCCGCGACAGCGTGCGTGCCTTCAGCCAGGACCCGGAGGGCGGCTGGGAGGCGGTGGTCAAGCGCATGCCCACCACGCCGGACAATCTGCACTACCGGGCTGTGCGCCATGCCATCGTGGCCAGCTACCAGCACTGGGACCGGCCGATCACCCTGGATGCCACGCTGAAGCGCCAGCTCAAGCGGTAGTGCCGGCCGCTGGCCGGCACCTGCACCATTCCAGGCATCCGGAGGTTGCCGGCCAGCGGCCGGCACTACCGGTTTCCTTATGTTGCTCTGCGTATCGCCGCCGCCGGGCGCTCCGGCGACAATACGGGTCCGAGCTGTTCCCCGTTCCCGTAATCGAGTGACTGATGAGCGCCTCTTTCGTTTCGCCTGATGTGATCCGCCGCCTGTTCGCGCAGGCCATGTCCCGCATGTACCGCACCGAAGTGCCGCTGTACGGCACGCTGGTGGAACTGGTGGAGCGGATCAACGCGCAGGTGCTTGCCCAGGACCCGGCGCTGGCCGCGCAGCTGCAGCGCAACGACGAGCGTGCGCGGCTGGATGAAGAGCGTCATGGCGCGATCCGCGTCGGCACCGCGCAGGAGCTGGCGACGCTGCGCCGCCTGTTCGCGGTGATGGGCATGTACCCCGTCGGCTACTACGACCTGTCGGTGGCCGGCGTGCCGGTGCACTCCACCGCGTTCCGCCCACTCACCGGCGCGGCGCTGGCACAGAATCCGTTCCGCGTGTTCACCTCGCTGCTGCGCCTGGAACTGATCGAAGATGAAGCGCTGCGTGCCGAGTCGGCGAAGATCCTGTCACGCCGCCGCATCTTTACCGACGGCGCACTGGCACTGATCGAGCAGGCCGAGCGTGACGGCGGCCTGTCGCAGGCCGATGCCGAGCGCTTCGTCGATGAAGCACTGGAAACCTTCCGCTGGCATGGTGACGCCACGGTCGACCTGCCGACCTACCGCGCGCTGCACAACGCGCACCGGCTGGTGGCCGACGTGGTCAGCTTCCGTGGCCCGCACATCAACCACCTGACCCCGCGCACGCTGGACATCGACGCGGCGCAGGCGGCAATGATCGAGCACGGCATGGCGGCCAAGGCGGTCATCGAAGGTCCGCCGCGCCGTGCCTGCCCGATCCTGCTGCGCCAGACCAGCTTCAAGGCCCTGGAAGAAGCCGTTCATTTCCCGGATGCCGAAGGTGGTGACGCCGGCACGCATACCGCGCGCTTCGGCGAGATCGAACAACGCGGCCTGGCGCTGACCCCGAAGGGCCGCGCGCTGTACGACCAACTGTTGTCGCAGGCCCGCGACGCCGGTGGCGAAGGCAGCACCGGCGGCGACTACGGCCAGCGCCTGCAGGCGGTGTTCGCCAGCTTCCCGGATGACCATGACACGCTGCGCCAGGAAGGCCTGGGGTATTACCGCTACCAGCTGACCGACGCCGGCCGCGCCGCGCCGGAGCGCGTGGCCGATCTGCCCGCTGAAGTGCTGGTGGCCGCCGGCCTGGCCACGGCTGACCCGATCGTCTACGAGGATTTCCTGCCGGTCAGCGCCGCAGGCATTTTCCAGTCGAACCTGGGTGGCGAAGAACAGCGCGCCTATGCCGCGCATGCCAACCGCGAGGCCTTCGAGCAGGCATTGGGCGTGGCGGTGAACGACGAGTTCGAGATCTACGAGCGGCTGCAGGCCGAGTCGCTGGCGGCGCTGCGCGGGTAAACCGCTTGCCGTGGAGCCGAGCGTGGGCTCGGCTCTACAGGGATTCTGCGGAGCGGCCCCTTTGTAGAGCCGGGCGCTGGCCGGCTGTTGGGGAAGCCGGCCAGCGGCCGGCTCTACCCGACGTCCGTAGCGGGCCTCAGCCCTTCATCGTTCCGGTATCCAGCCAGCGCTGGTGCCACGACAGCGCTTCCGGCAGCAGATGCGGGGTGTGCTTGCCGTAGCTCTCGCGGCTGGCACGGTCGAAGTAATCCTGCAGCTGCGGGCGGAAGTCCGGGTGCGCGCAGTTGTCGATCAGCACCTGCGCGCGCTTGCGCGGGGTCAGCCCGCGCAGGTCGGCCAGGCCCTGTTCGGTGACGATCACCGACACATCGTGCTCGGTGTGATCGACATGGCTGGCCATCGGCACGATCGCCGAGATGGTGCCGTTCTTGGCGGTGGACGGGCTCAGGAACGCTGACAGGAAACCATTGCGGGCAAAGTCACCCGAACCGCCGATGCCGTTCATGATGCGCGTGCCCATCACGTGCGTCGAATTGACGTTGCCGTAGATGTCCACCTCGATCATGCCGTTCATGCCGATGCAGCCCAGGCGGCGCACCAGTTCCGGATGGTTGGAGATTTCCTGCGTGCGCATGATGATGCGCTCGCGGTAGAAATCGATGTTCTCCTTGAACGTCTCATTCGCCTGCGGGCTCAGCGCGAAGCCGGTGCACGAGGCGTAGCTCAGCACGCCGTCGCGCAGCAGGTCGAGCATGCCGTCCTGGATCACTTCGGTGAACGCGGCCAGGTCGCGGAAACCGCTCTTGGCCAGGCCAGCCAGCACGGCGTTGGGGATGTTGCCCACGCCCGACTGCAGCGGCAGCAGGTTCGCCGGCAGGCGGCCCTTCTTCACCTCGTGCTTGAGGAACTCGATCAGGTGCGAAGCGATCTGTTCGCTGGTTGCATCGATCGGGCTGAACGGGCTGTTGCGGTCCGGGCCGTTGGTGCGCACCACGGCCACGATCTTGTCCGGGTCGCAGCGCAGCGCGGTGTCGCCGATGCGGTCGTTGGCGTTCACCAGCGGAATCGGCTTGCGGTGCGGCGGCAGCGCGGTGCCGTAGTAGATGTCGTGCATGCCGTCAACGCCGGCCGGCTGCCATTCGTTGACCTCGACGATCACCTTCCTGGCCAGGTCCAGCCAGGTCTTGTTGTTGCCGACCGAAGTGGAGGGCACCAGCGAACCGTCCTCGCGGATGGCCGAGACTTCGATCACGGCGGTGTCGATCTCGCCATAGAAACCGAACCACACGTGCTGGGCGACGTGGCTGAGGTGGATGTCGATGTAATCCAGCTTGCCCTCGTTGATGCGGTTGCGCGCGTCCGGGTCGCTCTGGAACGGCATGCGCATGGCGATGCCATCGGCCTTGGCCAGCGCGCCATCGAGTTCCGGCGCGGTCGACGCGCCGGTCATCAGCTTGATCTGGAAGGGATTGCCCTGGGCGTGCACCGCTTCGATGCGGCGGGCCAGTTCCACGGGAACGGCCTTGGGATACCCGGAGCCGGTAAAGCCGCTCATGGCCACGGTTTCACCGGGCTGGATCAGCGCGGCTGCGGCCTCGGCGGAGACCACGCGGTCACGGAGACGCGCGTTGGCGATGCGATCAACAGACATGACGACAGTGTTTCTGGGGGGAATCCCGATTATCGGCCATCCTCATCCGTACGGGGGGTTCTACCTTCGTGGAATGGCTTTTCCCCCAAGGGGCTCACCCATACCCATCGGTTCTGTTTTGCAGTGCAGCGTGCAAAGTGCTTTCGCAGCCCGCACGATGGCCCTGCATCCCGACGTGGGGGAGGGAGCAGAGCCCGCTGGCAGTTCGCTGCAAGCGGGCTTTTTTATTGCCTGTCGCCCAGTATGAATGCGCGGCCTCCATTATCGGTAGTGCCGGCCGCTGGCCGGCAACTGCAGCAACCTTCGGCAGGATCATGGGATCTGCCGGCCAGCGGCCGGCACTACCGGGTCCGTCGCGTCCCGACCGGGTCGATACAATCCGCCCATGACCCTCGCCCCCGCTGACCTGCCCGCCTCCCTGCAGCCCCTTGTCGACCGCGCCCTGGCGCGCCTGGCCCAGGTCCTGCCCGAGCCCGTTCCTGCCGAACTGCTGCCGCTGCTGACCCGACTGGCGGTGGCCAGCGACTTCGCGCTGGACACCCTGGTGCGGCAACCGGCGCTGCTGGCGCAGCTGGCTACCCCCGGCTGCCCGCCGATCCCACCACCGGTGCTCGATCCGCTGCAGCCCAGCGACTGGCCGGCGCAGATCCGGCGCTGGCGTACTGCCATGTCGACGCGGCTGATCTGGCGCGACCTGGCTGGGCTGGACGACGTGGCGCAGACGCTGGCTGGCGCCACCACCCTGGCCGAGGACTGCCTGCGGCTGGCGCTGGACGCGCTGCAGCAGGAATTCGCCCAACGCCACGGTGTGGTCCGCGATGGCGAAGGCGCCGCGCAGCAGCTGGTGGTGTTCGGCCTCGGCAAGCTGGGCGGCGGCGAGCTCAACTTCAGTTCCGATATCGATCTGGTCTACGCCTATCCGCACGGCGGCGAATCCGATGGCCCGCGCGCGCTGGCCGCCGAAGAGTATTTCGCCCGCCTCGGCCAGCGCCTGGCCAAGCTGCTGGACGAAACCACCGTCGATGGCTTCAGCCACCGTGTCGACCTGCGCCTGCGTCCGTTCGGCAGCGCCGGCCGCGTCGCGCTGTCCTTCGCGGCGATGGACCAGTATTTCCAGCGCGAGGGCCGCGACTGGGAACGCTACGCGTGGCTGAAGGCGCGCGCGGTGGCCGGCGACATCGCCGCCGGTGAAGCGTGGCTGCAGACCCTGCGCCCGTTCGTGTACCGCCGCTACCTCGATTTCACCGCGCTCGATGGCCTGCGCGAAATGAAGGCCGCGATCACCGCCGAGGTCGCGCGCCGCGAGTTGCACGAGGACATCAAGCGTGGCGCCGGTGGCATCCGCGAAATCGAATTCCTGTGCCAGGCACTGCAGCTGATCCGCGGTGGCCGTGAACCGGCACTGCGCGAGCGTCGCCTGCTGGTGGCGCTGGATGCACTGGTCGCTGCCGGACAGATCGCGCCCGAGGATGGCGCCGCACTGCGTGAGGCCTACCTGTTCCTGCGCCGGCTGGAGAACCGCCTGCAGATGCTGCGCGATGCGCAGACCCACGTGCTGCCCAGCGACGCGCTGGACCGCGCGCGCATCGCCGTCGGCCTCGGCTACCCGGACTGGGACGTGCTGCGCGCGGCATTGGCCGAACAGCAGCAGCGGGTCAGTACTGAATTCGCCGCGCTGCTGGCGCCGCGCAAGGGCCAGGCTGCGCCCGACGCGCTGGCCAACTACTGGCGCAGCCTGCCCGAGGGCAGCAACGCGCCGTTGCTGGCGGAAGCCGGTTTCCTCGATGCCAATGGCGCCGATCAGTCGCTGCGCGATTTCGCCCAGGGCACCGGCGTGAAGTCCCTGTCCGACGCCGCGCGTGCACGGCTGGATCGCGTACTGCCGGCGCTGCTGCATGCGGCCACGCGCTCGCCGCAACCCGATGCCGCGCTCAAGCGCGTGCTTGGCCTGCTGCAGGCGGTGCTGCGCCGGACCAGCTATCTCGCGCTGCTGGACGAACAACCGAGCGCGTTGGCGCGGCTGGTGGATGTGCTGGCGCGCAGCGCGCTGCTGGCCGAGCGGCTGGCCGCGTACCCGCTGCTGCTGGACGAACTGCTGGACGTGCGCGTGTCCGGACCGATGCCCGATGCGTCCGGCATGCTGGCCGAGTGCCAGCAGGTGCTGGCGGTGGAAGACCCCGAATCCGCACTGCGCTGGCTCAACGAGACGCGGCTGGCGCTCAGCTTCCGCATGGCGATGGCCACGCTGGATGGCCGCCAGGGTGCGGTGGACAGCACGCGGCAACTGGCCGAGCTGGCGCAGGCGGTGGTCACCACCGTGCTGGCGATGGCCGAGGCGGACATGCGCGCCGCGCACGGCGGGATTCCCGGTGGACGTTTCGCGATCATCGGCTACGGCAGCCTCGGCGGGCTTGAGCTGGGCTTCGGTTCCGACCTGGACCTGGTGTTCCTGCACGACAACCCGGCTGGCGTGGAGGCCAGCGATGGCGCACGTCCGCTGGAACCGGGGCGCTGGTATGCACGGCTGGCACAGAAGGTGATGGCGCTGCTTGGTGCGGTCACCGCCGCCGGGCGCCTGTACGACATCGACGTGCGCCTGCGCCCGGACGGTGGCAAGGGTTCACTGGTGTCTTCGTTGGCCAGCTACACCGAATACCAGCGCGAACGCGCGTGGACCTGGGAACACCAGGCCCTGGTGCGCGCACGCGGTGTGGCCGGTGATGCCAGCCTGCTGGCCGATTTCGAACAGGTGCGTGCACAGACACTGGGTCGTGAGCGCGATCCGGCCACGCTGTATGCCGATGTGCTGAAGATGCGCGGCCGCATGCGCACTGAACTGGACCGCAGCGATGCCGCGCGGCTGGACCTGAAACAGGGTGCCGGTGGCGTGGTGGACCTGGAGTTCCTGCTGCAGACCGGCGTGCTGGCGCGTAGTGCGCAGCATGCGGCGTTGCTGCAGCCACGCGACACGCCGTCGCTGATCGATGCGCTGGCGATTGCCGGTTTCCTGCCGGAAGACACTGCGCAAGCACTGCATGGCGCGCATGCCACGCTGCTCGACGTGGGCCTGGCCTGCACGCTGGACCGTCGCCCGCGACTGGCACCGACCACGCCCGCGATTGAAGACGCGTGTGCGGCGATTACGGCGGCGTGCAGAGCGGCGGCGTTGCCGTTCGGGTGATGGGTGCACCCATTAGAACAATTGCCCGGGGATGATCCGCTGTTGGTAGGTGCCGACCGTTGGTCGGCACAATCTGTCAGCGGTGATGAACTCTGATGGAGCGTGCCGACCAACGGTCGGCACCTACCGTGCTCATGTGCCATCCAAGGTTGGCACCTACCAGAGCATGTGCGTTCAGCTGGTGGCGCGCAGCGGCGCCATCTTCCACAGCAGCGCGCGGAACGGGGCCAGCAGGCACACGCCGATCGCCAGCTTCACTGCCAGGTCGCCGGCGGCCCAGCTCACCCACGGCAGCGCGGAGCCGGCAAACGCGATCGACCAGAAAATGGTGGTGTCCACCGTCGCGCTGCAGGTGGTGGCCACCATCGGTGCGCGCCACCAGCTGCCACGGCGCAGGCGGTCGAACACGGTGATGTCCAGCAGCTGGGCCACGATGAACGCCGAGCAGGAGGCAATGGCGATGCGCGGGGTGGCCACCCAGATCGACAACAACACCGCCACCGCGAAGCCGATCCACGCCACGCGGCGCGCCGGGCCCGGGCCGAAGCGGCGGTTGATCAGGTTGCTGACCAGGAACGCGACCGGATAACTGAAGGCACCCCAGGTCAGCCAATCGTTGATCGGGTACTGCACCAGCACGTTGGACAGCAGCACCACCGCGCCCATCGCCAGTACCGCCAGCACCAGGGCGCGCGGGGTCAGCGGGGCAAACAGAGGGGCAGGACGCACGGACATGGCGAGCCAGAGGGAGAAAGGGGATCACCCATTATCCGCCCCGGCCGTGGCAAAACCAAAAACGGTCGTTCAGCTTTACAGCGCTTCACTCATCACGTCACCGGCGGCGTAGGCGGTGGGGACGTAAGCCAGGGCCTGGCCCTGCGCGCTCTTCACGGTCCAGCCGGCACCTGCCTCGGTGGGCTCGAAATGCACCCGCTGGCCGACCACGAAGGCCGCCGTCTGGTCTTCATGTACGCGCGCCGGCCAGCGCAGGGTGGCGGTCTGATCGGCCTTGTCGGGCACCTGCAGCTGTACCTGGCGCTCGCCCTCCGGCGTGGTCTCCACCTTCTTCACCTCCATCGGCGGCAGCGGCACTGCCTTGGTGCGCGTGGCCCGGCCGTTGCGTTCGCTGGCCTTGAACGGCGCCTTGGACAGTTCGGACAGGCCCGCCGATGCAGCGAGCGGCACCGAGACCACGATCAGCGAGGTGATCAGCACGCTGGCCTCGCTGCTGTTCAACTGCGGCGCGGCGCCGGCATGGACGGTGGGCACCAGCAGCACGGAGAGCAGCAATGCAGAAGCGGGAACGCGCAGGCAACGGAACATGGAGACCTCCTGGTCAGGGGGGGAGACGGCGGCTCAGCGCCGGGTATCGAAGATATCGCGCGGGCCGGTGGCCTCGGGCAGGTACTCCAGCGGGCGGCCCTGGTTGTCCTTCAGCTGCCAGCCCTGGTCGTTGCCGGTTGGCTCGAAATTCACGGTCTGGCCCACGGTGAACTGCACGGCCGGGTCGCCGACGCCGCGCGGATACTGCATCGATGCGGTGTTCTGCGGATCGTTGGCATCACGCAGCAGCACTTCGCGGCGGCCATCCACGGTAGTGGAGATGGCACTCACCTCCATCTGCGGCAGCTTGATCTGCTGCGGGCGGGCCAGCGGCTGGCCGGCGTCGGCGGCATCCTGCGCTTCCTTGGCCGCTGCAGCGCGGGCCGAGGCCACCATCTGCGTGGACATTTCCAGGCTTGGTCCCTGCGGACCCGGGTCGTGGATGATCACGATGCGGCGTTCGGCGTGGGCGGCCGTGGACCAGGCCAGGCCGGTGACGATCACCATCGACAACACAGAGGTAAGCAGCGGACGCATGTCGTTCTCCTTGCGGGATTCAGGGCGTGGCGGCAGTGGCACCGGCCACCGGCACATGGGGGATCACCAGTTCCTGCTGCAGCTGGCTGCGCTGGTGCAGGAAGTCGAACACCGATTCCACCGTCACCACCGAATAGTTGCCGGAGATGCGTTCGCCGGCTGGATGGTCGGTGGTGGTGGCGTTGGCTACGAACAGGCGCGCACCCACGCGCTTGCCGAGGCCGATATGCAGCACGCTGGGCTGGTACTTCTGCTGGCGCAGCCACTGCTGTGCCTGTTCGCGCTTGACGATGGCCGGCGCGCCTTCGGCCTGCGCCATCGCCGCCGCCAGCACCTCCAGCACCCACTGGTTGGAGTTCTGGTAGTCGGTGGCGAACGGGTAGGCGACCACGTTGTACCTGGTTTCGTGCAGCGCCTTGGGCTGGATCGAGGGTGGCACCAGCATCGCGCGCAGCGCTGCACGCAAGGGGGCCGACGGCACGCCGATGCGCAGGTCGGTATGGCCGCCGCTCTCGCCGACGAAGTTGCCGAGGCCCTCGTGGTACAGCTGCGAGCTGTCGGTCTTGCAGCGGTTGAGCAGGTGCATCGCGCGCCAGCGGCCGTCGTCCTCGCGCAGCAGGAAGGCCAGGTGGCTGTGGCGCAGGCCGTAGCGGCTCAGGTCCTGGCCACCGCGCGCGGCCACCACCACGTCCACATCGGGCAGCGCGTCCAGGCGTTCGGCGGTGGTCCAGGCCACGTCCAGCATCGCCGCCTGCGACGCCACGCTCGGGTAGCGCTCGCGGCAGGCGGTGCTGTCGGCCCAGGCCGGTGCGGTCGCCAGTAGGCTGGCGATCAGCAGCGCGGCACGGGGCAGGCGGGCAAAACGATCCATGTCGGTACCTTCAGCGGCGGGCAGGCCCGCGCGCCGATCATACGCTGCTCAGCGCAGCGGGCGATCCACGCCCTTGCGCTGGAGTTCCCTGTCGCAGGCATCGCTGATCGGGGCGATCGGCAGCGGCGGGCGCTCGCCCGTCTTCGGATCGCGCAGCGCCGGCTGCTCGCGGTACGCGTCCAGCTGCTGCTGGCACTGATAGGAGATCGGGTCCAGCTCGGTGGGCGCGGTGGAGCAGGCAGCGAGCAGGGCCAGCGGCAGCAGGAGCAGGGTGCGCATGAAGACGTTCAGCGTGATGGGGGAAGCTGGACTCTAACCGCACAGTCGGATCGAAATGTTCAGAAAATGCCGGGCGATCGGGTAACGGCGGGCCATGCCACGTCGCGGGGCTTGGGCCGCTGCGCGGTAGAGTCGACTATCGCGCGCAGCGCGGGGTTTTCAGCGGTATCGCCAACAGCAGTCGACTAACAGTCGACTCTACAACTCCTTCGCTGTTTTCCCGGGCTCTTGCGAAAAGCCAAGCCGCGCTTTCACTTCCGCGGCCACCCGCGCAGTCTCGCGCAGTGGCTCGATGCGGTCGTACTGCCAGTCCAGCCAGTGCGGCTGCAGGCGCCCGCGCTCGCGCAGCTGCTGCTGGAAGCGGGCCAGCCGGCCCTGCGCGGTCTCGGCCAGCGCCACCATCACCGGCATGCGCGTGGCGCAGGCTTCAGAGAGCAGGTTCACCGAATCGGGCGAGACCACCACGCGGTTGGCCCAGCCGAGCAGGCCGCCATAGGGATTGGTACCGTCGCCACCATCGCCCCAGATCACGTGCGGCAGGTTGGCGAACTTCGCGCGCAGGATCTCGGCCAGGGCCGGCGGCGTGCGTCGCGAGGTGGTTGCCAGCAGGCTGCCGCCTTCATTGCGGATCTGCTCGGCCAGCGCCTGGAATACGCCGACCATCGCGGTCTCGTCCCACGGTGCCAGCGGCGTCGGCCCACCGACCAGCAGTGCGGTGCGCGGGCCGGGCAGGGTGCTGAAGCCGGCGAACGCGGCGCGGCCCCAGGCCAGCCAGTCGTCGTCCACCGGGTTGAGGCTGCCGAGCAGGGTGAGCACGTTGCTGCCACGCAGGGCATCGTGTTCGGGCACCACCACCACGTCCCAATGGCGGGCGCTGATGCGCGGGTCGAGGATCTGCACCACCTGGCTGCCGCGTGCGCGCAGCACGCGCAGGGCACCGGCGGCCTGGCGGCCACAGCCGATCGCCAGCGCCGGGGCCTCGGCAGCCAGTGTCGCGAAGGCCTCGCCATAGCCATTCACATCGCCGGGCAGGCGCCGCGGCGACAGCCAGCGCCAGGGTGCGCGCGGTTGCAGGAGCAGCGGTCGGTGGGTGCCCTGGCGCAGTGCCGAGGCCAGCGCGACCGCCTGGCGGACATTGCCCGCACGGCCGTCGGTGACCGTCCATGGCGCGCTCGATCGTTTCACCATTGGCATTAATTCGTTTCAGCCCTGCTGGGTGTTGCAACAGTCGCGACACTCTACACTGCGGCTCGTCGTTTCGCCCCGCGCCGCCCGCGGGCACTGACTTCCTTTCGCCGCCCTGGAGATCCACCGATGTCCCACGCGCTCGACGCCGCCGCCCTTGATCAGCTGTTCCGTACGGCCCGCACCCAGAACGCCTTCCTCGACAAGCCGGTCCCCGAGAGCCTGCTGAAGGAACTGTACGACCTGGTGAAGTGGGGCCCCACCGCGGCCAACACCACGCCGGCGCGCTTCGTCTTCGTCACCTCGAAGGAGGCCAAGGACAAGCTGGCCCCGGCGCTGTCCGAAGGCAACCTGGCCAAGACCATGGCTGCGCCGGTCACCGTCATCATCGGTTTCGACCTGGACTTCCACGAGAAGCTGCCGTACCTGTTCCCGCACACCGATGCCAAGGCCTGGTTCGATGGCCCGCAGGAAGGCCGCCACGAAGCCGCCATCCGCAACGGCAGCCTGCAGGGCGCCTACCTGATCCTGGCTGCGCGCGCGCTGGGCCTGGATGCCGGCCCGATGTCCGGCTTCGACCCGGCCAAGGTCGACGAAGCCTTCTTCGCCGGCACCTCCATCAAGTCGAATTTCCTGGTCAACCTGGGTTACGGTGATCCGGCGGGCCTGTTCCCGCGCCTGCCGCGCCTGTCGTTCGACGAAGCGGCGCGCATCGCGTAAGTCGCTGTATCGGTTTCGGGCCCGCTGTCCCGCGGCGGGCCATTGCTGCACCGTGTACCCACCCTACGATCCGGAGAGTTCCTCAGATGAGCGCCACCCGTAAACTGCTGCTGCCGCTGGCCCTGACCCTGGCCATCGCCGCCTGCTCCAAGCCGGCCGACACCGCTGCCCCGGCTGCCGATGCCGCCGCCCCGGCCACCACCGAGCAGGCCGCCACCCCGGCCGCCGATGCCGCTGCTGCCGCGCCGGCCGCCGAAGCGATCAAGATCGCCTCGGGCACCTACAAGCTGGACCCGAGCCACACCGACGTGCTGGCCCAGTGGAGCCACTTCGGCTTCTCCAACCCCAGCGCGCACTTCGGCAACGTTGAAGGCACCCTGGTGTACAACGCCGAAGACGTGACCAAGTCCACCGTGGAAGTGAAGCTGCCGCTGAGCGGCCTGAACAGCTTCACCGCCAAGTTCGACGAGCACCTGAAGAGCGCCGACTTCTTCGACGCCGCCAAGTTCGCCGATGCCACCTTCAAGAGCACCAAGGTGGAAGCGGCCGGCACCAACAAGCTGACCGTCACCGGCGACCTGACCATCAAGGGCATCACCAAGCCGGTCACCCTGGACGTCACCGTCAACGGCGGCGGCGAGCACCCGATGGCCAAGGTTCCGGCCGCCGGCTTCGATGCCACCACCACCCTGAAGCGCAGCGATTTCGGCGTCGGCGCCTACGCCCCGAACGTCAGCGATGAAGTGAAGATCCGCATCACCACCGAAGCCACCGGCGAAAAGCCGGCGGCCTGATGCACCCCACTCACTCGTCGTGAGAAGGCAGAAGGCCCGCTGAAAAGCGGGCCTTCTTTTTGCGAATGCGATCCGCGTCGATGGCGCCCGGAAACTCCGCACTGCGCGGAAAGCCGCTTTGGTAGAGTCGACTGTTAGTCGACTGCTCTCCGCGGGATGCCAAAACCCCGCGCTGCGCGCGCGAGTCGACTAACAGTCGACTCTACCGCTGGCCGGTTCCATCACGCGCTGGCCGGTTCCATCACATCGGGCGCGGCGCGCTCAGCGCAACGCGCCCAACCATGCCACGCACGCTTCGCTCGGGCTCTGCTTGGCCTTCACCGCCAGCCCGCTCACCCGCACGAACGTCTGCGCGGCCTGCGCCACCACCTGGCGGGCGATCAACGCCGCCTGCTTGGTGGCAGCCTGCTGCTTGCGTAGCTGCACGATATGCACCGAAGGCCGGCCCACCGGCGCGTATTTCTGGTCGCGGCGCAGCACATCGGCCACCTGCGCCACTTCGAACTCGGCCTGCAGGTAGCGGTGCTGTGCTTCCACCAGTTCGCGCAGCGGCGTGCGCAGTGCAACGGTGTCGGCGAAGGCGGCCAGCGCCGCGTCGCAGGCGGCGTCATCGGTGAAGCGGGTACGCAGCGCATCCACGCTGGCCAGGGTCAGCTTGGCCATGTGGGCCTCGTTGCTGCAGGAAAGGAGCGCGATTGTCGCATTGCTTGCCGGCTGATGCGTTGAATCGGGCGGCGGAATACCTGTAGAGCCGAGCCCACGCTCGGCTCATCGCGCGCAGCGCGAGGGTTCGCCGATCGCGGAACGAAGAGCAGCCGAGCATGGGCTCGGCTCTACACAGTCAAAGGCGTGCGGACCAACGGTCCGCACCCACCAAGCAGGGTCCGCACCCACCGGCTGCCCGGTCAATCGCCGTCGGTTTCGTCCGGATGCGCCTTCCAGTAGCCGGTGGAACGAATCCAGTCGCGCGGCACGCCCAGGTGGCCTTCGATGAACTTGCGCATCATCCGCGCGCGGCGCGATTCGGTGGCGATCCAGTAGAAGACATCGCCGTCCGGGGCCTCGAAGTCGGTCAGCATGTCTTCCAGCAGCGTACTGCTGGCCGCCGGGAAGCCGTTGCGCTCCAGCCAGTGGATGCGCACGTTCTCGTACTGCGGCAGGTCCTGGCGCTCGTCCTCGTCGCGCACTTCAATGAAGGCCTGCACCTCGGCACCGTCCGGCAGCACGTCCAGCCAACGGGCGATGGCCGGCAGCGCGGTTTCATCGCCGATCAGCACGTAGGCGTCGTAAGTGTCGGCCACCACGAACGAGCCGCGCGGACCGCCGATCACCAGCATGTCGCCCGGCTGTGCGCGTTCGGCCCATGGTCCGGCCACGCCCTGGTCGTGCAGCACGAAGTCGATGGCCAGCTCGCCGGCTTCGTGGTCCCACCAGCGCGGGGTGTAGTCGCGCGAGGGCGAAGGCACCTTGCCGTCCGGGTAGCTGCGGCCTTCGGCGGTCAGCACCGGCAGCACCATCTCGCCCGCAGCGTTGGGGAAGAACAGCTTGATGTGGTCGTCGGCGCCGGGCGAATCGAAGCCGGCCAGGTCGTCGCCACCCAGCACGATGCGGCGCATGTGCGGGGTGACCTCTTCGGTGCGCAGCACGGTCAGTTCACGGAAGCGCACATCCAGGCGCAGGCGCGTGTTGTTGTGTTCGGTCATGGGGGTTACCTGTAAAGGTGTCGCGCGGGGGCGCGCGGCGTAGGGGAGACCTGGCTGGCGTCAGTCTGGCTGGGTCGTTGAAATCGGTGGTTGCTCGCTACCGGCCGTACCGTTGAGCAGGGCCGAGGCCCGCGTCAGCAGCGCCGCCACTTCGTCCGCCTCACCCTCGGCCCAGCGGCCGTGGTGATGCACCAGCGCCCGCTTGAACTCGCGCAGGGCCGCGGCCAGCGTCGGCGGCAGCGAAGCCTTGGTGATCTCGCGGGCTCGGTCGAAGGCACGCCGCTGCGCCAGCCGCACCTGGGTGCGCTGCACCTTCAGCTCGAACTCGCCAGCGGCGGTGATGCGGAAGATCCGCTTGCCGTCCACTTCCTCGGCCTCGATCCAGCCGGCCTGCTCGAAGCTGGCCAGCAGCGGGTACATGGTGCCGGCGCTGGGCGTATAGGCCTGCATGAACTGGTTGCTGATCAGCTGCATCAGCTCGTAGCCATGGCGCGGCTGCTCGCCGATCAGAGCCAGCACCAGCAGGCGCAGGTCACCGCGGCTCAGCACGCGTGGCTGGCCGTTGCGGCGGGGCACCGCCGAATCGGTGGAACGGGCTCTAGGAGAGGGGCTTCGACTCATTTCGATATATCGGTAAACGAGTGTGCAAACGATATATCGATATGTCGAAAGCGACAACACTCGATCCGGCCACAAGCGGGTCTGTTTTGGGCCACGGCGGGCGGCGCGCGTAGAAACGGGGCGCCCTTCGCAGGGCGCCCCGGCAGCAACTGTGGAAGGGAGCGGGGCCTTGGGGCCAGCACTCGGTCTCTACCCTGCGGCCGCCAGCGGCGCACTTCCAGTGCCGGATGCGGCATGTTGCCGCTGGTTCAGTGCCCGGCGCCGGAAGCGGCCGACCCCGACACCAAACCTGCCCCAGAAGCGTCATCGGCAGCAGTAACACTGCGTCCTGCGCATGGACGCAGCGGGCCTGATGCGACAGCGGGGCGCCGGCCGCAAGAGGCCGTAGCGGCCGGAAACAGGGGCCTGTCCTGCTGCTGGACAGGGCGGGACATGCCTTGCGGACACTGGCCGCATGCATCCATACGCCTGCGTAGCCAAGTGACGAAAGCCCTTGGTGCGCTACACTTTGCGGTCTAGAAATCTATACAACAGTCGCGCGCGTGCGTGCGGTTATGGGAGCGCTAATGAACTGGTTGAACGAGGTGCTGAACAACGACCCGAATCCTGTGGAAACCCAGGAGTGGATCGAGTCGTTGAAGGCCGTTATTGATGTCGAGGGCTCCGAGCGCGCGCATCAGCTGCTGGAAGGCATGGTGGAACTGACCCGTCGTTCGGGCGCCTACCTGCCGTTCTCTCCCACCACCGAATACGTCAATACCATCGAACCGCAGTTCGAGGCCAAGAGCCCGGGCAATGCCGAGCTGGAATGGCGCATCCGTTCCATCATCCGCTGGAACGCGATGGCCACCGTGGTGCGCGCCAACCGCAAGCCGGGTGACCTGGGCGGCCACATCGCCTCGTTCGCGTCCGGCGCCACCCTGTACGACGTGGGCTTCAACCACTTCTGGCGCGCCCCGAGCGAAAACCACCCGGGCGACCTGCTGTTCATCCAGGGCCACAGCGCCCCGGGCATCTACGCACGTTCCTTCCTGGAAGGCCGCATCAGCGAAGAGCAGCTGGACAAGTTCCGCATGGAAGTGGACGGCGGTGGCCTGTCCTCGTACCCGCACCCGTGGCTGATGCCGGACTACTGGCAGACCCCGACCGTGTCGATGGGCCTGGGCCCGCTGGCCGCCATCTACCAGGCGCAGTTCATGCGCTACCTGGAAAACCGTGGCTTGATCGAGAAGTCCGACCGCAAGGTGTGGTGCTTCATCGGCGACGGCGAGAGCGACGAGCCGGAAACCCTGGGTGCCATCGCCCTGGCCGGCCGTGAAGGCCTGGACAACCTGATCTTCGTGGTGAACTGCAACCTGCAGCGCCTGGACGGCCCGGTGCGCGGCAACGGCAAGATCATCCAGGAACTGGAAGGCGTGTTCCGTGGCGGCGGCTGGAACGTCATCAAGCTGCTGTGGGGCGGTTACTGGGATGCCCTGCTGGCCAAGGACACCAATGGCGTCCTGAAGAAGCTGATGATGGAAACCGTCGACGGCGAATACCAGAACTGCAAGGCCTTCGGCGGCGCCTATACCCGCGAGCATTTCTTCGGCAAGTACCCGGAGACCGCCGCGATGGTCGCCGGCCTGAGCGACGACGACATCTGGCGCCTGAACCGTGGTGGCCACGACCCGCACAAGGTGTACGCCGCCTACCACCAGGCCGTGAACACCAAGGGCATGCCGACCGTCATCCTGGCCAAGACCGTGAAGGGTTACGGCATGGGCAGCGCCGGTGAAGCGCTGAACCCGACCCACCAGACCAAGAAGCTGGACGACGAAGCGGTGCGCCACTTCCGCGACCGCTTCAACATCCCGGTGACCGACGCGCAGCTGGCCAACGGCCAGGTGCCGTTCTACCACCCGGGCCCGGATTCGCCGGAAGTGCAGTACCTGCAGGAACGCCGTGCCGCCCTGGGCGGTTACCTGCCGCAGCGTCGCCGCAAGGCCGACAAGACCTTCGTGGCGCCGAAGCTGGAAAGCTACGAGCGCCTGCTGAAGAGCAGCGGCGAGCGCACCTACTCCACCACCATGGCGTTCGTGCAGAGCCTGAACATCACCCTGCGCGACAAGGAACTGGGCCCGCATATCGTGCCAATCGTGGCCGACGAAGCCCGTACCTTCGGCATGGAAGGCCTGTTCCGCCAGATCGGCATCTACGCGCCGTTCGGCCAGAAGTACAAGCCGGTGGACGCCGACCAGCTGATGTTCTACCGCGAAGACCAGAGCGGCCAGGTGCTGCAGCAGGGCATCAGCGAGCCGGGCGCCATCGCCTCGTGGATGGCCGCCGGTACCAGCTACTCGGTCAGCAACGTGCCGATGCTGCCGTTCTACATCTACTACTCGATGTTCGGCTTCCAGCGCGTGGGCGACCTGGCCTGGCAGGCGGCGGACATGCGTACCCGCGGCTTCCTGCTGGGCGGCACCGCCGGCCGCACCACGCTGAACGGTGAAGGCCTGCAGCACGAAGATGGCTTCAGCCACCTGGTGGCCGGTGGCATCCCGAACGTGCGCAGCTACGACCCGACCTTCGGCTACGAAGTGACGGTGATCCTGCAGCACGGCACCAAGCGCATGATGGAAGACCAGGTGGACGAGTACTACTACGTCACCCTGATGAACGAGAACTACAGCCACCCGGACATGCCGGAAGGCGCGGCCGAAGGCATCGTCAAGGGCATGTACCTGCTGACCGACGCCGGCAAGCCGAAGAAGGGCGAGCTGCGCGTGCAGCTGCTGGGCTCGGGCACCATCCTGCGCGAAGCCATTGCTGCCGCCGAGCTGCTGGACAAGGACTTCGGCGTGACTGCCGACATCTGGTCCTGCCCGAGCTTCAACGAACTGCGCCGCGATGGTTTCGACGTGGAACGTGCCAACCGCCTGCATCCGGAAGGTGAGCAGCGCAAGGCCTACGTGACCCAGCTGCTGGAAGGCCGCCAGGGCCCGGCGATTGCCGCTACCGACTACGTGCGTGCGTATGCGGACCAGATCCGTGCGTTCGTGCCGATGTCTTATACGGTGCTGGGTACGGATGGTTTCGGCCGTTCGGATACGCGTGCGAACCTGCGCCGGTTCTTTGAGGTGGACCGGTACTACATCGCGCATGCCGCGATTGCGGCGCTGGCGAAGGAAGGGAAGATGACCGCGAAGGATGTGGCCCGGGCGATCAAGCAGTACAAGATTGATCCGGAGAAGGCTAACCCTGTTGGGGTTTGATTGACGATCTGACTAGAGAGGAGGGCGGCCAATGAGTCGCCCTTCTTTTTGGCTAAAAGAAGGAGCTTTGCCAAGTGATCTACTCTTTTACGTATGAAGGGAAAATTTTCAATCTACTGCCTCTCAATGTGCGAACTGGGCAAGGGTGGAACATCTTCAACGCCCATTCCATGTCGCTTCTCATAGGTGCGAATGGGTCAGGAAAAACCGAGTTTCTATCCAGGTTGTGCGAAGCTATTCGCGACAAGAACGAATCTGACCTGGAAGCTGGTGTCGACCTAAGTAAATACGGGGTAATTTACTTCACGCCAGCTCCGGTTGCGCGCTCTAGATTTCCACGTTCCGGAAAGAGGTTCAAACTGCTTGAGGGGGCTGACAGAAAGTTCAAGGCAGATCCCAAAGTTGTAGCTACTCTGTCGCGTGAGTTTCGATTCTCAAATTCAATCGTGGCACGCCTCGCCGTGCCGATGGAGCGGGGGCTCGACGCACTCTTTGCTGCTGCAATGGAGTTTCCAACAGACTATAGTTCTGAGTTCGCAGAGCTTTTTGGTTCAAGATTCAAAGACTACGTAGAAAGGTCCCATCGTTGGCGATCGTACGACGGCGTAACTGACGAGGAGATCGATGCGCGTCAGCAAGATATGCTTGATGCTCAAAGCAGTCTTCGAACCACGATCCGGAACTATCTTCGAAAAGCTTATGGGCCTGATTATTCGAACGCTATTCTTGCCGCTATTGCGCACGGCTCTCTGCGCGGACGCAAGCGAATCGTGGTGGCTAGACGCTTCTGGAAGGCAACTTTGCGTGGAGGCCAAGATGTCGAAGATGTTCTTCCTGACTTCAAGAAGTTCATCGAGATATTCAAAAAACTAGGGCCTAAGGTTGCAAAAAGAGGCGTGGCAATAACTGATAAGCGGCGCAGTCACTTGGAACGCCAATTTGGAGAGATTCTTTCATTTGAGCTCTCTGGGCTTAGCTCGGGGGCTGAAGCGCTCGTGAGGCAGTTCTTCAAACTAAGCTCGGCTATTGGTGAGCTTCGTTCGAATGGGATTTCTAATCTAATTCTAATGATCGATGAGGGCGATGCGTTCCTTCATATTGCTTGGCAGCAACGATATGTTGACTATCTCAATAGATTTATCGGGAAAGAGATGGAGGGGTTTGACTCTGTACAGGTTGTGTTGGCATCTCACTCCCCTGTGTTGATGTCCGATTTTCCTAGAGACTTTCTGATTAATCTTGGGCAGGGGGATTTTGGATGTCAAAAGTCGTTCGGTGCGCCATTGGAATTAATCATAGAGAGCGCCGCGGGGGCGGGAACTGTAGGTACCTTTGCTGCAAGGAGCATGAAGGGGCTAGTTAAGAGGAAATTTTTGAGGCCGCGCGATCACTACTTGATTGATCAGTTGGATGATCCAATCGTGAAATCTTTTATCTCGAGGCGGCGCAGTGATAATATCAATTGATGATGCTTGGTCTGATTATGCTATCCGGCGGCACCAGGAATATGTTAGCGATCTCTTGGATGGTGAGTTTAGAGAAGATGTGCCTTGGGGTTGCCGGTATTTGAGTGAATTCGTAAGTAGAAATAAGCGTGCAATTTCTGTGGGTGACGTCTGCGAGATAAGAAGCTGCATTGATGATTTTCAGATTATCATGGCGAATCGATCAGAGTCCGTGGCTGAAAGAATTAATGCCAAAATTGAAAGTGTATTGAGCTATTCAGCATTCTGCAGGAAGCGACCAAGCGCTTGGGACGCTTATGCACTGTGTAAGGAATTCAAGTACGACATGTGTCCGTATTGTCAGCAATCGCTTGCAATGACAGTATTTCGAGATGGCTCTGGCGCCTTCAGGCCTACCTTGGATCATTTTTACCCGAAGTATAGGTTTCCTTTTTTGGCGCTATCTTTGTACAACTTGGTTCCCTCGTGCCAATCTTGCAATAGCTCGCTGAAGGGGGCGATGGATTTTTTCGATGTTGAACATCTCCATCCATATGGAAGCACGGAATCCATATTCTTTGAGATTGACATCGATAAGTACTTGAGAAGCAGAACTAAGGGGGCGAAGGGCTGGCGCGTGAATGTGTTTGGTCGTGGGGGCGCGGCTGCTTCTGAATCTATTTCGACTTTTGCAATTAAAGAGAGGTATGAAATGCTTGAGTCGCTCGTGGATAGATTTGTTGCCAGTACATATCTGAGATTCAGTATAAATGAGGTTAAGTACAGGGATCTTATCTCAAATGCGGATTTTCAATTGGAGCTTGATGAGCTTGTTGGTTTTTCTCCGTCGGCTTACAAGAATGAGTTTATGGGTAGGATGAAGCTGGATTTATACGAGCAGATCAGGGGTAGGCTTAATCAGTCTTTGGGTGCTGGAGTGGTCAATATTTAACTTCGGAATATCTCATGGTTGATGTGGTGCAGAAATCGAAGCGATCATTAATGATGTCTTCTATTCGAGGCAAGGACACCCGTCCGGAAATTCAGGTGAGAAAGTTCCTGCACGCATCAGGATTTCGATATCGGTTGCATGATCGCAGCTTGCCTGGCAAGCCTGACGTGGTTTTGCCTCGATATCGCGTCGTGATTCTAGTACATGGATGCTTTTGGCATCGCCATACTGGTTGCCGTTACGCAGCAACTCCGGCAACTCGGCCGGAGTTCTGGCTTGAAAAGCTCGAGGGCAATCGAGCTCGAGATAAACGAGTTCAGTGTGAGCTGCGTGCCTTAGGCTGGAGGGTTGCGATCGTTTGGGAATGCTTTCTCAAGAAATCCTCCAGTGATTCGCTCACGAGATTGAGTCGTTTCATAACCTCAAATTCGGATTTCGAGGAATTCTCCTAGATTCAGTTCTTTAGTACTGAGTAGACTACATCGGCGATCTGCCTAGCCATCCAAGGCGGGACAGCGTTGCCAACTTGACGGAACTGAGCCCCGCGCGAGCCTTCAAAGAAATAGTTGTCAGGGAAAGTCTGCAGTCTAGCAGCCTCGCGAACAGACAGGCTTCTCAACTGAGACGGGTCCGGATGAATGAAGTAATGGCCATCTTTCTGAAGGTGGCTCGTTACCGTGGAGCTCGACTCATCGCTGCGCTGGACCTTGAAGCGATCAACAAACTTCCCGCTTGTCCAGTTCTCATGGTCTGGATGCATGCCTTCAGGGAATTCGCCAGCACCACGTGGCGACCTGCCATGAATTTTCGTGAAAGCCGATGCATAGCCATAGCGAACGAGATCCATCCACATATGAGGGCGAACCTCATGATTCAGAATGTAGCCGAGTCGCTCGTCCAGCAACCACGGCTTGAGATGCTCTGGAACCTCATTCACTGTCGCCGTCCACGGCCTGGCCCTGCCGCCAGCGCCAGCATCCTGAGCAGGTACCAGTTTCGCTTGGCTGCGTAGTTCAGCTGAAACCTTCGCATCGTCAGACAATTCTGCCGCACGGAGCAGAATCTCCCTGGCGGCATCGGGCCAATTCTCGAAATCGACATTGGTGATTCCGCTTCTGAGATGAGGCATTCCGCCGATCACTTGGCCCACGCTGTATTTGGCCGGCGCGCGATTGATTTGGCGGAGCGATGAAACGTCAACGTCTTCCCGGACACCGAAAAGAACCACGCGGTGCCGCGCCTGAGGAACACCAAGCTCTTCGGCCCTCAGAATGTATCGGCGTCCATCGTCGTCGTCGAACAGACCACTCTGATCCGCTACCAAAGGGATAATTCGGTAGCGCGGGCCGTTCCGACCACCAGGAGCTCGAAGGTCCGCGAGAATGCGCGGGAACATCAGCTCACCGCCCACCTTCGAGGAGAGAATGCCCTTGACGTTCTCCATTACAAACGCAGCGGGTGAGTACTTCTTGATGATCTTCAAGTAGTGCTGGTAGAGGAAGTGGCGCGGATCTTCCTCTGCCTTGTAGCCCACCACGCCACGGTTTCTGGCGCGTCCGACCAAGGAGTACGCCTGGCAGGGCGGTCCACCAATCAGAACCCAAGGGTCTTCCTGCGACGCAACTTCGCGAATGCGGGCATGAAGCACCTTGTCGTCTTCGGGATCACCGAGCTTCAACTGCCTCGCCTCATGGCAGGCATTCTCCCACTCAGTCTGGGTCGCGTCCGTCCAAGGTTGGTCTACCCGTCCTGCCACGTAGTCGTAATAGCTATCCGGCACCTTGTGGGGTGCGAACTGGCGATAGAACGCGCGAAGTCGAAGCGTCTTGGCTGCATTGACCTCCATTTCGGCCGAAATGGCGATCTTGAACGGGCGCGACTTCGAAGAGCGGGAAGGGGTGTAAGCGGAGAACCCTTCGCCCAGCCCACCGGGGCCTGCGAAGATGTCGACGACTGGGATGTGCATGCCTTGCTTCACAATTATAAATAGGGGCGCAGATGCGCCCCTCTAACGCCGCCAGGATGTCATGCCCTGGGGCACTTTTCAATAAGAATCAGACTACTTCGACCACTTCGACCACTTGGGCCGCTGCGTCCTTGAATACGCTCGCAACCGTGTCAGCGAGCTCCTGATCTTCCAGTACGCCAAGATCAACGATCTGGTACCTGAGGCGCAGGAGCTTTATAGCGCAACGCATGATGTCTTCCATGTTCCCTTTGGACTCACTTGCTGCCGCTTGGGCCCAACCGTGGGCGATAGCTTTTGCAAGTACCCGGTTCCCGCCAATCAGTGGACGCTCAAAGATCGCTACATGGGCGTCCTCTGTCAGAGCTCTCAGCAGGCGCCACCGATCAACGCCCGCTTCGGGTCCCAAGTCAAGCGCTGACGCTCGCATGTAGAGCCGCTGCAGAGCATTACGTACCCCGCCGCTGAATCGCTCTTGAGACTTGCTCTCGAATCGCCAGCGCACAACGTCGGGCAGCAATACAGTGGTCAGATAGGCCCAGACGTCATCCCGCAACCCTTCGCCACTTGCTAGTGAGCCAAACGACGCAAGGGCAATGGCTGCGTCACGATCGAACTTGGCGCGCCCGGTCTGCCCCGACAAGGTGGGAAACCCACACCCCTCCGCAGTCTTGCGAATAGTCGCGGCGATCTCTTCAGCCACACGATGCTCTCTGACTCCCCCACTTGCTGCATAGCTCGATAGTGAGGCGTGGTCATTCAAAAAGGCTACGGCATCGTCGGACGAGTAATCCGTGCCGAGCTCCGCCACCAGGCGGCTGACGCCCAAACGGGACAATCTTGGGAGAAGAATGGTGGTCATGTGGTCTGCTCTCCAACATCGGCGGATGCAATCAGTGCAGCGTTGAATGCCCCAGGGTCACTCTCGAGCAATCGGACGATACCTGCCAGCCCGCCTTCGTTGGGGAACGCCTGACTGAGCCAGTGATTCGCCACCGCGCCAACCGAACCCTCCTCGAACGCTTCGAGATCCAAGTCCTTGCTGTTACGCAGGAGAATGGTCGAGCACATGTGTGAGGCGACGCCGCCAAGCACTGCCTGGATAGTTGCGCGATCACCCAACAGGAACTTCTCAAGGAATGTCTCCTCGTCAGAGTTGACATAGAGAACGACCTTCGAGGAAAAGTCGCCGGAAAGATCCTCTGGCCGCCATTCGACATACCAGGGAGCATGCTCATGCGGCTTGCCGGCGAAGGCAGCTCCGAAGCCAATGGCGGAGACCGGGAATCTGGAAGAGCCTCCGTCTTCGATCAGCACATCACAACTGCTCTCCCACAAGCGAGACCCTTTCAGCACTGGTGAAAGTGGCGTTGCTTCAGTGGACGGCGCGGTCAACGCAATCGTCAAACGCATGGCCAGCTGAGAGGACAGCGTGCTGCCTGGAACCGATACCTCCAGAAGGGCTGATGGGTTTTGCTTGGAGAGTGGGAGTGCCTGTGCATACTGAACTTGCCTAGGCAACTGCCCCTGTCCTGTTCCAATCAGAAGCTGTGCGGATGCCAGCCAATCTCCCTCTCCAAACTGAAGCGACTCGGACGCGGAATCCCAATCAATCTGAACACTCCCGCGTACGACCAAATCGCGGGCGTAGTCCCAGTCAGCCAGGACTTCCGGTGCAGGAAGAAGTGGAGCGTTGGGGTCTCCCACAAACCAGCCACTGAACTGGACCGCTTCATCCGGAATTCTTAGGTACGGATACGCGATTCTGCTCATGCCGCGTCCTCACTAAGTACTCGGACTGCGACAGTCACAGCAGCGCCCTTGACCATTCGAACAACCGCGGTAACCTCCCCGCTCAATAGCCCAACGTCGAGGATCTGACCCTTGCTGCTCAGGTCGTGTGCTTCCAGTGACACGCTGTGTAGTCGTGGAAGCAGATTCGAGGGTACGTCTTCTGCACTGATTCCATTGCCATCAGCGACCAGCTTCGGCTCGACGATGAGCGTCAGTGGTCCTTGGCTCCCGTCATTGGTCAAATCAACCCTGAACGTCGCAAGTGCTGCGCCGTCTTGAGCAAGAGAGAGTCCAATCATCTCGGGTGAAGATAGCCGGACGCCCTTCTTGGGTGATGGACCACCGCGCTTGGATGGTTCAGGTTTTCCAGCGCCGCGGGCGCTTGTGGGTGAGAGAAAGCGCCCCATTTGCCCGGCAGTTGCCGCGAGACTGGGGGACGCAGGGTCCGCTGATCTGCTGAGCGACTTGGTAGGCACAAATGTATCGGCATGGGCTCTGAGAGCCCGCATGCCGACTCGAACCATCGTCTGTTGCTTTCCTTTGGGAAGATTGTCCGGTGCCCAGTCATCGTGCGTTGGTGGCTCCGCCTGAGCAAAGGCTTCCTCCACCTCCGACTCAGCCGAGCAGACAAAAACCCCTGCCCACTCATGCAGGGAGTCCGGATAGGGGGCGCCGCGTAAGTACTTCACCACTAATTCGACAGGGCGCATCAAGGCAATGTGCGATGCACCTGCCAGGATGTCTTCACCATTGGAAGAAGCCAGTGGATGCCTCTGCGCCGCGACCCCCGGGGCGAATGCGAGCTTGCCCAATGCCTTTGCAGGACGCTGAGATCGAACGTCCTTCAATGAACCCGCATTGGAACGAATGTCGGCGAGTGCCCGGCAGAAGAGGTCCAGTGGCGGGAAAGCCTCAGGCGCTGGGACATCCAGCGGCTGGCCGTCAATCTCGATGCTGACCGTCAGGCGGCGGTCAGCCGCGGTCGTATCCGACATTCTTGGCCAGAAGTTCAGGAGTACACACGTAATCAGCTCACGACCCAGTTCCTGGGTGGAAGAGACTTCAAGCTCGGGATCTACGATAACGATAGAGGTCCCGCTATCAGCCTCGGATCGAGAGAACATCCCCAACTCGCCACTCAAGTCGAGTGCGTGCGCTCCGGTCGCGGGAGCCACGCTGTCGCTGCCCGCGGGCATGCCCCACCAGTGGCGCCCCGTGAAACGCCGAATGCCAGTTCCGACACTCGCGTCGAAAGCCTCTCCCAAGTGGCAGGCCATAAGACGGCGAACCGGCTTTCCCTCATTGAAAGTTTGGCTATCAACTAGGACAAGCGAGCACGAACTCATTGCGTAGAGCGAGCTCTTTCCATAACCGTAGGTGCCGCCACCTTGGTGGCTGTCTCGTGCTGCCCCAACGTTCTTGAGGAAGTTGACGAAGTTAGCCCGCTCGTCTCCCGACGGCGCGACATCGGCCTCTACAGGGCCAGAAAGGCCCACCGTACCAAAATCGGCTATCTCAAAAACCCAGAGTTCGGGCTTCTCCAAAGAGTCGCTGAGAATCTGCTTGGAAGGACCGCCGGCTGGCATCTGGGCCAACACTGAGTTCGACAGGGTGTTCCGCTCGGTGTCCCTCAACTTCCGCAGGCGAATACGTGCCTCAGGGGATCGTCCAGGCAGGGTTGCGTCAATTACGTTCTGCAGACTCTCGCGCACCAATGTCTGAAGCAGGTTGAGGTTGGGTCTCCCCAACAGTCGCTTGAAGCCTTCCCCCGCAAGGTTCCCATTCTTTGAGAAGGGTTCGCTGTATAGCTCAAGTTTCATGAGAAGACCGCCTCGTAGACGTGTTCATGCTGAGTGCTCGGTACCAATTGGTCCGCGGCTGAACCCAAATCAATCGTGTATTGGACATCGCCAACGCCGGCCGGAAGTTGTCCATGTGGCAGCAGGCTGGTGGTGAGCCTTGGGAAGTTGTCAGAGACTGAATAAAGCCTGATGGCCTCCAAGGTGGTGCGCAGAGCGTTCCACTCCGGAGCCCTGGAGTCCTGACAGCCCATCGATGCCAGACGACTGACAATGGCATCTTCCTTAACTCCCAATGCGATCAACTCTTTGCAGAGCTGTTCTACATAAACATTTCCGGCTGCAGCCCTCTCAAGCACTACGTGAGCTAACCAAAGCGGGGTGTCAGCGGGCGGAGAGAGCTGTTCGAGCCCATGGATGTGCACATTTGAGCTCTGCAGAAAGGCGGTGGACTTGACTTCCAACGCGCCGCCTGGACCTCGAAAGTCGTGTCGTTGACCCAAGGGACCGGTCCAGGAGTCAACTGCCTGCGCGCTTCGCCTTACACCCTCTCGAAGAACCACAAGCTCGCCGAGCAAGCCGAGCACCGTGCTCACGTCAACCGGAGCTTGAGGCTCCTCTGCCAGTAGAATTCGAAAATCTCTGATGCAGGACGCCACGGCGGCCAGCGGAGGTATGCCGTCTGCGATTCTAGAAATGATTTGCGTGCAGAGATCGCCGAAAAGACTCTCCAGTCGCCGCTCGCGAAGGCCAATGTCGACGTAGAGCGACCAGATGCCACTGAGCGAAAGTCGCGTGATAGATATATCAACGCTGGGTCCCCCAAGCTTTCGTACATCAGAGGCCGACACCCCAGCTGACACTGGAATCAGCAGTCTCGGAGCTGCGTCAGGTGTAAGTGCATAGCGAATGGCACCAAACCCGGAGTCAACCCCTGCGGCCACCGTTGCGACGTCCACTCCGTCTCTCCGCTGCGTGCTGCTGCGAAGCGAGAGCCAGTGTTCGTGGGCAGTCTCACGCATCCTGCGCCTGCTCTGTATTGCCTGCTTCCACATCCTCGAGCTGATCTGGCGTAGGGACGTTCAGTTCCACGCTGAAGTAACGACCGGTTCGGTCAATGCGCCCTGGGAATACGAATCCGAGGCCGATGAGGTCGCCCTTGGCGTTCAGTGCTACGCGATGATCGCCGGCCCTGCTCGGTTCAGAGACACTGTCTATCGGGTACACCAAGAGAAGGGGAGTATCGGGACGATAGCTCTTCAGCTTTTCCCATCCATCGGTCGACTGAGCATCAGAGTCCTCAACATCAGCGAGCACATCTTGTTTCGACATCAAAGCCTTGATGTCGGCATAGTCAGATGACTCGGGCAACCTGGAACGAATGACAGGTCCAATGTCACTCAGGCCACCCAAGTGGACTCGCCGCTCAGCCCTGCTGGAGCTCACAATCGCGACATTCCAGAACGGCATGCGACTGGCGGATCCATCAATGTAGGTCAGCAACATCTCTTTGGTGAGATTTAGCTGCTTGTCGCACATGCTGTAGTTGGCCAGGAACTTTCGAACTACAGTGCCGGGAACATCCATGAAGACGTTCTCCTTTATCCGCGAGTATTTCTCAGCAATCAGCTGGTCAACAAGGCTCGCCGCGGCGCTCCAGTTCCTGGAAACCACGTCCGAGTCAGTGTGATCAAAGCGAGTCGTTTGCTCGTGCTTTCCGTCGAAGCTGATGCTCGTCCTGATTGCATGCCGCATCTTCGCCGCTGACGTGATCGCGAGTCCGGGAATTGACCGAACCTTTACTGCGAAGTCCAGTGGCGAAACCTCTGCCGAACGATAGGTGGAAATTTCCTTTCGGATCTCCTCCTCTACCTGCGCCAGCGCTCGGAAGTTTGATATCAGGTCTTGGGTCGTCCAGAGACGCGGGAGATCCTCGTATCCCTTTCTGAACCCAAACCAGCGCCCCATCTGTAGCAACGTGTCGTACTGGCGAGAGGTGCGCAGGAAGAAAGACACTGAGAGTCCTTCAAGGGTAAGTCCGCGCGCCAGCACCGATCCGCCCACGACAATGTAGGTCTTCGCATCGCCAGTAAAGTCCAGGCGCTCGAGACTCTCGCCGTTCTCAACAACGAGTTCCAAGGCTTCCAGAACCTCCGGGAGGAGGGGCTTGAGTGTGCTGTCCAAGAGTGTTGGGTCGCTCTGATCACTCAGGGGGCTTCTGACAATCTCCTCTGAGAAAACTTGGCGCACCAAGTCTCCGACGGCTCCGGAGAGCGACTCAATAGAGCGACGATTGGCTGCCAGCCAGGCGCGAATGGCATCCGCCATGCTGTCGTGCTGTGCAATGTATGCGGAGGTGTGAACAAGCATCGTCATGTGCTCGCTCTGCTGCCCTCGCGCGCGGCGAACGGCGCAAGTGATCAGGAACCAGACGATTGCCTTCTGAAGCTGAGGCGTCACATCCGGCGTGAAAGTTTTGTGGCCGTTCTTTCCCTTAGGAACCAGCTGATCGACCTCTTCCGACGGTATGGATCGGAACATGTCTCGTCCGAAGTCGACAGCATCATCGTCGGCGGATGCGTCGGCCTCACCGAAGACCTCAAGTGTGCCGAAGTAACCCTTGGGACGAGGCAGTGCTGTAATGAAGTCCTCGGGATAGAGGTCGTCCAGTTTGTCTGCGCGAACCGGGAACGGATTGATGAATACATTTGCAAACGGCGTGGCGGTATAGCCGACGTACGAAACGCAAGGCAGCGCCGCTATCAGCCTTCGGATCGCTTCGTTGATCCGAGTCATCTCTTCATCATCGGCACCGGAATTCACGGATGCCTGATCGCACTCGTCATCGATCATCAGTGCCTTGAGCTTTCGCTTAATTGGCCGAGCCGTATTTGTCACAGTCTCGAGCAATTTCTCGAGGCGCGTAGACTCCTTTTTAATTACAGCCAGCTGAGCGCCACCCTTGTGCGGCATCACAAATTGACCGTTTGGAGGCCTGACAAAGTCGCCGCTGTCTTCCGCAGTGGTGTACTTCTGCCACAGGGTGCCGTGCCTGTTCACAACATCTGCTTCGATGCGGCGCTGAGTCTGTGCGCGAAGCTTGTTTGTGACGCCACCGAGAAGAATGATGAGGTTGTAACCAGCATCCACCGCCTTGGCGATGACCGCGGTCATGTTTGCAGTCTTTCCTGACTGGACATAGCCAACGACCAGTCCTCGACATCTGAACTCGTCCTCGGCTGGATTTGCTAGCAGAGAGACGATCTCGGAGGAGGAGTCATCCAGCGACTCGGACGCATCCTTCCACTTCTTGACTTCGCGGAGATAGTTCAGGAGCGCGGGCCAGTGCTTGTCATGTTCCGTCGGCCCGTTGTACCAAGTTGGCCGTGGCTTGATCAGCGAGTTCTTGCGCAGGATCTCTACGTTCTGGAACGACGAACGCACCAACTCGATAGCCGCCTGGAAGTTGGCATCCATCTGTTCAGGGAATGGGCCCATCACCGTTTCGAGGGCCTGGCGCGCCGCCGCCGCGGCTGCGTCCAAGGTGTCATAACTTGGGAGCTTCTCCCGGATAATCGTGGAGAGGGCTTCTACTTGTGTATTCAAGTCGGCATCCTGCGCATTCGTAAACTGGGGGCGGCGACAGGCATCGAGCCGAATGCGCCCCCTGCGACATCCATGCCCTTTGGGAGGGTCGTCAGACAGTGACCCTTGTCTCTGATTGTTTACGACAAGAACCGTCCATGCAACCACCATTTGGTCGCATTCGGCCTCAAATTCGGCTATCCCCACGGATCTTCAGCCTTCAGCCGAGCGTCGCCCCTTGGCGCGCACTGTAGGCTTGTGAACATCGACAGCCGGGCTTGTGACATGAGCCACCCAGGGCTTGTGTTGCCAGCCGAAGCAGCAAGCAACCCTCAGGTGGACGCCTTTACCTCATGGGCCAACCGAGCCTGTTGGTTTTGACCTTGGGGTGCCCGTACCTACGGTGCCAAGCAGATGGCCTGTGGTGCGTGATCGAGGGGATGCCGGTGCAGGCTCCTACCGCTGCAGCTGCACCCACTCGCTGGCCATCACCGTCAACGAAAGTACCGCCATCAGTAGCCCCTACATTTGCCGGTCGACCAGACGCTTCTCGGGCGCGCCGTTCTACCGCGTGAGCTCCTTAGCCAAGTCCAGTTCGGCTGGGGCGCGTAGGGGAGGCTAAGGTGCAATTGGCGTCAGCCAACTGCATGCGGACGACGAGAGTGTGCAGCACGAGATTAAGGTGCAGGGCACAGTGGTGGCGGCTAGTCGTATCATAATGCGGGCCTTGCAGAGGTGGTCCAGAGTGGTCTCCCATTCCGCTGTACTCACATTCGCTAGGCGCGCGCCCGCTCCGCCACAAACCGCCCACTCCAATGCGATAGCAGCGGCACAACGCAGGGAACATCAATTTCCCTATCCGCGTACAGCACAATAACAAGCTGCTCCAACGAGTTATCCACCAGCATCACGGGTATGCCGTCACAGCTGACCTCGAAGTATCGGTCTCCCGCGTAGCGCGCGTGCTGTACTAGGCCCCCGCGCACCAGTCGAACGGCTTCCTCGCGCATGACAGCAAATTCAGCGTCGGACACCTTCCGAAACGTCCGCAGTTCCAAGTCGGCCTTGGGTGCATGCCGGCTGGCGATCGCCGCAGACAGCGCCGCCAGCAGCACAGCGCCGTAGATCAGAAGCTTCATTTGACACTCTGCAGATAGCGGATGGACTAGAAAACGAATGGTCAACCGATGGCGCTCGGATGGCCAGCGGTCGAACGACAGGCGGCCAGATCCACCTGGGCTACTCCCGCACCTGCAACCGCTCAGCCACCTGCGCAGTCAACGCCACACACGCCATCTTCAACCCTTCCATCACCCGATCCCCGAGGTACTCCTCGGGCGCACCGTTCTGCCGGGTGCGCTCCGCAGCCAGCATCAGCTCCGCCACCACGCGCAGCCCGGCTAGCGCGCAATCCGCATCCGCCAGCTGAAGACACCGCCCAGGCAGTTGATGCCGTTCAGGCCAAGGCTGGCCATCCGCAGCCGCACCGGTTCCGATGCGGTGCAGCGTGGCGACGAAGGCGTTGGGATCGACGGACGGTTCGCGCTCGGGTTCGGCGTTGTCCGGATCGTACTGCGCGTGCAGGGAACGGAAGTCCGATGTGTTCATGGCAATGCTCCGTACAGGACAGATAGCAGCGCCACCAATAAAGGTGGCGGACGGTGCGGGCTCGAAAACCGGTAAATGCCAGACCGGCGGGTCCGAAGACCCCCACGCACCGCCCGCCATGGAACGCGAACGGATTGCCAGCCGACGCCACATAAAAGGTGACGTCGGCTGGCAAGCGCATACAGCTGGCATAAACACGGGTTTTCGAGTCCCGCGCCACCCTTTTCCGGTGGCATGCCAAGGTGTACTCGCATGGTTGCGAGATGCCAAGAAACCGTAGACCGCAGGGGCCGTAAATGCTGACGCTTACGGCATTGTTGCATGGCGCGCGCGCGGCAGAACCCTTGCGGTGCAGTGGTTTCGGCCGGTGTTAAGTTATCGCCCCAATGCGCATTGAAAAGCACGGTTTGCAGCTGTTCTGAATCCCAAAAGCGACACGTAGCCCACAGGGCCCATTCGCGCAGCGTGCCGATTGCGACACAACTTAACTTTGCAGCGCCACGCCCGGCCGTGGCCACAGCGCATCGTCGCGCTCCAGGTCGTAGTCGCTGCCGAACGCCAGTGCTGCTTCGCGTGGAGGAAGGTCCGCGTAGCAACTCAGCAGGTACTCATCCATGCCGGCATCGCGATGATCGATGGCGAACAGGTGGAAGAGCTCCTTGTCGAAGGCTTCCAGCCATGTCGGGTCGATCTTGGTCATGGGCGTCCTCCAGTTGAGGAGGGAGAATGGTCTGCCTCCGTTTCAAGGGATGCGATGAAGGGCAGAACCTGCTTCTCAGCCATCACAGGGTGGCATCAGCGGAAACCGTGAGGCTGTCGCATCTGCCTCGAAACGACCATGCCAAGAGGGGTAAACTCCATCAGCGACATCATTGAAGGGAATCCAAGGACGCAGGCGATGAAGCGAAGCCCCACCCAAGGCCCTCAAGCGGGTCAGTTCTACTTGTTCTCACCAGATCTGGAAAGCAGCCGTCCTTTCCGCGGCGCCGAGGTTGAGAACCTGTCGGTGCTGCTCGATCCACCGCGCATCATTCTGCGCCCGGACAACGGGGGGTTCCCAGCGCTTCGCGAGAAGCCACGCGTCGTCCTTGATGCTTCCAAGGGCCCTGAGCCACGTGACCTGGAGGGCGGCTTCAGCGGGTACTGGCTCGTCTCGGAACGGCTGTGGCAGGTGATGAAATCCGTGGATCCGCATGCGTTCGACTTTGTTGAGTGTGATGTTCGCCTGGCCGATGGCACACCTATGCCACGGCGTTTCCTGTGCGACGTGGTGCGTGAACTGGACGCGATAGACGAGGGGCATTCAAGGCTTGGTATCGAGATCGATGAGGACTTCGTCAACGGAAAGTTCTATTCGATTGCAGGCGGGGCGAGTCTGGCCATTCGCTCTGAGGTGGTGCGAGATGGGCATGTCTTCCTGACTCCATTCAGCACCTTCGTGATCGCGAGCCGCGAATTTGTTGATGCAGTTCACGCGGCGGGGATTCCGACGAGTCCTCGGGATAGCGGCATCTCCTTCGTGGACGCTGCGGCAGTCTGACCTTAGGGAGCAGACAACTGATGGCAGACCAGTTGCGACGTGTTGAACAGCCGCACGGTTCAGTCAGGCACGCCCGGCTGTAGCCGCCGCCCATCGTCCGGCTCCACGTCGTAGTTGCTGCCGAACACCAGGACTGCCTCGTGCGGTGGAAGGTCCGCATAGCAGCCCAGCGGGTGGTCGTCCAAGCCGACTTGGCTATTGTCGATGACGACCGAGTGAAGGGCTCCCATTGGACGGGTGATCTACGTGTAATGGATTTTCGCTGTCATCCGATACCGGCTGCTGCAGACCGGGTTACAGGAATTTTGCCCATTCAGCACGTATCTTTAGGATTGCCAGTATTTGCTCCGTGAGCGGCCCCCGGTAAGCTGTGTCCAGTGCAGGAATCAGAATGAGATGGAGATAGCGCATGGATTCAACCTCAGCTAATCGCCCCCGGAAGGGGGAGTTCTTTCTCCTTGAGGCCGGTGCAATCAGCGGCCCTGCATGCGGGGTCGTCTTCGAGAATCTGGATCGTCTGCTGTCTCCTCCCCGCATGATCCTGCTACCAGAGGAGGGGGGCATTCCACCACTCCGCGAAGTTCCGCGATTGGCTTTCAATCCCAGCATGGGCGCACCGCCGCGGGATCTGGAGCCGGGATTCAGCGGATACTGGCTGGTCTCGAAGCGACTGCACGACGTGATGATTTCCGTTGATCCTCACGCCTTCGCCTTTGCGGAAGTTGACTATCGGCTGGAAGATGGTAGCCAAGGCGACCGCCGCTACTTGTGCACTGTGATCCGGGTAATTGATGCGTTGGACGAAGGTGCTTCCAAGCTTTTTATTGATAACTCCGAAGATTTCATCAACGGGAAGTTCTACGACTTGGGTGGTGGTGCAAGTGTGACGTTTGATCGTGGCGCGCTCGGCCAGGCGCACGTCTTCAAGACACCTTATACAGCCTCTGTCTTTTGCGACCACGTGTTCAAAGACGCAGTGGAAAGCGCTGGCGTGGCTGCTGACAATGATGCCGATGGCATGTGGTTTATTGACGCTGCAGATATCTAGCCGCTTTGCAGCTGCTGAGCAGGAAGGAGCCTGATCGATGCCTCGCAATGGACCTCACTTTCAAGACCATCACGCCATCGAGCAGCGCACACTGGCGCGTAGTCCGCTGCTCAGGATGCTCGCCGACACCGGTCATTTTGATATCCACGCTCCGGAGAATCGGATTTTTCTCCCAGCTGATCCGGCGTTCGCTCAATCGCTGGGAATTACTCCGCACAGCGGTGGCCCTATCGCCGACTATCAGATTGGACTTCTGCAACGTTTGCGTCGCCTGGAGCAGACGCCCGACGGAATGGCCGCGTTCAACGGAGACGCTGCCGCACAGGCGCGGATTTCCGGGCGGGTAGAGGCGCTGCGGGACACGGTACGGGTTGGCCTGATCAATGGTGATCTCTACACCAACGCTCCCTATGGTCTGAAGCCTGACGATATTCGGCCACAAATTCAGAGCTTCTTCTTCAACGAAGCCCGTTATAGCCAGTTAAGCGCTCCCCAGCTTCAACAGCTTAGGAGCTTCACGCCGATCGATAGCGGCTGGGCGGGTGTTACTCATTCGGAGCATCGTGTAGTGACCACGCTCCGGCACATTCAGTCATCTCCCAATCCGTTAACACGTGGAGGTGGAGCGGAGTTGCAGCGTCAAGGCCTTTCGGAGGCAATCTCCGGCGCCTACCACGGTGGCAGGCTGAGCATATCCTCAGAGGGAGTCCTGATAGTTGAGAATGCTCTGGGTAAGGAAGCGGCAGACCCATTGCGCGTTCCGCAAGGCCAGCGAGGATTTGCAACTACCAGCATCCTCCTCGGCGAAGCCTCCACCAGCCAACTTATCCGCTCCGGCGGCCTGCTCGCATCCGGCGCCGACGCCGTCATCACCGCCCGCCGAACCTCGCAGCTGCTGGAAGAAGGCAACGGCACCGCCGCCCAGTCCGAGCTCACCCATGCCTTGGCGCGCAACGGCGGTGGCTGGGTCGGTGGCATGGCCACGGCATCGGTGATCGGCACGTCCAGCTTCGTCCCTGCGGCCATCGTCGCGGGTGATGCGCTGCTGATGAGCAAGGCGTTCGACAAGGGCGCCGATCTGCTCGACAACCGCGCCATCTACCAGCAGACCGACAAGGCCGATGTCACATGGCAGTTCGATGGCCGCAACTGGCAGCGTCAGGCGGTCATGGACAGCGCGGGCGACGGCCTGGGCAATCCGGCTGAGCGCAGTGTGGGTGCCAGTTACGAGAAGGCCCGCGAGCTGGGCGCATACGCCCACGTAAAAGCGGTAGAGCTGGCGCTGGGCAAGGCGCCGCCGCCGCAGGATCCTTTCAGCATCCCGGCGAAGGATGGCGAGAGCCGTCTGGACAACCCCAACTGGCACCGCGATGCGCAGACCGAACAGTGGACGCGGCAGGTCAAGATCGGCCTGACCGGCGCCAACGATCGGGGGGTGTATGAGACGCAGACCGCCAGCCCCGAACGCGCCAACGAGTTGAATCGTGAGGCGGTGCAACGCATCGAGAACAACATCGCCAACGGCAAGGCCGCGATTGCCGCCAGCTACCTGGAGACTTACGTCGCTACCCGCGCCAGCGACTTCGTGCCGCTGGTGCCGGAAGCGGTGGAGCAGGCGCGTGCCAGGCCCGACGCCATCCAGGGCTCGGACAACCAGCTTTACCAGCGCGATGACGCAGGACAATGGCACCACGCTGGCCAGATCGCGCAGGGCAACATGGCGCTGGAGTTGGAGCTGACCCGCACCATCCAGCAGCCGTCGCTCGATCAGTTCAACCAGACCATTGCCGCATTGGACGCGCGACCGTTGCCATCTGCGGCGGAAGTGAACCAGAACGAGCTGCGCCACAGCTACTACGCTGCGGGCATCGCGCTGACCCCGGCGTGGGAGCAGGCCATTGCCCTGGCCACGGCACGCACGCGCGAGCAGCACGGCATTGCGGGTCCCACGCTGCAGGAACTGGGGCCTGTAGCCGAAGGCAACGCGGGCGCGTCCCGGCCCATCACCCATTACCAGGTAGGCCAGGATGGCGTGGCGCGTGCCGTCGCGACTACCAGCACGCAGGAGCTGCAGGCCGCATGGAATGAGATGCGCGCGCGTGCCAATGAGCAGGCACCGTTGCCCGACTCGCCCGAGCTACGCATTGCAGCGCTGTCGGCGGGTGAGCAGGAGGTGTACCGGCAGGCACTGCAGGAGGCAAATCGGCTCGGTGCTGCGCAGGTAGATGTAGGACAGGTTGCACGAGCAGCCGCACAGCTGGCACATGGCGACAAGCCATCCGAGCAGGATGGGAACGTGGAAGTGCGGCCTGAAGAGCCGGCGACTGCGCAACCCATCGCGCCTGCGACGGTTGCGGCAGCGCCGCCAGCGGTAGCGGTCACGCCACCGCCTACGCCTGCGGCACAGGACAAGCCCGCGCCTCAGCGGCACGCCGAGCAGCGCGATCCGCCGCGGCGTGAGGCGGAGCCCCAACCTCAGCCCCATCCAAACAGCGAGGCGCCCACCGAGAACCGTACCGCCTCACAGACGCCGGAGCCCGCTGGGCCGATGCAGGCGCACCCGGTCGAATCCGAGCGTGCGACGCCACACTCTGCCGCGCCTCTGGCAGCGGCAACGCAGACGGTGCCCACGCAGCGCACAGAGCAGGCAGCGGAACCGGAGAAGATGGCCCCGATGCCTGCGGTTGCGCCCACTCCAAAGCAGGACATGGCAGTGCAGGAGGTGGAACCGGTGCCGTTCAAGGAGCCGCTGCCTGCTGAGCCTGCGCGCGATCCATGGCCTTTGGAGCAGGAAGCGGCACAACACGTGCCAGAGCCCGAGCTGGCTACATCGGATGACCTCCAGCCTGTCACTGCGGCTGTCAATGTTCCTGCCCAGCCCACAATAGCGCCAAGCCTTGAGCCAGCCGCGCCCGCACCGGATGAGGCATCGAGCCCGAACAGGGCGCTGCAGGACCCCACGCAGCCCGGCCACCCCGATCACGCGCTGTATCAGCAGATCCGCGAGGGCGTGGAAGCGCTGGACGCCAAGCACGGCCGCAGCTTCGATGAAGTCAGCGAACGCATGACGGCCAGCCTTCTGGTACTGGCCAAGGACAACGACCTGGAGCGGGTGGACCATGTGCTGGTGAGCAACGCTACGTGCGAACACCCGGCCGGGCACACGCTGTTCGTGGTGCAGGGTGAGCCCAGCAATCCGGCCCATCAGCGCGCTGCGATGCCGACGGAGCTGGCGGCGCGGACATCAGTTGAAGAGTCACTGCAACAGTTCGACTCTGTCAGCCGTGAAGCGCATCAGCGTGCGCTTGCGAATCAGATGGACCAGCAGCTGGAAGACCAGCGGGTGCAGCACGACATCCAGATTCGTGCGGCCAGCGGGGGATGATCAACGTGTGAGCTGCACTGGGCGACCTGCGAAAAGGACCGAAGATGAAGCCACAAGGAAAGCGCCGGATCTGCATGCTCGCTGGACTGCTCGTTCTTCTGGCTACGGGGTGCCGACCCGAGGCGGCTCGCGACGCAGGCTCGATAGCAGAGGCCCATCGTCCGGATCTGGTGCCGCTTGTGCGCGCCATGCCCACCTCGTCAATGGATGAACCATTGGCAGTGGAATTCGATGTGGATGTTCCCAGCAGGAATTCCTCTCCAACGCTCATGATCGGCATTCGGGTCAATCGTACGGACGACGTCCCGGCACTGGAGGCACTGATCGATGTTCAGGCATCCGGGCTCCAGGCCAACGTCTCCATGGCGCGCCTGGAATCGGGTGGATGGAAGGACGTGCCGTTGCTCCGGCTGGAGTCGATCATCGGGGAACCTGCCCGGACGATCCCCATCCCCGCCGATGGTCGAATAACCAGCGCGTGGCTGGACGATGCTGACGTACTGGCGCTGCAGAATGCTGGGCTGGAACGACCCGGTGATACCTACGCACAGCTGGCCTTCGCATGGGCACGCAATCCCTCGCCGGGCCGATACCGGGTTGAAGTGCAACTGCATTCGCCCTTGCCGCAGCTTGAGCCGTTCCACCCGGAACTGCTGGTTGCTTACCTGCGCAGGCCCAAATAAGGCAGCCTCGCCACCGCCGGCACGCTGAGTGTCACGGGTAAGTGAGCGCGACAATCTGCCGATAGAGGGGGATCGTACTTATCTGTCTCCCCCACCGAACTGGATCGCGTAGACGCAGGCTCATGATGGAGGAGAGCAGGGCCGAAGTGTCCTTGGCTGTGATGACCCTCGGCGGGTGCCTGTCTGGGTTGAAGCCGAGCGCCCGGATCTCAGCGTTTACGACTGAACGCGATAGCGGCTCAGAAGATCACGCACGCTGGTTTCCAGGCGCTGCCAGTCGCTCAGCATGACGCGTGCATAGTTCATCTCGATGGCGATGCTGTCGCCCACATCCACGATGGAATGGCGGCACATTGCGATCTGGCCTTCGCCGGCGCGTTCAAGTGTCTTTCCCTGAACGACAAGTCCGTCAGGAATGCGGTCTGCCGGGTCGCAGCTGATGAACGTTGTCAGTTGGCCCTCCGTCGAGCGGGTCACATACCAGTCTGGTTCCATTCCTGGGTTGTGCACGTAAGGCCTGTCCAGCGCAGCCTCTGACTCCTTTGCATAGGCTTCCATCAACGATGGGTCAGTCGCATAGGGCGTCAGACCCCAGCGTTCGGGTTGTGCAACGCGCAGCGCGAGGTTTTCTACCGGGTCCCTTCGCTCCAGCGATCCCGGCGCGCTGGTGGCTTCACTACTGGACCGACGTGCCAGATAGTTCTGGATGGGAACGCGATCGATGTATCTAAGCTCGACCAGCACCTGCCGCCGGCTGTCCTGCGTGCTGCGTACCGGGCGATCACCGGGGGGCGCTGCATCGAAATCCGGCCAGAACACCGTGAGCATGACGCCTCCATCGGCCAGGGGGCCCGTCTGGTTGTAGTAGAGGTTGGCCGGGAACATGAAGCGGTGCGGGCCAAGCCGAGCTTCCACTGGCTGCGTCGTGTAGGTCTGTCCGCCCACCCTACGTGGGCTGGTTGCGGTTTCGGACATGGGGGTTCCGTTCGGGTCCTTTTCCGTGGATGGGGCCTTCGCGCAGGCGGTGGTGCTCAACACGGCCACCAGGGCGAAGGAGGCAAGCCGGCAAGCCGGTGCTCTGCTCATGGGCGATTCCCTTGCATGATCGAAACGACTATAGAACGGTGGAATGGCAAGCTCCATTCGCAGCCGGGACCGCGGCCGCCGCGGGGTCATTACTGCATGCTGGCTCACATGTTCAGCAAGTCGCGATCGGCGCCCTCTCTTCCTCCATCTGCCCCCCATCCCCTCTATGCCATCAGCCAGCCAGGACCGTAGTACCCATTAACACGCGCTTGCTGCTCGCACCTGGATGTCCAGCTGTGCTCGCTCATCCTGCAGTTGCTGCTCCTGCTGATTGGCCAATGCGCGCTGCCGCGCCTCCCTGCTGACCGAATCGAACTGCAGCAGTGACTCCTCCACCGGCGTCTGCGCGGCCTCTGCCGTTGGCATGGAAGCGCGCAGATGGGCGGGGTCGTTCGCCTCGCCCTGCACCACGAAGAGGGTGTGGCCGGCGGGATGCGTTGCCGTGGCGTTGCTTACGAGCACATGATCAACGTGGGATAGATCATTGTCCTTGGCCAGAACCAGCAGGCTTGCCGTCATCCTCTCGCTCGTGGCATCGAAGCTTCGGCCGTGCTGGGCATCCAGCTCCGCTACGCCCTCGCGGATCTGCTGATAGAGCGGGTGATCGGGATGACCGGGCCGCATTGGATTGCTTTCCGTCAGAGCGGCCGACGGCGGCGCTACATGCTCAGGGAGGTCGAGCTCCTCATCTGAAGGGGAAGAGGGCGGCGCTGCCTGACGGGTAGCGTCTCCGCCAACGTCAGCCGTTCTGGGGCCTGCAGGTTCCGGCTCCGGATCGTCCTGGGCCGGTAGCGGCGGAACTGGGAGATCCAACGGGACTTCCTGCGCGGTCCTTGGGGCCTGCTCGCTCTCAGAAGGTTGCGGCAGTGGCTGCTCTGCTTTGTCTTGAGCTGTAGCGACGGCGGGCTGCACCGGCAGTGCATCCGCAAGCTTCTGCGGCTCAGCACCGCCCTGAAGCGTGGGATCCTCAGCCTTGTGCTCCTGCATGTGAACTGGCTGGGTTGAGCCTGCACCGGCCGCAGTAACTACGACCGAAGCATTCCGCGCTTCACGGGCCTCCTCCACAGTCGGTTCATGCTGCGAGGCACTTTGAGGGCCCCCTCTTGGTGCAGTCGGTGCCGGCTCCTCCTTCCGAGCGTTCTGCCGGGCGGCATCCTCCGCACGCTGCGACGAATCGGCTTGTCGTGCAAGGCGACTCTCTGCTGGCTGCTCACTCTCACGCGAGGGACGCGTACGCTCTGGCTCAACAATCGACGCCGAGGGCGCGGCGATGACAGGAGCGGGCGCCGGAGTGGGCTCGCTAGCGGGTTCAACGGCAGCACTGGTTGCCGCACCTCGTTGCAGGTCACGGTTGACCTTCAGTGCCTCACCCGGGTCAACCTGCACCCCTCGCGCCTCCAGCACGGCCGCAGACGCTGCCTGCTGCGCATCCACCGCCGCACTGCCTTGACGATTGGCCTCCTGCAGCGCTTGCCGGTGTGCGTCCTGCTCCTTTGCAGTCAACGCAGCAATGCGTAGCTCGGGCACGTCGGGTGTCGTCGCCTGATCTGCAGGCGCAGCGCCTTGGGCAGCCAGTGAAGCCTCAGGCCGAAGCTGCGACTGAGCCCGCGTAATGTCCTCAATGGTGGTGGTGCCGGTGAGCACCATCCGGTTTCCGCCGGCGTCACCGAACGTGGCGATGGCACTTTCTGCGCCGGGCGCGTGGGTACGGGGGTCTGGCATCAGTTCCAGCACCACGTCGCCTGTTCTGCCCTGCAGATTCAGCGTCTGCTCCACCGCGACGGCTGTAGCTGCAAGCTGCTGCTCGGTGCGCTCGATGCCATGGCGCGCGTATAGCGCATCCACCTGGCCGCGAATACCTTCGTGTGCAACCTGTGCGGTGTCCTTGAGCTGCCTGGCGATGTCGTACAGCCCGGCGATACCGTCATTCTGGCTTTGCCAGGTGATCTCCAGCTCGTCGCTCAGGTTCCGGTTGGCGGCGCTGTCAAAGATCACACCCTTGCTGACCCATTGGCCGTCCGCCTGCCGTGTATAGGCATTGCCATCACTCGCCTTCAACGTGTCGGCGCTGGCTTGCGCGTCCTGAACGGCACGGGGAATGGATGGATTGTTCGCGTCGCCGAAGTCGCTCCAACGTCCTTGCTCGTGAGCAACCATGTAGCGCGCAGCCATCGCGGCCTTGGTGTTTGACGCGTTCTGGGCGATGACCGTGCGCGACTGTTCATCCAGAGCCTGCGCCTGCTCTGCCGAGACTGGCAGGTGGCGGCTGTTGGGCACTCGACCATCCACCATTTCCTTGATTTCAAGTTCCCATTGTCCCGAGCTGGCATCGCGTACAAAGGCGCGATCGGTCTCGAAGGCGCCTCGTGCCGGCTCGGCCAAGCCATTGGCATTCAGCCGGTAGGGATTCTGTGGGGGGGGCGGATTCGACAAGCCCAACTCATACGAGGCCCGAGCCGCCTGCCAGTTCAACTGGCGCTCCAATGTGCCGGTGGCAACATAGCTGGTGCGGAAGGTGACGTCGTCACCCTGTGCCGTCTGCACCGGGCGGACTTCGACGCCGGTGCCCAGGTCGGTGCTCTGGACCTGCTGCTGTTCGCCGGCTCGCAGCCAGCGCCCATTGGGATCAGCGGGGTCGCGCGTCCAGGTGCGCCCCATCGGGTCAACCTGCGAGTAGATGCGTTCGATGTCCTTCTGCTCGGCCCAGCGTTCGCCAAGGTATGCACCGAGGACGCCGCCACCGATACCGGTTGCAATGGCGCCAGGGCCCGTCCACGAGCCCGAAGCGAGGCCGACACCGGCGCCGCCAAGAAAGCCCCCCACTGCACCGCCGACGTTGCGGCCGACGAAGTGTGCAGCGGTGGAATCTGCGCCTGCGGCATTGCCTTGCGAGTTCAGCTCAATCCACTTGTGCCCGGAGGTGGCGAAGTCGTGCGCAAGCAGTGCGACGCCCGCAACGCCGGCAACCTTGATAGCGGGGTTGATTCCGGCGTGCATGCCATGCGGTGCAACGTCGGCCACTGCTTCGGCAACCGTCGCCGCACGGGGAGGGCCGCGTGGAGCTCCTGGCTGCAGGGGCGCGTGCGATGGTGGTTCGGGAAGATCAGCGAACAGACGTGGCCCTGTGCCCAGGTTGGCATGCGCGGCGACCCAGTTCGCACGCGTGGTCGACATCTCGCTCAGGTTCAACGCGCTGTAATCGTGCAGCGGTCGTTCGAAGAGCGTCTTGCTGACAGCGTCATAGCCATCGATGGGTTTGAGATGCAGGCGCACCTGCGCAACATCGACGGGTTGCGCGCTGTTGGTGGTGGCATGCTGCGCGAGGCTGCGCTCAAGCGCCTGGTACTCGGCGGCGGACTGGCTTGCGAAGGCCAGCGGCTCAGGCCCGAAGGCACTTATGGGATAGCCGTTGATGCGGACGTTGGGGTGGTCGAGGGCGGTGGCTAGTTCGAACCTACTGAAACCGCGATCGGGAGGCGCCCCATCCACGAAAGCGATCAGCGGCTTGCCCGTAGCAATGGCGTTCTCGAAGAACTTTGGGCTGCCGGCGTTCCACATTATGTCTTGGAGCGCACCCACATAGTTCTTGTCGAAGGGAACGATCCCCTTTGACTCCATCACGCTTCTGAGGCCAGCTTCCATCGACTGGAGATCGGGGATGTGAGCTGGATTCTTGGCTAGCTGATCGACGAACTTTCCCCATGGGGTATCGCCAATTATTCCCGACTTTCCGTTGATATCCTTTGAGTACACCTCTGCATTGGTGTAGTTGGAGATTCTTGTGGTGTCCTTGCCCGAGAACGCGAGGTAATCCATCCCATCCGGAAGTCGCGGAGGGTGGGCCTGCATATTGCCGGTTACATACTGTTCGAAGCTGACGCTGGTGGTTGGGCCCGATCCCGGTGATTTCAGATAGGTGATGACATCGGAAATCTGCTGCGCAGTCAGGGCTTCTCCACTCCCGGCCTGGGTTGCGCCGCCGAGTGTGGTCTTCACAAAATCATCGAAGATGAATTTGCTCATGGCTTAGACCTCAGGCGCCGAATGCGGGGACTTCAACGCTGGCCAGCACGATGGAGCCGTCGGTCAACGTGACGACGTCTGCGGGTGCCGGAATCTGCGATTCCATCAGTGCCTGCGGACTGGTCACCGCGAGATAGCGTAGGGATTCATCGTTGTCAGTTCGGCCTGCGAATGAAAGTACGAACCCTTGTGCGAGCCCTTTGAGATAGGTGAAGTCGTCATCGGCGTTACCTAACGTCTGCTTGTATGCCAGCATGGCGTGGATGACCTGAGCATGCTTGAGGTCAAAGACGAAGCAGTGGACGGAGCGTCCTTCGTCCTGCGTAGTTTCATCCCACCCATCGAATCCAACTCCACCTACACGCGACTCTCCGCGATAGATGGCGAACTGATACTCGGTCCCGTGCCGACCGTCTGCCAGAACAGTCGGTCCAATTCTTGGGCGAGGGATCTCCGTTTCACTGATCGGATCGAGCGAGGAGTAAGGCTTGGCCTGGAATTGGAAGGGCATCTTAGTTCCTGCGTTTAGTGGGGCGGCTGCTGCTAGTGACCGATTGAGTGGATCGGTCGGCGTCCGCAAGAATAGGGAGGGCATCCGTAGCCAGAACAGCCCGGTCGCCTTTGATGCCGCGCGACGTCGGGCCGATGACCTTGCCAGCGATAGATCCATCACGGGATTCAAAAGCCCGCAGCATGTCGGATCGCTGCTTGAGGCGAGGGCGTGGGCCTTGCGCGTCTGCTTGGCTGATGGTTGGTTTCGAGCCAATCGCGACAGCGGGCCGAGCCTGAAAGCACGGCCCGCGTAATCGTTCATACAAGGGCAACAGTGTCGGCAGCCTCACGATGAGGTCCATGAGCAAATCCATTGCTTCACATGCGCCAACTATACGGCCCACTCCCGCCTTACTCCATACAACGATACATGGGCACCGCCGGAATGCACGCTGGTTCACACATTCAGCATGCCAGTCGTGGCCCCAACTTTGTCCTCCACCTACCCCCCATCCCACCTATGCCATCATCCGCCCAGGACCGCAGCACCCATCAAGGCTGAACAGGCATGGAGCAGGCAACACGCTACACGGTAACCCTTTATCTGGCCGCCCCCGGCACCCCGCTGAAGAGTGGGGGCATCTCGCCGCGCGGCCATATGTACCTGCAGGTGGCCGCGGGCGACGAGGCCCACAGTTACGGCTTCGCGCCGCCGCGCCAGGCGCCGGGCGAAACCCGCACCGGCGTGCAGTACGCACAGGTGCGCCACGACGATGCCGACGAGCATCTGGACCCGTACTACAGCCGCACCCTGGAAATCACCGAGGAGCATTACGGCTGCCTGCGTGATTTCGCCGAGGAACCGGCCGAGTTCGAATTCGATGTGGATCGCCCGGCCACCATCAACCGCTGCAGCGACTTCGTTTGGGCGGCCCTGCACTACGCCGGGCTGCATCCGCTGCCGGCGCCGCTGGATGGCAGCAGCAATCTGGGCGAGTTCGCGGTGCTGTTCAACCTGCCTGAGATCCAGTGCATCGCCGCGCCGTTCCCGGGCAGCGATCTGAATGCCGAAACCCACCACGCGATGCCCGAGCGCGAGGCCGAACATCATCGCCAGGGCGACCGCGCGATCGATGAACCGCCACCGACGCCGATCGAAGTGGCCGGCACGCTGCTGGACCCCTCACATCCGGACCATCGCCTGTTCTCGCAGCTGATCCAGAAAGTGGCCGAGCTGGATGCTGCGCATGGGCGCCCGTTCGATGCCGCCAGCCAACGCATCAGCGCCAGCCTGCTGGTGCTGGCCAAGCAGAACAATCTCTCGCGGGTGGACCACGTGCTGCTCAGCCGGCCGACAAAAAGCAGCCATGCCGCCGAGAGCATCTTCATCGTGCAGGGCGACCGCAACGACCCAGGGCACCGCCGCGCCAGCATCGCCACCGAGGTGGCGGCCAAGACCGATGTGGCCGATTCGCTGCGGTTGAAGGAGCAATGATGCGGCCACTGCGGCGGGGGCTGGTGGTACTGGCGGTGCTGGGCGCGCTGGCGGCGTGCAGTGCGTCACCAGCGCCTGAGGCTGCGCCGCCCCTGCTGACGCGCGCACAGGCTGATGCCCGCACGGTTGTGCCGCTCACGCGGGCCGTGCAGTTGCAGAAGGCCGGTCGGATTGCCGAGGTCACGTTTGATTTGCCGGCGCCCCAGAAGCCGGCCATTCCGATCCTGAACATCGGGTTGCGGCTGCAGGATACCGATGGGCGCTCGTTGCTGGACGCGTGGGAGAAGATCAGGCTGGGAAAGCCACCCACGCGATTGCGCCTGGAGCGGATTGATGGCGGCGCACCTGGTCCTGTACAGCTATGGCAGAGCACTCCTGACGGGCGCGACTCACAGAGAATTCCAGAAGATGAGGTTGTGCGATATCTGGCTGATACAAGCTTGGATGACAACGCACTGATCGAGGCCGGTTTGCACTCGGATGAGATGCTGTATCAGGTGCTTCAGTTCGCGCAGGTCGGTTGGCTGGAGCCGGGCCGGTATCGGTTGACTGTCGACCTGATGGAGGACCGCCCGCAGCTGGAAGGGCTCCAAGCCGAACTTATTGTTGGATATCAATCGCTAGGGAAGTAAGACATGAGCAAGGAAGCAGAGCGCTATACGGTCACGATTCATCTCGCCGCGCCCGGCACGCCGAGAGTCGATGTGGGCGACGCGGGCCAGAAGAGATTGTTGGATCCGTCATTTGCTGGGCACATGTTCCTTTCGCTGACGCGATCAAATGATCCGGTACCCGTGAGCAGGGGATTCACGATGGGGAACGAGCGTGCGAATCCCTCGCTGGGCAAAGTAGATGACACGGATCTGCGGGTCTACGACAAGCCCCGCTTCGAGCGCACTATCGAGATCAGCAAGGAGCAGTACGACCGCATCCTCGAGTTCTCGGCAGACCCGAAGAAGCACGGCTTCGACATGGATTACGACTTCTTCTCCAACGCCTGCACCGATTTCGCTTGGGGTGCCCTGAACCACGCTGGGCTGCGCCCGGTGGGGCTGGCCGGGGAGATCACCAACTATGAGGGCGCTACCAGGGTCCTGGACAACATCCGCGCCGTCAATGCCATTCCGCAGCAGGTGAAGGGCAGCGAGCTGGACAAGGTGCAGTGGAACCCGATGCCGAAGCAGACCTTCCGCGAGTGGATGTTCACCGAGAACGGCGAGCAGTGGCGCGGCAACAGTGCACTCGCGGCAAGCGGCACGCCCGCAGACCCGGCGCACGACGATCATGCCCGCCTCAACCAGATCCACCAGCAGGTGGCCGACCTCGGCGCTTTCGGTGCACGCAACGGCAATGTCAGTGCCAGCCTGCTCGCGCTGTCGAAGGAGCAGCAATTCTCGCGCGTGGACGAAGTGGTGCTGGGCGAGCAGCGCGGTGATACCGCACCGAAGCTGTTCATCGTGCAGGGTGACCGCAGTGACCCGGCACACCAGCGCGCCAGCATGCCGGCGGATTTGGCTGCGCAGGCACCGGTGGAGGCCTCGTTCGATCGCGTCGCGCAGTTGCAGCAGAACGAGCCGCAGCGAGACGCGCAGCGCCTGCAGGAGGAGCAGCAGCTTCAGCAGAGCCACGGCCCACGGATGGCATAGCCGCGGGCGCAGCATCGAGGTCGAGCGTCGGCCATGCCCGCGCCGGCGCACGTCACGCCCCCCACCTGCTACCATTCCCCCGCAACCCCAGCCAGCCCACCCCGCGCAGACAGATGCGGGGCGGGCCGTCGCAGTACGGCCCAGCGAGCCAGGACACCCTCCCGTGCCCATTCAAGGACGCTCGCATGTTCCGTACTCCTCTCTTCCGCTCGGCCGCCCTGGCCGTTGCCGTTTCGCTCAGCCTCGGCGCGCCCTCCGCATTCGCCGATAACGCACCCGCCGCCAGTGCCACCTCCGCCGTACAGCGCCAGGCCGTGGCCAAGGGTCTGTACGAGCTGGCCTACAGCCCGAAGCAGAACGCCGTGTTCGTGGCCTCCTCCGGCGGCTTCGGCGATGACGCCGGCCCGGCCCAGGTGCTGCGCCTGAACCCGGCCACGCTGGCCGTGGAAACCCGCATCCCGCTGGAGCGCAAGGCGTTCGGCGTGGTGCTGGATGACGCCCACGACCGCCTGTACGTGGGCAACACCGTGGACCTGTCGGTGACGGTGGTCGACACCGCGCAGAACAAGGCCGTGGGCACCATCCAGTTGATGGAAAAGAAGACCGGCAAGGACGGCAAGGCCGCCTACACCCACGACCTACGCGAGCTGGTGGTCGACAGCGCGTCCAACCGCCTGTACGTGACCGGCCACAGCAGCCAGCCGGACGTGAGCAGCGTGCTGTTCGTGATCGATACCACCACGCTGAAGGTGATCAACACCATCGACGGCCTGGGCAATGCCAAGGCGCCGGGCCTGGCGCTGGATGCGGCCAACAAGCGCGTCTACACCAGCAACCTGCTGGCCGAGCTGGTGGTGGTGGGCACTGATTCGAACAAGGTGGTGGCGCAGCACAGGATCGCCGCCGAGCAGCCGATGAACATCGCGCTGGATCCGGCCGGCAAGCGCCTGTTCGTGACCGACCAGGGCTCGGAATTCCTGCGGGGCTACCAGGCCAAGAGCAGTGGCCTGGTCAGCAAGCATCCGGGCCAGCGCGTGCTGGTGCTGGACCGCAGCACCGGCAAGGAGCTGGCCAGCATCCCGACCGATGCCGGCCCGCTGGGCATTCTGCTGGATGCACCGCGCAAGCGCCTGTACGTGACCAACCGCGAAGCCGGTACGGTGACCGCCTACAACAGTGACAGCTACCAGAAGGTGGCCACCTACACCGTGCCGACCCACCCGAACAGCCTGGCGCTGGATGCGAAGAACAACGTGCTGTTCGTGAGCATCAAGAACGGCGAGAAGGATGACAAGGGCGCTGACGAGAGCGTGGCGCGCATCCAGCTGTGATGCGCTGACGCTGGGCTCGCCCGGCAGCGTGCCGCATGAAGAAGGCAGGGTGCAGGCCCTGCCTTCTTCTTTGCCGGGTTGCAGTGCCGAGCGCCAACCCGCTAGGGTTGAACCCTAGGGCAGGGAGCCAAAGGATCTGAATCATGCTGGGTATCCACCGCTGGCTGCGCGCCGGCCTGATCTTCACGCTGGCGGGCGCACTCGGCGCCTGTAGCAGCCGCGTACCGGATGCGCCGGAGCCGCTGGATCTGGTCAAGCCGATCGACGTGGCCGGGTCCGGCCAAGCGGTGCGGTTCGAGTTCGAGACGAATGCCCGCAACTTCTATCCGGGTCGTCCCTATGTTCTGGATCTTGAAGTGCAGCGACATGGACCCGGGCCTGACAGTGAGCCTGACATGGACAATGTTCATGTTCCCTTTCAGCTGTCCCTGCAGCGCTGGGTCGCAGGTGCCTGGCAGGACGTTGCAACGTCTGATGTCTATCAGGCACGGGCGCGCAATCTGGGTGAGCCGCTCCCCGAATGGCATGAGTCGGCAGACTGGCGTTACGCGCAGCAGGTATCGATGGACGCCAGCCGATACAGGTTGAGCATCGTCACGCTGCCGATAGAAATGGGTGCCCGCTACCGCCTGGATGTGCGCACGGTGCAGCCCACCGCTGCGCTCCAGCATTACCCGGCGCAGCTGCGGGTTCATGCCGACCCACTCTCTGGAAAATAGACGTCATCCCACTGCTGGAAGGAACTGAAGGATTTTTCTTATGGATAAGCCGCGCTACACCGTAGAAATCGTCATTGCCGCACCTGGTACGCCGTTGGTGGACGAGAGAGGTGTACAGAAAGTTGTGGACGGGGTTCCGCAGACATCCGGGCCCGGACACATGTTCTACGTGCTCCATGGGCCGGACAAGACCACGCGGAGTTTCGGCTTCGCGCCTACGGAGCATGGAAGCATGAACGGGCCGGGCGAGGTCATGAAGACCGATGCGGTCGAGTACAGGAACCCGCATTACAGCCGCACGCTCGAGATCAGCGAGCAACAGTACAGAAAGCTTGAGGCCTTCGGTGCGCACCCGGATAAGTACGGCTTCGATCTTCAATACAAGGACGTGCGCAACAACTGCGTGGACTTCACCTGGGAAGCCTTGAACCACGCGGGCATCCAGCGGAAAAGCAGCATCGACGTGAACGCGTTGGGAGGTCCCGCTGGCCAGCTTCTTCCGGATGTTCGCATTCCTCTTGACATCAAGGGGGCGGGCAAGGACGCATTCCGACCGCTGCGCAACATCCACGGTGTGGACAGCATTGATCCGCCGTTTCCGGACAGCGAGCTCAACCAGAGGAAAACCAATCCCCTGCCGGAGCGCAGTCTCAAGCAACACATGCTGAGTGATGCCGAGGGCATGGGCGAACGAAGCGGTGATCGTCTGGCCTGGCACAGCAACGATCCGCTGCTTTCACAGATCCACCAGGGCGTGGCCCGGCTCGATGCAGAGCGGGGCCGCGACTTCGATGCCACCAGCGAGAACATCAGTGCCAGCCTGTACGCGCTGGCCAAAGCCAATGGCCTGACCCAGGTTGACCATGTGCTGTTGAGCGATCGCACCGCGCAGCCCGACGCTGCGCAGAACATCTTCATCGTGCAGGGCGAGCGCAACGATCCGGCACAGCTGCGCGCCAGCATGCCTACGGCGGTGGCTGCGCAGACACCGGCGGAAACTTCGTTCGAGCGTGCCGAGCAGCTGTCGCAGTCTGCACAGGTGCGTACGCAGGATGAGCTGCAGCAGCGCCAGGTGCAGGAGCAGTCCGGTCCGCGCATGGCCTAGCGCAGCAAGCGCCACGGCGAGCCGCCGTACTCGCGCTGGGCCGCCAGTAACGCTGGAGGCGGCTCAGCCCAGACGGTGTGCCGGGTTCTGCTGCTGCTCCTGCTCACGGGCCTGCTGTTCGGGCACTAGCCCCACGGCCGGCTGCTGCGGGGCCAACCCCAGCTTCTGCATCGACTGCTCCACCGGCGTCTGCGCCGCCACCGCGGTCGGCATCATCGCGCGCAGGTGCGCCGGATTGGCCGGGTCGCCCTGCACCACGAAGACGTTGTGCCCGGCCGGGTGCTGGGCCGTGGCGTTGCTGACCAGCACATGGTCGACCTGCTGCAGGCCCTGCTCGCGGGCCAGCACGGTCAGGCTGGCGGTCAGGCGCTCGCTGGTCTGGTCGAACGCACGGCCATGCTGGGCATCCAGAGCGGCCACGCCTTGGCGGACCTGCTGGTTGAGGCCGTAGTCGGGGTGGTTGGGGGTGAGTTCTGCCATGGCGATCGAACGGTAGCGGTGGGTCGGGGTGAACCCCTTCAGTATAAATCCGGCCGGTGAAGGGCGCCGGAAAGGTCAGTCCGCCGGCCGATGGTCGTAGCTGATCACCCGTTCGGCCAACCAGCGCCCGTCCACGCGGCGCCAGACCTGGATGAAGCGGGCCTGGCCGGTCCAGCGTTCCACGCCATCCTTGCCGCGTTCATGGAAGCGGTGGTTGCCGATTTCGAGCGCCCGCTCATCGTGCAGCGGGAAGACCTGCAGCGAAGATTCCACCAGCTCGCGGCGCAGCTGCCAGCCACCCTTGCGCGCGCTGCTGCACAGGGTGGCCACGCTGCGACGGAAGTCCTCGCGGCTGCTGGCCGACTTGCCGTCCTTGTCATGGAAGAACTCCATGTCCTCGGTCGTCATCGCGGCGGCCCTGTCGGCATTGCAGGCCTCGAAGGCGGCGGCGAACAGCTGGGTGTCGGCCTGGTGGATCTGCTCGCGCAGGGAGTCGGCGGGCGCTGGCGCGGCAACGAGGCCGGCGGCCAGCAAGGGCAGGGTGGGCAGCAGCATGGTGAGGCTCCAGGGAGGGTTCACGCAGGCTCGCATGGCGTTTGGGCCACTGCAGCCGGCGTCCGACGAAACGGCCCTTCCACGGAGTGAACGTCCGCATTGGCGGCCCGGCGCCAGCGTCGGGGCCGTGGCTGTGCAGGCGATGTCATGAGCGGCCGGGATTCCCTCACGGCCGCCACAGGGCACGGCCACTAGCCTGAACGCCTCCCTTTCCACAGGAGCGCCCATGCCTGCTTCCCGCATCCGCCTGCACGTTGAAGACACCGGGGGCCACGGCCGCCCGGTCATCCTGATCCACGGCTGGCCGCTTTCCGCCGATGCCTGGAAGACGCAGGTGACGATCCTGCGCGACGCCCAACACCGGGTGATCAGCTACGACCGGCGCGGCTTCGGCCGCTCCGACAAGCCGGCCGAAGGTTATGACTACGACACGCTGGCGGCGGACCTGGCGGGGTTGATCGAGGAACGTGACCTGCGCGACGTCACCCTGGTCGGCTTCTCGATGGGCGGCGGTGAGGTGGCGCGCTATGTGGCCAACCACGGGCAGGAGCGCCTGCACAGCGTGGTGTTTGCTGCCGCCGTGCCGCCGTACCTGCTGCGCAGTGATGACAATCCGGAAGGCCCGCTGACCCAGGACAAGGCTGACGAAATGCGCAGTGGTCTGGAGAAGGATCGCGAAGCGTTCTTCGACGGCTTCACCCGCGATTTCTTCAGCGCCAACGGCAAGCTGATGGTCACCGAGGAAGCGCGCCAGGCGGCGATTGCGCTGTGTCATCAGTCCGACCAGACGGCAGCGCTGGGCTGCATGAAAGCGTTTGCCACCACGGACTTCCGCGATGATCTGAAGAAGATCACAGTGCCCACCCTGATCCTGCACGGTGACAGCGATGCCATCGTTCCGTTTGAAGGCTCTGGCCAGCGCACGCACCGGGCCATTGCGGGCAGCGAAGTGGTGATCCTTGAAGGCGCGCCGCACGGCTGCAATACCAGCCATGCCGACCACTTCAATCTTGCCCTGCTGAACTTCCTGAAGCGGTAAGCTGTGGCCATGCGCGAACCGAAGATGCCACCGTGGAAGAAGCCCAACCCCAAGGGCCAGACCTCGCAGCCGCTGTCGCCTGCACAGAAGGAGGCGGCGCGGCAGCGGGCGGAAGAGAATGGACGGCGTTACCCGAATCTGGTGGACAACATGTGGGCCGCGAAGCTGCCGCGCGGATCGTGATCTGTAGAGTTGAGTAATGCTCGACTCCGCTCTGCATCCATTCACGCATGGCGTGGATCTACGGCAAAAGCAGCCGAGCGTGGGCTCGGCTCTACAGCTTGGCCAGCGGCTTCCAGCCGGGTTCCAGCCAGGGCGCGATCTTGTTCTGTCGAACCGTGACGGCCTCAGCCGGCAGCCCCGCCAAGCGCGCAAGCTCTGCACGCAGCAGCTCGGCATCCACCGGCACGGCCGTAGCCACCTGCAGCCGATCACCCTGATGTCTCACCTGTACCGGTAGCGTGGCACGCGCGTCCTGCTGGCCGCCGGTGCGCCCGATCGGGTAGCGCATTGTTACCGGCCGTGACAGCTGCGCCAGTGCGGGCTGCCACGCCTGCAGCACGAGGGGCTGCCCGGCAGCGGGAACATGTACTTCAGCAATCGTGGCTGGGTAGCCGGTGAGGCTATCGACCATGACCTGGAAGCGCGCGCCATCTGGTACGGCCAGCACGGCGGCGATCAATACGCACAGCGAAACGAATACCGCCGCCAGGATCCAGCTGCGCGGCGCGGTGGCCGGTCGAGTCGCGTTGCGCAGCACCGGTTTGCGCCGCAGCTTGCGCGCGTAGATACGCCGGTCCTTCCTGCGCGGGCTGCTGCTGTGCTCAGGCAGGTTCAAGGGAACGCGCGGAAGGCGCGCCACGCGGGCCTGGATCAGGCGCGAGAGCAGCATCCACGCGATCACGAACGCCAGCAGCGGGAGCAGGGTTCGCACCCACAGATACAGCGTGACCATCCACAACACCTCTACAGACGACCATCCATGCTCGTCTACATCCTACCGGGACCACGCGGTGGTTGTCGTATACGCCAGCCGACAGGCACAGGATGCTTGGTTAGGATGGTCCTTTGTTGTCATGGATGAACCGATGGTCTCTGCCGCTGCCCGCTTCTGTCGCATCTGTGGTCCCGGCCCGATCCTGCTGGCGCTGCAGGTGGTGGCGTTGCTGGCGGTAGGCCTTGCAGCCGGCTTCTTCCACTACCGTGTGGGACTGCTGCTGGAGCCGGTGGACGACGCATGCGGTGGGCCCGACGCGGCCGCACGCATACAGGTGGCCGAACAGCTGCTGGCGCGATCCACTGCGCTTGCACCGTGGCAACCGTTGCAGTGGATTCCGATGGCGGGCGTGGTGCTGGCGCTGCTGGGCGCGATGTCGATCAGCGTCTATCGGCTGGGGCGGTTGTCCGGACGGCTGCGGCGGGCCAACCGGGTCTTGATGATGCTGCATGGCGCGTTGCTGGTGCTGGCGGTGCGGGCATTGCATCTGTACGACATGGCATGGACCAGTGTGGCCAAGCTGGCGCCGACAACCTGCCTGATGGAACTGGGGGAACAGGGCAGTTTGCCGCTGGCACAGGCGCAGGAGGTGGTGTTCGAGATCCTCACCCACGAGCATGCCCCTCTGCTGCGGAATCCCGATGATCTGGCCCTGGTGCTGGTCGCAGTGATGCTGATGGCGATGGCTGCAGGATTCATGTTGTGGCGGGCGATCGTGCGCGAGCGGGAGGTGCAGTCGCCCAGCCCATAGCAGCTGCATGACCGACCAGGCGTTCTCAATCACGCTAAAGTCCGTACTTCGCCCCTGCAAGGAAGTGCTGATGCGTTGGTTGCTTCGCGCTGTACCGCTACTGCTCTGTTCGTTGGCGGTACACGCCGCTGAAGTAGATCGCCGGATTGCGGTGACCATCGACGACCTGCCCTGGGCGCGGGTGGATGAGATCGTTCCGCCGGACCTGCAGGCGCGGCATGAAGCGCTGATGGACCAGCTGCGCGAGGCAGGCGTGCCGGTGGTCGGCTTCGTCAACGAGAACAAGCTTGAGATCGACGGGCAGATGCAGCCGGCGCGGGTGCAGATGCTGCGTGACTGGCTGGACGCCGGCTACATGTTGGGCAACCACACCTACTCGCACATGGACCTGAACGCCAAGGGCGTGCCTGCGTTCCAGCGGGATTTCCTGCGTGGCGAGACGGTGCTGCGGCCGTTGCTGGCCGAGCGCGGGCTGAAGCCGCAGTGGATGCGTCACCCCTATCTGCGTGCGGGGCGCACGCCGGAAGACCGCGCGGAAATGGACGTGTTCTTCAAGCAGCTTGGCTACCGCGTGGCGCCGGTGACGGTGGACAACGGCGAGTGGGTGTGGGCGTTCGCCTATGCCAACGTGATGAACGAGCAGGCGGATTCGCCCGCGCGCGCGGCGACGCTGGCGCAGCTGCGCAAGGGCTACGTGCCGTACATGCTGAACAAGCTGGACTATTACGAGAAGCAGTCGCAGGCGCTACTGGGGTACGCGCTGCCGCAGGTGTGGCTGATGCACGCCAATGAGCTCAACGCGGCGACCTTTGCCGAACTGGTCGCGGCCACGAAGCGTCGCGGCTATCGCTTCATTTCACTGGACGAGGCGATGCGTGACCCGGCCTACGCGCGGGGTGCCGAGGGCTACAACGGCCGCTATGGCTCGAGCTGGCTGCACCGCTGGGCGATGGCGCAGAGCAAGTCGAAGGACTTCTACGCCGGCGAACCCGAGGTGCCGGCGTGGGTGATGAAGCTGGCCAAGGTCGACTCGGAGTGACGCTCAGCGCTTGACGGCCAGCACGCCGTCCAGCGCCAGTTCGGCCTTGAAACCCGCCTTTTCCAGGCGCTTGGCCACTTCACGCGGCACGTCGCGGCCGCTGGTCAGCTTGTTCGGCGCGCCGGTGTAATGGAACAGGCGGCCGCCCTTGCGGATGACGCGGGCGAGGTGGTCGTAGAACACCTGTGAATACAGTTCGCCGGCGATACCAAAACGCGGCGGGTCGTGCAGGATCGCATCGACACTGTTGCTGGCCACCTGTTCGATCTGCTGCGAGACGTCACCGTGGCTGAACTGCAGGCGGCCACCGGCGGCAGCCGAGTCTGGATCCGGCGACCACGGGTTGAGCGTGCGCAGCCACATCACATCGGCGTTCTTCTCGAACGAACAGATCTGGCCGACACCGGCCTCCAGCGCGCAGGCGGCGAAGTAGCCCAGGCCACCGCAGGTATCGAGGATGACCTTGCCGGCCGGGGCGACCAGCTCCACCTTGCGGCGCGCATCCTCGAACGGCGACAGCTTCGAGGTCGGCAGCATCTTGATGCCGTCGATCTCGAAGGTCGGTGCGCCCCATTCGGTCGGCACCAGCTTGATCAGCGAGCCGCTGTAGCGCGAGATCGGCGCGAAGTCCTCGCCATCCCAGTAGTACAGCGTGCGGTCCTTCAGCTTGCCCGGCCACGGGTAGGGCTGGCCCCGGAAGTGGAAGCCGTCGGCATCCAGCACCACGCTGTCCTGGCTGCGGCCGAGGTCGAGCGAGCCCTGCCATTCGGCAGCGCCCTTGTCATGGGCACGGCGCAGGGTGTCAGCGCTGTCGCGGGTCAGCAGGGGGCCGAAGTAATGGGGCACGGCGGGTACCGGGGCGTTTCGGGGGAGGGCATGGTACCGCAGGGCGCATGATGGGTTGAAAGAGTGATTTATGACCATGGTCGTTGAAAACAACGGTCTATGGGGCATGTGCAACTAATCTCAGTATGACGGGATGCCGCGACGCGGCCTTCAGTGAAAGGCTGAAGGCCGCCTAAGATCAGTTGCCTACTGAGCGAACTGAGTTCCGCGATTGGATGCGCATTGCCTTGGTATGCACACGTCCAGCGAGGTGCTCACGAATCGTGACTCCATTATGGTGCAGACGACGCCAATTCCCTCGCTGAGATAGAAGGGGGATGAATAATGACGTGTATCGCTAAAATAGCATCTGCCGTTGTCAATACCAATCTTAGCTGTTCGGGCTCCGGCAACGGAGCTCTCTGCATTCATCTGGCCTGTTGAATAATAGGACACGCCCACAGGAACACGTCCATTCGGCGCAGTTGCCGTAACCCAGTCAATACTCTTCGAACTCCATTTTGAGGTTGGATTCCCTGGGGTGTTTTCACGAGTGCATGCCCAGCCTGCTGCCGGCCCTTCAATCGTCCCCTCCCCTTGAGATGGTTCCATATCCATGGAAGCGCAGAAAGCTTGGTGGTAGAGCTTAGTCGCCTCCGACTGGTCGCTGTATCGATAGATCAGTCGTCCAAATCCATCAGGCTTCAGATGCTGATCAACTTGAATCTGCCCTCCATCGAAGTCTGGCCAAGTTGTACGGCGAACAATGATGATCTCTCCTTTGGCGCTGAGCTCCGTTCTGTCGACACTCAATGGTGTTTCTGCGAATGCAGGCGAGGCCGTGGCGATTGCCAGACACAGGATCAGTGTGCGATTACTCATCTGCGAGTCTCCGTTCTTCGGTTGCGGAGACACTAGGCTCAACAATGTTCAGTTTTCAGATTGTGACCCGCACCGTACTTGACCAGATTTCAAACTTTTCTTACTAGTTTGAATGTTGATCCATCGCTCAATCGCACTTCACCGCATACACCGGCCCAGCACCGATCAGCATCAGCGCCATGTAGTCACTATCACTGGCCTTGCCCTTCAACGTCGCGCCCTTGTTGAAGTGGAAGATGCCGAAGCCACCGGCCATGCGGATCAGCGCACTGTCGATCTGGTCGGCGTCGTCGCGGAAGTAGCGGCTGATCTCGCTGGAAGTGGCCTTGTGCAGGGCATTGGGTTCGCGCTGCCACTGCTCGCCGCGGCTGAAGGAGACGAAGTACTGGCCGCCTTCCCTGTCGATGCGGAAGTCGGCCGGCTTGCGCGCGCCGGTGGCGAAGCAGCCCTGCAATGGGTCGGCGGAGAAGGGACGCCGCGCATCGTCGCCGCAGGCAGTGAGCAGCAGGAGGGCACCGGGCAGCAGCAGGCGGAGCGCTCGCATGGGATGTCCCTACAGTGCAGGTGCGGCTAGTGTAGGCAGCACGCGGGCGTGGCCCGTACAGAAATTCGGCAAGGACACAGGGGTTTTCGGATGGCGCAGGGCAAGGCACCGTGGTGCGGCATGGCCAGTTGGGTGGGCATTGCAGTGGGTTGGGGGGCAGGCACCGTAGCGGCACAGGCGGCGGTCGCTGCGGGTGGCAATGGCATGGCCGCAGGGCTGGGCGTGGGCGTGCTGGGTGCGGCGCTGGTGGGCGGCGGCCTGGCCGTAGCCTCGCGCGTGCGCGGTGAGCGTTGGCCATGGATCGGCATCAGCGGTGCGGTGCTGAGCGCGCTGCCGCTGCTGATGTACCTGCTGCGGATGATGCTGAAGCTCTAGCGGTAGTGCCGGCCGCTGGCCGGCAACACCGGATTGTTTCCGGAGCCCATGAGGTTGCCGGCCAGCGGCCGGCACTACCCGCGTGGATCATGCGCTGCGGTGGATCTCCACCGTTACGTGCACCAGCTCTTCATGGATCGCCAGCGCGTTGCGCAGGGTATCGGCATCCAGCGTGGCGTCGCTGGTGACCACGGCGGCGCTGACCGCGTACTTGCCGCGACCCACCTGCCAGACGTGCAGGTCGGCCAGGCGCGCCGGCCACGGGCCCTGTTCGATCACTTCGCGTACTTCGGCCACCACCGGAGCGTCCATCTGCGCGTCGAGCAGGATGCGGCCGCTGTCGCGCAGCAGGCCCACCGCCCACACCGTCACCAGGATGGCGCCGACCAGGCCCATCACCGGGTCCAGCCAGGTCAGGCCCAGCAGCTTGCCGCCGAGCAGGGCGATGATGGCCAGCACCGAGGTGGCGGCGTCGGCCAGCACGTGCACATAGGCCGAGCGCAGATTGAGGTCGTGACCGTGCGCATGGCCGTGATCGTGGTGTTCGTGGTCATGCCCGTGATGATGGCCATGGTCATGCCCGTGGTGGTGATGCGCGTGGCCCGGGCTGTCGCGCAGCCACCATGCACAGAGCAGGTTCACGCCCAGGCCTACCGCAGCGATGGCGATGGCTTCGTTGTAGTGGATCGGTGCCGGTACCCACAGCCGCTCCAGCGACTGCACGGCCATCAACGCAGCCACGCCGAGCAGGGCGATGGCGCTGGTATAGCCGGCCAGAATCTCGATCTTCCAGGTGCCGAAGGCGAAGCGCGGGTCGTGCGCGTAGCGGCGTGCGCAGCGGTACGCAAACACCGAGAGCCCGAGCGCCAGCGCATGCGAACTCATGTGCCAGCCGTCGGCGAGCACGGCCATGGAGTTGAACCACCAGCCGCCGACGATCTCCACGACCATCATGCTGACGGTGAGCCACAGGGCGCGGCGGGTATTGCGTTCGGCCAGCGGGTTGCCGTCGTCGAAGCGGTGTTCGTGGCGGCGGGCGGCAGCGAGGGCGTCCAGGTGCATGGGGACCAGAGGTGGAGTGGATACCCTCATAGGGTATATGATGCCGGCATGGCCCATGTACACAAGCATCGAAAGCAGTTGCTGACCCGGGTGCGCCGCATCGGCGGCCAGGTGGCAGCGTTGGAGCAGGCGCTGGACAGGCCGGAGGGTGAGGCCGGCGACTGTGCGGACGTGCTGGTGCAGGTCGCCGCCGTGCGCGGTGCCGCCCACAGCCTGCTGATGGAGCTGCTGCACGAGCACCTGCAGGAACACGTGGTGGGCGCCGAAGACCCGCAGCAGCGGGCGGCCGAGGCCGAGGTGCTGGTCGAGCTGCTGCGCCGCTACGGCAAATAGGCCGAGGGGCGGTAGAGTCGACTGTCAGTCGACTGCTCTTCGTACAACCAACGAAAAACCCCGCGCTTCGCGCGATAGTCGACTAACAGTCGACTCTACCCCCCGTGGCGGTGCCGCGCGTTCCAGATGTGCGTGGCGGCCAGCAGCAGGCTGCCGGTGACCGTCATCGGTGTTTCCCAGTCGTGCGAGGGCAGCGCAAGCGCGCCGGCCAGCAGCAGGCCGAGCCCGGCGCCGGCGGTGGCCCAGGCCAGCACGGGGAGGCGACGGCGACGCTCGGCCCGCCACAGCGCGTAGCCGATCAGCGGCAGGGCGATGGCCACGAACAGCAAGTGCACCCATTCCGCCTCGGCCCACGCGCCGAACAGCGGTAACGCGGCGGCCAGCAGCGGCAGCGCCAGGCAGTGCAGCAGGCACAGGCTGGACAGGGCGACAGCGCCGGCATCGAGCAGGGCGGCAGACGGCGACTTCATCGGGGGAGGCTCCTTGCGCGACAGATGTTATACAGTAACATTTCCGTTCCGCAGCCAACCCGCCCCGACATGAACACTGTTTCCCGCGCCGACCGTCGCCTTCCGGTCACCGTGCTGTCCGGCTTCCTGGGGGCCGGCAAGACCACCCTGCTCAACCAGATCCTGCGCAACCGCGCGGGCCTGCGTGTGGCGGTCATCGTCAACGACATGAGCGAGGTCAACATCGACGCGCAGCTGGTGCGCGAGGGTGGGGCCGAACTGCGCCGCACCGAGGAGACGCTGGTGGAATTCAGCAATGGCTGCATCTGCTGCACGCTGCGCGATGACCTGCTGCAGGAATGCCGGCGCCTGGCCGACGCCGGCCGCTACGACTACCTGCTGATCGAGTCGACCGGCATCGGCGAGCCGATGCCGGTGGCAGCCACCTTCGCCGTACGCGACGAGCATGGCTTCAGCCTGAGCGACATCGCGCGACTGGACACGATGGTGACGGTGGTGGATGGCAGCGCGTTCCTCGCCGACTTCGGCTCGACGCTGCGCCTGGCCGAGCGTGGCCAGCAGGCCGGGCCGGATGATGATCGCGGCGTGGTCGACCTGCTGTGTGAGCAGGTCGAGTTCGCCGATGTGATCGTGGTCAGCAAGGTCGATCAGACGGAAGATGACTTGCTGCAGGACACGCTGGCCGTGCTGCGCGGCCTGAACCGCGACGCGAAGCTGCTGCTGTCCCGCTTCGGTGACGTGCCACTGGCCGAGCTGCTGGACACCGGCCGCTTCGACTACGAGCGTGCGCAACGTGCGCCGGGCTGGGTGAAGGAACTGCGTGGCGAGCATACGCCGGAGACCGAAGAGTACGGCATCGGCAGCTTCGTCTACCGCTCGCGGCGACCGTTCCATCCCGCCCGCTTCGCCCGCGCGCTGCAGTCGGGCATGCCTGGCGTGATCCGCAGCAAGGGCTGGTTCTGGCTGGCCAACCGCATGGACTGGGTGGGCGAACTGAACACCGTGGGCGCAGCGACGCGCACGCAGGCGGCGGGGTTCTGGTACGCCGCGCGTGATCGCGTGCGCGCTGGGCTGGAGGACACCGCGCCATTGCTGCCGCCCACGCCGCTGCCGTACAGCGACCTCGGCTGGGCGCGGCAGCAGGCCGATTGCTGGAGCGCACCGTTGCCGGCGCCGGAGGACTTCCCGGATGCGGCCGCGCATTCGGCGATGCAGCGCCTGTGGCATCCGTTGTGGGGGGATCGCCGCCAGGAGCTGGTGGTGATCGGCGTGCACATGGATGAGCGCGCGGTGCGATCGGAGTTGGACGCGTGCCTGCTCAACGATCAGGAACTGCGTGCGGGGCCGTTGCTGTGGCAGCAGTTGCCGCAGGCGTTCCCGGTGTGGAAGCGGTGAGCGAACGGCTCCAGTAGATTCACGCCATGCGTGGATGGTGGTTCAACCGGTCTTTGCCCGCCTTGTAGAGCCGAGCCCACGCTCGGCTGCAATTGCAGTGGTTCCACGCCATGCGTGATGCGTCAGCCGAGCGTGGGCTCGGCTCTACAGAATCGAACCCACGCATGGCGTGGATCTACAACGCATCGCGCCATTGCCAGGCGTCGGAGGTGACTCGCAGTACCCGCGTCGGTCGCAATGCCTGCAGCAGGTACCGGTCGTGGCTGACCATCACCAGTGCGCCCGGCCACGCCGCAAGCAATTCTTCCAACGCCTGCAATGCGCTCAGATCCAGCGCATTGCCCGGCTCGTCCAGCAGCAACAGCTGCGGTGCGGGATCGGCATACAGCACGCTGGCCAGCGCGCCTTTCACCCGTTCGCCATCGCTGAGGCTGTGGGCCGCCCGCTGGATGCGCTGTGCATCCAGCCCGAGCAGGGCCAGCCGCGTGCGCAGTTCGCCGGGGGCCGCGCGCGGGTTGGCGGCCTGCACGGTGTCGAGGATGCTGCGCTCGCCGGACAGCCCCAGCAGCTGCTGGTCGAGCAGGGCCAGGGGCGCATGCCGTTGCACGATGCCGCTGCGCGCAGGCAACTGGCCGGCCAGCACGCGCAGCAGAGTGGATTTTCCAGCACCGTTGTCGCCGATCACGGCGATGCGTTGCCCGCGGCGGATCTCCAGCTGCAACGGCGCACTGCAGCCATGCGGCAGCACCAGGGATTCGGCCTGCAGCAGACGCGTGCTGCCACGTTCGCCTGCGACGGCAAACAGCGCCAGCTCCGGCGCCACATGCACCGCCGATGCCGCTGCGCACAGCTGCTCTGCGCTGGCCTGCAGGCGTTCGGCCTGTACCAGCTGCGCGCGGCCGTGGCTGGCCTCGGCGCGCTGCTTCTGCCGGCCGAGCAGGATGGGGGCCTGGTTGGCCTGCTTCGCATCGCGATTGCCACGCGCCTGGCGTTGTTGTTGCCGTTCGTGCTGTTCGCGCGCGCTGCGTTGCTGCTGCCGGTGCTGGGCGCGCGCATGGTCGAGCTGGGCGGCGGCAGCTTCGCGCTCGGCGGCGCGCGCATCGGCGTAGTGCTGCCACGGTCCGCCGTAACGATGCAGCCCGCGCCCATCGACCTCGACGATCTGCTGCATGTGCCCAAGCAGCTCGCGATCATGACTGACCGCCAGCAGGCCACCGCGCCACTGCTGCAACTGCTCGTACAGCTGTTGGCGATGGCGTGCATCCAGGTGGTTGCTGGGTTCGTCCAGGATCAGCCAATCGGCACCGCTGGCCCAGGCACCGGACAGCGCCACCTGCATCGCCTGGCCACCGCTGAGACGCGCGGCAGGCTGGGCGGGGTCGAGGTCATCGGGCAGCCCGAGCATCTGCCATTGCTGCTGCAGGCATTCGCGCAGATCCCAGCGGTCGCCGATGCAGGCGAAGTCGGCCTCATCCACGCTGCCGGCCTCGATGCGTTGCAACGCGGCCAGTTCCGCGCCGACGCCGGCCAGCTCACCAACCGTGCCGGCGGGTGGATAACCGGGCGTCGGCAACAGGAACACCCGGCCACTGCCGCGTACCTGGCCGCTGTCGGGCAGCAGCCGGCCAGCCAGCAGGCGTGCCAGCACACTCTTGCCGGCGCCATTGGCACCGACCAGGCCGGTAGCAACCGGTTCGAAGGAAAACGTCAGATCGGAAAACAGCAGGCGGCCGTCGGCCAATCGATACGACACGCGATCGAGCGTGAGGGAATGCGGGGTCATGCGACCTCCATGGATGCCGGGTTCTCCCCTGCGCGCAGGGGGCGGGAAGAGTCAGGCCGTCTGGTGGGAAGACGGCGGCATCAATGGCGCATTGGTCGCGAGCCTCTGGGAGGAATGAGCGGTCAGTATAGCGGCAGTGGCTGAATGGTCAGGTGTGCGGCCGCCGGGCATGGCCCGGCGCTACCGATGGTCGGGCGGTTCTGTAGAGCCGAGCCGATGCTCGGCTTCCTTTCGCCGCGAGACGCATCCACGCATGGCGTGGATCTACGGCACGGTACCCAGGCGGTCGCCGACGAAGTCGATGAACACCCGCAGCTTCGGCAGTACGTGTCGGCCCGACGGCCACAGCAGATGGAAGGTGCCGCAGGAATGCACGTGTTCGTCCAGCACCGTGACCAGGCGGCCGTCGGCCAGGGCATCGCGCACCGAGTGCACCGGCACGAAGGCCAGGCCGATATCGCGCAGTGCGAGCGCCACCCGCGCTTCGATGGTGTTGGCCACCATGTGCACCGGAAGCTCCTGCGGCGTTTCATCGTCGGGCCAGTGGATCGGCCACGGTTCCAGCTTGCCGGTGGTGGGGAAGCGATAGTGCAGCAGCGTGTGCTGCATCAAGCCTGCCGGCGTGCGCGGAACGCCGCAGCGCTGCAGGTAGCCCGGCGAGGCAACGACGCGGCGCGGGAACACACCCAGGCGCCGTGCGTTCATGCGCGAGTCGCTGGGTTCGCCGACGCGCAGCACCGCATCGAAGCCCTCCTCGATGACATCAACCAGGCGGTCACTGAAGTCCAGGTCCAGGCGGATATCCGGGTACGCCGCCATGAACTCGGCCATCAACGGCAGGGTGAGGTCGCCAACCAGGGGCAGGCTGATGCGCAGGGTGCCACGGGGCGAGGCGTGCGGTTGTGCCAGCTCGGTGCGCGCGGCATCGCGTTCGTCCAGGATGCGCCGGCAGCGCGCCAGGAACAGCTGGCCCTCGGCGGTGAGGGTGATGCTGCGCGTGCTGCGATGGAACAGCCGTACGCCCAGCGCGTGCTCCAGCCGTGCCACGCACTTGCCCGCTGCCGAGGCGGAAATACCCTGCAGGCGTCCGGTCTCGACGAAGCTGCGGGTGTCGGCCGCGTGCACGAAGGTCTGCAGGTTGGCGAGGTTGTCCAGGACTGACATGGGCGTGCGGGCAATGAAAGCGGCAGGGTAGGCCGGCGCGGCTGTAGCGGGCGGCTCCGCCATCGCAACACTGTGGTGCGGGGTGGCGTGGAGACCGTTGCGGCCTTGCGGTGAGACCGTTGCGGCCTTGCGGTTCCGGCCATCATGCCGACTGCGGACTACACGGTCCATGATGCCCGGAGCGGCAACCGGCTTTTTGCGCGGACGCCCGCTGCCTAACGTGGCGGCCTCTCCCCCACGGATCACCGCGATGAATGCCGCTCCTTCCTTCGAACCTGCGCCGACACTGCCTTCGGTGCAGCGGCTGCTGCAGCAGGTCCACCCGCAGCGCCTGGTCGGCGCGGTGGTGCTGGTGCGCGAGCACGGCGTACTGCGCCATGCCAGCGCGACCGGGCTGGCCGATCGTGAATCGGTCACGCCGATGCAGCGCGACCAGCTGTTCCGGCTGGCGTCGGTGAGCAAGCCGCTGCTGAGCACGGTGATCCTGCGCCTGGTGGCCGAGGGTGTGCTCGACCTGGACACATCGGTACAGCGCTGGCTGCCGGATTTCCGCCCGGCGTTGGCCGATGGCACTGCGCCGCCGATCAGCCTGCGCCAGCTGCTCAGCCACAGCAGCGGGCTGGGCTACCGCTTCCTCGAAGCCGATGTGGACGGCCCCTATGCGCGCGCCGGGATCAGCGATGGCCTGGACGCGAACCCGCTCTCGCTGGCCGAGAACGTACGCCGCATCGCGCAGGCACCGCTGCTGTTCGCGCCGGGCAGCCAGTGGCTGTACTCGCTGGGCGTGGACGTTGCCGGTGCCGTGGCTGAAGCAGCGACCGGTGAATCCCTGCAGGCACTGTTCGAGCGCTTGCTGGCCGCACCCCTGGGCCTGCGTGACACCGCCTTCGCTGCGCGCAACGCGGCACGGCTGGCCACGCCCTATGTGAGCGACACACCGCAGCCGCACCGCCTGCGCGAAGGCGAGGTGGTCGCTCCGTTCGAGGGTACTGTCGGTATCGAGTACAGCCTCGCGCGCGCCACCGATGCCAGCCGTTTCCCTTCGGCCGGGGCAGGCCTGGTCGGTAGCGCCGATGAAGTGATGGCGGTGCTGGAGGCCTTGCGTGATGTGCAGCGTTCAGGCCTGTTGCCGCCGGCACTGGCAGCGGAGATGGCCAGCCCGCAGGTGGGCGAACAGGGGCCGCCGGAACCGGCCGGCTGGGGCTTCGGCCTTGGCTTTGCGGTGCTGCGCGATGCGGCCGCCAGCGGTACGCCGCAGAGCGCAGGCACATGGCGTTGGGGCGGCGCCTACGGGCACAGCTGGTTTGTCGATCCTGCGCGCGGGCTCAGCGTGGTGGCGCTGACCAACACCTTGTACGAAGGCATGGATGGCGCCTTCGTCGATGAGCTGCGTGATGCGGTCTACGCCGATCTGGAGGCCGCCCGGTGAGCGGCCATGCCATCGATGCGGCTGGCCCGGCCGGTGAAGCCACGCGCCTGCCGTGGGCGGGGCTGCTGGCGCTGGCCGGCGGCGGTTTCATCACCCTGCTGACCGAGACCCTGCCGGCGGGCGTCCTGCGGCCGATGGGCGAAGGCCTGGGCGTGAGCGATGCGGCGGTGGGCCAGCTCGTCAGCGTGTACGCACTGGGCTCGGTGATGGCCGCATTGCCGATGACTGCGTTGACCCAGCGCCTGCCGCGACGCGCCTTGTTGCTGGCCGCCATTGCCGGCTTCGTGGTGGTCAATACGCTGACCGCAGTGAGCAGCAGCTATCCACTGATCCTGGCCGCACGTTTCCTGGCCGGGGTGAGTGGTGGCCTGTTGTGGTCGCTGGTGGCCGGCTATGCGGCGCGCATGGTGGTGCCCTCGCTGCAGGGCCGGGCAATTGCGGTGGCGATGGTCGGATCGCCGTTGGCGCTGTCGCTGGGCGTACCGGCGGGCACGTTGCTGGGGCAGCAGCTCGGCTGGCGCTGGGCATTCGCCCTGATGAGCGTGCTGGCCGTGGTGCTGCTTGCCTACGCACGCTGGGCTCTGCCCGCGCTGCCGGCGGCGGCAGCCGGCCGGCGCACCTCGCTGGCGACGGTGTGGCGCATGCCCGGCGTGCGCAGCGCGCTGGCGGTAATGGTGCTGTACGTGCTGGCGCACAACGTGCTCTACACCTACATCGAACCGCTGGCGGTGGAGGCGGGGGCCGGCCCGTGGCTGGACCGCCTGCTGCTGGCCTTCGGGCTGGCGGCCATTGCCGGTATCGGTATCGCTGGCTGGGGTGTGGATCGCCACCTGCGCACGCTGGTGTGGGCGGCCGTGATCGGCTTCATCGTGCCGGTGCTCGCGCTGCTGCTGTGGCCGGGCGACGCGATCGCGCTGCTGCTGGCGACGATCCTGTGGGGCGTTGCCTTTGGCGCGGTACCTACGTTGTTCCAGACCGCATTGGCGCGGCGTGCCGGTGCCGCCGCAGATCTGGCGCAGTCGATGCTGGTGACCGGCTGGAACCTGGCCATTGCTGCCGGTGGCGTTGCAGGGGGTGTGCTGCTGCAGGCGGGCGGCCCGAACCAGTTGGGATGGCTGCCGTTGCTGCTGCTGTCGGTGAGCGTGGCGTGGTTGCTGGCACGGCCGAAGGCCTGGGCGTAGGCGGCGAGTCAGTGATGGCGCGGTGCCGGCCAGCGGCCGGCACTACCGTGGTCCCCGCCATCCACGCATGGCGTGGATCTACCGAGCGCAGCGCCTCCTGCGCGACCCATCCACCCGGCCCCAACTGATGGATTCACCGGGCGCGACCACGAGGGGCTCCGCCGTTCGCCGCCTTACTCCACGCCCTCACGCTCGATCGGCACGCTGCGCGGATTCTGCATGTGCTCCCGCGCTGCGCCATAGCGTTGCTGCCGCTTGTGGTGGAACACCACGAACTCGTCCCGTGGCAGCGGCCGCGAGAACAGCCAGCCCTGCGCGAACTCGACCTTGCGCGCATGCAGATATGCCAACTGCGCCTCGGTCTCCACGCCCTCGGCCACCACCCACAGGCCCAGCTCCTTGGCCATGTCGATGATGTGCGGCGTCACCGGGCTCGTCGCGCTCTCGGTGTCGATCGCATCGATGAACGACTTGTCGATCTTCAGCGCGTCCAGCGGCAGCTGCTCCAGGTACTGCAGGCTGGAGAAGCCGACTCCGAAATCATCGATGGCCACGCTGTGGCCGGCGCGACGTGCCTGCGCCAGCATCGTGCGGGCGCGGTCCAGATCGAGGAAGCCGCGCTCGGTGGCTTCCATCCAGATCTGCTGCGGCAGGATGCCGCTGCCGGTCATGTGCTTGGAGATCATCTTCAGCGCACGGCCGCTGCTGATGTCTTCGGCGGCCAGGTTGATCGCGATGTGTGCGCTGCGGTCGGCGACCAACAGATCGCGCATGTCGCGCACGACGTTCTCGATCACCAGATCGGTGATCGCGCCGATCATGCCGGCCTCTTCGGCCAGCGGAATGAACAGGTCCGGCCGTACCTGCGTGCCATCCGGGCGCTGCCAGCGCACCAGGGCCTCGGCGCCGACGCAGATGCCGGTATCCAGCTCGATGATCGGCTGGTAGTGCAGGTACAGCTCGCGGCGGCGGATCGCCGTGGCCAGTTCGCCGCGCAGGGACAGGCGGCGACGCGACAGCCACACCACCAGGCCGGCACCGGCAGCGGCCAGCAGAACACCGATCGGCACGAACAGCCACGCCTGCTGGCGGAAGGTTGCAGCCAGCGCGGTACGCGGCGTGGTTGCGATCGCCAGCCACTCTTCATTGCGGGCGGTGGCGTACAGGGTGTTGTGGTCCAGGCCTTCCTCGGGCGCACGCAGCAGGGTCTCCAGCAACGCGGGATCCATGCCGCTCTGCCTGGCCAGAAGGCGGCCATCCGGGCTGGCCAGGGCAAGGCGCACGTTCGGGTCGGCGATGACATCGACAAACCGGCGCGGATCGACCAGGACGTCGTAGTTGCCATACAGGATCGACAGCACCTGGCGCCGTCCGCTTGCCTCGGGGCGCACATCCACGGCAATGCCGGCGCCATCACTGGTGACGTGGTCGGCCCTGGGCTGGTTCACGTCGGACAGAAACGGCCCCCACGACGTGCAGCGCAGCTTGCCACCCTCGAAGTAGCCCATCTGGTCAACCGACGGCGAGGTCATCACCAGCGTCTGCATGCGCCGGATATGGTCCGGCCCGCAGGCGTCCTGGGCGCCGGCCTCGGCCGACTGCAGCGCCGCCAGTGCTTCCCGGTAGGACTGGTCGGCGCGGCGCAGGGTACGACCGGCGATATCGCGCAGGCGCTGCTGCTCGACGCTGACCGCACGGTCCCAGGTGGCATAGGCCATCACCGCGATCGGCACGGCCGCGGCCAGAATCGCCAGCGCGGTGCCACCGATGATCACGCGCAGCCGGCTCATGGCCGGGGCTCCAGCGGGGTGGGCAGGGCAGGGCACATGGGCGGGCCGATCCTTGGGCAGGAACGGCTATCTGAGCATGGCGCAGGGCCGGGCGGAATGGGATCAATCCGGTATTCGGTCACATTGTGATGAAAGCGGCCAAGTTTGACGTGATTGACCCGTCCGATGCTGGCGCTCGGGGCGCTGGAGGACTACCGTCGAACGCTTCGCCGACCTCTTGCCCGCGCCCATGACCGAGCCCGCAACGCCCCCCGAGCACCTGCGCCGCAGCCTTTCCAACCGCCACCTGCAACTGATCGCCATCGGCGGTGCCATCGGCACCGGCCTGTTCATGGGCTCGGGCAAGACCATCAGCCTGGCCGGACCCTCCATCGTCTTCGTCTACCTGATCATCGGCGCGATGCTGTTCTTCGTGATGCGCGCGATGGGCGAGCTGCTGCTGTCGAATCTGCAGTACAAGTCCTTCATCGATTTCTCCACGGATCTGCTCGGCCCATGGGCCGGGTTCTTCTGTGGATGGACATACTGGTTCTGCTGGATCGTGACCGCCATCGCCGATGTGATCGCCATTGCCGCCTATGCGCAGTTCTGGTTCCCCGGGCTGGATGCGTGGATACCGGCGCTGGCCTGCGTGCTGCTGTTGCTGGCACTGAACCTGGTGACCGTGAAGCTGTTCGGCGAGATGGAGTTCTGGTTTGCGCTGATCAAGATCGTGGCGATCTGTGCGCTGATCATCACCGGCGCCGGGCTGGTGGCCTGGGGCTTCACCTCGCCCAGTGGCCACACCGCGTCGCTGTCGAACCTGTGGAATGACGGCGGCCTGTTCCCGATGGGCCTGGTCGGCTTCTTCGCCGGTTTCCAGATTGCGGTGTTCGCCTTCGTCGGCATCGAGCTGGTCGGCACCACCGCCGCCGAGACCGCCGACCCCGAGCGCAACCTGCCCAAGGCGATCAACTCGATTCCGGTACGCATCATCATCTTCTACGTGCTGGCGCTGATTGCGATCATGGCCGTCACCCCGTGGCGCCAGGTGGTGCCGGACAAGAGCCCGTTCGTGCAGCTGTTCGTGCTGGCCGGCATTCCTGCCGCCGCCAGCCTGATCAACTTCGTGGTGCTGACTTCGGCCACGTCCTCGGCCAACAGCGGCATCTTCTCCACCAGTCGCATGCTGTACGGCCTTGCCGAGGAAGGCCACGCACCGCGGGGGCTGTCGAAGTTGTCGCGCGCTGCCGTGCCTGCCCGTGGCCTGCTGTTCTCGTGCCTGTGCCTGCTGGGTGGCACGCTGCTGATCTACCTGATTCCGAACCTGGTGACTGCTTTCACCCTGGTGACGACGCTGGCGACGGTGCTGTTCATCTTCGTGTGGTCGCTGATCCTGGTGGCCTACATGGCCTATCGCCGCCGCTACCCGGAACGCCACGCTGCGTCGATCTTCAAGATGCCCGGCGGCGTCGCCATGTGCTGGGCCTGCCTGGTGTTCTTCGCCGCGGTGCTGGTGCTGCTGAGCCTGCAGGCTGACACCCGCCAGGCGCTGATCGCCAGCCCGGTGTGGTTCGTGCTGCTGGGCGTGGGGTACCGGGTGCGTCTCAGAACGGTGAAATGACCGGGAATGCGGGGTTTCGGCAACGCCGGAAATCGAGAACGTCGGAAATCGGTAGAGTCGACTGTTAGTCGACTGCTCTTCCATGGGCTTTCGGAAAACCCCGCGCTGCGCGCGATAGTCGACTGACAGTCGACTCTACCGCTGCGGGCGCCGGCGCAAGTGCAGGGTGCAGCCCTGCCGACCCCCATTCACCCAACATTCGCGGGCGCGGCCGGATGATCCGGCCGCCATGTCCCGTCGCCCTCTCCTGCTTGTGCTGTTGCTGCTGCCCAGCCTGTGGCCCGGGCTGGCCGCCGCACGCACCGTCTACCGCTGTGTGCAGGGCAACACCGTCAGCCTGGCCACCGCGCCGGAACCGGGTTCGCGCTGTAGCCCGAAGGAAATCGACGACAACGCCATCCAGACCCCGAACCTGTGGGGCAACATGGGCGTGTTCAGCGGCGTACTGTACGAGCGCGAGCAGGATGGCGTGCTGGTCTACTCCACCCGCAACCTGCCCGGCTCGCGGGTATTCCTGAAGTTCACCGTGGCCACGCCGCCGGGCGAGCCTGCCCACGAAGGCCTGGGCAAGGTGGGCAAGCCGCAGCTGGCGCAGCACGCCAGGCAGTTCAAGGCCGCGGCCAAGGCCACGGGCGTCGACGATGCCTGGCTGCGCGCAATCGCCCATGCCGAAAGCAATTTCGATCCGCTGGCGGTGTCCAGCAAGGGCGCACAGGGCGTGATGCAGTTGATGCCGGAGACCGCACAGGAATATGGCGTGCGCGATCCGTTTTCGCCGCAGCAGTCGATCGAGGGCGGCGCGCGCTACATGCGCGCGCTGCTGCGCCGTTACAACGGCGATCGCCCGTTGGCGGCGGCTGCCTACAACGCGGGCATCGGTGCAGTCACCCGCTACAAGGGCGTGCCGCCCTACGCCGAAACCCTGGCCTATGTGGACAAGGTGATGGCGCTGTACGCGCGCTACCGCGAAGCGATGGGCATCCGCACCGAAGTGCCAGCCCGCTAGGCGGGAGGTGTAGTGCCGAGCCCACGCTCGGCTCCACAGGAAATCGGCTCAGCGCGAGGTGGACGTGCTGACCAGGTCGTAGCGCTCGATGCGGCCGACGCGTGCCACCTCGGCCTGCACGTCGGCACGCTGCTTCAGCACACGCCAGGCGGCATCGATCTTCACGTCGCCGGGCAGCGACGGATACGTGCGCATGTCCTGCAGGGAGGCCAGTGCCTCGCCGCGCTCAACCGGTGAGCGCAGCTGTTCGATCAGCACCGCAGCGGCCGCGTCCAGATTGCCTTCCTCCAGCAGCATCTCGCGCTGGAACAGGCGCGCTTCATCGCCCTGGGCCAGGATGGCTGCGCGCGCGGCCTGTTCGGTCTTGGCATCGCCACGTTCACGGGCGGCAACGAACTGCAGCAGTGCCTGGGCCGCCTTGCCGTAACCGGCCAGGCCCGGCATGTCATTCACCGCGACAGCAGCGTCCTGAATGCGGCCCAGCGAACTGAGCAAGAACCCGACGTTGAACTGGTGCTCGGCACCATCCGGGCCCAGCGCACCGATGCGTGCGGCCAGCCTGGCTGTGGACAGCGCATCATCGTTACGGCCCAACCGGCGCAGCGCCATAAGCCGGCTGTTGAGCAGCCACGCCACCCATTCGGCTTCCGTCGCCGAGGGCGACTCACCTTCGGCCGCCGCACCGGCCATGCCATCGGTCAGCGCAAGCACTTCCTCGTTGCGGTCCAGCATCAGCAGCGTGCTGCTGAACTCGGCCATGCGTGCGTCCAGCGCCCGGTCGAGCAGGCCGGAAACCCGCAGTTCGTCGAGGTGCTTCTGTGCAGCCTGCACTGGGTCGAAGCGGGCATCGTCGCGGTCGACATAGCGATCAAACCGCTTGTCACTGCGCAGGCGGATGATCTCGGCGGGGCCGGTGATGCGCGCCAACGTGGCCGGGATGTCGTCGCCCCGGCCATTGTCGGCCTGCAGTGTTGCCAGTGCCAGCCACAGTCCGGTGGGTTCCAGGCCGCCGCTCTTCCAGCCGTTGTCGAACAGCGCCTGCAGCAGTTCCATGCGCTGCTGGGGCTGGTCCCGCAGGCGGAACTGCAGGTAGTTGATCGCGTGGTGGTCCACCGGCAACGGCGCCTCGGCATGCTTCAGCGCCTGCACCAGGTGCTTCGTGGCAGGTGCCGGTTGGTTCTCGGACAGTTCCACCGAGACCAGGGTCAGCAGGATCTGCGCGTCGTCCGGCAGTGCTTCCTGTGCGCGCTGCAGGTAGCGGCGGGCCTGGTCCGGCTTCTTCTGCACCATCGCGGTCCAGCCGGCCACCTGCGCGGCGCGGCCGCGATGTTCGGCATCGAAGTCATCCAGCATCGGATCTTCCATCAGCCGTTCCATCGCGATCAGCGCGCCCAGCGTGTTGCCACTGCGTGACTGCTGGATGGCCTCATCCCAGCGCGTGGCATAGGCCATGTGCATCACATCGGCGGTGATTGACGGCTTCTGCGGCGCCACCGTGATCGAAGCGGTGGCGGATGTGCTGGCCAATGCGGCGGCCAGCAGGGCAGCAAGGGGGAGGATGCGGGGCATGGAGGATCTCCATCCGTGGGAACCGCATTGAACCTGCTGGGGCTGGTGAGAACAAGCGTGGCGCATGGAACTCTGGTATCCGGCAGTACGATTGGCCTTGGCGCATGCGGTGCCCAGCGTCTATTGTCGGTGCCTCTTCAGGCAGCAGGCAGGCAGCGCAGCGCGATGGCACGGTGGCAATGGATGGCGGCAGGCGTAGCGTTGGCGACGGTAGTGGCATTGGCTGCGACCTGGTGGGAGACACCGCTGCACACGTTGGCTGAACCGGCGGGCCCGGCTCCAACGCCACTGGCGTGGACCGCACAGATCGAGCCGCTGGCCGGCGATGGCCACCCCGGTGACCGCGACGGCGCGTCCGGGCAGGCACGCTTCGCCGATCCCTATGCGTTGCTGCGCAGTGCCGATGGCAGTGTCTATTTCACTGATGCCGGTGATAACAACCGGATCCGTCGCCGCCTGCCCGATGGCCGCGTCGAAACGGTGGCCGGGCAGGGCGAGGGGCGCGTTGATGGCCCGGCACTGCAGGCCAGTTTCAACACGCCTTCGGGCATTGCCGCCGACGCGCAGGGCAACCTGTATGTGGCCGACACCGGCAACCATGCCATCCGCCGCATCGGCACCGACGGCCAGGTGACCACGCTGGCCGGTGGTGAACAGGGCCACGTTGATGGACCTGCCGCGCAGGCGCGCTTCGATGCGCCGATGGGCATCGCAGTGGATGCGCAGGGCCAGGTCTACGTGGCCGATACCTTCAATGACCGCATCCGGGTGATCGGTACCGATGGCAACGTGCGCACACTGGCCGGTGGCGATCGGCCGGGCCTGGCCGATGGCACGGGCGCCGCTGCGCGCTTCGATACGCCGGTGGCACTGGCCTTCGACGCGCAGGGCGCGTTGCTGGTGGCCGACCTGTTCAACAACGCGGTGCGCCGCGTCGGTGCCGATGGCACGGTCAGCACCGTGGTGGGTGGGGGTGGCGTGATCAATGGGCCGCTGTCGTTGGCCACCACCCACGATGGCGTGCTGTACGTGGGCGACATGGATGGCCGCATCGTGCAGGTGACGCCGCAGGGCCATCAGATCGCGCTGGTCGGCAACGGTCGACTGCCACGCCTGGCCCGCCCCAGTGGCCTGGCGATGGACGCCGACGGCAGCGTGCTGGTGGCCGACGCGACGGCCTATCGCCTGCACCGCCTGCGCCCGCTACCGGTGGGGGAACTGCCCGCACCGGCGCTGGTCGGCCCGGCCGCCGATGCCGCGCTGCCCGATACCGGCGGCCGTTGGCCGCTGGCGCCGCAGGATGGCTGGCACGAAGTGGTCGGCACGCTGGGAGAGGTGCGCGGCAACTTCAGCGGCGAGAGTCGCCATCACCTGCACGGGGGCTTCGACGTGCGCGGTGATGTGGGCCAGACCGTGCTGGCGATTGCCGATGGCAAGATCAGCAGCCCGATGGCGGCCTGGAGCTTGGGCGAGCAGGCTGAGGGCCTGGCCGTGGATCGCCTCAAGTACATCCACATGCGGGTGGGCCGCACCCCACGCAATGAACCGTTCGATGCGCGCTGGCAGGCGCTGTACGACGAGCAGGGCAAGCTGGAGCGGATGCGCGTGCGGCGCGGCATGCGCATTCACGTCGGCGATCGCCTGGGCAGCATCAACAACCAGGCGCATGTGCACCTGGCCGTCGGCACCGGTGGTTTCGAGACCAACGCCGTGGCACTGGGCTTCCAGAACTACGCCGACCACTTCGCACCGCGCATCACCGATGTGGCGTTGCTGGACGACAACGACCAGCCGATGGCCGCAGGCAGCGATGGCGTGGTGATGGTGGCGCGCCAGGGACGCGGTGTGCAGATCGTGGTCGAAGCCTGGGACCAGGTCGACAACAACCTGCCGCGGCGGCGCCTGGGCATGTACCAGGTGGGTTACCAGATTCTCGATGCGGGCGGCCAACCGCTGCAGGGCTACGAGCAGCCACGCTGGAACATCGTGTTCAACCGCATGCCGCCGCAGCGGGAAGCGGTGCGCGTGACCTACGCACCGGACAGCGGCATCACCGTGCATGGCAGCGCGGTAACCCGGTTCCGCTACCTGGCCACCAACACCGTGCGTGATGGCCTGATGGAAACCGGGCGCTGGCAGCCGGCGGCGCTGCCGCCGGGCGAGTACATCGTGCGCGCTGGCGTGCGCGACTACAGCGGCAATGAAGGCATCGGCCCGCGCGAGATCAGGGTACGGCTGCTGCCGTAGCCGCAGCCGCAGCCGGCGCGCCGCAGCGTTCGCGCTCGGCGTCCATGTCTTCCAGCGGCCGCACTTCGATGCTGCCGAAGCGTGCCCAAGGGAAGTCGCGGGCGATGCGCATGGCTTCGTCGCGGTCGCGGGCGACGATCAGGTTGAAGCCGGCCAGCAGTTCGCGGGTTTCGGCGAAGGGGCCATCCAGTACGCGGCTGTGGCCATCACGCACGCGCAGGGTCTGCGCGGTGTCGACCGGCTGCAGCTTCTGCGCGGCCAGCAGCGTGCCTTCGGCCTGCAGCTTGTCGGCATGGGCCAGGCAGTCGCGCATCAGCGCGTTGAATTCTTCGATGGGCAGGGCCTGCAGCAGGGCAGGCTCGATGTAGATCAGGAGCAGGTACTGCTGCATGGCGCGGTCCTGGCGGGGGCGGGGTGCCCATGATGGCGCAGGTCTGCGCGTGGGCATGTTGCAGCGCGGGAGGCGCGCCTTCGGCGACTCCCGCCGAAGGCGCGCCTTCCACGGAAGAAAAAATTTCCAACAGACGTGTCGATTCCCAGCCCCTTGGTTCGTTGTACCCAGTGAAGGGCACGCATCACGCGTCCCCACGGGAGACTGCAATGAAAGTGATGGTGATCGTGAAGGCCAACGCCGACTCCGAAGCCGGCCGCATGCCCAGCGAACAGGAACTGTCCGAAATGGGCGCCTTCAACGAACAGCTCGTGGCCGCCGGCATCATGCTGGCCGGTGAAGGCCTGCACGCCACCCAGCGCGGCCGTCGCATTCATTTCGGCGGCGGGGCACCCAAGGTCGAGGCCGGTCCGTTCGGTCCTGCCAGCGAACAGATCGCCGGCTTCTGGTTGTGGGAGGTGCGGTCGCTGGACGAGGCCGTTGAATGGGCCAGCCGTGCGCCGTTCGGCGAGGGAGGCACGCTGGAACTGCGTCCCCTGATCTCCGCAGAAGACTTCGGTGAAGCCTTCACCCCCGAATTACAGCAGCAGGAACAGCGTCTGCGTGCACAGCTGGAAGGTTGACCCGATTCCTCTCCCTGCCGGGCAGGACCCGGCACTACTGCCCTGAACCGCACAACGGAGTATTGCCATGAAACTGATTCCCTTCCTCGGCTTCAGCGGCCAGGCCCACGATGCGATGGCGTTCTACGCCAAGGCACTCGGTGCCCAGGTCACCTCGGAAATGAAGTACCGCGACATGCCGCCCTCCGATGGGTCGCCCGGCTGCAACGAGATGCCGCCGGAAACCCTCGACCACGTTGCGCACAGCCAGCTGGAGATCGGCAACGCCATCCTGATGGCCGCCGATGGCCCCGGCGGTGGCGAGGGTGGCTCGACCACCATCAATGTCGACGTCGACAGCATCGAGGAGGCCGAGCGCGTGTTCGCGGCGCTGGCCGAAGGTGGCCAGGCGCAGATGCCGATCGCTGAAACGTTCTGGGCGCACCGCTGGGGCATGCTGATCGACCGCTATGGCAAGCCGTGGATGGTCAACTGCATGAAGCAACCCTGATTCCTCTCTCTCTCTCTCTCTCTTTCATCCACAAGGAGCTACACCGATGAGTGCACCGCAACCGCAGATGATCTTCGTCAACCTGCCCGTGCAGGATCTGGAGAAGTCCAAGGCGTTCTTCACCGCGCTGGGCTACAGCTTCAATCCAACCTATACCAATGACGATGCGGCTGGCATGGTCATCAGCGAGAGCATCTACGTGATGCTGCTGACCCAACCTTTTTTCCAGCAGTTCACCAACAAGTCGATTGCCGATGCGCACACCCACACGGAAGTGATCAACGCACTCTCGGCACCCAGTCGCAAGGCAGTTGACGAGCTGTTGGACAAGGCACTGGCCGCCGGCGCCAGCGAAGCGCAGCCGGCGCGCGACCTGGGCTTCATGTACCAGCGCGGCTTCCAGGACCTGGATGGCCATCTCTGGGAAATCGCACACATGGACGGCGAGCCGGGCTGACGGCCGCCGCAAGGGAGAACCCACATGGCCTACGTGGATGCTTACGTGCTGCCGTGCCCACAGGACAAGGTGGCGGCCTACCGCCGCCTTGCCCGCAAGGCCGGCGCAGTGTGGAAGGACCATGGCGCGCTGCAGTACATGGAATGCGTGGCTGACGATGTGGAACCGGGCAAGAGCACCTCGTTCCCGCGTGCGGTCAAGGCGAAACCGGGCGAGACGGTGATCGTCGCCTTCGTGGTGTTCCGCTCGCGCGCGGCACGCGACCGCATCAACGCCAAGGTGATGGCCGACCCGCGGCTGGCGTCGCTGGGCCCGAAGGACATGCCGTTCGATACCAAGCGCATGCTCTGGGGCGGCTTCAAGCCGATTGTTGAAGCGTGAGCTGCGGCGCTTGTGCGGGCCGGGCGTGCGTGTTGTGATCGGCGCATGCTCGATCCCGCACTGACGCAGCGTCTGGAAGCCCTCTGGCGGATGGAGTCGCCAGTGTTGATCGCGCGCCTGGCGCGGCTGCTCGGCGGTGATGTCGGCCGTGCCGAGGAGCTGGCCCAGGACACCTGGCTGGCCGCGCTGGAGCGCTGGCCGGAACAGGGCATCCCGGACAACCCCGGAGCCTGGCTGATGACCACCGCGCGCAACCGCGCCATCGATGTGCTGCGCCAGCACCAGCGGGTGACGCAGCAGCATGCGCAGTGGGGTGAGGAACTGCATCCGGCCGCGCTGCCGGCACCCGATGACAGCCAGGCGCTGGAGGATGACCTGGGTGACGATCTGCTGCGGCTGATGTTCGTGGCCTGCCATCCGGTGCTGCCGGCCGATGCGCGGGTGGCACTGACCCTGCGCCTGCTCGGTGGCCTGACCACCGTCGAGATCGCACGTGCGTTCCTGCAGCCGGAGCCAACCATCGCCCAACGCATCGTTCGCGCCAAGCGCACCCTGGCGCAGAAGCAGGTGCCCTACGAGGTCCCGCGTGCTGACGCGATGCCTGAGCGGCTCGGATCGGTGCTGGAGGCGATCTACCTGGTCTTCAACGAAGGCTATGCGGCCAGTGCCGGTGACGACTGGATGCGTCCGGCGCTGTGCGACGAGGCACTGCGACTCGCGCGCATTCTGGCGCACCGGCTGCCGGTGCCGCCGGTGCTGGGCCTGCTGGCGCTGATGGAGCTGCAGGCCTCGCGTGCCGCAGCACGGACCGATGCGCAGGGCGTGCCGGTGCTGCTGGACCAACAGAACCGCGCGCGCTGGGACTGGCTGCAGATTGAACGCGGGCAGCAGGTGCTGGCGCGCGCGCTGGCCGCCGGTGGCGGCGACGATCTCTATGTGCTGCAGGCGCGCATCGCAGCGTGCCATGCGGCGGCGCGGCGCGCCGACGCTACCGACTGGCCGCGTATCGCCGCGCTCTATGCACAGCTGCTGCAGGTGCAACCTTCGCCAGTTGTCGCATTGAACCGCGTGGTGGCGATACTGCGCAGCGAGGGCGCGTTCGCTGCATGGGTACAACTGCAGCCGCTGCTGGTTGATGCGCGCCTGCGCGACTACGCGCCGCTGCAGGTGGTTCGTGGCGAGCTGTTGCAGGCACTGGGGCGTGAGCAGGATGCGCGTGACGCTTTTGGCGAGGCAGCTCGGCTCAGCCAGAACCGGGCCGAGCGCGGATTGCTGCGGCAACGGGCGGGCCTGCCCCGCACAGACTGAGCCGACAAGGACAGCACTTGTCGCCGCGCGCCTGAGCGGCTATGTTTCGCGCCCAGCGGACGCATCAGCGTCCGCATTCCGTGCGTATTGACCGAGGAGCGGTTGGATGTATTCAAGGACGAAGAGCGCATCGCGCGCTTTTGCGCGCCTGCTTGCCTGTGCCCTGTGCCTGGCCGTGTGGCCGATGGCCACCCAGGCGGCAGACAAATCACAGCAGGCCTATTGGGCAGGCTTCGCCTACACCGCTGATGCCGCCGCCGTGCAGGCGACCACGCCGCATGCGCATGCGGTGCTGGAACAGCGCGGCCTGATTCCGTTGAACCAGGCGCTGGCACAGTCGCTCAAGCGCCGCGCCCCGGCCCACCTGCAGCTGATCGACCAGCCGGTGGCGATGCTCGACGGCACCACCAGCGCGACCGTGCTGGCCGCGGCACTGGACCGCGAACTGGTCTCGGTCGAGCCGATCGGTGACCAGTACAAGGTGCTGGTGGAAGTGGCGCTGCAGGCGCTGTTCTTCGACTTCCGCGAGCGCCAGGTGATCGCGTCCTATCCGCTGACCCTGCAGCGCATCGACGTGCAGGATTACCGGCCGGACAACGACGATATCGACGCGATCGTTGCCGATCTCCTGTACGGCAGTGCCGATACCAGCCTGTCGCAGGTGCTGGCCGCCAGCCTCGCCCAGGCCAAGCTGCCCGATGCCGCCGTGCGTCGCCTGCAGGTCGGTGGCGTAACCCTGTCCGACGCGGTCCGCGCCAAGCTGCCCGACCCGAAGTGGGACGCCCCGCTGCGCGCCACGCTGGCCCACGAACTGTCCAAGACGCTGTCATCCAATACCGGCGTCGGCCTGCTGCCGCCGGCCTCGGGCCAGGCGATCGGTGGTGCGATGGCGGCGCGCTTTGCCGACGGCAAGGTCTACCAGCTGAAGATTCCCGAGCCGGACTACGTCATCAACCTGCAGGTGGATGCGTTGAAGAACGGCGTGATCGAAGAAACCCCGGCGATGAAGACGATGCTGTTCGGCGCCTTCTTCACCGCCAAGGTGACCGAGCCGTTCTCGGGGAAGGTCTATTTCGAACAGCCGCTGCGCAAGGGGGCCACCAAGGTGGTGCCGGTCACGCAGTGGCAGGTCGACCAGTGGTCGGCCAGCTACGAAACCCTGCTGGCCGGGCTCGATGCCTTCGCCGGCGCCGCCGCCAAGCGTGCCGATTCGCGCGCCTGGCTGGACGAACAGAAGCCGGGCGGCCGCCCGTTGCAGCAGCAGACCCAAGCCCTTCAGGAGTTGATCAAGTCATGTCGTTGATGCGTACCATCCTGCTCTTCCTCATCGCGCTGGTGGTGGCCTCGCCGGTCGCTGCGCAGACCGCCAGCTCGCGCGGTACCGGTTCGGCCAGCTACGGCCTGCGCCTGAGTGCCGACACCCGTGCCCAGGCCCTGAACAAGGCCAAGGTCAATGCCCTGGAGGCGTACATCGCTGAAACCGGTGCGGCCAAGCTGCGCCTGTTCGAAGCGCGCCGCGCCGAGTTCATCGGCGAGATCGATCGCTACGTGCTCAGCGCCGTGCAGCTGTCGGACACCGAAGACAAGAAGGCCAAGACCTACACCGTCACCGTCCGCGCCGAGATCAACACCACCCTGCTGCAGACCAAGCTGGATGCGGGTTCGGCCGTGGCCGGTGCCACCGCCGCGCAGCGCTCGCTGCTGACCTTCCTGTTCATGGCGCGCTCGCAGGACACCGTGCAGTCGTTCCAGGACAAGGAATACCGCCGCGTCGACGCCAGCAGCAGCTACAGCGAGAACACCCGTGAGGGCGACAGCTTCCGCGGCAACTCGGTCAGCACCAACGGCAGCATCAACCAGAATGGTTCGATGTCGGTCACCAGCGGTGGCAGCACCACCGCACGCGCCGACAACATCACCTGGAAGGTGGCCAACGCCGCCGAAGTGAACACCGCGATGACCGGTGCCTTCAGCGCCGCCGGCTACGAAGTGGTCGAAGCCGAATACGTGGAGGGCGAGTCGCGCGGCCTGCTCAGCATCGAGCGCATCCGCAAGGACTTCAGCACCGGCAACGACCTGGCCCCGGCCACCCTGCGCGATACCGCCAACGGCATCCGTGCGGCCAACATTCCGTACATCGCCGTCGGCACCCTCGACATCGGCATGCGCGACCGCGATCCGGCCAGTGGCAACACCCGCGTGTTCGTCACGGTCACCGGCAAGGTGCTGGACGTGACCGGTCGCTTCCCGCGCACCGTGTCGTCGGTGGGCCCGGTGCAGTTCTCCGGCACCGGCCCGAATGAAACCGTGGCCCGTACCAACGCGCTGCAGCTGGCTGCCGAAAAGGCCGCCCAGCAGATGATCAACGAACTGAACGTCAAGGCGGTCCGCTGATCCGCCACCCCGGTGGGTGCCGAGCCCGCTCGGCATCACCCTGGATTACCGATTCCCACGTGCCGCTTCGCGGCCGTCTCTCCCAAAGGACACTCATATGATCCGCAATACTGCTCTTGTCGTGGCCATCGCTGCCGCCACCCTGTCGATGCCGGCCCACGCTGGCCTGGGCAAGCTGAAGGACCTGGCCGGTGCCGCCACCGGCACCTCCAGCAGCAGCGCTTCCAGCGCCGCCGCCCCGGACGAAGCCGCGCAGGAAGCGCTGGTGCGTCGTTTCGTCAGCTCGCAGTCGCACTCGCTGCAGGCCCAGACCTCGTTTGCCCGTGCCTTCGGCCTGGCCGAGCAGGTGCAGCTGCTGGAAGCCGAGCGCCAGGCGCTGTCGTCGGGTTCGGTAAGCGTCGATGCGATGAAGAAGTCGGTGTCGGTCAGCGAAGCGGCGCAGGCTGCGATCAACGAGCGCCAGGCCGCGCAGCCGGAACTGAACGCTGAATCCAAGCAGCACTACGCCGAAGGCCTGGTCTCGCTGCTGGCGTCGGCCGCCGAAGCACAGAAGCTCGGTGGCGAGGCCAGCAACTTCACCGCCGGCATGAAGAACCTGGGCGCGACCCAGCTGGCGACCGTCGGCCGCAAGCTGGCCGCCGGTGCATGGGTGGCCAAGGAATCGCCGGGCTTCATCCAGGGCCTGTACGGCTCGACCAAGTCGGCCGTGACCTTCGCCAGGAAGAGCAAGGTGAAGGTGCCGTCCAACGCCGATTCGATGCTCGACACGCTCTGATCCGAGGCGAATCTCCATGCGTATGACCTACCGTTTGATCGGCCTGGGCCTGGTTGCCGCGCTGCTTGCAGCCTGTGGCGAGCAGGACGCCCCGGCTGCCGCGCCCGCCAAGGAAAAGGCAACCAGTGCACTGGCCAGCAATGCGCCAGTGGAAGCGGCGCCCCTGCGTGGCACGCCGGATTTCGGCGGCACCACCCAGGTCGCGCGCGAGGCCGACGGCATCGGCAGCACCCCGGAACTGGCGGTGCTGGCGGCGTTGCAGTCGGCGGTGGCGCAGGTCAACGGCGTACGCGTGGCCAGCCAGATGCAGGGCCTGCGTGCAGGCCTGCATGTGGATGTGGATGACGAACACGTCGGCGACATCCGCGCCGACGCGTTCACCCAGCAGATGATCGCCGGCTCGCAGGGCGCGGTGCTGGGCTATGAAATCCTGTCGCAGGACGAAGTGCGGCAGCTGGACGAGGAGACCATCGCCCGTGTGCGCGCCAGCGACGAAGGCTGGAGCTTCAAGGGCTCGGCGTCGGCCAGTGCGTCCGGCGAAGCCTCGGCCAAGAGCGGTTCGGCTTCGGCCAGTGTCAAGCAGAGCTACGACGAGAAGGTCAACGTCGATGCCAAGCGTGGCGCCAGCTCGTTCGATTCCGACGTGACCCACCGCAGCATGCGCAGCTACTGGAAGGTACGCGTACGTGCCCAGATCGCCCAGTACCGCGCACCGGACGAGCAGGGCAAGCCGAAGATCGTGGTCGCGCTGCCGCGTACCAAGGCCGGCAGCTATGCCGTGGGCGATGGCCGCGTGAGCGCCGATGAAGTGGCCGACGCGATCCGCGCACGCCTGTCCGACACGCTGACCCAGACCCAGCGCTTCATCGTGCTGGACCGTGAGTTCGGCGACGAACTGCAGGCCGAGATCGACCACATCAACAGCGGCAACGTACGTTTGCAGGACACTGCCCGTGTCGGCCAGCAGCTGGCGACCGACCTGATCCTGATCCCGACCATCGAACGCTTCGAGTACCCGCGCAGCGTGCGCAACCTGCGCATGTCCGACCGCCAGGTGACCTCGTACTCCGGTGGTGGCCGCATCACCCTGCGCCTGGTCAACGCCACCACCGGCCAGGTGGTGATGTCCGACAGCTTCGACCACCAGCTGGCCTCGACCGGCCCCAGCACCCTGCCGCGCGTGGTCAACGGCCGCAACATGGCCGCGGCGATGATGGAATCGCTGTCGGGCCAGATCGGCACCAGCATCGTCACCACGCTGTTCCCGGTATCGGTGGTCTCGGTGGACGGTGACCAGGTGGTGCTGAGCCAGGGCGGTGACACCGTGCAGGCCGGCCAGCGCTGGCAGGCCGTGCGCCTGGGCGAAGAACTGAAGGACCCGCAGACCGGCCGCTCGCTGGGCCGCAGCGAACACCCGTGCTGCACCATCCGCATCGACCGCGTCGCTGCACAGACCTCATACGGCACCATCGAAGACGGCGTCGACGCGATGCGCGGCGGTTTCCGTCCGGGCCAGATCGAACTGCGCCAGAAGCTGGGCAGCAAGCCGGCGGCCGCCGCCGCAGGAGCGACTGCCTCGGCCGCTCCCGCAGCTGCCGCACGCCCGGCCGCCAAGCCGAAGCCCAAGCCCGCTGCCGCGCCGGCCGAAGATCCGAACTGGTAACAGGCTCAAGCAACACACCGATGGGGTCAGAGCCCTTTCCCGCCGGGAAAGGGATCTGACCCCTTCCTGTTTCAGTCCGTGTCGACCAAGGTCGACACCTACCAACAGCGGCGTGTCGATCAAGGTCGACACCCACCACAGCGGTGTGTCGACCAAGGTCGACTTCCACCAACAGCAGCGGGAACCTGTCGAAGGCGGGGTGGGTCCGGTTGCGGGGGCGTGAGCCGCATGGATGCGGCGACCGAGCTTACATGCATGTACTTGCAGCGTCCCCCGCAACCGGACCCACCCCGCCATCCCACGGAATGCCGCTGTTGCTTTGGCTTTGGCTTTGGCTGTTGCTGTTGCTGTTGCCCTGGCTTCGGCGGGTGCAGGGCGCAGCCCTGCCGAATCCCATTACACTCCAGAGAGATTTCCCTGCTGGAGAGAGCAATGAAGCGAGTAGCACTGGGCGTGCTGGCCCTGTCAGTGTCGAGCGCACTGATGGCCGCCACCCCGAAATTCGACGGCGCGCGGATCTCCGCCGACGTCAAGGAACTGGCCTCCGACGCCTACGAAGGCCGCTCGCCGGCCACCGCCGGCGAAGAGAAGACCATCGCCTTCCTCAGCAAGCAGTTCGCCGATGCCGGCCTGCAGCCGGGCGGTGACCTCAAGGATGGCAAGCGCCTGTGGACCCAGGCCGTTCCGCTGCGCAAGGGCGACATCGTCGGCGCACCGCAGCTGGCGCTGCACCAGGGCGGCAAGACCGTTGCGCTGGAGCAGGGCAAGCAGATCGCCGTGCGCGCCGCCATGAACGGCGCCAGCAACGTCGATATCAGCAAGGCGCCGCTGGTGTTCCTCGGCTACGGCGTGAAGGCCCCGGAGCGCAACTGGGACGACTTCAAGGGCGTGGACCTGAAGGGCAAGATCGCCGTCGTGCTGATCAACGACCCGGACTTCGAGACGGGCCAGGGTGATTTCGACGGCAAGGGCATGACCTACTACGGTCGTTGGACCTACAAGTACGAAGAAGGCGCCCGCCAGGGGGCGCTGGGCGTGCTGATCGTGCACGAGACCGCACCGGCGTCGTACGGCTGGGCCACCGTGGCCGGCTCCAACACCAACACCATGTTCGATGTGGTGCGCGACAACCCGGCGGAAAGCCACCCGCTGCTGGAAGGCTGGATCCAGCGCGACCTGGCCGTGGAGCTGTTCCGCTCGGCCGGGCAGGACTTCGAGGCGCTGAAGAAGAAGGCGCAGCAGCGCGACTTCACCCCGGTGCCGCTGACCGGCGCCAGCCTGGACGCGAAGTACGCGGTGAAGACCGAAGTGATCACCTCGCACAACGTGGCCGCACGCCTGGAAGGCAGCAGCCACCCGGACGAGACGATCATCTACAGCGCGCACTGGGACCACATCGGCGTGGGTGAGCCGGACGCGCGTGGCGACCGCATCTTCAACGGTGCGCTGGACAACGCCAGCGGTACCGCTTCGCTGATCGAGCTTGCCCGTGGCTTCGCCAAGCAGAAGCGCCCGCAGCGTTCGGTGCTGTTCCTGGCAGTCACCGCCGAGGAAAAGGGCCTGCTGGGTTCGGAGTACTACGCCACCCATCCGCTGTACCCGCTGGAAAAGACCGTGGCGGTGATCAACATGGATGGCATGGCGCCGTTCGGTCCGTCGCGCGATTTCGGCATCTACGGCGCCGCGCGCTTCGAGCTGCTGGACCAGCTGAAGGACGTGGCCAAGGGCTGGGATATCCGCTACACGCCGGACCCGAAGCCGGAAGCGGGCCTGTTCTTCCGCTCCGATCACTTCCCGTTCGCCAAGCGTGGCGTGCCGGCACTGTCGTGGTCGGCCGGCCAGGACTGGGTGGACGGTGGCGTGGCTGCGGGCAAGAAGGCCTCGGAAGACTACACCGCCAAGCGCTACCACCAGCAGGGCGACGAATGGCAGCCGGACTGGGTGTTCGCCGGTGCCGCCCGCGACCTGGAAGTGCTGTACACGCTGGGCAACCAGCTGGCCAACTCCCGTGCCTGGCCGAACTGGAGCAAGGACGAGTCGTTCCGCGCCGTACGCGACGCCAGCGCCGACCAGCGCGAATAAGAAGCACCGGTAGTGCCGGCCGCTGGCCGGCATTGCTGCGAGGCTTGCGGCGATGACGGGGTGCCGGCCAGCGGCCGGCACTGCCAGAGCCGCTTCCATCCCCGCTTTCCCGCCCTTCGTCGCAGCCCGCTTGCTTGCCCGGCGGGCCGCCCTATGCTCGGCTCACCCCCTTCCTCCAAGGCGCCGCCGTGTTCGCCAGCCTTTCTCTCCTGTTACGTCATCTGCTGGCCTGGGCTGCGGCGCTGTTCGTCGCAGGCATGGTCTGGAGCGGCATCTTCAGTGGCATGAACGATGGCCCGGGCTGGATTTTCGGCCTGCTGGCGATGTTCCTGATCATTTCCGCGCTGGGCAGTGCCATCACCCATATCCGCCGGGTCTGGCTGGTGGCCGGTCGCCTGGATGCCACCACCTTGTCCGGGCGCCAGCGCCGCCAGATCGAACTGCCGATGGACGCCGGCCACGCGTTCTCGGTAGTGGAAGCGGCGATCGCCGAACTTCCCCGCGTTGAGGATGTGGAAAGCTCGGCCGGCAGCCTGCAGGTGCGCGCCTATGTTCGCCGCGTGGATCTCTGGAATGGGCGTCAGCCCTCGCGCTGGAACCTGCCGGCGCGGCTGGCGATCAAGCGCAACAGCGTGCTGGCCACGGTCACGCCGGGGCAGGGCACCAGCACCGTCACCCTACTGTTTGAACCGGATGCGGGCTGGTGGGCCGACCTGCTGGCGCTGGACGAGGGCAGCAACTTCGAGAACGCCGAAGCGGTCACCCGTGCGATCAGCCGCCGCGTGGCCGACCAGCGTCGCGATGAGCAGGCCGCCGCCGAACAGACCCAGGTGGAAAAGGAACTGTCGGTGGCGCGCTTGAATCTGCTGCACGCGCAGGTGGAACCGCACTTCCTGTACAACACGCTGGCCAACGCGCAGGTGCTGACCCGCACCGACCCGGCGCGTGCCGAACAGATGCTCGGCCACCTGATCCAGTACCTGCGCAGCTCGTTGCCGCAGGTGGACGAATCGGTGTCCACGCTGGGCGTGGAGCTGGAGCGCACCCGCGCCTACCTGGAGATTCTGCGTATCCGCATGGGCGCGCGGCTGGCGGTGGAAGTGCAGGTACCCAACGAACTGCATGGCGTGCACCTGCCGGCGATGGCGTTGCAGACACTGGTGGAAAACGCGATCAAGCACGGCCTGGAACCCAAGCCCGGCGGTGGCACGATCTGGATCCTCGCGCGCGGTTTCGATGACCACGTGACCGTGACCGTCGCCGACGACGGGCTCGGCTTCGGGCAGGGCACCAGCGGTACCGGCATCGGCCTGAAGAACCTGCGCGAGCGCCTGCGCCTGACCTGCGGTGAGCAGGCCGGTGTGGCGATCGTGGCCAATTTCCCCAGCGGCGTGGCCGCGACCATGACCCTGCCGCAGTCGCACAAGGAGCGCAGCCATGCCGCTTGAGGCACTGATCGCTGAAGACGAAGAACTGCTGCGGCAGTCGCTGGTGGAGCAACTTCGCCGGCTGTGGCCGGACCTGAAGCTGGTGGCCGAGTGCGAGGACGGCGCCAGCGCGCTGGAGCAGCTGGCCGAGAAGCAGCCGGACATCGCTTTCCTCGATATCCGCATGCCCGGTATCAGCGGCATCGAGGTCGCGCGCTCGCTGTCCGAGCTGAGTCCGCGCACCCAGGTGGTGTTCGTTACTGCCTACGACCAGTACGCCATCGATGCATTCGAGCAGGGCGCGATGGATTACCTGCTCAAGCCGGTAAGCGACGAGCGCCTGCTTGCCACCCGCGAACGCATCCTGTCGCGGCTGCCATCGACGCGGCAGGACGATGCCGTGCTGGAGCGCCTGCTGCAGCGGTTGGGCCCATCGCAGGGCACTGCAGAGCGACCGCCGCTGGCCTGGATCACCGCCAGCAACGGCCGCGAGACGCAGCTGATCATGCTGGAGGAGGTGGCCTACTTCCGCGCCGACAACAAGTACACCACCGTGGTCACTGCCGCCGGCGAGAGCCTGCTGCGCACGCCGTTGCGCGAACTGCTGGAAGTGCTCGACCCGCAGCATTTCCGCCAGATCCACCGCTCGACCATCGTCAACATGAAGGCCGTGGCGGCGGTCAGCCGCGACGATACCGGGCGGGGCGTGCTGCGCCTGCGTGGCCGAACGGAAACGCTGGTGGTCAGCCAACCGTTCATGAGCCTGTTCCGCGGCATGTAGCCGCAGCCGCATCCCCCCTGCACCGAGGAATGAACATGTCCCGTCTGCTGATTGCGTGCGTTGCCGTGCTGGCACTGGCCGGCTGCGAAAAATCCCGCAACACCTCGATCACCCGCACCCATGCCAACGGCGTGGACACGCTGTACAGCAAGAGTACGGTGGTCGACGGCGAGGCGCGCTTTCAGTGCATTGCCAGCAGCAGTGGCCACTGCCATTACCTGGTGCTGGACCCAGCGTGCAGCACCGATGCCGCGTGCACCACGCCGCCGCTGCGTCGGTTTGCGGTTGCGGCAGGCAAGACCGAGGCCATGCGTGGCCTGCCCGACGGCTTCCGCCAGTGCGTCAGCCAGGACCCGATAGAACACTGCCACCGCGAGTGATCACGGTGGCAGTGTGGATCCCCCCGCTTCGCTGAAGGGTCAGTAGGCAGGCTGCAGCGTCAGCTCGTGATGGTGTTCGGTTTCGCCGACGTGGTTCAGGCGTCCGACCAGCTCCGAGTGCTGCTTCATCCGCCCGATCTCGGTCATGATGCGGATGTCCTCGTGGCGCAGTTCGCGCTTGGTGGTGACCGCCTGCTTGTAGTCCAGCACTTCCGGGTAGTGCTCGGCCAGGTCCAGTGCCTCGGCCACGTGCTCCACGCTGTCGGCCTTGGAACTGATGCGGGCGCGGCTGTTGAAGGCCTTCATCCAGCGCTCGAAGCCGGCCTGCTGATCGAACATGTTGGCCATGAACCAGATCACGAACAGGATCGAGACCCATGAGCCGAACACGATCACCACGCGGGTGAAGGTGATATGGAAGTCATCGCGCCACAGGTAGTTGGCGATCAGGCCCAGGATGAGCAGAGAGGCTGCCTGCCAGCCGATGATCGATGCGATCAGCCACTGGCACTTGGCCTGGGCCAGCACCGCCACTTCATCGCGGATCTGCTGCTCGCTGAGGTTGCGCCAGTGCGCCACCTGTTTGTCGAACGGGCTGCTGTAGAGCTCGTTGTCGCGAAGCAGAATTCCCAAACCCTTGAACAAGGCAATCATGGCTGGCTCCTTGTGGAACGTGCGTCGATCAGCATTGGACGGTGTGGCGGGTCCAGTTCTAGCACTTCCAGCGGGCGGTGCAACGGGGGCAATGCCAAGCGGCGCAAGGGTTTGCCCGGCGGGAGTGAAAATTGATGCATTGCATCATCGCGGTCACAGCCTGCGACAGGATGTCGCAGGGTGAAACGTGCTGCGGCCGCACATGAAACGGTCGCTGAGCGTGGAGGCTCGCCGCCTGCGCCGTGATCGCCGAGAATCGGGGCCGACCGCGCAAGATGCGACCGTTCTTCCGACTTTCCTGGACCCGTGATGCCGGCTTTGCTGCAGCGACTCTACCGCCCCGTCACCGCGCCGATCCGGCGCTGGGTACTGGACGCCTTCCCGCGCGGCCAGAGTGGCATCGACTACGACCATCCGCAGGGCGACCCGGGCTGGTTCGGCCCGGACAGCGTCACCTGGCGGCTGCACGCCGAATTTCCCTCGATGCTCGCCGGTGGCCTGTGCGCGCTGATGCTGCAGACACTGCACCCACGCGCGCTGGCCGGGGTCTACGACCACTCCAATTTCCGCCAGGATTTGGTGGGACGCCTGCGCCGCACCACCGCCTTCGTTGCCGGCACCAGCTACGCGCCCACTGGCGAAGTGGAGGCGCTGGTGGCCAAGGTGCGCCGTATTCATGCACGGATCCGCGGCCAGACCGCGCAGGGCGAGCCCTACGCCGCCGACGATCCGCAGTTGCTGACCTGGGTGCACGTGACCGAAGCCTTCGGGTTCCTGCAGGGTTTCCGCCGCTATGGGCGCGAGGTGCCGGGGGACATCGCCGACCGCTACTACGATGAGTACCGCCGTGTGGCCGAGGCGCTGGGTGCAGTGGATGTGCCGTGCAGCGAAGCCGAGGTGGCGGCGTACTTCTGCGCGCGGCAACCGGAGCTGCGTGTGGACGAGCGCTCGCGTGAAGTGCTGGAGGTGTTGTCCGGCGTGCGCCTGCCGGTACCGGTGCCGGGGCTGTCGCGCGAGGTGTTCCTCGGTGCGGGCGCGGCGCTGCTGCCGGACTGGGCCGAAGGCATGCTTGCACGCAGTGGCCGTCAGCGCGCCCAGGCTGCGGCGTCTGCGAAGCTGATGCAGGGCATGGCGCCGCTGTTCCGCCGTGCGCTGCCCGACGGCCTCGCCAGCCGCGCCTGTGCACGCATGGGCGCGCCGGTGGAGATCCTGCGCGAGTGGCCCGCGGTTGCCTGGTAGGTGCCAACCTTGGTTGGCACGCTTTTCGCGGTGCCGCGGAAGCGCCAACCAAGGTTGGCAGCTACCCGCAAGTGAAACGGGCGCCTTGCGGCGCCCGTTCCGGTTACATCACCACACCTTGACCCGCTTGTCCGGGGCCAGGTACAGCTTCTGGCCTTCCTTCACGTCGAACGCCGGGTACCACGCGTCGATGTTGCGCACGGTGAGTGCGCGGAACTGGCCCGGTGCATGCACATCGGTCAGCAGCGAGTTGCGCAGCGCCTGCTCGCGGCTCTTGCTGCGCCAGGCCTGGGCAAAGCCGAGGAAGAAGCGCTGGTCCGGGGTGAAGCCTTCCAGGGTCTGGCCCGGCTTGCCCTGCAGCGACAGCTGGTAGGCGTCGTAGGCGGTACCCAGGCCGGCCACGTCGGCGATGTTCTCGCCCAGGGTCAGCTTGCCATTCACATGCACGCCCGGGAACGGCTCGTAGCTGCTGAACTGCGCGGCCAGCGCATCGCCGGCGGCGTTGAACTGCTTCAGGTCCTCGGCGGTCCACCAGTTGTGCAGCTTGCCGGTTTCATCGAACAGTGCGCCCGCGTTGTCGAAACCGTGGCTGATCTCGTGGCCGATCACGGCGCCGATCGCACCATAGTTCACGGCGTCGTCGGCGGCGCCGTCGAAGAACGGCGGCTGCAGGATCGCGGCCGGGAACACCAGGCGGTTTTCCAGCGGCACATTCATCGCGTTGATGGTCTGCGGCAGCATCGCCCACTCGCCGTGGTCGACCGGCTTGCCCAGCTTGGCGATGTTGCGCTGGTACTCGAACAGCTCGGCGCGCTGTGCATTGCCCAGCGGGTCATCACGGCGGATCTCAAGGCCGGTGTAGTCGCGCCACTTTTCCGGATAGCCCATGCCCACGGTCAGGCCGGCCACCTTCGCCTTGGCGCTCGCCTTGGTCTGCGGCGACATCCACGCCAGCGCGTCGATGCGCTTGGCGAAGGCGGCAATGATGTTCTTGGCCATCTCGTCCGCGCGTTCCTTGGTCTTCGCGTCGAAGTGCTTTTCGACGTAACGCTTGCCGATCGCTTCGCCCACTGCGTGGTTGGCGTCGTCCACCGCGCGCTTCCAGCGATCGCTCTGCTGCGGCGTGCCGCTCAGCGCGGTGCCGTGGAAGGCGAAGCGGGCATCGGCGAATTTCTTCGGCAGATAGGCGGCGGCACGGTCCAGCGCGTGGAAGGCCAGGTAGTCCTTCCACACCTCCAGTGGCTCGGTGGCGACCAGCCTGGACAGGCCGGCCACGGCTTTGGGCTGCCAGACGATGAAGTCCTGCTGCTTGCCCAGCGCGGCCGCGTCGAGGAAGGCGTTCCAGTCCATGCCGGGCGCCTTGGCATTGAAGTCGGCCTGGGTCCAGGGATTGGCACCCTTGGTCACATCATTGGTTTCTTCCTGGGTGGCATGTGCCTGCGCGATCTTCGTCTCCAGCGCGAGAATGCGTTGTGCCTTGCCGGCCGGATCGGCGACCCCGGCCAGCTGCAGCATCTGTGCGATGTAGGCCTGGTACTGCTTGCGCAGTTCGGCCATGCGGCCGCCGCCCAGGTAGAAATCGCGGTCGGGCATGCCCAGGCCGCCCTGCACCAGGTAGGGCGCATTGCGGTCGGGCTGCAGCAGGTCCACCGACACCCACAGGCCGAACAGGCGGTCGGTGTAGAAGTTGGTCGCATTGAGCAGGTCGACGTCGGCGCGCACATCGCCGCCCAGGGCGCGTGCCAGGCCGGCCTTGTCGGTGATGGCATCGATCGCCTTCAGCTGCGGCTCCACGGGTGCAACGCCGCGCTGCTCGATGCCGGCCTCGTCCATGTAAGCGGCGTAGTAATCGCCGATCAGCTTGTCGTCACCGCTGGCCTGGGTGTTGCCGGCGGCCCCTTCGAGAATGGCGCGGGTGTCGGCCAGGGTCTTCTCGGCAATGACGTTGAAGCTGCCGAAGCGCGACCGGTCGGCCGGAATCTCGGTGTTCTTGACCCAGGTGCCGTTGGCGAAGCCAAAGAAGTCATCGCCGGCGGCAATGCTGCGGTCCATGCCGCTGGCATCGAAGCCGAAGCTGCCCAGCATCGGCTTGGCCGCAGCGGGGGTGGCATCGGCCGGCGCGGTGGCCGTGGCGGCCGGCTCGGCCGGGCGGTCACAGGCGGCCAGGGACAGGCTGGCAACGATGGCCAGCGCCAGGGTGGGACGGCGCAGCTTGGACATGGACTTCTCTTGCGGCGGAAAACGCCAAGTCTAATCTGCGCCGGCCCGCCTGGCGGCCCTGTGCTGCGTCCTGTGCTGTGCAGGATCTGGCTGAACACGTGGAACCGACCTTCACGCCGTGAGCGACGTGGTGCATGCTGGACCCTGGAACCCTGCGCGGACACGGGGAGGTGGCCATGCGGGGGCGGGTCAGGCGTCAAGAATGGCGTCCACCGGCCGTTGAGGTCGGGGACGTGGAGGATTCGTTCGCGCATGAAGCCAGCCGACTGCACAAGGAACACCCGCCGATGCCCGCGCTGAAACGCGCGTTGGCCCGGCCGCTGCGCGCCATTACCTGGGGCGGAGTGCTGCTGGGCGTGCTGCTGGTCACCGGGCTGACCCTCATGCTGGTCAATGACTACCACCGCCGTCTGGAAGCGGCGCAGCGCCAGAGCCGCGCGCTGGCGGTGGGCAGCGAGCGCCTGCTGGCGCTGGAACTGCGCAACCTGGAGCGGGCCATGTCCGGCATCGCCGCCGACGCCGCCGAGCTGTTCCGCAGCGTGCCGGCGCAGGCGCCGGCCCTGCTGGATGCATCCATCGGCGGGGTGCTGGGCCGGCATGCCGAACTGCACAGCATCGCCGTGCTCGACCGCCATGGCCGACCGCTGACGGCCGGCGAGGGCGACCTGCAGCTGCCGCTGTGGACCGACCCGCAGCGTCGTGGCCAGGGGAGCGCGCTGTACATCGGCCCGCCGCAGCGGGCCAGCGATGGCGGTTGGGTGGTCCCGCTGGCGCTGCCGATGGCCGGCGAACGCTGGCTGCTGGCACGGCTGCGCTGCGGCGAACTGCAGCGCATCGTCGGTGGCCTCGACGTCGGCCCCAAGGGACTGGTCTCGATCAGCGATGCCGAAGGCTACATGCTGGCCCGCGTGCCTGATCCGCATGGCACGGTGGGCCACCGCTATGACCTGCCACGCCGTGACCTGCTCGGCACGCAGGCAGTGGTCGAGCTGGGCAGCATGCCGGGCGTGGTGGATGGCGTACCGCGCATCCTCACCATCAGCACGCTCGAACGCAGTCCGCTGGCGGTGCAGGTGGGCCTGGCCGACGAAGACGTGCTGGCACCGTGGTGGCCCTACCTGCAGGCATCGGTGGCAATCGTACTGGCCTACATCGTGGTGCTGCTGGTGCTGCTGTATGCGGTGCGCCGAACCACCCGCAGCCAGCAGTCGATGGCCGAAGAGCTGAAGGCCGGCCACGCCGAGCTGCGCCTTGCGCACCAGGTCGGGCGTGTCTGCACCTGGTACGTGGACGAGGATGCCGCGCTGCTGCGCTGGTCACCCCTGGCGCGCGAGATCTTCGGCGTGCAGACCGATGCCCTGCCGGTGGCCGACTTCTTCGCACGCGTGCATCGCGACGACGCCGCACGCCTGCAGCAGGCCTTCGACCAGGCCTTCGCCGGCGGCGCGGTGCTCGACCAGGTATTCCGCCTGGTGCTGCCCGGAGGCGAGGTGCGCTGGGTCGGGGCACGTGGGCAGCGGGTGGAAGTGGCCGACAGCGAGCGGCGCATGATCGGTGCGCTGACCGACCTGAGCGAACGCTATCAGGCGCGCGAGCAGATGAGCGAAGTGGAACGCCGCTTCCGCCTGCTGTTTGACCGCAATCCGGCGCCGTTCTGGGTATTCGACCCGGACACGCTGCGCTTCATCGAGGTCAACGATGCCGCCGTGCGCCAGTACGGCTACAGCCGCGACGAGTTCCTGGCGATGAGCATCCTCGACATCCGCCCGCGCGAGGGCTGGGACGAGGTGCGTGGTGCCATCCAGCGCGCACAGGTGGGCGATCCTCCGGATGCGACCGTGCGCCTGCATCGGCGCAAGGACGGCAGCGTGTTCGAGGTGCGCGCACACCTGTCCAAACTCGATTTCGACGGACAGCCCGCGTGCCTGGTGCTGGCCGAGGATGTGAGCGAACGGTTGGCCTACGAGCGCGACCTGGCTTACCAGGCGCGGCACAACCCGGCCACCGGCCTGCTCAATGTACGCGCGTTGACCGAACAGCTGGATGGGCAGGGCGAGGGCTATACCATCGCCTTCGTGCAGCTGCGCGGCCTGCAGCTCGTGGCCGATACGCTGGGCCGCGAGATCGGCGATGCGGTACTGCAGTCGATGGCGACCCGGCTCGGGGGCCTGGGCGCGCGCTATGGCACGCTGGCGTTCCAGCCGGCCGAAGATTTTGTCTTGGCCATCGGTGCCGGGCACGATACCCAGCGCGTGCTGGACGACCTGCTGCAGATCGTGTCGGCGCCGATGCGCGGCAAGGACTCGCTGCACCAGTTCGAGCCGCGTATCGGCGTGGCCGTGCATGTCGCCGGTGACGGCCATGGCGCCGAACAGGTGATCGGCATGGCCGCGCAGGCCGCGCACGCGGCGCGTGCCGAGGGCAACGTGGTGGTCTGGTTCGATGCGGCGGTGACCACGCGGCTGGCCGATCGGTTGCGCCTGGCCGGGCGCATCCATGCCGCTATCGACAACGAGTTCCAGCTGTACTTCCAGCCGATCCGGCATGCCGGTGATGGCAGCCCGGCCGCGCTGGAGGCCCTGCTGCGCTGGCCGCAGGCCGATGGCAGCTTCATCCCGCCCAACGAGTTCATCCAGCTGTGCGAGGACACCGGGTTGATCCTGGCGCTGGGCCGCTGGGTGATCCGCGCCGCGGCGAAGGCGCAGCGCCGTCTGGTCGACGCCGGGTGGGGCGAGCTGCCGATCGCGGTCAACGTGTCTGCGGTGCAGTTCTTCAACAGCGACCTGGTGGCCGAGTTCACCCGCGCCCAGCAGGAATTCGGCCTGGCCCGCGGTGCGCTGCACGTGGAGCTGACCGAGAGCAGCCTGATGCGCAAGCCGGCGCAGGCGATGCAGACCATGCAGCGCCTGCATGAGCAGGGCATCAGCGTGTCGCTGGATGATTTCGGCACGGGCTATTCCAGCATGTCCTACCTGCAGCACCTGCCGCTGGACATCCTGAAGATCGACCGCAGCTTCGTGGCGGACGTGGAAACCAATCCACGCAACGCCTCGATCTGTCGCGCGCTGCTGTCGCTGGGCCACAGCATGGGCCTGACCATCATTGCCGAAGGCGTGGAAACACCGGGGCAGCTGGACTGGCTGGCCGCGCACGGCTGTGACCAGGTGCAGGGTTACCTGCTGGGGCGGCCGGCACCGCTGGAGCGGATCATCGATGCGCTGGATGAAGTCCCCGCCTGATCGGGTTTCGTATTTGCCGGCCAGCGGCCGGCACTACCAGACCGAAACATGACGGTAGTGCCGGCCGCTGGCCGGCAAACGCCAGGCTCGGCTACACCCCGGTTTCCACCAGATGGTCGATGAAACTGCGCACCTTCGGTGCCAGGTGGCTGCGGCTGGTATAGACCGCGAAGATGCCGATCGGGGCGGCCTCCCATTCGGGCAGCACGCGCACCAGCCGGCCATCGGCCAACGCGTCTTCCAGCAGGAAATCCGGCTGCAGGATCACGCCCATGCCGGCAATCGCCGCTTCGCGCAGCACGTCGCCGTTGTTGGCGTGCAGCAGGCTGTTCACCGCGACCTTTACTTCGCCTGCGGGCCCCTGCAACGGCCAGTGGTCGCCAGCGGCCCAGTAGCTGTAGCCCAGGCACGCGTGCGCCTGCAGGTCCTGCGGGGTCTGCGGGGCGCCGCGTGCGGCCAGGTAGGCCGGCGCGGCGCACAGGCTCACCCGCGATTCGCCCAAGCGGCGGGCGATCAGGGTGGGGCCCGGCTCGCGGGTGATGCGGATGGCCACGTCGTAGCCTTCCTCGACCATGTCCACCAGGCGGTCGGACAGGGCCAGGTCCAGTTCCACCTGCGGAAAGCGTTCGCGGTAACTGGCCAGCAGTGGGCCGAGGCGGGCGATGCCCCAACTGACCGGTGCATTGATGCGCAGCGTGCCGGAGGGCTCCAGCGCCTGCGCGCCGATGCTGGCCTCCAGCGCGTCGAACTCGGCCAGCAGGCGCACGCATTGGGCGTAGTAGGCGGCGCCGGTGCTGGTGGGGCTGACCCGCCGCGTGGTGCGATGGAGCAGGCGGGTGGACAAGCGCTTTTCCAGCGCGGCGACCTGGCGGGTAACGCCGGCGGTGGACATGTCCAGGGCCTGGGCGGCGGCGCTGAAGCCGTTGCGCTCGACCACCGCCACGAACACGCGCATCGCCTCGAGGGTGTCCATTGTTGCGCCTTCTGAAATAAATACGGTCAATCGATCGTATTTATCGGCCCGTGAAGGCGCAATAACCTGAGCCCACTCCCTTCAAGGTGCTTTCCGATGCACGCCACGACCGCTCCTGATTCGCCGCTGGCCCCGTATGGCGCCGCCCTGCTGCGCCTGGCCCTGGGCGTGCTGTTCCTGGTCCATGCGCTGACCAAGCTGCTGGAATTCACCCCGGCCGGCACGGCAGCGTTCTTCGAGTCGCTGGGCCTGCCCGGCGTGCTCGGCTACCTCACCATCGGCGTCGAGCTGGTGATCACTGTCGCGCTGCTGCTGGGCATCTATGCGCGCTGGGTGGGCCTGGTCGGCGTGCCGCTGCTGCTGGGCACCATCGTCACCGTGCACGGCGCCAACGGCTTCGGTTTCGCCAATGCCGGCGGCGGCTGGGAATACCCGGCGTTCTGGGCGCTGGCGCTGGTGGTGCTGTTCCTGGTCGGCGATGGCAAGTGGACCCTGCGTTCGCGCTGATCGCCGCCTGATCCTGCAACTGGAGAATTCCATGTCCCGCCTGCCTTCGCTGTACATCTCCCATGGTTCGCCGATGACTGCCCTGCATCCGGGCCAGGTTGGTGTGCGCCTGGCCGAGCTGGCGCGCGACCTGCCCACGCCGCGCGCCATCGTGATGGCCTCGGCGCACTGGCTGGGCCGGCAGCCGCTGGTCGGGGCGCATCCGCAGCCGCCAACCATCCACGATTTCGGCGGCTTCCCGCGCGCGCTGTTCGAACTGCAGTACCCGGCGCCGGGTGACCCGGCACTGGCCGAAGAAGTGGCCGGCCGCATCGCCGCCGCAGGACTGCCAGTGGCCATCGACCCGCAGCGTGGCCTCGACCACGGCGCGTGGGTACCGCTGCGGCTGTTGCGCCCGCAGGCCGACATCCCGGTGGTGCCGGTGTCGATCCAGCCGCTGCTCGGCCCCGAGCATCAGTTCGCGCTGGGCCGCGCGCTGGCACCACTGCGCGAACAAGGCGTGCTGCTGGTCGGCTCGGGCAGCATCACCCACAACCTGCACGACTGGGGCGACTACCAGGACGGCAAGGAAGCGCCATACGTGCGGCCCTTCATCGAGTGGGTGGAGCAGCGGCTGGCCGCTGATGACCGCCAGGCGCTGTTCGACTATCGCCGGCAGGCGCCATTCGCCGAACGTGCGCACCCGACCGACGAGCACCTGCTGCCGTTGTTCTTCGCGATGGGCGCGGCGGGCGAGGGCGGCTTCGGTGCGCGTCGCATCGATGCCGGCATCGACGCTGGCTTCCTGGCCATGGACCTGTACCGCTTCGATGGGGCGGCATGAGCCGGGGCTGACGCGCGGCGGCTCCCGTCGTCGCGGTCATGGCCGCATGTGGTAGTTTTTTCCGGGTTTCCGGCGCTGGCCTTCAAGCCGCCCCACGCGCCGCTTCCTGGAAGAAGCATGCATACCATTGAAGTCGTCCTGGCGATGCTGGTGGCCGTTGTCGCCAGCGGCTACCTGGTTCGCGTCCTGCCGTTCTCGTTGCCGCTGCCGCTGGTGCAGATCGGCCTGGGCGCGGTCATCGCCGGGGTGTTCAACCGCGGCCACGCGCTGGAGCCGGAAGTGTTCTTCCTGCTGTTCCTGCCGCCGCTGCTGTTCCTTGATGGCTGGCGCATCCCCAAGCAGGGCCTGTTCCGCGACAAGGGCGCGATCCTCGAACTGGCGTTCGGCCTGGTGGTGTTCACCGTCATCGGCGCAGGCTTCCTGATCCACTGGCTGATTCCGGTGATGCCGCTGGCGGTGTGCTTCGCGCTGGCGGCCATCGTGTCGCCGACCGATCCTGTGGCAGTGGGTGCGATCGCCTCCAAGGCGCCGATTCCCAAGCGCCTGATGCACATCCTGGAAGGCGAGTCGCTGCTCAACGATGCATCGGGCCTGGTCTGCTTCCGCTTCGCGGTGGCTGCGGTGATGACCGGCACGTTCTCGCTGGCCACGGCCTCGCTGACCTTCGTGTGGGTGGCGGTGGCGGGATTGGCGGTGGGCGTGGTGGTGACGCTGGGTGTGTCCACCTTCCAGCGCTGGCTGTGGCGCCGCTTCGGCGAGGAGCCGGGCGCGGCGATGCTGGTCAACCTGCTCATTCCGTTCGCGGCCTACCTGCTGGCCGAAGAGATCCACGCCTCCGGCATCCTCGCCGCGGTCGCCGCCGGTATCGCGATGAGCTACGTCGAGCTGACCGGCCGCGTCTCCGGCAGCATGCGCGTGCAGCGTGCCGGGGTCTGGAACATGCTGCAGTTCAGCTTCAACGGCATCATGTTCGTGCTGCTGGGCGAGCAGCTGCCCGGTATTGTCGAACGTGCCACCACCACCATGAACGAGACCGGCCACCAGAGCGCGTGGTGGCTGCTGGTGTACGTAGTGGTGATCAACCTGGCGCTGGTCGTGCTGCGCCTGCTGTGGGTGTGGCTGTCGCTGCGCTGGAACCTGCTGCGCGCGCGCCGCCGCGGACTGGAGCGGGGCGAAGCGCCGAACTGGCGCATCGTGGTGGCGACCTCGGTGGCCGGCGTGCGTGGTGCGATCACCCTGGCCGGCGTGTTGACCCTGCCGCTGTTCCTGCCTGATGGCAGTGCGTTCCCGGCACGTGACCTGGTGATCTTCCTGGCCGCCTCGGTGATCCTGTTCTCGCTGCTCGGCGCCAGCATCGCGCTGCCGCAGCTGCTGAAGGGCCTGCAGCTGCCGGCCGATTCGGGTGAACGCAAGGAAGAGGACCTGGCGCGCCGCCTGTCGTCGAAGGCGGCGCTGGCCGGGGTCGAGCGCATGCGCCAGCAGCTGGTGATGAACCAGAACACCGAGAACGTGCAGCTGTACAACGATGCCGCCTCGCGGGTGAGCCTGCTGTACCAGCGGCACCTGGAGAAGGACAACGACGGGCCCGACGTAGACCCGGAGAAGGTGCGGCGCATGGAGCTGGGCTACCGCCAGCTGCGCAGCGCCGGCCTCAACGCCGAGCGCGAGGAACTGTTCCGGCTGACCCGGCGCGGGGTGATCTCCGATGAGATCTCGCGGCGCCTGATCCGCAACCTGGACCTGCTGGAATCGCGCAAGCGCGAATGATGCCTGGGACCGGGCGTTGCTGACGCTGACGCGGATTCCGCCCTGGCATGTAGAGCCGAGCCCATGCTCGGCTACGCTTGCTTCAGGCGTCATGAACCCGGAACGAAAAGCAGCCGAGCACAGGCTCGGCTCTACATGCCGGTGCCGGTTATTCCGGTTTCTGGTCCAGGAAATACACCTCGACCTTGCCCTTGACCTTGATCGTCATCGGGTTGCCGCGGCGGTCACGGGCCTTGCCGGCCTGCACGCGGATCCAGCCTTCGCTGACCGAGTATTCCTCGACGTTGTCGCGCTCGATGTCGTTGAAACGCACGCCAACGCCGCGCTCCAGCGCCTGCGCATCATGGAAGGGGCTGGCCGGGTTGATCGCCAGGTGGTCGGGAGGGGTATCGCTCATCGCTTCATTCACAGTGACGGCCACCAAGGCCGGCTTCAGCGGCACAGGATAAACCGTAGAATGCCGACCTGCCCCAGAGGACGTTCCGCCATGCCCGACAACAGCGACTATTTCGACTTCGAGGAAGACATCCACGACTTCGACGAGGAGGGCTTCGAGGCGCGGGTCTGGAACCTGCTGGTGCTGATCAACCCGGGTGACGAAGAGTTGGCCCTGCAGCAGTTCAACCGCTGGCGCGAGCACCTGGCCGAGGACGGTCAGCCGCTGGAAGCGGACAGCGACTGGCTGCCGGCGCTGTTCACCGCCATCGCCTGGCAGTCCGGTTTCGATGTGGAGCGTGAGGACCTGGAGTCGCTGCAGTCGGCGGTGAACGAGCTTTCGGCGCGCTTCAACCTGCAGCTGGACTGGGGTGGCGACCTGGACGACGAGGACTTTGCCGAAGGCCTGGACGGCGTGCAGCTGATGGCCACCGCCTTCGACCGCCTGCGCGAGCACAACTACACGCTGTGGAGCGTGGATGCCGGCAGTGATGGCTTTACCGGGGTGATGGCGCTGACCCGCGACGATGACGCGATGCTTGCGCTGTGCTCGCTGCTGAACGTGGAAATCCGGCTGGGCAGCGACCCGTTCTGAGCGATGGGCCGATCCGCCGGGCACGACCCGGCGGCTTGATCCGCTGAGGACGACCCGACGGGGGTAGAGTCGACTGTCAGTCGACTATCGCGCGCAGCGCGGGGGTCTCGCGGCCGGATGGGAGAGCAGTCGACTAACAGTCGACTCTACCCCCGTCGGTGCCGGTTGGTGTCCGGCGAACCCGCGGCGTGGCCTACGGCCGGTACTGCGCCCGGGCGTTGGCAATCACCGCCTTGACCAGCTCGCGGTCGGTGTGCCGTGAGATCGCCCGGGCGCCGAGCGCGATGGCCTGTGCGCGCAGCCCGGCAGTGACATCGTAGTGGGCGCCGCTGGCCTTGTTCTGGAAGGCGCGCGGTGGAATGCCGAGCTGCGCGGCCATTGCGTGCAGCTCGGCCAGGGTGTCGGCCATCAGGTGCGCCCAGCGCTGTCCGCGCCAGGGATGCACTGCGTCATCGACGTAGACCGTCACCGCCGCGGCCGGTTCAGGCCTGCGGCTTGCTGTCGCTGTCAGCGGCCGGGGCGGCCTCGGCAGCGGCTTCTTCGGCCGCGTCGCCCTCGACGGTTTCGCCTTCTTCGCCTTCAGCAGCGTCGACGCCTTCGAACTCGGACACCAGCTTGTCCAGGTATTCGTCGGCGGTCTGCTCGGATTCGGCCGCCAGGGTGTCCAGCAGCTTCTGCAGCAGTTCGGAGTACTCCAGGTTGACCTTGCGGCCTTCCTTCTCCTGCACGTTGGCCAGGTGCTTGAGCATGGCCAGCATCGGCACCGGGTTCTCGGCGTTGCCCATGGTCTGGCCGCCGATGGCCAGCAGCCACTCACGGCCCTGCAGGCCGATGGCCGCCACCACCTGGCCGTCTTCGTTGGTCAGCACGGCATGGTTCTGCACCTGCTGCTGCGCGTTCAGGCGGAGGAACGGGCGCTTGCCCTGCTGCTTCTTGCGCTTGTCGCGCTTGGCCTTGGAGTTCTGGGACATGGGGGTGAGATCACCTGGAAACGGAAAGACCGCCATTGTAGCGGGTGCGGCGTGGTGCGCTCGCCCGGCATGGCCCTGTGGATTCGGACCAAGGCGCGCACCCACAGCTTATTCCGCTTGCCCCTGCGCGGCCTGCACGTCCGGGTCGGCGGTGGGCGCCGACAGCCCCACCTGGGGGCCGGCACCCGCCAGCGCTGCCTCCTCGGCGGCCTTGGTCATCACCACGATGCTGATGCGGCGGTTGATCGGGTTCTGCGGGTCGGCCTTGTCGAACAGCACCGATGAAGACAGGCCGACCACGCGGGTGATCTTGCTGTCCTCCAGGCCGCCGTCCACCAGTGCACGGCGTGCAGCGTTGGCGCGGTCGGCGCTCAGTTCCCAGTTGCCGTAGCCGCGTGCGGCCGAATAGGCGGTGATGTCGGTGTGGCCGGTCAGGCTGATCCGGTTCGGCACGTGGTTCAGGTAGTTGGCCAGCTCGTGCAGGATCTGTTGCGTGTACGGCTTCAGCGTAGCGCTGCCGAGGTCGAACATCGGCCGGTTCTGCTTGTCCACGATCTGGATGCGCAGGCCTTCCGGAGTCAGGTCCAGCAGCAGCTGGTCCTTGAACGGTTCCAGTGCCTGGCTCCGGCTGATCGCTTCCTGCAGCTCCTTCATCAGTGCTTCCAGCTGCTGCTTGTCGCGCTGCTGCTGGTCCACCGGTTGCGGCACTGCTTCCTTCTGGTTCTGGAAGGGATCGTTGCTGCTGCCCCGCGAGATGTCGGTGGCGCCGCCCAGCTTGATCATCGATGTGCTGGCGCCGCCCGGGCCGGCCATGCCGGGTGCCGGCGTGGCACTCTGCCCGCTCAGCGGGCTCGGGTTGCGGAAGTACTCGGAAATGGCCGCACGGTCGTTCTTGTTGGTGGTGGCCATCAGCCACAGCACCAGGAAGAAGGCCATCATCGCGGTCACGAAGTCGGCATAGGCCACCTTCCACGACCCTCCGTGGTGAGCGGCGTGGCCGGCCTTCCTGACCCGGCGGACGATGACGGTGGGCTTGTTCTCGGCCATGGCTTACTTGACCGTCTTCAGGTGCTGCTCGAAATCGGAGAAGGCCGGGCGCACGTTCGACGGTAGCGTCTTGCGGGCGAATTCCAGCGCGATCTTCGGGTTGTAACCGCGCAGGCAGGCCAGCAGGGCAGTCTTGACCGATTCGTAGATGCGGCTGTCCTGTTCGGCGCGGGCTTCCATCGCCGCCGCCATCGGGCCGACGAAGCCGTAGCCCAGCAGGATGCCGAGGAAGGTGCCGACCAGCGCACCGGCCACGTGGCCACCGACCTCGACGATGTCGCCGCCGATCGAACCCATGGTGATGACGATGCCCAGCACCGCAGCCACGATGCCGAAACCGGGCAGTCCGTCGGCGACCTTGGTCAGCACCTGCGACGGTGCCATGGCTTCAGCGTGGTGCTTTTCCAGCTCCAGTTCCAGCAGCGGTTCCAGCTCGTGCGGCTCGATGTTGCTGCCGATCATCAGGCGCAGGCAGTCGGTGATGAAGTCGATCAGGTGGTGGTCGGCCTGCACCTTGGGGTAATTGCTGAACAAGGCGCTCTCGGCCGGGCGTTCGACATGGTCTTCCAGTGCCATGAAGCCTTCGCGGCGCGCCTTGTTGAGCAGTTCATAGAGCAGGCTGAGGACATCGATGTAATCCTGCTGCTTGTAGCGCGGGCCCTTGAACACGCCGACCATGGCCTGCAGGGTCTGCTTGACCGTCTTGGCCGGGGTACCGACCAGGAACGCGCCGAGCGCGGCGCCGCCGATGATGACCAGCTCGTAGGGCTGCCAGAGGGCACCCAGGCGGCCGTGGGCACCGAGGTAGCCCCCGATCACGCTGATGATGACGACCAGGAATCCGACGATGATGAGCATGGGGCGACGCAGGGAGAGGGGATATCTCCTTGTCGGCCCGTCGCCCGGGTTTCTGAAGAGGGAATTCTGTGAAATCGGTCAGCGGGGTGTTTCAGCCGGCCACACCGGCTTCGGCGCCGCCACGCTGCAGCGGATCGGGCCAGGGCTCGCCATTGCCGACGAAGGAAAGTGAGACGGAGTTCAGGCAGTGGCGCTCGTAGGTGGGCGGCGGACCGTCCGGGAACACGTGGCCCAGATGGCTGCCGCAGCGCGCGCAGGTGATCTCGGTGCGGACCATGCCGTGGCTGGTATCGCGGATCTCGCGCACATGCGCCGGGTCGAACGGGGCGAAGAAGCTGGGCCAGCCGGTGCCGGAATCGAACTTGGTGCTGGAGCGGAACAGCGGCAGCGCGCACAGCCGGCAGCAGTAGACGCCCTCGCGCTTGTTGTCGAGGAACACGCCGCAGAACGGCGCTTCGGTGCCGTGCTGCAACAGCACGCGGCGTTCCTCGCTGCTGAGGCCGGCGACCAGGGTCTCGGTCTGGGTGGCGGTGGGGGGCGTCAGGTCGAAGGCGGTCATGGCGGCGCTCCGTGGGTCGATGGCCTGGGGATGCCGGAAAACGTGGGGGTGCCGGCGCGCGCTTGCAAGTGTGATGGCCGTTCATGGGTGGCACACGGGTGCGGGAGCAAGGTGGGTGTCATAGACGCCGGAGCGTGCCATGAAGCCGACCCTTCCCCTGCTGTTGATCGCCCTGTTGCCGGCACTGGCGCTGGCCCAGGTGCCCACCCCCGACCCCACGGCCACCCGCAGCGCGACCACCGTGGCGCCGCAGCCGGTGGCGCCACCGCCACAGGCGGCCCGGCCGCAGCCGCAGTTGCTGCCTACGCCGCAACCGGCGCAGCCGATCAAGTCCACCGGTCCGGCCCAGATCACGCCGCCGCCAGCACCGAGGCCGGCCGACAAGGTCTACGACCGCAACGGCCGCATCGTGCCCGGCGTGCGCCCGGCCGGCCCGAACCGCGTGTTCGACTCGCGCACCGGCCGCTACTACGACAGCGTGCCGGCCGGCGATGGCCAGCAGATCAAGCGCTGAACCCTGGTGCCACCAAGGTTGGCTGCTGGCTGGCGCTGAGCGGGCTGAACGCGCGAAAACAGCGTCCAGCCGATCACTGTTTTTTCGCCTGCGATTAACCGTTCCGGGGCCACCGTGGCCCTGCGCCGGCATCCCGCCGCCGCATGTCCTTCGTCCACTGGATCGCGACCATGAAAAACCAGCAGAACCGTCATCCCGGCAAGGAACCGCAGGGCCGCAACCCGCAGCAGCAACAGCAGCAGCAACAGCAGATGGAGCCGCAGCAGTACAAGGGCGGCAGGCAGCAGGAACAGCGCCCGCAGAAGCATCCGCAGCAGCGCTGACTGTCGCCATGATCGGGGCCAGAGCCCGCTGTACGGGATCTGGCCCCACCCAGCAGCAGCCTCAGTCCGGAATCGGCAGGCTCAGTGTTTCCTTCACTTCTTCCATCACGATGTAGCTCTTCGACTCACGTACATGCGGCAGTGTCAGCAGCGTGCTGCCGAGCAGCTTGCGGTAGGAGGCCATCTCGCTGATCCGCGCCTTCAGCAGGTAATCGAAGTCGCCCGATACAAGATGGCATTCCAGTACGTTGGGCAGCTTCAGCGCGGCGCGCCGGAACTCCTCGAAGATGTCGCCGGATTTGTACGCCAGGCTGATCTCCACGAACACCAGCAGGCTCGCTTTAACTGCGGCCGGGTCGAGGTGGGCGTGGTAGCCGGTGATCACCCCTTCGCGCTCCAGCCGGCGCACGCGCTCGGTGCACGGGGTGGTCGATAGGCCCACCCGCTCGCCCAGTTCGGTGAAGGAGATGCGGCCCTCGGCCTGCAGGATGCGCAGGATCTTGCGGTCGATCTTGTCCAGTTCGCGGATCCGGGTGGCCATGACCGTCAACCTTCGGGAGTGAATTGAAGTGGAACATCCTGCCGGTTGATTTCAAAACAGGCAAATCAACTGGGAATGGCTGTCTATACTTCCCCAATTATGGTCCCTGTGCGCTCCAGTGCAGGGAATGATCGGGTTGGAGAAGTCCCATGCGAGTCCTAGTTCTCGGCAGCGGCGTGATCGGTACCACCAGTGCCTGGTATCTGCGACAGGCCGGGTTTGAAGTCACGGTCATCGACCGCCAACCCGGCCCGGCGCTGGAAACCAGCTTCGCCAATGCCGGCCAGCTGTCGTTCGGCTACACCTCGCCGTGGGCGGCCCCGGGCGTGCCGAAGAAGGCTATCGGCTGGCTGTTCGAGAAGCACGCGCCGCTGGCGATCCGCCCGGGCATGGACCTGGCCCAGTACCGCTGGCTGTGGCAGATGCTGCGCAACTGCACCCACGAGCGTTATGCGATCAACAAGGCGCGCATGGTGCGCATGTCCGAGTACAGCCGCGACTGCCTGAACGAGCTGCGCGCGCAGATCGGCATCGAATTCGAAGGCCGCGACCTTGGCACCACCCAGCTGTTCCGCACCCAGCAGCAGTTGGATGCTTCGGCGCAGGACATCGAGATCCTGGCCCAGTACGGCGTGCCGTACGAGGTGCTGGACCGCGCCGGCATCATCCAGGCCGAACCGGCCCTGGCCCATGTCGATGGCCTGGTCGGCGCGCTGCGCCTGCCGCGTGACCAGACCGGCGACTGCCAGTTGTTCACCCGCCGGCTGTCGCAGTTGTGCATGGATGCCGGCGTTGAATTCCGTTTCGACCAGGACATCACCGGCCTGGAGTTCGATGGCGACCGCATCACCGGCGTGCGCATCGACGGCAAGCTGGAAACCGCCGACCGCTTCGTGGTCGCGCTTGGCAGCTACTCGCCAGCGCTGGTCGCACCGCTGGGGATGCGCCTGCCGGTGTACCCGCTGAAGGGCTATTCGCTGACCCTGCCGATTACCGACCCGGCGATGGCACCGACCTCGACCATCCTCGATGAGAGCTACAAGGTGGCGGTGACCCGCTTCGACGACCGCATCCGTGTCGGTGGCATGGCCGAAGTGGCCGGCTTCGACCTGTCGCTGTCGCAGCGCCGTCGCGAGACCCTGGAACTGGTGGTCAGGGATCTCTATCCGAAGGGCGGCGACCTGTCGCGCGCGCAGTTCTGGACCGGCCTGCGCCCGGCTACGCCGGACGGTACGCCGGTGATCGGCGCCACGCCGTTCCGCAACCTGTACCTCAACACCGGACACGGCACGCTGGGCTGGACCATGGCCTGCGGCTCGGGCCGCTACCTGGCCGACCTGATGAGCGCGCGACAGCCGCAGATCAGCACCGAAGGCCTGGATATTTTCCGCTACGGCCAGTACGGTCACGCGCCGCAACACGAGAACCGCACATGCGTCCTGCCCGCGCGCTGATCGATCTGGGCGCCCTGCGCAGCAATTACCGCCTCGCCCGTGAACTGGGCGGGGGCAAGGCGCTGGCGATCATCAAGGCCGATGCCTATGGGCATGGCGCGGTGCGCTGTGCGCAGGCGCTGGAAGGCGAGGCCGATGGCTTCGGCGTGGCCACCATCGAAGAGGCATTGGAGCTGCGCCAGGCCGGCATCCGTGCGCCGATCCTGCTGCTGGAAGGCATCTTCGAGCCGAGCGACATGACGCTGGTGGCCGAGCATGACTTCTGGTTCGCCGTCGGTTCACCGTGGCAAGTGGAGGCACTGGCGGCGTTCGACAGCCCGCGCCCGTTGACGGTGTGGCTGAAGCTGGACAGCGGCATGCACCGCCTCGGCCTGGACGTGGACAGCTTCCGCGCGGCGCACGCGCGCCTGTCGGCGCTGCCGCACGTCGAACGCGTCGTGCTGATGACCCACCTGGCGCGTGCCGACGAGCTGGACAGCGAACGCACCCACGAACAGGCGGCGACCTTCGCCCGCGCCATTGATGGACTGGCAGGCGAGACCAGCGTGTGCAACTCGCCTGCGCTGCTGGGCTGGCCGGATGTGCGCAGTGATTGGGTGCGCCCGGGCCTGATGCTGTACGGCGCCAACCCGCTGCCGGACAACACCGTGTTGACCGAGCGGCTGCGCCCGGTGATGACGATGCAGTCGAAGGTGATCGCCGAGCGCTGGATCGAAGCCGGTGAACCGGTGGGGTATGGCGCGCGTTTCGTGGCCAAGGCGCGCACCCGCGTGGGTGTGGTCGCGCTTGGCTATGCCGACGGTTATCCGCAGTTCGCCCCCAATGGCACTCCGGTGCTGATCGACGGCCAGCCCGGTGCGCTGATCGGGCGCGTGTCGATGGACATGCTGACGGTGGACCTGACCGCGCATGCGCAGGCCGGCATCGGCAGCGTGGTGGAACTGTGGGGTTCTGCGCCGACCCTGTCGGAGCTGGCGCCGCGCTGTGGCGTGAGCGCCTACCAGCTGCCGTGCGCGGTCAAGCGCGTGGCGAAGGTGTACGTGTAGCGCCGAGCCCGCGCTCGGCACCGGTAGCGGCCGACCTCGATCGGCGCCGTGAATGCGTGTCGACCAAGGTCGACACCTGCCGGGGGACCTAACGCGCGGCGGTCGCCTGACTGGCCAGCTGGCGCTTCACCCAGTCATCGATCAGACGCTTCTCGTAGCGCAGTGGATCGCTGTCGCTCTTCAGTCCCACGTTGTGCAGGTAGCCGGTATCGCTGAGTCGCGCATCGCCCTCGCTGACAATACGGCCGCTGGCGTCCTTCAGCGTGTACTGCAGGGTGATCCGTGGCGGGTAGATGTCGCGCATGATCCGGATGTCGCGGCCACGCGGGCCGTGCCAAGGCTCGTAGTCACCGGCACGCTTGATGTCGACGAGGGTCACATCGAGGGTCTGCCCAGGCTGCAGCGGCTTGGCTGCGGTGGTCTGCAGGTAGCGGGCCAGCTGCTGCACCCAGTCACCGCGTTCGGCCTCGAAGCGGTTGCTGCTCTGGCGTATTTCGGTGAACTTGGCCGGATCTTCCCATTTCACGCTGACCGGTCCATCGGCCTGCAACGCACGCGGCGCGTCTGCATCGGTCACGGTGCGTGGCGCAGCATTGGCGCCACCGGCCGCCAGGGCGCCTGCCAGCAGGGCAATCGCGAGTGAGCGTTTCATGACGGTCTCCTGCGTCCCCGCGCTGGGGGGGTGTTGATCACGGATCGAGTGTGAGCCTGCTGCCGGACGACCGCAATGGCCGATTGCGTCGTGGGCAAGAGCGGTTGCCGCCAATTCATCGACGTCAACCATGACTGACGGCGCTTGACGCTGTGAATACGCCCTTTGGAAGATGCTGTGCTCCCAACCTGGCCTGCAAAGACCCCCTTGTCCACACTGCCGCCCCTCGTGGAGCGCCCACCGATGCTGGTGCCGGCGCCAGAACCCGACCTGCATCGTGGCGTGCTTGAGCGCATCAACGCCGGCTTCTGCGTGATCCAGGTGCTGTTCGAGGGTGATCGTGCGGTCGACTATTGTTTCATCGAAGTCAACGACGCGTTCGAGCGCCACACTGGGCTGAAGGACGCGCGTGGCAAGTGCATGACTGCGCTGGAACCCAACCACGAGCAGGACTGGTTCCGTATCTATGGCGAAGTCGCACGCAGCGGCCGCCCCGCTCAGTTCGAGATGGAAGCCCGTGCGCTGGGCCGCTCGTTCGCGGTCGACGCGGTGCGGGTGGGGCGGCCGGGAGAAGACAAGGTCGGCATCCTGTTCTTCGACATCACCGCGCGCAAGCAGATGGAAGTGGAGTTGGGGGAAAGCGAAGCCCGTTTCAGCGCGCTGGCAGACGGCCTGCCGATGCCGGTGTGGGTGCTCGATGAGCGCGGCCATGCGCGTTTCGTCAACAGTGCCTTCAGCGAGTTCTTCGGTGGTGATGAAACGCGTGTGCCGGAAGATGTCTGGCGGGGTCTCGTGCATCCGGATGACGCGTCCGTGTTCGAATACGAACTGCAGGAAGCGCTGAAGGCGCAGCGTTCGATGCACGCGCTGGTGCGTGCGCGGCGCGCGGATGGCCAGTGGCGCTGGCTGGAGATGAACGCCCGCCCGCGTTTTTCGCGGATGGGCCGCTTCATCGGCTTGGCCGGCAGCAGTCCGGATGTCACCGAACGACGCGAAATTGAACTGGCCCGCGAGGAGCTGCTGCAGTCCGAGCGCGCCGCGCGCAGCGCTGCGGAGAACATGGCGCGGCTGAAGGACGAGTTCCTGGCCACGCTGTCGCATGAACTGCGTACGCCGCTGACCACCATCCTGGGCTGGAGCGAACTGCTGCTGCAGCGCGTGGACAACACCAGTCCGCTGTACAAGGGCCTGAACGTGATCGCCAACAGCGCCGGTGCGCAGAAGCGGCTGATCTCGGACATGCTCGACCTGAGCAGCATGCTGCTGGGCAAGGTGCAGCTGGAGGTAGAGATACTGGACCTGCGCGACCTGCTGAGCGAAGCCATCGGCGCGCAGGAGCTGGTCGCCGAAGGCAAGGCGCTGGATGTGAGCCTGCTGCTGCCGGAACAGCCGTGCCTGGTGCTGGGCGATGCCACCCGCCTGCAGCAGGTGTTGTGGAACCTGCTGTCCAATGCGATCAAGTTCACCCCGGCCGAAGGCCGCGTCGACCTGCAGCTGCAGGCCGATGGCAATCACTGGGTGATCACCGTGCGCGACACCGGCGACGGCATCGCGCCCGAATTCCTCAACCATCTGTTCAGCCGCTTCCGGCAGGCTGATGGCACCACCACGCGCCGTCATGGCGGTCTCGGCCTGGGCCTGGCGATCGTGCAGCAGCTGGTCGAACTGCATGGCGGCACGGTCACTGCCGCCAGCGAAGGGCATGGCCACGGCGCCACCTTCACCGTGCGCCTGCCCCAGCACCTGCCGGATGCAGAGCGCCGACCGCTGCGCGAAGTGATCAGTGGGCCGATCCTGGAGCCGGTGGTCGTCGAACCCTATCCGCTGCGCGGCATGCACGTGCTGGCGGTGGAGGATCAGCCGGAAGTGCTGGAATACCTGCGCCGCATGCTGGAAGAGCAGGGCGCCACCGTATCGGCGGCCAGCTCGGCCGGCGAAGCGCTGGCACTCCTGGCCGACACCGGCCACCTGCAGTACCACGTGCTGCTGACCGACATCGGCATGCCGGGCATGGATGGCTATGGGCTGGTGCGCACCTTGCGCGAGGACATGGGCGTGGACGCGGCGACCTTGCCTGCGGTGGCGGTGACTGCACTGGCGCGTGCCGACGACCGCCGCCGCGCGCTGGCCTCGGGCTTCCAGGAGCACGTCGCCAAGCCGTACTCGGTGGCGCAGCTGGTGGCTGCCGTGCGCAAGGTGCAGGTGGCGCGCGCGGACAGCGCGCTGCACTGAGCATTCACGGCCGATCGGCGACCCTGCAGTCAGGAGGTCGCCGATGTCCCGCATAGCTCCACGTATCCACACCGATCCGGCGCAGATCGCGCGCCTGGAAGCCCTGCTGCCGCAGCTGGATGGCGAAACGCAGGTGGAACTGATTCTGCACGATGGCCGCCGCCTGCTCGGCACGGTGGCCGTGAGGCCAACCGTGCAGCAATACCGCAACGCCGCGGGTGATGAAGGCAGCAACGGCCAGTTGCGCCTGGATGACTACGACACGCCGGTGCAGCAGCACCATGTGTGGCTGGATGAGATCGCCAGTATCAACCGCCTGCCACCCAAGGCGCCTTGATCCGATGTGGAGCCGAGCCCACGCTCGGCTCTGCCGCCGCCCGAGCGTGGGCTCGGGCGCTACAGATGTGTCAGTGCTCGAACAGGGTCGGCGTCGCCTCGAACCGGCGTGCGTACGCCCGCTCCTCTGCAACCCTCGCCACCTCGTCATCGGCCAGGTCCGGTGCCCCATAGACGGCGTAGGCAACGCTGCCGTCGGCGCCATGACCGACCTGGTGGAGCCGGTAGCGTGAGTGGCCGCCGCCGGTGTCCTCGGGGTAATGCACGGGCGGATGGCTGCCTTCCAGGTCCATTTCACTGTTGTCGACCACGCCACCGACGAACAAGGCTCGCATGCAGGTTCTCCTGGGTTTCCGGGGGAGCCTCTACCCTGAACGTTTCAATGTTGCTGGCAGATCAAAGCCCCGTTCGGGTTTCGCAAAGCGGCTGCCGGGGCCGGCCCGGTCAAGCCGGTACAATGGACGGCCCTCACGCTTGAAGTACCCGCGCCGATGGCCTCCAGCGACGACGCCCCCCTGCAGACCCTGTTCCTGCCGTTTTCACAAGGTGCCCTGCGCTGGCCGGAAGGTCCGGTGGCCTTCCTGCGGGCCCGCGACGGCTGGCCGCTGCGCGAAGCGGCCGGCAACCGCGAGGTGCACTGTGAACAGAGCTTCGCCCCGTTCGCGCAGCCGCTGCAGCAGGCCGCCGGCTGGACCGTCAGCGGCCAGCTGGATGATGTGGCCGGCAAGGGCCGCTACCCGTTGGTGCTGGTGCTGCCGCCGCGCCAGCGCGAAGAGGCTCGTGCGTTGTTTGCGCGCGCGCTGGCGCTGGTCGCCGACGGTGGCCGCATCGTCGCCTGCCAGTCCAACAACGAAGGCGCGCGCTCCGGCGAAGGCGACCTCAAGCAGTTGGCCGGCCTCGGCGGCAGCCTGACCAAGAACCATTGCCGCGTGTACTGGACCGCCCCACTGCAGGGCCAGCACGACGCTGACCTGGCCAAGCGCTGGTCGGCACTGGACGCGGTGCGCCCGATCGTCGGCGGCCGTTTCCTCAGTCGTCCGGGCGTGTTCGCCTGGGATCGCATCGACCCGGCCTCGGCACTGTTGGCCGAGCACCTGCCGGCCGAGCTGGCCGGGCGTGCTGCCGACCTGGGCGCTGGCTACGGTTACCTGTCACGCGAACTGCTGGAGCGTTGCCCGAAGATCACCGCGCTGGACCTGTACGAAGCCGAGCAGCGCGCACTGGCGCTGGCCGAGCTGAACCTGGCGCCGCCGCCGCGCCCGCTGCCGCTGCGCTTCCTGTGGCGCGACGTCACCGCCGGCATCGAGCCGGGCTACGACGTCATCATCAGCAACCCGCCGTTCCACACCCCATCGCGTGCCGACCGCCCGGACATCGGCCAGCGCTTCATTGCCGTGGCTGCGCAGGCGCTGCGCCCGGGCGGGCGCCTGTACGTGGTGGCCAATCGCCACCTGCCGTACGAGCACACCCTCAACGACAGCTTCGGCGCGGTGCGCGTGGTCGCCGAGCGCGACGGCTTCAAGCTGGTTGAAGCGGTGAAGGGGAAAGGCAAGTGAAACTGGTCAAGCACATTGCCAATCTGGGCTATGGCAGCCGCAAGCAGGTGCAGTGGATGTTCCGCGAAGGCCGCATCACCGACGCCGACGGCGAGGTACTGTACGCCGACGACCAGGTGCCGCACGAGGTGATCCGGGTTGATGGCGAGCCGCTGGACCCGCCGGTGGGCCTGTCGATCGCGCTGCACAAGCCGGCTGGCTACACCTGTTCGACCAAGGATACCGGCCGCCTGATCTACGACCTGTTGCCGCCGCGCTTCCGCGACCGCAATCCGGTGCTGTCCACGGTGGGCCGCCTCGACCGCGAGACCAGCGGCCTGCTGCTGCTGACCGACGATGGCAGCCTGCTGCACCGGATCATCTCGCCGAAGTCGAAGCTGCCGAAAGTCTATGAGGTCGAATTGAGCGAGGACCTGCGCGGCGACGAGGTGGCGCTGTTCGCCAGCGGCACGCTGATGCTGGAGTCCGAGAAGACGCCCCTGCTGCCGGCTGAACTGGAAGTGCTGGATGCGCGTCGCGCGCGCCTGGTGCTGCACGAAGGCCGCTACCATCAGGTACGCCGCATGTTCGCCGCCACCGGCAACCACGTGCAGGCCCTGCACCGCAGTCGTGTTGGCGGGCTGGACCTGCAGGGGCTGGACGAAGGGCAATGGCGGCAGCTCACTTCCACCGACCTGGATACGCTGTTCGCTCCATGACCACCATCGCTGCGCTGCCGTTCCTCCCCGACGCCGTCATCTTCGACATGGACGGCCTGATGATCGACAGCGAGCGGGTCTCGCTGGCCTGCTGGAGCGAGGCCGCCGACGAATTCGCACTGGGCCTGGACGAGGCAGTGTTCCTGCGCATGGTCGGCCTCGGCGACCGGGATTCGCACGCGCTGCTGCGTGCGCAGGGTATCGAGGACAGCGTGATCGAGGCGGTCGCTGCACGCTGCCACGAACTGTACGAAGGACGCACACAGACCGGCCTGCCGTTGCGTCCGGGCATCCTGGAACTGCTGGAGCTGCTGAAGGCGCACGCGGTACCGCGCGCGGTGGCCACCACCACGCGGCAGCCGCGTGCCAACCGCAAGCTGGCGGCGGCCGGACTGCTGCCGTATTTCGACGCGGTGATCACCAGTGGCGACGTGGCGCGGCCGAAACCGGCACCGGACATCTACCTGCTGGCCGCGCAGCGACTGGGCCAGGTGCCTGGGCGCTGCCTGGCGCTGGAAGACTCACCCGCTGGCACGCGCGCGGCATTGGCCGCTGGCATGACCGTGATCCAGGTACCGGACCTGGTGCATCCTGACGAAGAGCTGCGCGCGCTTGGCCATCGCATTGTCGGTTCGCTGGTGGATGCGCACGCGTTGCTGCTGCCGCTGCTGCCGAAATAAGCGGTAGGTGCCGACCGTTAGCCGGCACTGAGCCGAGCATGGCTCGGCTCTACATCTATTGGTGGGTGCCGACCGTTGGTCGGCACACCTGCCCCCATCACACCCGCCCGAACACCAGCGCGGCGTTGGTGCCACCGAAGCCGAAGCTGTTGGACATCACCGTGTCCAGCGTCTGCGCGCGGCTTTCGCGCAGGATCGGGAAGCTCTCCACCTTCGGGTCCAGTTCGCCGATGTTGGCCGAACCGGCAACGAAGCCATCGCGCATCATCAGCAGGCAGTAGATCGCCTCGTGCACGCTGGCCGCACCCAGCGAATGGCCGGACAGCGCCTTGGTCGAGGACAGCGGCGGCACCGCATCGCCGAACACTTCGCGGATGGCGTTGAGCTCGGTGACGTCGCCCAGCGGCGTGGAGGTGCCGTGGGTGTTGAGGTAATCCAGCGGGCGATCGACGCCCTGCAGTGCCATCTTCATGCAGCGCACCGCGCCTTCACCGGACGGGGCGACCATGTCGGCGCCGTCGGAGGTCACGCCATAGCCGATCAGTTCGGCATGGATGCGCGCGCCGCGCGCAACGGCGTGGTCGTAGTCCTCCAGCACCAGCATGCCACCACCGCCGGCGATGACGAAGCCGTCGCGGTCCTTGTCGTACGGGCGCGAGGCGCTGGCCGGGGTCTCGTTGAAGCTGGTCGACAGCGCGCCCATCGCATCGAACATCACGCTCATCGACCAGTGCAGGTCTTCGCCGCCACCGGCGAACATGATGTCCTGCGCGCCATGGCGGATCATGTCCGCGGCGGCGCCGATGCAGTGCGCCGAGGTCGCGCAGGCGGCCGACAACGAATAGCTGACGCCCTTGATCTGGTAGGCGGTGGCCAGGCAGGCCGAGACCGTCGAGCACATCGTGCGCGGCACCATGTACGGGCCGACCTTGCGCACACCACGTTCGCGCAGCAGGTCGACCGCGCCGATCTGCCATTCGCTGGAGCCGCCACCGGAACCGGCGATCAGGCCGGTGCGCAGGCTGCTGACCTGCTCGGCGCTGAGCCCGGCATCGGCGATGGCATCGCGCATGGCCAGGTAGGCGAAGGCCGCCGCGTCGCTCATGAAGCGCTTCTGCTTGCGGTCGATCAGCGCCTCCAGATCGAGGTCGACACGACCGCCGACCTGGCTGCGCAGGCCCGCTTCAGCGTGGTCGGCCAGGGCGGTGATGCCCGAGCGCCCTTCGCGCAGCGCGGCCGAAACGGTATCCAGATCATTGCCGAGGCAGGAGGTGATGCCCATGCCGGTGATGACGACGCGACGCATCAGAAGCTCCCGGTTTCGGTGAACAGGCCGACGCGCAGGTCGCGGGCGCTGTAGATTTCGCGATCATCCACGTACATGCGGGCATCGGACTGGGCCATCACCAGCTTGCGGTTGATGACCCGGCTGATGTCGATCTCGTACCGTACGAGCTTGGCGTCCGGCAGTACCTGGCCGGTGAACTTCACCTCGCCACAGCCCAGCGCGCGGCCCTTGCCGGGGGCGCCCAGCCAGGTCAGGAAGAAGCCGGTCAGCTGCCACATGGCATCCAGGCCCAGGCAGCCTGGCATCACCGGGTCGCCGATGAAGTGGCAGCCGAAGAACCACAGGTCCGGGCGGATATCCAGCTCGGCGCGTACCATGCCCTTGCCGTGCGGTCCGCCGTCCTCGTGGATGTCGGTGATGCGGTCGAACATCAGCATCGGATCGTTGGGCAAACGGCCGGCGGCGGTGCCGAACAGTTCACCGCGTGCGCTGGCCAGCAGCTGTTCGCGGTTGAACGCGTGGAGACGGGTCATGAAGCACAATCCTGGAAGCGGGAAACAGGGAAACAAGCGTTCGAGGATGCCCGTGGAAACTGCGCCGATCAAACATTTCAACCGTACGCAACCGTAGTGTTTTCAATGGAATACGCGCATCCTGTTGATGTGCAACGACCATACTTCGGCGTGTGGCCCGTTCGGCACGCCCCCGCCCTTTCCGCCTGACATGACCCGACTGCGCAAGATCATCCACGTCGACATGGACGCGTTCTACGCGTCGGTGGAGCAGCGCGACGATCCGTCACTGCGGGGCAAGCCGGTGGTTGTGGCATGGCGCGGCGCGCGCTCGGTGGTGTGTGCGGCGTCCTACGAGGCACGCGTGTTCGGCGTGCGTTCGGCGATGCCGGCGCTGCGCGCCGAACGCCTGTGTCCGGACGCGATCTTCGTGCCGCCTGACTTTGCACGTTACAAGGCGGTGTCACGCCAGGTGCGCGAGATCTTCCTGCGCCACACCGACCTGGTCGAGCCGTTGTCGCTGGACGAGGCCTACCTGGACGTGACCGAGCCGAAGAGCGGCATCGAACTGGCCACCGACATCGCCCGCACCATCCGTGCGCAGATCCGTGAGGAGACGAACCTGACCGCTTCAGCCGGGATCGCGCCGAACAAGTTCCTGGCCAAGATCGCTTCGGACTGGCGCAAGCCCGATGGCCAGTTCGTGATTCCACCGCAGCGGGTGGACGCGTTCCTGCTGCCGCTGCCGGTGAACCGGGTGCCCGGCGTCGGCAAGGTGATGGAAGGCAAACTTGCCGCGCGTGGCATTGTCACCTGCGGCGATCTGCGGCAATGGGCATTGACCGATCTGGAAGAGGCGTTCGGCAGTTTCGGCCGCAGCCTGTACAACCGCGCACGCGGCGTCGACGAGCGGCCGGTGGAACCGGACCAGCAGGTACAGTCGATCTCCTCGGAGGACACCTTTGCCGAGGACCTGCTGCTGGAAGACCTGGGCGAGGCGATCGTGCAACTGGCGGAGAAGACCTGGAAGGCCACGCGCAAGACCGAGCGCGTCGGCCACACCGTGGTGCTGAAGCTGAAGACCGCGCAGTTCCGCATCCTCACCCGCAGCTTCACCCCGGAGCGCCCGCCGGAATCGATGGAAGAACTGCGCGACATCGCGCTGGCCCTGCGCGCCCGCGTCGACCTGCCGGCGGAGACCCGTTACCGCTTGGTCGGCGTCGGCCTGGGTGGCTTCCGCGAAAAGGAACCGGTGGTGCAGGGGGAATTGTTCGAGCACTGATCATTGCCATGCCGACCAACGGTCGGCACCCACCAACAGCAGCAGGTTCCGTCAGTAGCAGGAAACTGTCGAAGGCGGGGTGGGGCCGGTTGCGGGGGCGTGAGCCGCATGGATGCGGCGACCGAGCTTACATGGACGTACTTGCAGCGTCCCCCGCAACCGGACCCACCTCGCCATCCCACGGATAGCCAGCTGTTGCTGTTGCTTCGGCTGTTGCCGTTGCATTGAGCAGGTGCAGGGCGCAGCCCTGCAAAAGAAAACTCCCTACCTCATGGCCACTGCATCTCGCCCTTGGCCACCTTCGCGCTCAGCTCCAGCGATGCGACGCCATCCAGCTTCGGGTAGCGCGACTGCATTGCCTGCACCAGCGCCGCACTGTCCTTCGCCTTTGCCGCTTCGATATCGAACGTGCGGATGTAGTCCGCAGTGAAGCGCAGTGCACTGGCATCCAGCGCCGCACCTGGCGCGTAATGCCCCGGCACCACCACCTTCGGCTTCAGCGCCTGCAGCTGCTGCAGGGTCTGCAGCCAGTCGGCATGTGACTTCGGCGTCTGCGTGTCGGCCATCCACACGTGCTCGCCCGCCACCACCGGAATGCCACCGACGATCGCGCGCAGCGACGGCACCCACAGCACGGTGCGGTCCGGGGTCGGTCCGTCCAGGCCGATCAGCGGCAGGCGCTGGCCTTCCAGTTGCAGGGCATCGCCCTCCAGCACCTGCGGCAGCACGATGCGCGCGGGCACGTCGGCAGCCATCTTCGGGCCCCAGTAGGCCAGCTTGCCGGCCTGTGTCTGTTGGATGTGGGCAACGGTCTGCGCGGTAGCGACGATGCGCGCCTGCGGGAACGCATCCTGCAGCGTGGCCAGGCCGAAGTAGTAGTCCGGATCGCCGTGGCTGATATAGATCGTGGTCAACTGCTTGCCGCTGGCGCGGATCAGCTCGACCAGTTTGCGCGCGTCGCTGGCACCGAACTGCGCATTGACCAGGATCGCGTCGTGGCGGCCTTCGATCAGCACCGAGGACACCGAGAACATTGCCTGCGGGCCGGGATGGAAGGTCTGCAGGTGCAGTTGGGATTTCGTCGCGGTGGTCGGCGCCGCGGTGGCCGGTGCGGCCAGCAGCGGCGCACTGGTGAAAGTGGCGGCCAGGGCGAGGGGAAGCAGCAGGGCAGCGGTACGCATGGGAATGCCTTGTCTAGAGCCGGGCCAATGCCCGGCTGCATGTTCGCGTAGAGCCGAGCGCGGGCTTGGCTCTACATGGGACGTGCGTGGATCAGTACGCGGCGGTGATGATCTGCTTGGGGTACTTGTGCGCTTCCAGCTCGGCGACGAACGCGGCGCCGTAGTCGGCATAACTGATGCGGCTGTGGCCGCTGGCGTCGGCCAGGAAGGCCCTGGGCTGCACGCGGTAATGGCCACGCTCTTCGCCCGGGCCGATTTCGGCGGCCGGCGAGAAGAAGGTCCAGTCCAGGTCGTCCACCGCCTGCAGTCGATTGAAGGCTTCTCGATGGGCCAGCGCGTATGGCTTGTAGGCCTCCGGGAAGGTGGGGGTATCGACCAGCTGCACGCCGGGTGCGACTTCCAGGCTGCCGGCACCGCCGACCACCACCAGGCGCGGTACACCGGCCTTGCGCGCGGCCGCGGCCAGCTGTGCGGCCACCTCGCCGACGCGGCCGATGTCATCGCCCGGGCGTGGGCCGTAGGCGCTGGCCAGCACGTCGTGGCCGGCGATGGCGGCGACCAGCGCGTCCTGGTCATCCAGCGAGGCGACCACCGGATGGGCGCCGGCCAGTTCGGCCGGAAGATCCTGCGCGCTGCGCACGATGACAGTGAGTTCGTGGCCGTTCGCCAGCGCGTGGCGGGCGATCTGGCGGCCGATGTTGCCGGTGGAACCGACGAGGGCGATCTTCATGGCAGGACTCCGTGGGGCGGTGTGGGGGGGGACGCGGCCACTGTAGGCCGCTGCAGTCGCTCGAAAAACAGCGTATAACGCGCTTGTTTGTTGCATGGATCGAGCATATGGACCGATTGACCGCCATGACCGTGTTCGTCGAGGTGGCCGAGCGCGGCAGCCTGACCGCAGCGGCAGAGGTGCTGGACATGTCACGGGCGATGGTCAGCCGTTACCTGGCCGAGGTCGAGGGTTGGCTGGGCGCGCGCCTGCTGCACCGGACCACACGGCGGGTCAGCCTGACTGGCCCCGGCGAAGCGGCGCTGGCGCGCTTCCGGCAGATGCTGGCGATAAGTGAGGAACTGCAGGGCGAGCTGGCCAGCGATGATCCCGAACCGCACGGCACGCTGCGGGTGACCGCCAGCGTGTCGTTCGGGCAGAGCCACTTGGCACGAGCGGTGGCCGGTTTCGTCGCGCGCCATCCTGCCGCGCGCATCGAACTGCTGCTGGTCGACCGCACCGTGAACCTGGTGGAAGAACGGGTGGACCTGGCCGTGCGCATCGCGCGCCAGATCGATCCCAGCCTGATCGCACGGCGGCTGGCGACCTGCCGCTCGGTGCTGTGCGCGACGCCGTCCTACCTGGAGGCGCGCGGTACGCCAACCGCTCCCGAACACCTGGCCGCGCACAACTGCCTGACCCACCACTACGTCGGCAAGAGCCTGTGGCAGCTGCACCGCGATGGCCGTTCGCTGTCGGTGGCTGTGGGCGGCAACATCAGTGCCAACGAGGCATCGCTGCTGCTGGAGGCGGTGCGGGCCGGTGCCGGTATCGCCATGCTGCCGACCTACCAGGTGGCGCCGATGCTGCGCAGTGGCGAACTGGTCGAACTGCTGCCCGAATTCAGTCTGGACGAGCTCGGCATTCATGCCGTGTACGCATCACGGCGACAGCAGCCCGCTATCATGCGGCGATTCCTGGACTTCCTGGGCGAGTGCTTCGCCGGCCCGGCCTTCCAGGATCTGGATTGGCGCCCGCCGGGCAAGGAGGACACATGAACCATGGACAGGCCTTGATCGACCACAACCGTGCTGCGTGGGACCGCCAGGCCAGTGAAGCGCGCGAATGGTCGCGCGCGGTGGAAAGCTCAACGATTGCTGCCGCGCGCGCAGGCCGCTGGCAGGTGCACCTGACGCCGCGCGCGTTGCCGCTGGACTGGATGGGCGACGTGCGCGGCCGTCGCATCCTGTGCCTGGCCTCGGGTGGTGGCCAACAGGCACCGGTGCTTGCTGCCGCTGGCGCCGATGTCACCGTGTTCGACCTCTCCGACGGGCAGCTTGAACAGGACCGCGCGGTCGCCGCGCGCGATGGCCTGCAGCTGCGCACCGTGCAGGGTGACATGCGCGACCTGCACGTGTTTGCCAATGACAGTTTCGATGTGGTGTTCCACCCGATCTCGAACCTCTACGTCCCTGACGTGCGCCCGGTATGGACTGAATGCCGCCGCGTGCTGGCGCGCGATGGCATGCTGATGGCCAGTTTCTACAATCCGGTGCTGTTCGTGGGTGCGCGCGATCCGCAGCTGGATGCACAGGGCCTGATCCGTCCGCAGTACGCCATTCCCTATTCGGACCTGGAAGACCTGCCGCAAGCCGAACGCGAGGCGAAGCTGGCCCGTGGCGACGCATTGACCTTTGGCCACAGCCTGACCGAGCTGATTGGTGGCCAGCTGGATGCCGGCTTCGTCATCGATCGCTTCATGGAAGACTGGCAGCCGCGGCCGCGCTTCCTGATCGACCGTTATCTTCCCACCTTCCTGGCCACCCGAGCGCGCCGGATCGGTTGAGGCGGATCGGCGCGGAAACCAGCGGCGTACAATGGGGGCCCACGTCGTGCAGGTGCCGTTCCTTGTCGTATCCCTATCCACTGGTCGTGTTCGACCTTGATGGCACGCTGGTCGACAGCGCAGCTGATATCGCCGAAGCGCTGAACCGCACGCTGGAGGACATCGGCATGGCACGCGTGCCGGAAGCCACCGTGCTCGGCTGGATCGGCGACGGTGTGCGCCGCCTGGTCGAACAGGCCGTGCATGCGGCAGGCCGCGAGGTCGACCTGGTCGAAGTGATGCCGGTGTTCATGGTGCACTACCGTGAATGCCTGCTGCGCAGCCCGCGCCTGTTCGATGGCGTGGCCGACGCACTGGCGCAGCTGCGCGCGCGCGACGTGCCACTGGCGATCTGCACCAACAAGCCCGAAGCACTGGTGCCGCCGCTGCTGCAGCACCTGGGCATTGGTGATGCGTTCGCGCTGATACTGGGCGGTGATTCGCTGCCGCAGCGCAAGCCCAGTGGCGAACCGCTGCGGCACATCGCCGCGCATTTCGCGCTGCCGGTGGAGGCGTGCCTGATGGTGGGAGATTCGTTGACCGACTACCGCGCCGCCGAAGATGCGGGCATGCCGATCGCGCTGGTGCGCTACGGCTATCCGCGCGGCCTGGACCTGGGCAGCGCGCACGCGGTGGCAGTGATCGACGACCTGCGTGAGTTGCCGGGGTTGGCCGCGGGCGTTCGGGCGTAGAGCCGAGCCCACGCTCGGCTGCTTTTCATTGCGTGAGCCGAGCATGGGCTCGGCTCTACAGTAGATCGACGCCATGCGTCGATGGCATCAGGAGGCGCCGGGCGATGCCCGGCGCGCGCCTTCATTTCGGCTGGTAACGCACGCTCAGCTGGTACTCGCGGCCGGGCTGGTTGAACCACGCCACGGTCTCGTAGCGGCGATCGAACACATTGGCGGCACGCGCCAGCAGCGTCCACGACGGCGTCAGCGCGTACTCGGCGCGCAGGTCCAGCGTACCGTAACCCGCCACCTTCACCGTGTTGGCCGCATTGTCATAACGCTTGCCTGAACCCTGAACCGTCAGACCGGCGCGGAAGTCGCCGAAGCGGCGGTCGATGTCCAGGCGTGCGGTCTGCTGCGCGCGGCGCGGCAGCCAGTTGTCGAACTGGGTGCTGCCATGGGTACGGTTGCGCGGGTCGGTGTAGCTGAGCTGTGCGTTGATGTCGAAGCCGGCCAGCAGCACGCCACCGGTCAGTTCGGCGCCGCGGATGCGGGCCTTCTCCACTTGCTGCATCCTGAAGGTCGCCGCATCGTAGGTAATCAGATCATCGATGCGGGTTTCATATACGTCCAGGCCCCAGTGCCAGCCCTGTCCCTGCTGCGAAACGCTCAGGTTGGCGCTCTTGGACTTCTCCGGGTTCAACGTCGGCACGCCGCTCCACGGGTCGTACAGATCGCTGAAGGTCGGCGCCTTGAACGCGGTGCCATAGCTGGCGTTGAGGCGCAGGCCGTGGCCCATTTCCATCGCCCAGCCGGCGCTGCCGGTGGCGTGGTTGCCGAACTGCTGGTTGTCGTCGTTGCGTGCGCTGACCTGCAGCTGGTGGCGGCCGAAGCGGCCCTGGTACTGCACGAACACGCCGGTGTTGCGACGGCTGTCGACGAGGTACCCGGCGCTGCTGCCATCCAGGTTGTCTTCGCTCCAGTCCACGCCGGTGCTCAGCAGCTGGCCTTCGGCCATGCCGAAGTCGCCCTGCAGCGAGGCGCTGTCACGATGGGTCTGGGCGCTGCCACGGGCATCGAAGTCGCCGAAGTTGTCCGACTCGTTGTCACTGCGGCCGACATTGGCGGTGAACGCCAGGCGTTCGGACGGGGTGTAGCGCAGCTTGCCGGACAGCACCTGCTGGCGGGTTTCCGAATAGTTGTAGTAGCCGTCGTAATGGTTCTTTCCGTCGGCACGCAATGCACTGCCTTCCACGTTCCATTGGTCGTTGAAGGTGTAGCCACCGCGCAGGCTCTTGGACAGGTTGCGGTAGCCGTCGCGGTCATGCTCGTCGGCAAAGCAGCCCGCGGTGAACACCGAGGAGGAGCCGCGGCAGGCATCGATGCCATCGGAATGCTGGTAGGCGATGTCAGCGCCGAACCAGCCGCGTTCGGTGCCGCCGCCAATGCCGCCACTGGCCTCGCGCAGTCCATTGCTGCCGCCACCGAGCTGGAAATGCGGGGCGAAGTCACCCTGGCTGCGGCGGGTGAAGATCTGGATCACGCCACCGATGGCGTCCGCGCCATACAGGCTGGACTGCGGGCCACGCACGATCTCCACGCGCTCGATCTGTGCCAGCGGCAGGTCCTGGTACATCGCCAGGCCGAGGTCGGCGATGTTGATGCGCACGCCATCGACCAGCACCACGGTGTGGCCGGAGTTGGTGCCACGCAGGAACAGCGAGCTCTGCTTGCCCAAGCCGCCGGCATTGGTCAGGTTGATGCCGGCGCGGCCGCGCAGCAGTTCCTGCAGCGAGGTGGCCTGGCTGGATTCGATCTGCGCGCGGTCGATCACCTGGGCCGGCGCGATGCTGTCCTGCAGGGCGATCGGGGTGCGGGTCGCAGTGACCAGGATCTGGTCGAGCGCGGTGGTGTCATTGGCGGCCTGGGCCAGCGCGGGCAGGGCGGCCAGCACGGCCAGGGACAACATTCGGGACTGCAGCTTCATGGGGGACTCCAGGTGCCACGCACGCCCGCGTGGCGAAGGGGAGGAGCCGCGAAGGCAGGCACGCGCCGATGCCGCAGCGCACGCCACGGTCATCCAGCGCCATGCCCACCGCATCGCGACCTGAGGCTTCCGGGCCGGTCTCCGGGCTTGCCGCCGGGCGGCGCGAGGCCGCCGTCCAGGCGCCTTCCCATGCCTGAGGCACAGTGGCAGTGTTGCCCGGAACTGACGTGCTTACCGTTGCGGGGGCAGCGCCGGCCTGGCGTGGAATCACGCGTCACCGGCTTCCCGTTTCAACCTGCCGGCCGTGGCCGCAGGTCACCTGGAAGTGCGCGCAGTCTACGGCATCGCAGGCAGTCCCGTTGCGTCGCGCCTGCTCGACTGCCTTTGCTGTGCCCTTAGAATGGTCCCTCGATCCCGTGGTGCCGTTGCCGATGTCCGCCCGTTTTCCGCTGTCCCCGCGTTGCCTGTACGGAACGCACGCATGATCCTCGACCTGGTCCGCCATGCCGGCAACGGTCGCGATGAGTTCCTCGATGGCCGCAGCGACCCACCGCAGCTGGCCCGCCTGCCGCAGGAACTGGTCGACGCCTACGCCGCGCAGCCCTGGGAGCGGGTGATCAGTTCGCCGCGGCTGCGCGCGCTGCACACGGCAATGGCGCTGGCCACGCCGCGCGGGCTGGACGTGGAAGCGGACGAGGAATGGGAGGAACTGGATTTCGGCGATTGGGACGGGCAGTCGCTGTTCGACCTGCCGGAGGATGCACTGGCTGCCTTCCATGCTGACCCGCATGCGTTCCCGCCGCCGAACGGCGAAAGCTGGGGCCACTTCGAGCGGCGCATCGCGCGCGCGCTGGATCGCCTGCTCGATGATGACGATCCGGTGCCGACGCTGGTGGTCAGCCATGGCGGCCCGCTGCGCATGGTGCTGTCGAAGGTCTGCGGCCTGCCGATGTCGCTGTGCTGGGCGCTGCGCATCGACCATGGCACGCGCCTGCGTGTGTGGCTGGAGCGCGGTGAGGCCGGGCTGGTGGGCGAATTGCTGGAGCTGCAGCAGCCCTGACCCATCGGTAGTGCCGGCCGCTGGCCGGCAGCCTCGGAAACGCTGCGAAGATCATGCAGTTGCCGGCCAGCGGCCGGCACTACCATGCCGTCAATCCTCGTCCGCATCCTCGGCAACGCTGTCTTCCGCGTCATCGTCGGCATCGAAGCGCTGCTCATGCACCGGGCCCGACGCCGGGCCGGCCGCCTTCAGCGGATGCGCGGCGATGCGCGCTTCATAGTCCTGTACCAGCGCATCGCGCTGCGGCTCGCTCAGTTCCTGCCAGTGGCAGTCCAGCAACGCACCTTCCAGCGAGTACAGCAGGTTCAGGCTGGGCTTGAAGCCGGCACGCTTGACCTTGACGAAGGCACCGACCGCTCCGATCGCGACCAGGTCGTCGCGGCTGCGCAGGCCGACCTGGCGCAGCCAGGCCGCGCTCTTGGGGCCGATGTTGCGCAGCTTGGGTGCGTTCATCCCAGCGCCTCGACGAACACGCGGGCGATGGCTTCCAGGCCGGCCTGGTCGTCGGCATCGAAGCGGCCCACCTTCGGGCTGTCGATGTCGAACACGCCGATCAGTTCATCGCCGCGCAGCAGCGGCACCACCAGCTCCGAACGCGAGGCCGAATCACAGGCGATGTGGCCGGGGAAGGCGTCGACATCCTCCACGCGCTGGGTGACCCGCTGGCTGGCGGCGGCACCGCACACGCCCTTGTCCAGCGGGATGCGCACGCAGGCCGGCAGGCCCTGGAACGGGCCGACCACCAGTTCCTTGCCATCGTACAGGTAGAAACCCACCCAGTTCAGGTCGGGCAGGGCGTGGTAGACCAGTGCGGAGAGGTTGGCCGCGTTGGCGATGCGGTCGGACTCGGCGTAGACCAGGCCACGGGCCTGTTCCAGCAGCTGGGCGTATTGTTCCGGCTTGCTGCCGGTGAGCGAGGCATTGGCGAACATGCCCGCAGTCTAGCAAGCGCGACGGGCCGGCGATAATGCACGCTCTGTTGCCCTGTTGGAGCCAATCGATGCCGTTGCCTGCCACGCTGCCGCCCGCCCTGTTCGTTACCGGCACCGACACCGAAATCGGCAAGACCGCGGCCAGCACTGCGCTGCTGCATGCGCTGCGCCGGCGCGGCCTGCGTGCAGTCGGCATGAAGCCGGTGGCCAGTGGCAGCGAAGACCTGGGGCAGGGCCTGCGCAACGAGGACGCGCTGGCACTGCAGGCGGCCAGCTGGCCGGTGCCGGACTATGCCGACCTGAACCCGTATGCGCTGCGGCAGCCGCTGGCACCGGAGCTGGCGGCGGCCGAGGACGGCGTGCAGGTGGAACTGGCGCCGATCGTGGCCGCGTTCGCGCGACTGCGCGCGCAGGCCGATATCGTGGTGGTGGAGGGGGTTGGCGGTTGGCTGGCACCGGTTTCGGCCACGCTGGACCAGCTCGACCTGGTGCGTGCGCTGCAGCTGCCGGTGCTGCTGGTGGTGGGCATGCGGCTTGGCTGCGTCAACCATGCGCGGTTGACTGCGCAATCACTGCAGGCCAGCGGCGTGGACCGCCTGGGTTGGATCGGCAACCACATTGATCCTGCGATGCAGCGCCAGGACGAGAACATCGCCACGCTGCAGCAGCGCCTGCCGATGCCGTGCTGGGGACGGCTGCCGCATCTGCCGGGGGCGGATGGTGAAGCGTTGAGCGCGCATCTGTTCGACGACCTGGGGTAGTGCCGGCCGCTGGCCGGCAACCTCGATGAATCACGTCCATGCAGTTGCCGGCCAGCGGCCGGCACTACCGTGCTGCAGCCGCCAGCTCCCGTGCGATCGCACCCAGCCGCTCCACCGCACCGATGAAGCGCGCATCCAGGCTCTGGCAGCACGACAGCCGCAGGCAGTGGCGGTAGCGTGCGCCGCGCGAGTACACCTGGCCCGGCATGAACACGATGTCCTCCAGCAGCGCTCGCTCGAACAGCTCGCGCGTGTCCACGCCCGGCAGTTCCAGCCACAGCAGGAAGCCGCCCTGCGGTTCGGTGGCGCGGGTGCCGGCCGGGAAGTGTTCGGCCACCAGCTGGCGCAGCCGCCCGACCTGTTCGCGGTACAGGCGGCGCATGCGGTGCAGATGGTGCTCGTAGCTGCCTGCTTCCAGATACGCGGCCACCGCATCGCCGAGCAGCTGCGGCTCGCCGCCGGTGGACTGGAACTTCAGCAGTGCGATGCGCTCTGCGAAGCGGCCGCCATCCAGCCAGCCGATGCGGTAATCCGGCGCCAGTGTCTTTGAGAAGCCACCGACCACCATCACCCAGCCATCGCGATCGAAGGCTTTCAGCAAGGGTGCCGGCGGTTCGCAGAACTGCAGCTCGGCGTACACCGCATCCTCGATCAGCGGCAGCTGCCGTGCGTTGACCAGTTCGGCCAGGTGTTGTTTGGCGGCGGTCGGCATGGTGCAGCCGAGCGGGTTGTGCACGGTCGGCATCACCACCAGTGCGGCCAGCGGCCTGTGCTCCAGCAGCGCATCCAGTGCATCCACGTCCAGTCCGTGCTGCGGGTGGGTGGGCAACTCGATGGCCTGCAGGCCGAGGTTGGCCAGCAACGGATACAGGTTGAAGTAGGACGGCGCCTCGATGCCCACCGCGTCACCGGGCTGGGTGACCGCGCGCAACGCCAGCTGCAGGGCTTCCATCGCACCATGGGTCAGCAGGAGTCGCTCGGCGTGGGTGTGCAGTCCCATGCGCGGACTGCGGCGCACGATCTGTGCCAGCAGCCGGGGGGAGCCGTTGGGTCTCGCATAGGTCTCCACCGTCTGCTGGCCGTGGCGCAGCACCTGCGCGGTATGCCGGGCCAGCTGCGCGCCGGGATAGAACTGGCGACCACGTGGGCCGGCGAAGGCCAGATCGACCACACCCGGGCGGCGCTGTGCTTCCAGTACCCGGGCCATCAGGACCTGCTGCAGCGGCGCGGTGGGCGCGGATGGGGTGTCGCGCAGCGAACGCTCCGGCACCGACAGCCGCGGCGCAACTTCGAAGCCCGCCTTCGGCCGCGGAATCACCAGTCCGGCATCTTCCAGCTGGCGATAGGCGGCAATCACCGTGTTCAGGCTGAGCCTGCGCTGCAGGGCCATCTGCCGCAGCGAAGGCAGGCGGCTGCCGACCGGAAGGCGGCCACCATGAATGGCTTCGGCCAACTCATCCGACAGCCGTTGATAGCGGGGGGGAATCATCGAGGCCTGGTCATCTGTATCCATCGAATATCCCGCGATCTGGTGCTGTACCCATGATGATGGCGAGCCTAGCATGTCGTTGTCGGCCGGGCCTGATCGGGGCACGGCCGATACTTCCCAAACGCACGGCTGGATGGCCGTGCGTCTTTTTTTGTGTGTAGAGCCGAGCCCATGCTCGGCTGCACTTCCGCCAACAGCAGCCGAGCGTGGGCTCGGCTCTACAGAGAGCACCGCCGAGCGTCGGTCAGGCCAAGGGGGAATGCCGGCTACCGCATCGGCACCAGCGCCGCCTCGCGCCGGTACAGCGCCGGGAACTGCTTGCCCAGCGCCGCAAGCTTCGGTGCGTCGTAGTAGCGGATGTAGGCGGCCTGCGGGTAGTTCGCCATGTAGTTCTGGTGGTAGCTTTCGGCCGGGTAGAAGCGCTGGCCGCTGACCAGCTGGGTGACGATCGGTGCGCGGTAGCTGCCGGCCTGGCCGAGCTGGGCGATGTAGGCGCGGCTGGCTGCCTGCTGGCGGGCGTCATCGGTGAAGATTGCCGATCGATACTGGCTGCCGTGGTCCGGCCCCTGGCGGTTGAACTGGGTCGGGTCGTGTGCCACCGAGAAGAACACCTGCATCAACTGCCCGTAGCTGACCTGGCGCGGGTCGTAGTCGATCCTCACTGCTTCGGCGTGGCCGGTCTGGCCGCTGCTGACCCGCTCGTAACGCGCGTCGGCGGCGCTGCCGCCGATGTAGCCGGACACCGCATTGCTCACGCCCTTGACGTGCTGGAACACGCCCTGCACGCCCCAGAAGCAACCGCCGGCGAACACCACGCTGGCGTGGGTCGCGTCATCGCGGAACGCCGCATCGCCCGTGGGTGCCGGTAGTGCCTGGGTCTGCGCGCTGGCTTCGACCGGCGCCGCAGCCGCGCCGTGGTCGACCAGCAGCACACCGGCGATCAATGCGGTGGCCACCAGTCCGGCGACACCGGCGGCGATGCCCTGTTCAAAGGAGAGTTTCATCATGTCCTCCGGTTTCAACCAAAAGTGAAGGCATAGGCCTGCACGCCCGCATCGAGGAATTCGATCTCGAAGCGGTGCGGACCGACCGTGCCGCGCTGGCGCACCAGCTGGTACAGGCGGTGCTCGTCGACCACGCCACTGCCATCGGCATCGACATCGCTGCCGGCATCGGCGGAGGGCAGCGGCTTGCCGTCCAGCCAGACGCGAAAGCGCACCGGCGTGCCGTCGCGGGTCGGTGCCAGCACCAGGTGCAGGTCGCGCGCATGGAACTGGAAGGCAATGCGGCCACCGGCCCGCTGCAGCTCTGCGGCCTCGTCGGTAATGGTCCAGTGGCCGGACAGTCCCCACTGGTTCAACGCCAGGGTGGTCGGCAGCGTGTAGTCGAACGCGCTGTCGCTGCGCTGTCCGCCGGGTGAGGCGAACTGCTCGGCACGGGCGTGGCCGAGGTAGGTTTCCGGCGAGCGCAGGTTGCCCATGTCGGCCTGCACGGCCACGCCCTTCAGGTCGGCGGCAGCGGGATCGGCCGGTGGCGGCAGGTTCGTCTGCCCGGCTTCGGCCAGCAGGCGACGGATCACCTGTTCCGAGCGCGCGTAGTTGCCTTCGCCGAACTGGTGGCCGCGGATGTTGCCCTGCGCATCGACGAAGTACTGCGCCGGCCAGTAGCGGTTGTTGAACGCGCGCCAGATCGTGTACTGGTTGTCGAGCGCCACCGGGTACTCGACCTTCAGCTGCTGCACCGCCTTCATCACGTTGCGTGGGTCACGCTCGAAGGCGAACTCCGGCGTGTGCACGCCGACCACCACCAGGCCGTGGTCACGGTAGCGGCGTTCCCATTCGTGCACGAACGGCATCGCGCGCAGGCAGTTGATGCAGGAGTACGTCCAGAAATCGACCAGTACCACCTTGCCGCGCAGCTGCTGGGCCGTCAGCGGTGGGCTGTTGAGCCAGCCGGTGGCGCCGTCCAGCGCGGGCAGGGTGCCTTCCACCGGTAGCGGTGCATCGGCTGCGGCGTTGGCACCGGCCATCATCATCATCGGCGGTGCCGCCGGCTGCGCACCGGGTACCGCATCCAGCAGGCCCTGCTCGATGCGTGCGGTGCTGACCGTCGAAAGACGGGTGAGCAGGCCGGTATCCCAGCCCAGACCAATCGCCACCACCGCCAGCAGCGCGGCTACGCCCAGCACCTTGCGCAGTACGTCGCCCAGCCCAAGCCGCGCCTGCAGCGCGCGGAACACGCGGCCACCTACCCATACCGCCAGCGCCAGCGCGCTGATCGCACCCAGCGCATACGCCAGCAGCAGCGCACTGGTACCGGCACTGGCGCCATGCAGGGCGGCACCGGTCAGCACCAGGCCGAGGATCGGCCCCGCGCAGGGCGCCCACAGCAGGCCGGTGGCGACGCCGATCAGCAGCGAGGTCCACGCGCCGCCGTGCCCCGCGGCATCCGCCGCATCGGCACGCGCGCTCAGCCGTGCGCCGACGCGCTGGAATGGCGCCAGCAGATGGTCGGCCAGTCGCGGCCACAACAGTGCCAGCGCGAACAGCGCCATCAGCAGCAGGGCGACCCAGCGTCCGACCTGGTTGGCCTGCGCCACCCATTGGCTGCCCACCGCAGCCAGGCTGGCGACCACGGTGAAGGTGAGCGCCATGCCCAGCAGCAACGGCAGCGTGCTGCGCAGGAAGGGGCGGTCGGCACGCGCGAACACGAACGGCAGCACCGGCAGGATGCACGGGCTGAGCAGGGTCAGCGCGCCGCCGAGGTAGGCAAGCAGCAACAGCAGCATCGTCAGGCTCCGGAAGCAGGGGAAGAACCGACCGGCACCCGCCAGCCGTCGGCGGTACCGTCCGTGGCGCCGGGAACGAACACCATCGCCGCACCGTTCATGCAGTAGCGCAGCCCCGTCGGGCGCGGGCCGTCGTTGAACACGTGGCCAAGGTGGCCACCACAGCGGCGGCAGTGCACCTCTACCCGCAGCATCCCGAAGGTCACGTCGCGGTCTTCGCCGATGGCGTTGTGCAGCGGTGCCCAGAAGCTGGGCCAGCCGGTGCCGCTCTCGAACTTGGTGGAGGAGGAGAACAGCGGCAGTGCACAGCCGGCGCAGGCGAAGGTGCCTTGCCGGTGTTCCTTGTTGAGCGGGCTGCTCCAGGGGCGTTCGGTGGCCTGCTGGCGCAGCACCGCGTACTGCGCCGGGGTCAACCGCTGGCGCCATTGCGCATCGCTGTGCATGACCTCGAACTGTCGCGGCGGGCGCGCTTCAGCGGCCGCCGGGGCGGCGCGGCTGCAGGCCCCCAGACCGAGCAGGCCGGCAGCGGTGGCAACACCACCCAGGCCCAGCAGATGGCGGCGGGACAAGGACATGGCGGACTCCGGGAAGGGGCGACGGGGCCATGCTGCGCCCGCCCGGGTCAACGAATCCTCACGCAGGATTCAATTTTTCGTGAGGTATCGGCGGCCGCCCCGCGCCACAATGCTGCCAGCCTCCCCACTGGCCCCGAGCTGCCGATGTCGACCAAACGCGTGCTGATCGTTGAAGACGATGCCCACATCGCCGACCTGCTGCGCATGCACTTGGGCGATGAGGGCTACGACGTGGCCCATGCCGCCAGCGGCGATGCCGGCCTGCGCCTGCTGGAGCATGAAGGTCCGTGGGATGCATTGGTGCTGGACGTGATGCTGCCCGGCGTGGATGGCCTGCAGGTCTGCCAGCGTGCACGCGCGATGGCGCGCTATGTGCCGATCATCATCATCAGCGCGCGCGGCAGCGAAACCCAGCGCATCGTCGGCCTGGAACTGGGCGCGGACGATTATCTGGCAAAGCCCTTCTCGATGCCGGAACTGGTAGCGCGGGTGCGCGCATTGCTGCGCCGCGCCGAGGCGATGGCGCAGAGCGCACGCATCGATGCCGGCGCGATCGAACTGGGCGGCCTGCAGCTGGATCCGGTCGCGCGCACCGCCTCGGTGGATGGCAACGCGCTGGAGCTGACCCCGCGCGAGTTCGACCTGCTGCTGTTCTTCGCCCGTCATCCGGACCAGGTGTTCGCGCGCATGGAACTGCTCAACCAGGTCTGGGGCTACCAGCACGATGGCTACGAACACACGGTCAACACCCATATCAATCGCCTGCGCAGCAAGATCGAGCCGGACCCGGCCAACCCACGGCGGTTGCTGACGGTGTGGGGCCGCGGCTACAAGCTGGTCGATCCGGCCGGGGCGGCGGCATGATCAAGCCGAACCTGTGGCAGAAGCTGGCGGTGGTGACCGCTGCGCTGATGCTGGCGTGCTGCATGGCGCTGCTTGCACTGCAGATGCGGGCCAACACCCGCCACGAGCAGGAGGTGGTACAGCGGCTGTCGCTGGGCCTGGCCGAGCACATTGCCCAGCGCAGCGAGCTGATGGATACCAGCGGCATGCGCGATGCCGCCGTGCGCGCGCTGTTCGGCCAGCTGATGGCGGTCAACCCCAGCGTCGAGGTCTACCTGCTGGACGACCAGGGCCGCATCCTTGGCCACGATGCGCCCAGTGGGCACCTGGTGCGCACCCGGGTGGACGTGGCGCCGCTGCGCCGCCTGCTGGCGGGAGCACCGTTGCCGATCCTCGGTGATGATCCGCGCAGCGCCGATGGCCGCAAGGTGTTCAGTGCTGCACCGTTGATCGTGCAGGGCCGCCAGGCCGGCTATGTGTACGTGGTGCTGGTGGGCGAGCACCGGCAGATGCTGGCCGACGACCTCGCTGCCGGCAGCCAGTGGAACACCACGCTGTGGTCGGTGGCACTCGTTGGTGGCCTCGGCCTGCTGGCCGGGCTGGTGGCCTTCTACTGGGTGACACGCCCGCTGCGGCGGCTGACCCGGCGCATCCAGGCCTTCGACATCGATGCACCCACGCCACTGCCGCCGGCGGAGCCGCTGCGCCCGGGTGAGCGCGATGAACTGGTGATCCTCGAACATGCGCATGCGCAGATGGCGCGACGGTTGGGCGAGCAGTGGCAGCAGCTGCGCCAGCAGGATCTGCAGCGCCGCGAGCTGGTCGCCAACATCTCGCATGACCTGCGTACGCCGTTGTCGTCGCTGCATGGCTACCTGGAAACACTGGCGTTGAAGGACGCCACGCTGTCGCCGGACGAGCGGCGCCGTTATCTCGGCATCGCGCTGGCACAGAGTGCCAAGGTCGGCCGGCTGGCACGCGCGCTGTTCGAGCTGGCGCGGCTGGAACATGGCGAAGTGCGCCTGGAGTGGGAAGTGTTCGCGCTGCCGGAACTGCTGCAGGATGTGCTGCAGAAATTCGAGCTGGCGGCGCAGGCGCGCAACCAGCACCTGCACGCCGAGTTCCCGCCCGGCCTGCCGCTGGTGCGTGCCGATCTGGGCCTGGTCGAGCGGGTGCTGACCAACCTGCTCGACAACGCGCTGCGGCATGCACCCGAGGGTGGGCAGATCGAGGTGCGCCTGCGCGCAACCGATGACAGCGTGGAGGTGAGCGTGGCCGATGATGGCCCCGGGGTGGCGCCAGCGCTGCGCACCCACCTGTTCCAGGCACCGGCCGCGCTCGGCGCTCGGCGTGGCGAGAACGGCGGGCTGGGCCTGCTGATCGTGCAGCGCATCGTGCAGCTGCATGGGCGCAGGATCGAACTGCGTGACAGCGCGAGCGGCGCGTTGTTCGTGTTTGCCCTGCCACGCGCCGAACCGGCGGCCTAGCAGGCCGGTTCGCCCGTCACCGCACCGCCGCTTTCCAGCGGCAGTTTCAGGCGGATGCACGCACCTCCCAGTTCGGAGTCGGTCACTTCAACGTGGCCGCCGTGCTTGTCGGCCACCACCTGCACCAGCGCCAGGCCGAGGCCGAAGCCCGGGCTGCCCGGGTCCAGCCGCACGTAGGGTTGCAGTACCTGGCCGCGCAGTTCGGGTGCGATGCCGGGGCCGTCGTCCTCCACCTGCAGGCACAGCCAGCCGTCATTGACGGTGCTGGCAATACGGATCTGCCGGCGCGCGTAACGCAGTGCATTGCCGAGCAGGTTGCGCAGTGCCAGCTCCAGCATGTGCCGGTTGACGTTGACCAGGCCCACCGGCGACAGCGCCTGCTGCACCGGCACCGGCAGCGGCGCGAACTGGGCGACCACGCCGCGCACCAGCGCCGCCAGCTGCAGGCGCTGGCGGGTCAGCTGATGGCAGCGACCCAGTGCGGCGTACTCGACGCCGGCGTCGGTCAGGTGCTGCAGCCGATCCACATCGGTGCGCAGGCCGCCCAGCGCATCGCGCTGCACGTCGTCGAGTGCGCTGTCTTCCAGCTCGGCCAGGCCGAACCGCATCCGTGCCAACGGCGTGCGGACTTCGTGCGCCACCGCCTGCGCGAGCACCCGCTGGCTTTCCAGCAGTTGCTGCAGCTGCTCGGCCATGTGGTTGAAGGCATTGGCCAGCGGCCGCACCAGTGCGGTGCCGGCGCGCGGCGCACGCGTGTCCAGCTGGCCGTCGCGCATCCGCCGCGCCGCCTGGGCCAGCTGCGAGACGTCGCGCCACAGCCGGTAGACCATCACGTACATCGGCAGTGCCACCGCCACCATCAGGATCAGCAGCAGGATCGCCACGCCGGAGACTTCGCTGTCCTGCCAGCTTTCGTCAGGCAGCGCTTCGTCCAGCGGCCCCAGCATCAGCGCGTAGCCGCTGTCACCGATGCGCTGCAGGCTGCGCATGTGCTCCAGGTCGATCTGCACCCGGCCGTTGTTGAATGGCGGTCGCTGGCTGGACTGCAGCGCCTTCACCGCCTCGGCCAAAGGAACCAGGCGTAGGGCATAGGCGAAATCAGCGTCGAGTTCGCGGGCCAGCGCCGGCCACTGTTCACGCGGGGTTTCGGCGAAGCGATGCTGCAGCAGCGCGTGCGTGCCGCGCATCTCGGCCTGCAGGCCGGCTTCGGTGCGGTCTTCCAGCAGGGCATCCCAGGCCCACAGGCCCAGCACGATCAGCAACAGATGGGCGAGCAGGAAGCCGATGCCGTAGCGCAGGAAGTGGAAGGCGTGGCCGCGCATCGCCGACGGCGTGCGCGTCATCCCCATGCCGAGCGGCTGAACAGGTAGCCGCGGCCGCGAACGGTCTTGATCCGTTCTGGCTGCTCCGGGTTGTCGCCCAGCTTGCGGCGCAGGCGCGAGATGCGGGCATCGATCGAGCGGTCCAGGCCGTCGAAGGCGATCCCGCGCAGGCCGCGCAGCAGCGCATCGCGGTCCAGGATCTGGCCGGCGTTGCTGGCCAGCAGGAACAGCAGGTCGAACTCGGCCGTGGTGAGCTCCAGCAGGCCGCCCTGCAGGTGTACGTTGCGGGTGGAAGGGTCGATGTTCAGCTCGCCGAAGCGCAGGCTGCCGTCACGTGGCTCGACCCGGCGGTGGCGGCGCAGGTGGGCACGCAGCCGGGCCAGCAGCACCCTCGGTTCGATCGGTTTGCCGATGTAATCGTCGGCCCCCAGTTCCAGGCCCAGCACCTGGTCGATGTTGTCGGTGCGGGCGGTCAGCACGCAGATGATGCCGTCATAGTGGGGCCGGATCTGCCGACACACTTCGAAACCATCCTGGTCGGGCAGGCCGACATCGAGCAGGACCAGCGCCGGCTTTTCCGCCAGGATCCGGGCCACTGCCCGTTCGCCGCTGCGTTCATGGGCGACCTGGTAGCCATGCCGCTGCAGGTAGTCACTGACCATCGTTCCCAGGCGGGCATCGTCTTCGACCAGTACGATATCCAGCATTTCCAAGGCCTCCGTGGACGCAAACGTACCGCCACGGCACGAGCGCGGCGATGCTATCCCAGCCTGCGGGCCGCCCGGGTCGAGCGGGTGGGCGCCATTCAGCCGGGGTTGCTGGCGCTGGGGCCGCACTCCAGGCCTGGCAACAGCTTGGCGTTGAGCATAGCCTGAGACTGTTACAAAGCGTTACCTTCGTGATACGTCTGGTGACCATCGCTGACAGCAACGCGACTGACGCGGGGCCGTCAGGGCGCAGAGCATGGAGTCTCCTCCGCTCCGCGTGCCGTTCCCATGTCGCCCGCCGCCGCCTGCCTGCTGACCCCGTCCCGCCGCTGCCGCTGCGGAGGTGCCCGATGAGCGGCGTGGTCGGGGCCTGGCTGCCGCCCGCCGAGGACGAACACCTGCTGCAGCAGCTGGCGCCGATGCTGCGCACCCTGCAGCAGCGCGGCCGGGGCCGCATCGGCTACTGGACCGACGCCGAGGCCGGCCTGGCGTTGGGCCATTGCCGGGCGCCCACCGATACGCCGTTGCAGCCCCTGAGCTCGGACTGCGGTCGCTACGTGCTGTGCCTGGACGGCCGCCTGTACAACCGCAGTGACCTGCAGGCGCAGCTGCGCGACCTGCCACGCAGTTGCAGCGATGCGCGGCTGCTGCTGCAGGCGATCGTCGAATGGGGCGTGGAGCGGGCGCTGTCGCGCATCGAGGGCGCGTTCGGTTTCAGTGTGTGGGACCGGGAGGCGCGCGAACTGTGGCTGGCCCGCGACCGGGTCGGCGAGCGGCCGCTGTACTACGGTTGGTACCAGGGCCAGTTCCTGTTTGCCTCGGAGTTGAAGGCGCTTCAGGCCTTCGCCGGCTTTGCCCCTGGCATCGACCAGGATGCGCTGAGCCTGCTGCTGCGCCATGACTATGTGCCGGCACCACACACCATCTACCGCGGTATCCACAAGCTGGTGGCCGGCGCGATGCTGCGCATCGATCTGAATGACCATGCGGCTGGCGGTTCCAGCCAGGCCACACAGGGCGGCTCACGCTACTGGTGTGCACGCGATGCGATGCAGAGCGCGCTGCAGGAACCACTGCAGCCGGCACCCAGCCTGGAGCAGGCCACCGACCAGCTGGAAGCGGTACTGCAGAAGGCCATTGCCGCACGCATGCACTCGCCGCTGGCTTGCGGCGCGTTCCTGTCCGGAGGCACCGATTCCTCATTGGTAACCGCAATGATGCAGGCGCAGTCGACTCTGCCGATCGAAGCCTGGACGGTCGGTTTCGACGATCCCGGCCATGACGAGAGCGACTGGGCCTCGCAGGTCGCGCGGCATCTCGGCGTGCAGCACCACCTGCACCGCATGGACGCGCGCCAGGGCTTGGACCTGCTGCAGCGCCTGCCGCAGGTCTGGTGCGAGCCGTTCGCCGATGCCTCGCAGCTGCCGACCCTGCTCGCCAGCGAACTGCTGGGCGCTCGCAAGCCGGTTGCACTGACCGGTGATGGCGGCGATGAACTGTTCTTCGGTCACCCCAGCTACGGCCGCGCGCTGCGCAATGCACGACTGTGCGGCGGCCTGCCGGACTGGGTGCGTGACCTGGCACGGCGCAGCGGCAACCGGATGAACGTGGAGCGAGGCCGCCTCGGCGGCTGGCGTGCGCTGGTGGCGGAAGTCGCCGCCAACGACGTGGAAGGCCACTACCTGCAGCGCGTGACACGCTGGCGGCAGCCGGCGCAGGTGGTGCTGGGTGCACGCGAGCCGATGACGATCTTCCAGCAGCAGGACACCGCGCTGCCGGCCGAGGCGCGCATCCAGCTGCTGGATTTCCGCATGGACCTGGCCGAGGGCATCCTTGCCAAGGTTGATCGCGCGGGCATGGCGGCGGGCGTTGAAACCCGTGCGCCATTGCTGGACATGGAGGTGGTGCGCCTGGCCTGGCGCCTGCCGCAGCACCTGAAGTACCACGATGGCGAACACAAACTCATTCTGAAGAATCTGTTGGCACGCTACCTGCCCGAGCCGCTGGTGTACCGTCCCAAGCGTGGCTTTGGCCCGCCCATGGCGCGCTGGCTGGCCGGTCCGTTGCGCGATTGGGCGGAGGCGCTGCTGGACCCGCAGCTGCTTCGCAACCAGGGCTGCTTCGATGCGGCACGCGTGCGCGGCATCTGGGAAGCGTTCCTGCGCGGCGAGCGCAAGTGGCACACGCACCTGTGGAACGTGCTGATGTTCCAGGCGTGGCACCAGCATTGGCATGGTGGTCGCGGGCGCTGAGGTTCCTTCGCGGGGTGTCCTGCGCGGCGCAGGGCGGAGGCCCTTGCGTACGAATGTCCTCCGGCGCCGGCCGTTGGCCGTCACCTCCCCCTTTACTTCGTACGCAAGGGCATCCGCCCTGCGTTCGGAGTTCGTCGGCGCCTCGTTGAAAGGCGCCACGAGCGCTGCGCTTTACCTGCCGTAAGCCGAGCCTCGTCGGGGTGGGCGGGGGTCTGGGCAAAGTAAAGGAGGAGGTGGCGGCCAACGGCCGGCGGCGGGGGACATCTGCCCAGGCCCCTGCCTGTCCCGGCGGGGCCCCTCAGTTCGCAGAGACATCGGACGAAGACGCACTCCGGAATCCGGACGCCAGGCAAAAAAAGACCCGGCAGAGGGAGGGATCTGCCGGGTCCGGATTGCATGGGGGGAGGGACCCACGCAATGAGCGTTGCGTCGCGTCAGTGGTTGCTCGCGTCCGCCGTTGATTCGTTGTAACCCTGCACCAGTTCGGACCACGCCTTGCTGGCCACCAGGCCGAGACCGACCACGTCCTGCTGGGCCTGGCCCAGCCGCTGCAGGTTGTCCTGCCACAGCTGTGCGCCCTTGTTGAGCATCCCGGCCGCGTCGTCGCTGCGGGCCAGTTCGCCCAGCCAGCCGCCGGTCGCGGTCAGGTTGCGCTCCATCACCTTCAACTGCACGCCGAACATGCTTTCCGCGTTCTCCAACGCCAATCGGTTTGCGCGCGTTGCGGCGGCGGCGAACTGGCGGGTGGCATCACTGAAGCGATCGCTGAAGGCGGCGGCCATGGGGGGCATCAGGGAGTGGCTTGATGCATTGCAGCATACGCCGTTGATGCGGCAATGCAACAAAAATAACAAAGGCGCTCGGGGCGCCTTTGAAAAGCCTTTCAGATCAATGGGTTGATCAGGCCGTCGGGCCGCGGTAGCGACAGCCGGAGGTGCAGGTTTCGTGCACGGTGATCTCGCTCAGCGCCGGCAGGCTGGGCTTGAGTTCGTTCCAGATCCACACCGCCAGGTTCTCGCTGGTCGGGTTCTCCAGGCCGGGGATGTCGTTGAGGTAGTGATGGTCCAGGCGGTCATAGATCGGCTGGAAAGCCGCCTTCACGTCGCCGAAGTCCATGATCCAGCCGGTCTGCGCGCCGGGCTCGCCCTCGACCTTCAGTTCCACCCGGAACGAGTGGCCATGCAGGCGCGCGCACTTGTGACCCGGCGGCACGTTGGGGAGGCGGTGCGCCGCCTCGAGCATGAAGACTTTGAAGATTTCCATGGCGCGATTGTACGCCGCCGGTGGCCGGCCATCCTGAGCGATTGTTGGACTTTCGTGAAGTAGTTCTTTCCATCCGGATGAAGAGATGATAGTTTCTCTTATATCCGTATGAAGAGATGTTATTGGCCGGACCCCGGCCAGGCATGGACTACTGCGGAACTACGTCGCCCTTTCCACCTCCCCACATCGTCATGCCCAAGCACACCCTGCTCGTGGCGGCCCTGGCCGTCGCTCTGGCCGCGCCTTTGTCCGCCGCCGCCGAAACCTCCGCCGACGCCAGTGGCGAAGCCAGCACCCTGGCCGCCGTGCGCGTCACCGGTTCCAACATCAAGCGCACCGATACCGAGGCCTCCAACCCGGTGCAGGTGATCGGCCGCCAGCAGTTGGAACAGACCGGCAAGGCCACCGTCGCCGACGTGCTGCGCTCGATCTCGGCCAACACCGGCAACGCTGCCAACGAAACCACCAACAATGGCTGGGCGTCCGGCTCGGCCGGCATCGGCCTGCGTGGCCTGTCGCAGAAGAACACGCTGGTGCTGCTCAACGGCCGCCGGCTGGCCAACTATGGCTTCCCGGCCGGTGGCCTGTCCGACACCTTCGTCGATCTCAATGCGCTGCCGCTGGTCGCGGTCGAGCGCATTGAGGTGCTCAAGGACGGCGCCTCGGCGGTGTACGGCTCCGACGCCGTGGCCGGCGTGGTCAACATCATCACCCGGCAGAACTTCGAAGGCGCCGAGATCGGCGGCAGCTTCGGCGGTGCCGACCAGGGCGGCCTGCACGAGCAGAACCTGAAGTTCGTCGGCGGCCTGGGTGATCTCGACACCGATGGCTACAACATCCTCTTCAGTCTGCAGGGGTACAACCGTGAGCGCCTGGACCAGGACGAACGCAACCTGACCAGGAGCGGCATCTACACCGACAAGCCGGGTGGCCGCTGGAACGGCTGGTCGGCCAAGGGCGCGCGCTACCTCATCAACGGCGTGTCGGTGCCGATGCTCGACGCCAACGGCAACTGCCCGGCCGGCACCACCCGCGTTGCCAGCGCGCCGATTGATGGCCTGTCCGGTGACACCTGCGGCTTCAACCAGGCGCCGTTCACCACGCTGATCCCCTCGACCAAGCGTTACCAGGCCTATGCCAACGGCACCTTCCGCCTGAACGACAACGTCGAGGCCTTCGGCGAAGTGCTGTACAGCCAGATCAAGAGCGCCGCGTGGTTCGGCAGCAGCCCGTTCTTCACCCTGGAAAGCGGCCGCTTCGCGTTGAACGCCAACAGCGGCCTGGCCGAGCCGGTGTCGTCGCTGCTGCCGGCCAACAATCCGTACAACCCGTACGGCCGTGCGATCCCGATCGAGTACACGTTCTTCGACCTTGGTGGCACCATCAAGACCAACCGATCCACGGCCTATCGCGGCGTGTTCGGCCTGCGCGGCACCACCGCCAACTGGGACTGGGAAGTGGCTGCATTCGGTGCGCGCAGCAGCGAGCGCGAGAGCGTGTCCGGCGGCTTCGCCAATCGCTGGGCGCTGGCCGACGCGCTGGCCACCGGCAGCTACAACCTGCTCAACCCGGCGGCCACGCCGCAGTCGGTGCGCGATTCGATCAACATCGCCACGCTGCGTCCGGCCGAATCCAAGCTGCAGGGTATCGATGCGAAGATTTCCGGCAGCCTGGGCCATACCTGGGCGGGTGAGATCGGCTTCGCGGCCGGTGCCGAGTGGCGCCGCGAAAAGCTCGACTCCAACAACCCGTGGCAGATCGATGCCGGCCTGCAGGTGCGCCCGGCCATTGCCGAAGTACACGGCAAGCGCCAGGTCAGTGCGGCCTACGCCGAAGTGAACGTGCCGCTGGCCTCGACGCTGGAGCTGTCCGCCGCCGCGCGCGCCGACCACTACGACGATTTCGGCGATGCGTTCTCGCCGAAGATCGGCCTGCGCTGGCAGCCCCTGGATGTCCTGCTGGTGCGTGCGTCCGCTTCGAAGGGCTTCCGCGCACCGTCGCTGTCGGAAAACTCCAACAGCACCAGCATCGCCTACGGCAGCGTGGTTGATCCGCGTGATCCGGACGTGCCGGGCTCGCGCCAGAACCCGACCTTCTTCACCGTCGGTAACAACGCACTGAAGCCGGAGCGAACCAAGAGCGTGAACTTCGGCGTGGTGCTGTCACCGTGGGCCAACACCAACCTGAGCGTGGACTATTACCGCATCCAGCTGGACAACCTGGTCGGCACCAACAATACCCAGACCCTGGTCAACGACAACGTGGCTGGCGCGGTGCAGCGCGATGAGCGCGGCAAGCTGCAGGCGGTCTACAACCGCTACCAGAACCTGAGCGAGCTGAAGACCTCGGGTATCGACGTCGAACTGCGCCAGCGCATCCCGACCGCGGCGCTGGGTGACTTCACCGTGTCCTCGGCCTACACCCACGTGCGCGACTACCGTCGCCCGACCGTGGTCGGTGGCCCGCTGGTGGACTACGCCGGCAGCAACCTGGGCGCGACCCTGCCCAAGGACAAGGCCACCACCACGCTGGACTGGAAGTACGGTGATTTCAACGCCGCAGTAACCTGGTACTACACCAGCAGCTACCGCCAGGAAGCCAGCACCGCAGCCAAGGCCGTGCAGCAGCGCGTCGGCAGCTATAGCCAGTACGACCTGTACCTGGGCTACACCGGCATCGACAAGCTGACGCTGTATGCCAAGGTGCAGAACCTGGCTGACAAGACGCCGCCGTACGACGCTTCGTTCCCGGGCATCCGCGCGCCATACGACTTCAGCCAGTACGACCTGCGCGGCCGCTACTTCACGCTGGGCTTTGATTACCGCTTCTGATCCATCCGCTGCGGCCGGTTTCTTCAGGGAGCCGGCCGCGCGACCGTCTGCCGTTGTGTCCTGGGGAGTCACCGTGTCCTTGCATCGTCGTGCCGTTCTTCCGTTGCTGATCGCCGCCGCCACCGCACTGTCCTGCCCGCAGCCAGCGCAGGCACAGAGTGCGTACTTCTTCCCGCAGGCCGTCGACGCGGCCGCGTTCGATACGTCCATTCCCACACCCGAGCAGTTCCTCGGCTACCCGATCGGCAGCCGTTACACCCGGCACGACCAGCTGGTGGCGTACTTCCAGGAACTGGCGAAACGCTCGGACAAGATCAGCGTGCGCGAGATCGGCCGCAGTTACGAGGGCCGCCCGTTGCTGATCGCCACGGTAACCGCTGCCGGCAACCACGCGCGGTTGGAACAGATCCGCCAGCAGCACGCGACCCTGGTCGATCCGGCGCAGCCGCGCAGTGCGGCGGGCGACAGCCCGGTGGTGGTGTGGCTGGGTTACAGCGTGCATGGCAACGAGACCTCCAGCGCCGAGGCGGCGATGCTGACCGCCTACTACCTGGTGGCCAACCGCAGTGCCGAGACCCAGCAATGGCTGCAGCAGGCGGTGGTGCTGTTCGACCCGGCGCAGAATCCGGACGGTCGCGATCGCGCCGCCAACTGGCACAACGCGTGGGCCTCCGATCCGGCCTCGGCCGACCCGGCTGACAAGGAGCACGTCGAGCCGTTCCCGCAGGGCCGCACCAACCACTACTTCACCGATCTCAACCGCGACTGGCTGGCCCTGACCCAGCAGGACTCGCGGCCGAAGGTGGAGGTGTTCCACCAGTGGTACCCGAACGTGCAGATCGACTTCCACGAAATGGGCAAGGACAGCACCTACTACTTCGAGCCTTCGCCGAAGAGCATGCACAGCCCGTTGATTCCGGCGCCGTCGTACGAGTTCAACAAGACCCTGGCCAAGTACCACGCGCAGGCGCTGGATGCCTTGGGTTCGCTGTACTACACCGGCGAGAATTTCGACAACTTCTCGCCGGTGTACGGCTCGACCTATCCGGACTTCCACGGCGCGGTCGGCGTCACCGTCGAGCAGGCCAGTTCACGTGGCCGCGTGCAGGAATCGGTGAATGGCCTGCTGACCTTCCCGTTCACCGTCCGCAACCAGGTCGCCACCGGGCTGGGCACGGTGCGTGGTGCAGTGGCCGAGCGCAGTGGCCTGTTCGACCTGCAGAAGCAGTTCTTCCAGAGCGCGTTGAAGCAGGCCGCACAGCAGCCGGTGAAGAGCTTCGTGTTCGGCGACGCGCACGATCCGGCACTGACCCGTCGCCTGCTGGAACTGTTGCTGCTGCATCGCATCGAGGTACGTGCGCTGGAGCGTGCAGTCACCGTCGATGGGCAGCGCTTCGATGCCGGCAGCGCCTACGTGGTGCAGGTGCAGCAGGCGCAGTTCCGCCTGGTGCATTCGATCTTTGCCGAGACGCCGCCGATCAAGGGCGACGTGTTCTACGGCAGCACCAGCTATGCAATCGCACCGGCCTACGGCGTGGCCTTCGCCGGCAGCCGCAGCCGTATCGAAGGCGGCGCACGGGTGACTGCGTTGCCGGCGCAGCAGGGCGCGGTGCTGGGTGGCCAGGCCGGGTTCGCCTACGCGATCGACTGGCGCGACTACAACGCCGGGCGCGCGCTGGCCGCGCTGCAGGGCAAAGGCGTGAGCGCACGTGCAGCATTCCAGCCGTTCACCACCGCGACCGCGCAGGGCGACGTCAGCTTCGCCGCCGGCAGCCTGGTGATTCCGGTTGCCGGGCAAGCGCTGCAGGGCGCGGCGCTGCTTGAGGCAGTGACATCGGCCGCGCGCGAGGCAGGTGTGCAGGTGCACGCGCTGTCCAGTGGCCGCAGCCGCGAAGGCATCGATCTGGGCAGTGACGGCGTCAAGGCGCTGCGCAAACCCGCGGTTGCGCTGGTGATGGGTGAGGGCGTGGCCGCCACCGAGATCGGCTCGGCCTGGTTCCTGCTCGACCAGCAGTTGCATTTGCCTGCCAGCAAGCTGGACCCGCAGCAGCTGGGCAAAGTGTCCCTGGACCGCTACACCACGATCGTGCTGTCCGGGGGTACCTACACCGGCGTCGATACCACGGCGGTGGCTGCGCTGAAGCGCTGGGTGCAGGCGGGTGGCTCGCTGGTTACCTACGGCAGTGCATCGAAGTGGGCGATCGAGCAGAAGTTGGCCGACGGCGAGAAGCTCGGCAAGGAAGAAGAGACTGCCGACGAGAGCCGCCGTGCATTCGGTGACCAGCGCGACATCGCCGCGATCGAGCGGGTCAGCGGCAACATCCTGAGCGCCGATGTGGACACCAGTCATCCGCTGGCGTTTGGCGTGCCGCGCCGGCAACTGGCGATCAACAAGGAGAGCACGGTGACGCTGCAGCCGAGCACGAATCCGTTCTCGACGGTGGTACGCATCGACACACCGCCGCGGGTGAATGGCTATCTTTCCGAGCGCAACCGTGCGCGGGTGGCGGGCAGCGCGTGGGTGCTGGTGTCGGCGCAGGGGCAGGGCAACGTGGTGCTGTTTGCCGATGACCCGGCGCACCGCAAGTACTGGCACGGCACGGACCGGTTGTTGATCAACGCGATCTTCTTCGGGAATCTGGTGAATCCGGGTAAGGCGCGGGGTTGAGGCGTTTGGCGCCGAGTCGTTGTTGTGCTTGGGAGGCAGGGGGCCTCAGCCAGGACACGCCGTGAACCCATCCATGGGGGCTCGATGGCGCCATCCTTGGCGCCAACGGTCCTGGCTGAGGCCCCCTGCCTCCCATGACAGTTTCCTGCGGGCGCGGACGCATCAGACCCCAAGGCGGGAGCAAGGGCAAAAGCAAAAGCAAAGGCAAAGCCAGGAATTGCGGCTTCGGCTTTTGACTTTGAATTTGAATTTGATCTTTCTTCTCCCGGCTACCCGGCGGGAGAAGAAGGCGCCGGCAATGCTTGAAGCGGATGGGCATGGGGGCAGCGCAGAACCGTTGGCGCCATGGATGGCGCCATCGAGCTTACATGGACGTATTTACAGCGTGTTCTGCGCTGCCCCCATGCCCATCCGCCCTCGGTACTGCCACCGCGTGCTTTGTCACCCGGTAGCCGGCAACAAAAAAGGACGGCGCGTCAGCGCCGTCCTTCGATAGCCCCCCGCGCAGCGGGAAGCACCCTCCATGTCAGCTGGGATCAGCCAGCGCGACCACCGCCGCCACCCTGGCCACGACCACGGCCGCCACCATTGCCACCACCGCCACGGCGCTGGCCCTGGCCGGCACCTGCACGCCGCTGGCCATTTCCACCGCCTTCGCGGCGGCCACCGCCGGCCTTCTTCGGGCCGGCATGCGCATGGCGCGGCGCATCACCGTGCGGACGGCGCGCGTGGCTCTTGCGCGGTGCGCGCTCACCGGTATCGTGCTCGGCCTTGCCCGGCGCACTGTTGCCCCAGCGGATCGGAACCTGCAGTTCGAAGCCCGGTACATCGCGGATGTCCATGTCGCGGCCCAGCAGGCGCACGATCGCGCGCAGCAGCTTCACTTCATCCTGCGCCACCAGCGAAATCGCCTGGCCGGTCGCGCCGTTGCGGCCGGTACGACCGATGCGGTGCACGTAGTCCTCGGCCACCATCGGCAGGTCGAAGTTGATCACCTTCGGCAGCTCGTTGATGTCGATGCCGCGCGCAGCGATGTCGGTGGCCACCAGCACGGTCACGCGGCCGGCCTTGAAGTCGCCCAGCGCACGCAGGCGCTGGCCCTGGCTCTTGTTGCCATGGATCGCCGCGGTCTTGATGCCCGACTTTTCCAGGAACGTGGCCAGCTTGTCGCTGCCGTGCTTGGTACGGGCGAACACCAGGGTCTGCTCGCGGCTGTCCTGCGCCAGCAGGTGCAGCAGCAGGTCGCGCTTGCGGCCGGCATCGACCGGGTGCACGCGGTGGGTGATGGTTTCGGCCACGGTGTTCTTCGGCGTCACCTGGATCTGTTCCGGGTTGCGCATGAACTCCAGCGCCAGCTGGCGGATGTTGTCCTCGAAGGTGGCCGAGAACAGCAGGGTCTGGCGGTTCTGCTTCGGCAGCTTGGCCAGGATGCGCTTGATCGACGGCAGGAAGCCCATGTCGAGCATGCGGTCGGCTTCGTCCAGCACCAGCAGTTCAATGCCGGACAGGTCGACGCTGCGACGCTCCAGGTGGTCGATCAGGCGGCCCGGGCAGGCCACCAGCAGGTCCACGCCACGGCGCAGGATGTCCAGCTGGTTGCCCATGCCGACACCGCCGTAGATGCAGGCGCTGGGGATACGCAGGTACTTGCTGTAGCCGCGCAGGCTGTCATGCACCTGGGTGGCCAGTTCGCGGGTCGGGGCCAGGATCAGCGCACGCGGCTTGCGCGGGCCGGCACGCACTTCCTGCGAGGCGGTGCCCAGGTGCTGCAGCAACGGCAGGCCGAATGCGGCAGTTTTGCCGGTACCGGTCTGTGCGCCGGCCAGCAGGTCGCGACCGGCCAGCGCCAGCGGGATCGCCTGCTGCTGGATCGGGGTCGGGTTTTCGTAGCCCTGCTCGGCAAGCGCACGCAGCAGGAAGGGCGCCAGGCCCAGCGATTCAAAAGACATTGAGATTGCTCCAGGTACAAGAAACGCCTGTCCGAACGGACAGACGGGGGCAGATCAAAGTGATCGGCTGACTCGGAGCGTTCCCGTGAACCGCGCTGCGAGAATTGGGTGCAGCCGGCACGAAGCGCAGGCTGGAATGCGTGACGAACGGCGTCGGAGTGGGGGCGGGCGAAGAGGGCGGACCCTGGTCGCCGGCGATCCCGAAGGGAAACGGACGGCCGCTGCAGACCCCGCAAGTCTAAACGATGTTTGAGACTTCACGCAAAAAGGCCTGTTCAGGTAAGGGGTTCTCTCTGCAGGGCTGCGCCCTGCACCCGCAGAGGCCAAAGCGACGTCAACGTCAAAAGCGGGTTTCCTGAGGGATGGCGGGGTGGGTCCGGTGGCGGGAGACGCCGTAAACCCGTCCATGGGGGCTTGGCCGCGGCATCCATGCCGCGGACACTCCCGCCACCGGGCCCACCCCGCCTTCGACAGTTTCCCGCGAGCTGCTGGGACGTCTCTTGGTGTCAGATCCGCTTTCCTTTGGAAAACGGATCTGTCCCCCGGAATTCCATTCGATATCTGACCAATGTGTCGACCAAGGTCGACATCCACCAGCAGTCGCCGGAATGTGTCGAGGGCGGGCGGTGTCGGATTGCGGGGTGTCCGCGGCATGGATGCCGCGGCCAAGCCTACAGGGACGTACTTGCGGCGTCCCCGCAATCCGGCACCGCCCCGGCAACCCACGGAAAGCCAGCTGTTGCCGTTGCCGTTGCCGTTGCATTGAGCAGGTGCAGGGCTGCAAGCCCTGCCGAAGCCCCCACTACGGTAGGGTGGACCGATGCCGCGCTGCAGCTTGGCGTCGTCGCAGATTTGATTACACTTGAAACTTGTTTGCCCACGACTCCGGACACCCACCATGAAGCTTGGTTCCTTGAAGGAAGGCGGCCGCGACGGCACCCTGATCGTCGTCTCGCGTGACCTGCGCCACGGCGTGCGCGCCACCGGCATTGCCGCCACCCTGCAGCAGGCCCTGGAGGACTGGAGCCACATCGCGCCGCGCCTGAACGCCCTGTACGAATCGCTCAACGCTGGCGACGCCGATGGCGTGTTCGACCTCGATCCGCAGGCGCTGGCCGCACCGATGCCGCGTGCCTATGAGTTCGTCGATGGCAGCGCCTACCTGCCGCACGTCGAGCGCGTGCGCCGCGCCCGCGGTGCCGAGGTGCCCGAGAGCTTCTACACCGACCCGCTGATGTACCAGGCCACCAGTGCGGGCTTCTACGGCCCGCGCGATGCGGTCAAGGTGGTCAGCGAGGACTACGGCATCGACCTGGAAGCGGAGATCGTGGTGATCACCGACGACGTGCCGATGGCGGCCACCCCGGAACAGGCCGCCAGCCACATCCAGCTGGTCGGCCTGGTCAACGATGTCTCGCTGCGCAACCTGATCCCGGGCGAGCTGGCCAAGGGCTTCGGCTTCCTGCAGTCCAAGCCGCGTTCGGCGCTGTCGCCGGTGTTCGTCACCCCCGATGAGCTTGGTGCTGCGTGGCAGGACAGCAAGGTGCACCTGCCGCTGCTGACCCACATCAACGGCCAGTGGTTCGGTGCGCCGGAGGCGGGCGTGGACATGCAGTTCAACTTCGCCCAGCTGGTCGCGCATGCGGCCAAGACCCGCCCGCTGGGTGCCGGCACCATCGTCGGCTCGGGCACCATCGCCAATGAAGACACCAGCAAGGGTGCCTCGTGCTTCGCCGAGCAGCGCGTGGTCGAGACCCTGCGTGACGGCAAGCCGAGCACGCCGTTCATGTCCTTCGGTGACGTGGTCCGGATCGAGATGCTCGACGCTGCCGGCAACAGCATCTTCGGTGCGATCGAGCAGCGCATCGAACAGGCGGCCAGGCCCTGAGCATGGAGGCGGCGATGGAGATTCCGGTCGACGACGGCATCGTGCTGTACACCTACTGGCGATCCAGCGCCGCCTACCGCGTGCGCATCGGCCTGGAGCTGAAGGGCCTGGCCTGGGAGGCGCGGCCGGTGCATCTGGTGCGCGACGGTGGCGAGCAGCACCATGAGGCTTACCGCGCGCTCAATCCGCAGCAGCTGGTGCCGACCCTGCTGCATGATGGGCACACGTTGACCCAGTCACTGGCGATCATCGAGTACCTGGAAGAGCGCTTCCCACAGATGCCGCTGCTGCCGGCCGATCCTGCGGGCCGCGCACGGGTGCGGGCGCTGGCGCAGCTTGTGGCCTGCGATATCCATCCGATCAACAACCTGCGGGTGATGCAGTACCTGGAACGCGACCTGCAGCTGCCCGCCGACGCCCGCACGCAGTGGACCCTGCACTGGATCGCCGAAGGCTTTGACGCGATGGAAGCGATGCTGGCCAACAGCCGCGACACCGGCACCTTCTGCCACGGCGACCGTCCTGGCCTGGCCGACATCTGCCTGTTGCCGCAGCTGTACAACGCCCACCGCTTCGGCCTGGACCTGGCACCGTACCCGACCCTGCGCCGCATCGAAGCGGCGTGCCAAGCGCTGGACGCATTCGACCGCGCGCGTCCGGAACACCAGCCCGACGCTGCCTGACGGGCCGCTTCGCTCGCCGGGCGCGGCCCGGCGCTACCGGTCCCCGGTCCGTGGTAGCGCCGGGCCATGCCCGGCGGATGCCCCATCCCCTCGCAACATCTGCCGAAGGTCTTCCCGGAACAGCCGATAGCCGGCCTCGCGGCGTGCATCGTCGGTCTGCCGCAGCACCCACGCCGGGTGCACCGTGGCGTAGCCGCGGGTGCCGTCTTCGAGGGTGTGCCAGCGTCCGCGGTCGCGTGAGAGGTCGAAATCTCGACCGAATACCGAGGCTGCCGCAGTCGCGCCCAGGCACACAATCACCTGCGGCCGCACGCGCGCGATCTCACCCATCAGCCAGGGCCGGCAGGCCTGGATGTGACGGCTCTCCGGCCGCTTGTGCAGCCGCACCTTGCCGCGCCGCTCATGGTGGAAGTGCTTCACCGCGTTGGTGAGGTACAGCTGGGCGCGATCGATTCCCAGCTCCGCCAGTGCGCGGTCCAGCACCTGGCCGGCGGGTCCTGCGAACGGCTGCCCGCGCAGATCCTCGGTGTCGCCGGGTTGTTCTCCGACCAGCATCACCCCGGCCCCTGCCGGCCCCTGTCCGAACACGGTCTGCGTGGCCTGCTCCCACAACGGGCACTGGCGGCAGGCGCTGGCCTGTCCGCGCAGATTGTCCAGGCTGCTGGCTTCGGCTGCCGATGCCGGAGGGTTCGCTCGCAGCGGAATCCTGCGTTGCGGTGCCTGCGCGGGACGGTCATGCATTTCCTGCACGCGGTCGGCGGCGTCGCGCACCAGGCGTGGCAGCAACTGTGCTTCAGGCAGGTGGCGCCAGTACTTGGCCGGCATCTCCTGCATCATCATCCGTGTGTTGAGTCGCGCCGGATTGAAGATGCTGGCGTAGTAGGTCTGCCACAGCGACTCGCGTGCATCCTCGGCCGGGGCGTCCTCGCGCAGTGCACCGGGGCCGAAGGCAAGCGCCTGCCCATCCCAGGCGACGCTGCGCGAAGGCGTGAGGATGGCCCAGCGCATGCCGGTGAAACGGCGCGCGAAGAACGGCGCGACCCGGTCGACGATGTGGTGCTGCGGCTCGAACCAGGCGATGAACGCATCAGGCTGGCCAGGCACTTCGCGGAAGCGCACGAATGCCTTCATCTTGTGCGTGTCGCGGCGGACCGCCTGTGCCATGGCCATCGCCCTCAGTACGTCGGCATCGGCAGGGTTTGACAGCACCGAGCGTTCGCCATGGGCGATGCGCCACAGCAACCGGTACAGGAGGGCCATGCGTTGTCCGTCGCGATGGCACAGGCAGGTGGCCGCCAGTTCCAGGAAGTCGCGCGGTACCGTCGGTGCGCCAGCATCGGCCTGTGCGGGCGCCGAGGTGACCGCGGGCGCGTCCAGCAGTGATGCGTCGCTGCCCTCGAGCCAGTCCAGCTGCTCCGGCGCGACGCCGCGCAGCAGGGCTTCGCGCGCACCGCTGCGCCAGGCCTCCAGCGACCATGGCGGATCCACCCGCAGCGACCAGCGCTGCGCGTCAGGCCGCGGACGGGGCATCGAACAGCGAACCCTGTCGCGGCGGCGGGGCCAGCTGCGCGCGCAGCGCCGCCGGGTCGTCCAGTGCTTTGCGAGGGTGATGGTCGGCCAGCAGCACGAACGGCAGCAGCTTGCTCATCGGTGCCTTCAGGCGCGCGATGTCGGCCACGCGCAGCCGCCCGTGACGGCGTGCCATCAGCACGCGCTTGACGTTGCGCACGCCAAGGCCGGGCACCCGCAGCAGCATCTCCTTCGGTGCCCGGTTCAGATCGACCGGAAAGCGCTCGGGATGGCGGATCGCCCAGGCCATCTTCGGGTCGATATCCAGGTCGAGCATGCCGTCCTGGGTGGTATCGGTAATCTCATCCACGCCGTACCCGTAGAAGCGCAGCAGCCAGTCAGCCTGGTAAAGGCGATGTTCGCGCTGCAACGGTGGCGGCTGCAGTGGCAGCTGCCGGCTGGCGTCCGGAATCGGGCTGAACGCGGAGTAGTAGACCCGGCGCATGCGGTAGTTGCCGTACAGGCTGTCGGCGCTGGCCAGGATCTGCTGGTCGTTTGCCCCGTCCGCGCCGACGATCATCTGGGTGCTCTGCCCGGCCGGGGCGAAACGGGGAGGGCGCGGGCGTGCGATGCGGCTGGCCGTCGGCGCCACCGCTGCGGGGGCCTTGCGCGCCTCCTTGGCTTCCTCGATGCGCCAACGCAGTTCGCCCATCGCGCCACGGATGGAATGAACCGTCTTCTCCGGCGCCAAGGCGCTCAGGCCGGCTTCGGTCGGCAGTTCCACGTTGATGGACAGGCGGTCGGCATAGCGCCCGGCACTGGCCAGCAGTTCCGGCGAGGCCTCGGGAATGGTCTTGAGGTGGATGTAGCCGGCGTAGCGGTGTTCTTCGCGCAGTTGCCGGGCCACCTCCACCATCTGCTCCATGGTGTAGTCCGCATTGCGGATGATGCCGCTGGAGAGGAACAGGCCCTCGATATAGTTGCGCTTGTAGAAGTCCAGGGTGAGCGTGACCACCTCGTCTACGCTGAAACGTGCACGCGGCACGTTGCTGGAGACCCGGTTCACGCAGTAGGCGCAGTCGTAGATGCAGAAATTGGTCAGCAGGATTTTCAGCAGCGAAACGCAGCGGCCATCCGGTGTATAGCTGTGGCAGATGCCCATGCCCTCGGTGCTGCCGATACCGCCGCTGGCGCGTGAGTCGCGCTTGCCCGAGCCGCTGGAGGCGCAGGAGGCATCGTATTTGGCGGCGTCAGCCAGGATGGCAAGCTTGCGGATGGTTTCCATTGCGGAAACCTACGGATGAGCGGTCTCAATGGATGAGACCGGCCCTGAATCCTTCAGGCTTGCGCCGGGCATGGCCCGGCGCTACCGGTGTCGAAAGAGCTGCGCGGATCAGAACCCGTGGGTGATGCTCGGCGCGCCGGCCGAGAAATCCGCGTACGGGTCGTGCTCGCCGCTGCTGCCTTCGGACAGGCGGAACTTCAGCGCCAGGCCATCGCGCGAGTCGGCCGCGCGCAGCGCTTCCTCCTGCTCGATGGTGCCAGCCTTGGCCAACCGGAACAGGCACTGGTCGAAGCTCTCCATGCCTTCCTCCAGCGAGGCTTCCATCGCCGCCTTGATTTCGTGCACCTGGCCGCGGCGCAGCAGGTCGCGGATCATCGGCGTGTTGATCAGCACCTCGGTGGCCGGCAGGCGTCGGCCCTCCTTGTTCTTCACCAGGCGCTGGCTGATCACCGCGCGCAGGTTCAGCGCCAGGTTCATCAGCACGTTCTTGTGCGCGCTTTCCGGGAAGAAGTTGAGGATGCGCTCGATGGTCTGGTCGGCGTTGTTGGAGTGCAGGGTGGCCAGGCACAGGTGGCCGGTCTCGGCGAAGGCGATCGCCGCCTCCATCGTTTCCGCATCCAGGATCTCGCCGATCAGGATCACGTCCGGCGCTTCACGCATCGCGTTCTTCAGCGCGTTGTGGAAGGCATGGGTGTCCAGGCCGACCTCGCGCTGGTTGACGATCGACATCTTGTGCTTGTGCAGGTACTCGATCGGGTCCTCGATGGTGAGGATGTGACCGGTGGTGGTGCTGTTGCGGTGGTCGATCATCGACGCCAGCGAGGTGGACTTGCCGGAGCCGGTGGACCCCACCACCAGCACCAGCCCGCGCGGGGTCATGATGACGTCCTTCAGCACCTGCGGAAGGTTCAGCTCCTCGATGCTCGGGATGCGGCTGCGGATGGCGCGGATGACCATGCCGACCTCACCCCGCTGCTTGAACACGTTGACGCGGAAGCGCCCGGCGTCGGGCAGGGCGATGGCCATGTTGAGCTCGAGTTCGCGCTCGAACTGCGGCACCTGGCCCTCGTCCATCAGCGAGTAGGCAATCTTCTTCACCATGCCCGGCGGCAGGCCGGTGTTGCCCAGCGGATAGAGCTTCCCCTCGATCTTGATGTAGACCGGTGCCCCGGTGGTCAAAAACATGTCCGAAGCGTTCTTTTCGGTCATCAGCTTCAGGAAGTAGCCGATATCCATTGCGAATTTTCCCCAACGAAACGGCCGACGCCCGTTGCCAGCACGGTGTCGGCTTGACGACAATGGCCGTGAACCGACAACCGGTACGGCCTCCCCAATGAAACGACTTAGCTTCGCACGAATGCGCCATGGCCTGTATGTGATGGCGTTTGCATTCGCACTGTCTGCCCCCGCCTGGGCGCAGGACGCCGCCCTGGAACTGGCGCAGGCCCGGCAGGCGGTCGACAAGGCCACCCAGGCCGATGCCGACCAGTACGCCCCGGACCTGATCGGGCTGGCCCGGCAGGGGCTGGAGCAGGCCCAGCGCGCCGCAGGCGACCGCCGCGAGCGCAAGAATGCGCCGGCGATGGCCCTGCGCGCCGCCGCCGATGCCGACCTGGCCCGCGTCCGCAGTGAGGAAGCCACCGTCACCGCGCAGCTGCAGCTGCGCCGCAACGAGGTCAACCAGCTGCAGCGCCAGCTGTCGACCGGGGAGGACCGCCGGTGAAGCCGATGACCGCCGCAACCCTGGCCGCGCTGCTGGCGCTGCCGACCCTGGCCACGGCCGCCGACAACCCGATGGTGGCGCAGCTGAGCCAGCGCCTGATGGCCATCCAGGCCAACCCCGATACCGCTGAGCTGGGCGCCTTCGAGCGCATGCAGGCGCAGCAGGCCATCGCCACCCTGGACAAGGCCAAGCGCCGCGACCAGGAGCTGGCCACGTACCTGGCCGAGCGCCGGGTGGAGATTGCCGAGACCGCCGTGCGCACCGCGCTGGCCGCGCGCGAGGTCGACCGCCTGGAGCGTACCCGCAGCGACCTGCTGATCGAGGCCAGCCGCCGCGATGCCGCCCGTGCCCGCCAGGAAGCCGAGCAGCTGCGCATGCAGGCGCAGATGCAGGCCGAGGAGGCCGAACGGTTGCGCCAGGCCGCCGAAGCCGAGACCCTGGCCCGCCAGGACGCCGAGAACGCCCTGACCAGCGTGGCCGGCAAGCAGCAGCAGCGTCTGAGCGCCGCACAGCAGAACGCTGCCAGGCTGGCCCGGGAGGAAGCCGAGCTGGTGTCCGGGCAGAAGCTGCCCGGTTCGAAGTTCGACGCTCGCGGTGAGGTCTTCACCTTCGGTGGTGACGCGTTCGCCGCAGGCGCCTCCAGCCTGTCGGGTGGCGCCCGCAACCAGGCCAAGGCCCTGGCCGAGTACCTGAACATCGGCAAGAAGGGGCGCCTGCGCATCGAGGCCTACGACAGCGCCAACGGCGTGGGCCAGAAGCGTGCCGAAGCGCTGCGCGACGCCCTGGTCGCGGGTGGTGTCGCCAGCAACCGCATCCAGGTCAGCGGCAAGAAGGCTGCGTCCACCCGGGCGCGCTCGGCCGAGGTCATCATTGCCCCGTAATGCATTGATATTGTTTGTTTTTCGTTGTGATGAGCATTCAGCCTGAACCCCGCCCCGGCGGGGTTCGGTCTTTTTGACGCAGGGGTCTTGTACCCCGCCTTGAGCAGGCGTAGGGTCAATCGTCCGGGACGCAATGCCGCGGACCGGACGATGGGAGGGCCGGGCCGATGCAAGCAGGGCGCGAACCGCAGCAGATCGACGTGCGCAGGCCAGTGCCGCAGGTCGTTGCAGGCGTCCAGGTGGCCATCGACCGGCGCTCCTCCATGAACAACGCCCCGTGCCTTTCGGCCGGGGCGTTCGTGTATCTGTCGAAGGAGGTCCATCATGTTTGAAGATCAGCCCCAGAGCGAGATCGACGCACGTCGCGCGCGTGATCCGGAGTTCAGGGCACTCCATGACCAGCACCGCAAGTTGAACAAGAAGTGCATGGACGCGGAGTTGGGTGTACTCCCGATCGATGATGTCACCCTGGGTCGCATGAAGCGCGAGAAGCTGCTGGCCAAGCAACGTCTTCTGCGAATGTACGAAACACCGCTCCCAACGACGTCCCCCACGCTTTGACGCACATCGTCGCGCCCGGAACGGCGTGACCCGGCCATCGATGGCCCTGCCGGGGGCTCCTGCCCTGGCATCGCGGCCGCGCCGATGAGGCGGCCGCGCCAAGGCACCACAGGCGGTGGTGCCTTGGCCTTCAGGCACAACTCACCGATGCGGGCGGCACCGGTCTCCTCGTCGATCCGGGGCCGTCCGCATCCCTTTTTTGCGGGCTTCCGGCCCCGCGGCGCAACGACCTGACATTCATCGCCATCCGACGGATAATCATCGGTCCGGCCCTGCGCGGCGCGAATCGAAAGTCCTCCGAATGCCCATTCATTCTTCCGTCCTCGAACTCATCGGCCAGACCCCGATCGTCAAGGCCCAGCGCCTGGACACCGGCGTCTGCGAGCTCTACCTGAAGCTGGAGAGCGCCAACCCGGGCGGATCGATCAAGGATCGCATCGGCCTGTCGATGATCGAGGCGGCGGAGCAGCGTGGCGACCTGAAGCCGGGCGCGACCCTGGTTGAAGGTACCGCCGGCAACACCGGCCTGGGCCTGGCGCTGGTGGCACAGCAGAAGGGCTACAAGCTGATCCTCGTCGTTCCCGACAAGATGAGCCGCGAGAAGATCTTCAACCTGAAGGCGATGGGCGCCGAAGTCCGCCTGACCCGCTCGGACGTGGCCAAGGGCCATCCGGAGTACTACCAGGACCTGGCCAAGACCATCGCCGAGCAGACCCCGGGCGCCTACTTCATCAACCAGTTCGGCAACCCGGACAATCCGGCAGCGCACGAATTCGGTACCGGCCCGGAGATCCTGGAGCAGATGGGGGGTGACCTCGACGCCATCGTGTTCGGCTGCGGCAGCTCCGGCACCATGACCGGCCTGTCGCGCGCGTTTGCCAAGCTGTCGCCCAAGACCGAGCTGGTGCTGGCCGATCCGGTCGGCTCGATCCTGGCCGAATACATCAACGACGGCGTGCTCAACGACAAGTCGGGCAGCTGGCTGGTGGAGGGCATCGGCGAGGACTTCCTGCCGTCGATCTCCGATTTCAGCCGTGTCAAGAAAGCCTATGCAATCAGCGACGCCGAGAGCTTCCACACCGCGCGCGAGCTGCTGGGCAAGGAAGGCATCCTCGGCGGTTCGTCCACCGGCACCCTGCTGGCCGCAGCGCTGAAGTACTGCAAGGAGCAGACCACGCCGAAGAAGGTGCTCGTACTGGTCTGCGATACCGGCAACAAGTACCTGTCGAAGATGTACAACGACTACTGGATGCTGGACAACGGCTTCCTGCAGCGCCCGCAGCACGGCGACCTGCGCGACCTGATCCTGCGTCCGTACGGCCAGCGCGACACTGTCGTTATTGGCCCGAACGACCTGCTGACCACCGCCTACCAGCGCATGAAGCTGTATGACGTGTCGCAGCTGCCGGTGATGGACGGTGACCAGCTGGTCGGCATCGTCGATGAAAGCGACGTCCTGCTGCATGTCTATGGCGACGAAGCGCGCTTCCGCGACACGGTTGCCACGGCGATGGTCAGCAAGCTGGACCGGCTGGACGTGAAGTCGCCGATCGAGGCCCTGCTGCCGGTGTTCGACCGCGGCCAGGTGGCGATCGTGATGGACGGCGATGCTTTCCTGGGCCTGATCACCCGTATCGACCTGCTGAACTACCTGCGCCGTCGCGTGCAGTAAGCCGCCGATCACGGCAGTTCACCGCTGAATTCCGGTTTATTCGCGTCAAAGCTCGTTAAGGCTGCGCTGATAGACTCCCGATCCTTTGACGGCGCCGCACGTCGGCGCCATTCAGGAAACGACATGTCCAACTCCTCTTCGCCCGACCGTGCGCTGGCCCTGGCCACGCTGGCCATCCACGGTGGCCAGTCGCCCGACCCCAGTACCGGTGCGGTGATGCCGCCGATCTACGCCACCTCGACCTATGCCCAGTCCAGCCCGGGCGAGCACCAGGGCTTCGAGTACTCGCGCACGCACAACCCGACCCGTTTCGCCTATGAGCGTTGCGTGGCGTCGCTGGAAGGCGGTACCCGTGGCTTTGCGTTCGCTTCGGGCATGGCGGCCAGCTCGACGGTGATCGAGCTGCTGGACGCCGGCAGCCACGTGGTGGCGATGGACGATATCTACGGCGGCAGCTTCCGCCTGTTCGAGCGCGTGCGTCGCCGCACCGCCGGGCTGGATTTCAGTTTCGTCGACCTGACCGATCTGGCGGCGTTCGAAGCCTCGATCACGCCGAAGACGAAGATGGTGTGGATCGAGACCCCGACCAACCCGATGCTGAAGATCGTGGACATCGCCGCGGTCGCTGCCATCGCCAAGCGCCATGGCCTGATCGTGGTGGTCGACAACACCTTCGCCTCGCCGATGCTGCAGCGCCCGCTGGAACTGGGCGCGGACCTGGTCCTGCATTCGGCCACCAAGTACCTCAACGGTCACTCGGACATGGTCGGCGGCATGGTGGTGGTTGGTGACAACGCCGAACTGGCCGAGCAGATGGCGTTCCTGCAGAACTCGGTGGGTGGCGTGCAGGGCCCGTTTGACAGCTTCCTGGCCCTGCGCGGCCTGAAGACCCTGCCGCTGCGCATGAAGGCACATTGCGCCAACGCGCTGGCCCTGGCCCAGTGGCTGGAAAAGCACCCGGCGGTGGAGAAGGTGATCTACCCCGGCCTGGCCTCGCACCCGCAGCATGAGCTGGCCGGCAAGCAGATGGCCGGCTACGGCGGCATCGTCTCGATCGTACTCAAGGGTGGGTTCGAGGCGGCCAAGCGCTTCTGCGAGAAGACCGAGCTGTTCACCCTGGCCGAGTCGCTGGGCGGTGTGGAAAGCCTGGTCAACCACCCGGCGGTGATGACGCATGCCTCGATCCCGGTCGCACGCCGGGAGCAGCTGGGAATCAGCGATGCGCTGGTGCGGCTGAGCGTGGGCGTGGAGGAGTTGGGGGATCTGCAGGTGGATCTGGAGCGGGCATTGGCAGGGAACCGCTGATTCATGCAGAAGCACGCCAATCTCCTGTTCCTGTTCCGCCAGCTGCTGGGGCGTGAGTTGGCAGCACGGTACCGCACCACCACGTTGGGTGTTCTGTGGCTGGTGCTGCAACCTTTGCTGATGCTATGCGTGTACACGCTGGTGTTCAGTGGCGTGTTCAAGGCGCGATGGGCGGGGGCCGAATCCACCGGCGACTTCGCCCTGATGCTGTTTGCAGGCCTGGTACCGTTTACGCTGCTGTCGGAAGTGCTGATCACCGCACCGGGTATCATCGCCGGGCAGCCCAACTTCGTGAAGAAGGTGGTATTCCCGTTGCCGGTCCTGTCGATGGTAAAGGTGGCCGCAGCGCTGACCACCGCCGGCATCGGCCTGACCATCCTGCTGGTCGCGCAGACCTGGCAGTCGGGGCTGCCGTCGGCATGGGCGCTGGCCTCGCCGCTGATCCTGCTGGAAATGACCCCCATGCTGCTTGCGATTGCATGGTCGCTGTCGGCGCTGGGGGTCTATCTGCGCGACATCGGCCAGTTCGTCGGCATCCTCAGCAGCGTGCTGCTGTTCCTCAGCCCGATCTTCTTCCCGGCGCATGCAATGCCCGAGGCGGCGCGGGGCCTGGTGCTTTTCAACCCGCTGGTCACGCCCATCGAACAGCTGCGCGCGGTGACGGTGCAGAATTCGGCGCCTGATCTGGCCGCGCTGCTGCCCCACTTCCTGCTTTCGGTAGTGGCGGCGATGCTGGCCTTCGCGCTCTTCCGTCGCCTCTCGCGCGGCTTCTCGGACGTCCTATGAACAACCCGCAGACCACCACGTTGCAGGCCTCAGCTGACGCGGCCATCGAAGTGCTGGGCGTGACCAAGGACTATCCGGTCTACGCCAACCCGCGCGACCGCCTGCTGTCGCTGCTCAAGCCTTCCGGCGACCGGGCCAGCCGCACCTTCCGCGCGTTGGACGGCATCAACCTGGTCGTGCCGAAGGGCGAGACCGTCGGCATCATAGGCCGTAACGGCGCCGGCAAGTCGACCCTGCTGCAGATCCTGTGCGGCACGGTGCGCCCGACCTCCGGCTCGGTCAGCATCCGCGGGCGCTTTGCCGCGCTGCTAGAACTGGGGGCCGGTTTCAATCCGGATTTCTCCGGCCGCGACAACGTGTACCTGAGCGCCTCGTTGCTGGGCCTGAGCCGCAAGGAAGTGGACGACAAGCTGCAGTCGATCATCGACTTCGCCGATATCGGCGATTTCTTCGACCGGCCGGTCAAGACCTATTCCAGCGGCATGTACGTGCGCCTGGCGTTCTCGGTGGCCATCCACACCGAACCGGATGTGCTGATCATCGACGAAGCACTGTCGGTGGGTGACATCCGCTTCCAGATGAAATGCCTTGCGCGCATCGAACAGATCCGTGCACGCGGCGCCACCATCCTGTTCGTGTCGCATTCGCTCGAGCAGGTCAAGCGCTTCTGCCAGACCGCGCTGTGGCTGGAAGGTGGCAAGGTCAAGCTGCACGGTGAAGCCAGCTTCGTGGCCGACCGTTTCCGCGACTACGAACTGGGCAAGGACCTGGCCGTGGCGCAGGATGCCGAAGTGCGCCAGGCACCCGCCCCGGGCAGCATCCCCGCGCATCTTGAAACGGTTGCACTGAGCACCGACATGCTGGCCCCGTTCGAGCCGCTGACGGTGGACATCAGTTATACCGTCGGCGATGAGGTGGTCGATGGCCTGCTGCTCGGCGTAGCGATCAAGGGCATGGACGGCCTGCATATCTTTGGCCCCAACACCTATCTTGAGCGGGTGGTGATTCCCACCTCCCGCGGCTCGCACCGCGTCAGCTACTGCATCCCGTCGATGACCCTGCTGACCGGCAGCTACCGCGTTGATGTGGGACTGTTCACCGACAAGGGCCTGGTCTGCCTGGATTATCTGTCCGAAGCCAGTGTCTTCACCGTGGCTGCGCCCTACTTCAGTGAGGGCGTGGTCTATATCCCGCATGAGTGGAAGGTCCATGACCCCGACGCTGCTTGAAATTCCCTTTGACCATTACCAGCGCTACGCTGCGGCGACGCATCTGCTGCAGGCGCTGGATCTGCCCGCGCCGCGGGTGCTGGAAGTAGGGGCCAACCGTCAGCGTCTGCTCGGGCAGTTCCTGCCACAGGCAACGTTCCTGTACACCGACCTGCATGCCGAAGGGGACGAGAAGGACTTCGTGGTGGCTGACGCCACCGCGCTGCCGTTCCCCGAGCAGGGCTTCGACGCCGTCGTATCGCTGGATGTGCTTGAGCATATTCCCGCGCCCCTGCGTGCCAAGGCCGCAGCCGAGATGGCGCGTGTCGCCAGCCGTGCGGTCATCGTCGGCTTCCCGCCGGACCAGCCGTGGGTGCGCGACGCTGAAGTCGATGCGAATGGTCGCTGGCGTGAGCTGTTCGGCGAGGACTACGTCTGGCTGCAGGAGCACAAGGAATTCGGCCTGGTCGACACCGCCGAGATCGTGGCCGCGTTTGAAAGCGCTGGCATGACGGTGCTGCGCTTCGGCCAGGGCAATGCCGCGCTGTGGTCCAGCCTGATGGGTGCGCATTTCATCAAGGTGAAGTTCCCCGAGCTGGAACCCCTGGTCAGCGCCGCCGACCGTCTCTACAACAGCCGGGTGTTCGCCGGCGACCACAGCGACCAGCCCTATCGCGAGTATTGCGTGGCCGTGCGCCTGCCCAGCGATGCGGCGCGCCTGCAGGCCAACCCGCCGTTCCGTGCCGATCTCGATGCAGAGGCGACTGCGCTGCTGAGCGGTCTCGCCGGCGGCTTGCGTGAGCTGGCGGTGCGTACCGCCAATTCGGAGAAGGAATGGGAATCCACGGCGCGGCTGCTGGATGCCTACATCGCCGATCTTGCCGTGGCCAAGCGCGAGTGGGGCGCCACCGCCGCCTATGCGCAGCAGCTGCAGCAGGCCAAGGACGAGGCCGATGCCGGGTGGCTGCGAAAGCGCGACCAGTGGCAGCAGGCCGAGCTGGATTGGCAGCAGCGCGAGCAGGAGCTGAAGGCGCGTGTGGCTGATGAGCTGCAGCAGTTGCAGAGCGCCCAGGCACGCATGGCTGAGCTGGTGGAGGCCGCGGAGGCCGCGGAGGCTGCCCGCTTGCAGGCACTGGATGTGGAGCGCGAGCTCGAGCAGCGCCTGCAGCAGCGCGCGGCGGACTACCAGCGCTCGCGCCGCAAGTGGCAAGCCGCAATGGTGGGGTTGACGCTGGGCGGCCTGGTCATTGGCGTGCTGGTGGGTTGGGGCGTGTCTTGAAGCGATGGGGCAACCGGGAAGTGACCGTACTGAATCAACGAGGTAATGCCTGATGTCCAAGATGGGTAATCTGCTTCGCGGAATCTACTGGAGCATTCGTCGCGCACAGGGGCAGGGTGTCTCTGTCGGCACCATCCTCTCTGCCTTGGCCCGCGCCGCACGCAAGGGGCCGAAGCATCTGGCCCGGGCGATTCTTGCCTATGCCAATGGATCGCATACGGCGGCGGCGACCACGCCGCCGGACGTCTACGCCGAATGGCTGCGCCAGCAGGCGCCGGCCGCGATTCCGGCGGACGCTGGCCTGATCAGCATCGTGATGCCTGTCTGCAACACGCCGGAAGTGTTCCTGCGCGAGGCCGTGGCCAGCGTCGAAGCACAGACGTACCTGAACTGGGAGCTGTGCATCCACGACGATGCGTCCGATCAACCGCATGTGGCACGCGTGCTGGAAGAACTGGCGCGGCGGTTGCCGAACCTGCGTGTTTCGCGCTCAAGTGAGCGGCAGGGCATTGCGGCCACGACCAACGCTGCGGTCGCACTGGCCAAGGGGCGCTGGATCACCTTCCTGGACCATGACGACCTGCTGGAGCCGGATGCACTGGCTGCGGTGGTTGCCTGTCATGTGGCCACCTCGGCAGGGGTCGTGTACACCGACCACGATGTGCTGGGCGAAGACGGCCGCCTCCGCCATCCTTACTTCAAGCCCGACTGGAATCTGGACCTGTTCCTGTCGCAGATGTACCTGGGTCACCTGGTCAGCTTCGATGCTGCGCTGGTGGCGCAGCTGGGGGGGCTGCGCAGCGACTGCGATGGCTCGCAGGACTACGATCTGGTGCTTCGCTGTGCCGCCGCCGGCGCCACCATCGCGCATGTGCCCAAGGTGCTCTACCACTGGCGCGCGCACGCCGGTTCCACCGCGGCCAATGCCGGCTCCAAGCCCTACGCGCATCACGCCGGTCGTCGCGCGCTGCAGCAGCATGTGCAGGCAACCCACCCCGGCGCGCAGGTTGACGACGGCGAGCAGCTGTTCTGCTACGACGTGCGCTACCCATACGCGGACAAGGGCCCCTTGGCCAGCATCATCATTCCCACCCGCGATGGCCTGGACCTGCTGCGGACCTGTGTTGAATCGCTGTACGCCAAGACCGACTACCGTGCATTCGAGATCATCGTCGTCGACAACGGTTCAACCCAGGCCGAGACCCTGCAGTGGCTGGAGGCGATGTCCCGCCGCGAGAGCTTCCGGGTGATCCGTGCCGATGTGCCGTTCAACTGGTCGGCACTGAACAACCTGGCTGCGCGGCAAGCGCGTGGCGAGGTGCTGGTGTTCCTCAACAACGACACCGAGATCATCGATGGGCAGTGGCTGCAACGGCTTGCCGAGAACGCGCTGCGGCCGGACGTGGGCGTGTGCGGCCCGTTGCTGCTGTACGGCGATCGCACCATCCAGCACGCCGGCGTGGTGATCGGCATGGGCGGCTGGGCCGACCATGTATTCAAGGGTGAAGCGCCGGTGCACAACCAGAACCTGTTCGTTTCCCCGGTGCTGCAGCGCCAGGTGCTGGCCGTGACGGGCGCCTGCATGGTGGTGGCACGTGACACGTTCGAGTCGCTGGGCGGGTTCGATGAATCCTTCATTGTCTGCGGCAGCGATGTGGAGCTGTGCCTGCGTGCGCATGCACGCGGCCTTGCCACCGTTTACGTCGCACGTGCGGTGATGATCCATCACGAGTCCAAGACGCGTGATCCGCGTGCAATCCCCGAGAGCGACTTCGTGCGCTCGGCCGAAGCGTACTCGCCGTATCGCGAAGAGGGCGATCCGTTCTTCAGCCCGAACCTGGACTACATGGCTTCATCGCCCCGTCTGCGCGGGGCCGTGCAATGAGCCGCCTGGGTAACCTGTTGCGGCGCGTCGCCGCGCGCCTGGATGCAAGCGCTCCCGGTGCGCCCACGCCCAATACCCACGTTGCCGAGATCACTCCCTGTACCCCCCGGCACGACCCGTGGGAGGGGCGGCGGCTGAACCTGGTGCTGCCGTCGATCAACAAGCAACATTACTTCGGCGGCATCCATACCGCTGTGCTGATCTACCGCGAGCTGTGCCGGTTCTTCCCTGCATCGCGGATCATCCTGGTCGACAGTTCACCGGATGAAGAAGCGCTTTCGCGCTTCTCCGACCACGTACTGGTGCCTGCAGACCAGACCTCCACGGCGATGCGGCAGATCGTGCCGTTCAGCGATCGCTACCAGAAGACCCTGCCGGTGGCCGGCGAGGACATCTGGGTGGCAACCGCATGGTGGACCGCATACGCGGCCCAGCGCATGTCGCAATGGCAGGGCGACAACGGCGGTATTGATCGCCCGATGATCTACCTCATCCAGGACTTCGAGCCGGGGTTCTATGCCTGGTCGAGCCAGTACGCGCTGTCGCTGAGCACGTACCGCCCTGCGCGCGACATCGGCATCTTCAACACGGCCCTGCTTGCCGGGTTCTTCGAGCAGCATGGCCTGCGTTACGAGAAGCACTCGGTGTTCGAACCGGTTCTGCATGACGGGCTGCGCCCGGCGCTGCAGCAGGTCCGTGATGCTGCTGTTCCCCGCCAGCGCCGCATCGTTGTCTACGCGCGCCCGGGCACGCCGCGCAATGCATTCGAGCTGATCTGCGAGGGCCTGCGCCTGTGGGGCTGGAAGGACCCGCGCGCGAGGCAGTGGGAGGTGGCGGCACCGGGCGAACTGCAGGCCGACCTGGATCTAGGCCCGTTCGCGTTGAAGGCGCTCGGCAAGCTGGATATCGATGCGTATGCCCGGCTGTTGTCGACGTCGGCGATCGGCCTGTCGTTGATGGTCTCACCGCACCCCAGTTATCCGCCGCTGGAAATGGCCGCGTTCGGCATGGAGGTGCTGACCAACCGCTACGACAACAAGCGGCTGGACCAGACCGTGGCCAACGTGCATTCGCTCGACAGCATGACCCCCGAGGCGATCTGTGCGGGGCTTGTGGCGCTGGTGGATGCATTTGAACAGCGCGGCATGATGCAGAGTGCCGTTGCCGGAAGCGATCATGCCCTGCTCGGCCAGGGCGAATTCGCCCGTATTGCCAGCGACGTGCACAGCCGCGTGCTGGCAGACGGCTGACTACATGGTCGCCAGTGCTGGAAACGGGCCAAGCCATGGCGTGCTGGGGCGCAACCGCGGCAGGTGGGTGGCCGCCGGCGTCCTGATCTTCATCCTGCTCTGCTCGCGCAGTGTTTCCCAGTTCCAGTTCGTCATTCTGCTGGCGGTCTCCCTGTTGTCCATGGGATGGTTCGGTCATCGGGTACTGGCATGGCTGGGGCTGGCAAGCACAGCGCAGGGACCTTGCCTCTTCCTGAAGGCCTGGCTGGGCCAGTTTGCACTGCTGCTGGTCTGGCTTGTCTCGGCTCCGCTGGCCTGGGCCTGGACGAGCTGGGCCGACCTGCCGTTGGCCCTGCCGTTTATGGTGATGGCGGCACTGTCGATCAGTCTGCTGCTGCATCGAACGCAGGCACGCGGGTTTGCGCGCAGCCTTGTGCCCTCATGCAGCGGTTCTTCGTTGCCGACCCTGCTGGGCCTGTTCGCACTGGTCGCCACCGCCGCGCTGTACTCGCGGCGTGCCGGCGCGCTGGGGCTTGATACCCATCAGCATATTGCCTTCACAACGGCAATGTACGAAGCGGGCTATCCGCTGCTGACCGCCGGCGGCACCGCCTGGCTGGAGAAGTACCCGAAGCTGCTGCATGTGCTGGCCTCGCTGTGGGCCTGGCCCGGCATGGGCCATCACCTGGGGCCGTTCCTGAAGGTGCAACCGGCCCTGCAGGCGACGCTGGCCGTGGTGGGGCTGACCGAGCTGGTATGGGGGCGCCTGCGCTCACGGGGGCTGTCGCCGGCGCTGTTGATGGCCGGCGGCGCACTGCTGCTTGCGGGCCTGGGTGCGCTCATGCTGCGCGGAACCACGTACTTCTATCCCGTGGCAGACCTCAACAGCACCGGGCGCCTGAGTGCGCTGGCAGTGCTGCTGCTGCCCGCCCTGGCGGCCACCCTGCACGGCATGGCGCGGAACCGGCGCAGCGCCGCGTTCTGCTGGGCCGCGCTGCCCTTTGCCGGGGCAATGGCGGTCAAGCTCAATCCTTCACTGGCAGTGGCCTACGCTGGTTTCTCCGTGCCGCTGTTCCTCTGCGTGGCGGTGTTCCCGTGGTTGCACACGCGTGGACTATCCCTTCGCCTGCTGATGCCGCTGCTGGGGCTGTTCACCGGAACGGCGGCCGGCGTTGTGTTGCTGCTGGCCGATCCTTACTACCTCCAGCTTGTGGCAGAAGCCGTGCCAGAGGTGCGGGCGGGGCTGCAGCAGTTCCTGGGGCTGCGCCTGTACACGCCACCCTCCGTTGCTCTGGTCGAGGGTTCACTGCCGGAGGCGCTTCGTGCGGCGGTGATGTGGGAGCTCTGGCACGGGCCTCAGCCGGCGCCCTGGACGCAGTGGATGCCCGATTCCAGCCAGTTCCTGTGGCGCGCCATCCATCCGCTGGGACATGGTCTGGCGCTTGCCAGCATTGCGGCAGGCCTGGCAGCGCTGCTCTGGCGCCGCTGGGCCGCGGAAAGCCGGCGTCTGCTGGTGTCGATTCTGGGGTGGCAGATTGGATTGCTGCTCTCGGTGCTGTGTGCACAGCGGCTTGCCAACATCGTCCTGCTCGCCCTCGGCCACAGTTCGCTGGAAGCGAGCCTGCTGAGCACCTACTCGCAGCGTTACATCGACCTGCTGGGCATGTATGCGCTGCTCATCCAGTCGGTGCTGGCACTGGCGTCGCTGCTGCTGCTGCTGGACGCGGTGGGTGCAGGCCGCCACCTCCGCGCCCTGCCCAAGGCCAGCTTGCGCCGCGCCACCGCCATCGTGGTCGCCCTTGGGGCCCTGGCCTTTGCAGTGGTGCCACCGCCTGCACCGCGGGCCAGGACCATGGGATGGCCCTATCCAGTGGACGAAAAGCAGGTGCGGGCGTTCCAGCAGGCCGAGGCGCGTTTGCCGGCGGATGCGGTGGTGCTGGTACCGGCCTATTCGGTCATGCTCAATGGGCGCGAGGACTGGGTGCTGCCCTCTGCCAGCGTCGCGCCCTATCTTCCGTTCGGACAGCGTGACTATCTGTTCAATGTACGGCTGGGGGCCGGCTATCCATTCACGGCACGCGATCTTCGACAGCTGCTCTGCAGCAACAAGCCCGCCGCAGCGCGCCAGCAGCTGCGAAGGCTGGGGGTGACCCATGTGTTGATTGATCGTTCCGACCGTGCAACCGATCGTGACATGCTGGAAACACGCCTGTGCATGACCGAGCTGGGCAGGCTGGGCCTGAGCGTGCAGGATGCGATTGCCGCACCGGGCGGCCTCTTCTTCTATCCTCTGCAACCATGACCGCTGCTCTCTCGCCCGACGCTCCCCAGGCCGCTCCCTGCGTACCGCGCATCGCGGTGATCATCCCGTGCTACAAGGTCACCCGCCATATACGCGGTGTGCTGGCAGCGATCGGCCCCGAGGTGACGGCCGTCTACTGCGTGGACGATGCGTGCCCCGAGGCGTCGGGTGATTTCATCGAATCTGATACGGATGACGCCCGGGTGCGGGTGTTGCGCCATGCCCGGAACAAGGGCGTGGGCGGTGCGGTCGTGACCGGCTATCGGGCTGCCATTGCCGACGGCATGGAGATCCTGGTCAAAGTGGACGGCGACGGGCAGATGGATCCGCGACTGCTGCCGTTGTTCGTGACTCCGATCGCGCGCGGGCAGGCCGACTATGCCAAGGGCAACCGTTTCTGGGATCTGGGCCAGATCAGCCGCATGCCCTGGCTCCGTCGCCTGGGTAATCTGGGGCTTTCCTTCCTGGCCAAAGCATCCACCGGCTACTGGGATCTGTTCGATCCCACCAATGGATACACCGCCATCCACGCCGCGGTCGCCGCACGCTTGCCGCTGGCAAAACTCAGCGAGCGGTACTTCTTCGAAACCGACCTGCTGTTCCGGCTCAACGCCGTGCGTGCCGTGGTGGTGGACGTGCCGATGGACGCGCACTACGGCGAAGAGGTCAGCAACCTCAGCGTAGGCAAGGTGCTGGGCGAGTTCGCCCTGAAGCACGCGCGCAACTTCGCCAAGCGCATCAGCTACAACTATTTCCTGCGCGACCTGTCAGTGGCATCGCTGCAGCTGGTGGCCGGTGTCGTGCTGTTGCTCGGAGGCGGTGCCTACGGCGCTGTTCGCTGGTTCGAACTGTCCGTGGCGGGGTTGGCAGCACCGGTGGGTACGGTGGTGCTGCCTGCTATGGCCATTCTCAGTGGGCTCCAGCTGATCCTGGCCTTCCTCAACTACGACATTGCGCTTCGCCCGCGTGATGTCCTGCACACCCGGCTGCCGCCGCTGGTGTCAGACCAGGTGCGGCAGCGCGATATGGGTGAATGAAGCGGCTGACAGTACGAACAGCAGCAGCGCCACGGCGGTGAACAGGACGCGTCCCCACTGCGACTCGCCGGTGCGCATGAACAGCGGCACCATCATCACCACCAGGCCCATCACATAGCGCCCCTGCGGCTGGAAATCATAGGTCCAGCTGTGCAGGAACGAGGCCAGCACCAGTGCCAGCCCGCAGCCGACACTGGTGATGGCCAGGGCAGGGGAGAGCGTGCGGGTGCCCAGTCCCCAGGCAAGCGCGAGCAACAGGACCCCGAGCACGCACCAGCCGACGAACCGATAGGCGCTCTCGGTGTCGAAGTACTCCATATAGCCATAGACGCCAAAGAAGCTGCGGAACGTTCCCACGTGCCACTCCTTCGGTGCGTCGAGCAGTTGCCCGATCTGCACGCCCTTCTCCTGGAGCTTGAACCCGGAGACCTCTGCGGACAGCGTGCGGGTCACCGAGGGCTTGAATGCGGGCTCGGCGAACCGCTCACGCTGCTGCTCGATCAGTGCGGTCTTGCCCGGGCCGCCGCGGTGCTTGTAGGCATCGGCCGCGATCCACGGCAGGGCCACCGCTGCCGACAGTGCGAGGGTCAGACAAATGCGACCGATCGCTGCGCGGCTGTGGGATTCGCGCAGCAGGACCCAGGCTGCATAGAAGCAGTAGAGCAGCGACAGGCCGGCCATGATGCCCACCACGGTGAGCAGGGAGGAGCCCGCCGCAGCGGCCAGCCCCGTGCCGGCGCCGTTGGCGGCAACGCCGGCCAGCAGCAGCACGACCAGGGACGACGCCAGCAGGGCGCGCAGTCGCAGCGCGACGACCGACATCGACAACGCGATGAACGCTGCGACCGGCCAGTAGTTCTTCTTCGAAAGAAGCAACAGGCCCAGGCAGGTGCAGAACACCAGCAGATGCCCCAGTGTGGCGGCGTCGAAGGGCCCGCGGCGCTGCAGGAAGCGCTGCAGTGGGCCCTCGGGCATCAGTGCGATCGTGGCGGCCAGCATGCCCAGCGCGAAGGGCATTGCATCGCCATTGAAATAGGAGAACACGTACCAGAGCTGTGGCGTGATCAGCAGCGGGATGTAGCTGCCCCGCGGCGCGCGGATCACCACCAGGCCAACGAGCATCAGCGCAAACAATGCCAGATTGAACGCGCGATAGGACAGCATCACGTCCAGGCCCAGCTCGCCAAAGATCCGTGAGGTCTTTGCGGCGAACAGGTAGACAACGTTCCATTCGGAAAGATAGGTCACGCCATACGGACTGCTGGTGAAGCTGGTCGCCAGGTCCGCTGCATCCATGCGCGGCGGCGCCCAATGGTGTTGGAAATACCCCGCATCCGCGTCGTGCAGCAGCTCATCGGGGTGCACCGAACGCCCCGAGGTCGGGGAGAACATCGACAGCGCGGTGCACAGCCCGAGCACGATCAGTGCCAATGCCAGGAGCGGCATGGGCCGGCGCAGGAACTGGAGGCTGATGGCTACCAGCAGGCTCAACCAGAATGCCCACCACAGCAGGTTCCACGTAGCCGGTGCTACGCCGGAGTTGCTTTTCATCGGCACCGCGAGCGGGATCGCCAGCTGTGGATCGGTGGCATCGGCGGCGATCACGAACCGTGCGTGTTCCAGGCCGGGGCTGGTGTCGCGTGCCATCTGCACACCTTCCAGCTGCAGCGGGTCTGCGAGCGTCTGTCGCTCGCGCCCGCCGAAGCCAACCGCGCCGATATGCGTGAACACGATGGGCGCTGCGCCGGGATCAGGATCTATCCGGACGCCATGCAGCGTGCCGCGTGGCAGCTCGTAGCGCAGTTCGGTCTGGCCGGCCTGATAGCGCTTGATCATGGACAGGGACTCGGAGAGGCCCTGTCCCATGTCGAAATAGACCTGCAGCCGCCCAGGCTGTGCGCTCTCCAGGTCAATGACCAGCACCTGGCGGTTGTACGGCACGATCAGCAGGATCAGCAGCAACAGACCCGCGACCAGCATCATCAGCCCTTGCAGGCGGCGGAGCATGGTCAGGCTGGAGTACCAGCCGGGCAACCCCTTGAGCAGTTCCCGGGCGTCCTGCGCTGCTGAAGTGACCGGTTGATTCATGCGAGCACGTCGTCCGCAGCTGCGAAGATCGCCTCAAGGTGCTCTTCCACGCCCACCCACAGTGGCATGCGCACCAGCCGCTCGCTGAGGGCGTCGGTATTGTGCAGCTCGCCATGGGTACGGCCGGCCTGAAGGCCGGCGGGTGCCGAATGCAGCGGAATGTAATGGAAAACGGTCTGCACCCCGCGGTTCCTCATTTCCGAGATGAAGCGGGTGCGCGCGTCGAGGTCGGGCAGGAGCATGTAGAACATGTGCGCGTTGTGCTGGCAGTCGGCCGGTACGATCGGCCGGCGCAGCCGGCCAGCCGCTTCATGCGGCGCCGCCCATTGCTGGTAACGGTCCCAGATGGCCAGGCGGCGCGCGGTGATCTGGTCTGCTTCTTCGATCTGCGCGCAGAGGAATGCGGCGGTGATTTCGCCGGGCAGGAAGGAGGAACCGACGTCCACCCAGGTGTACTTGTCGACCTGGCCGCGGAAGAAGCGGCTGCGGTTGGTTCCCTTCTCGCGCAGGATTTCCGCGCGTTCGCCGAATTGGGCGTCGCGGCAGAGCAGGGCGCCGCCCTCACCTGAAATGATGTTCTTGGTTTCGTGGAAGCTGAGGGCCCCCAATTCGCCAATCGTGCCCAGTGGTCGCCCCTTGTAGGTGGACATGATGGCCTGTGCTGCATCCTCGACGATGGCCAGGCCGTGGCGGGCGGCGATGTCCAGCAAGCTGTCCATTTCGCAGGCGACACCGGCATAGTGCACTACGCAGATGGCGCGGGTGCGCGGCGTGATCGCAGCCTCCACCAGGCGCTCGTCCAGGTTCAGCGTGTCCTCGCGGATGTCCACGAAGACCGGCACCGCCCCTCGCAGTACGAATGCGTTGGCGGTGGACACGAAGGTATAGGACGGCATGATCACTTCGTCACCGGGCTGCAGGTCGAGCAGCAGCGCCGCCATCTCCAGCGCGGCCGTGCAGCTGTGGGTCAGCAGCGCCCGCTGCGCCCCGGTGCGCTGTTCAAGCCAGGCGTGGCTGCGCTTGGTGAACTGACCGTCGCCGGACAGGTGGCCGTTGGCGTGCGCCTGCGCAATGTGCCAGAGCTCACGACCAGTCATGAAGGGCTTGTTGAAGGGAATCAAGAGTGTGCCTCGCAGGGTGGGCGTTGGAATGGTGTCAGGCGACCGATCGTGACAGCACGACCACACCCAGCATGATGATCAGCGTTCCGGCGATCTTGTATCCATCCAGCTGCTCACGGAAGATCACGCTGGCAAACAGCGCAACCAGGAAGAAATTGATCGCCATGTACGGGTAGGCCCGGCTGATCGGCATCTTGCTGATGGCCGCCATCCAGCACAGCGATGCACCGAAGGCTGCCGCAAAGGCGGAAATGACCCATGGCTTGAGCAGCAGTTGCAGCACGTTCAAAGGCTGCAGCGGCGCGGAAAGCAGGTGGCCGTGGACGCCTACCTGCCACTTCAGGATCAGCTGGCCGTAGACCGTCAGCATGATCGTCAACGCGATGAAGAGGTAGCTCATCGTCTCAGTTCCCTGGCAGGGTGATCTTGCGGGTCAGCACGTCCAGCAGGTCGGTGCCGTCCCAGACCGGGTGGAAGTCAAGTGCGCGGCCGAAAGGCACGATGCGGTCGATGGCACGATTACCGAGCCGGTCAAGCAGCTTGATCAGCGATTCCCGCGGGAAACCCTGCACGACGAGCGTCTGGTCGCGATCATCCAGCTGTGGCGCCAGTGCTTCCAGCGTGTCCAACTGAACGTCCACCACCAGCCCGTGGCCACTCTGCAGCTCGCGCAGGTTTCCATCGGCGCGGGCAGCATCGAGCGTAAGGGGATAGGTGCCCAGTGACGTGCCCGAATGCAGGCCATCGGAGGAGAGTGCGGCCATCAGGTGGGCATCGGTCACCCGGGCCATCATCGCGGCGGGCTCATCTGCGACGGCGCCGGATTGCGAGCGTACCGCAGGCCAGAACCGTGCACGCGCGGCCTCCACTGTTTCCTGCGCGCCAACCCAGTACAGGGTGCGGGGTGAAGAGCACGCCTGCTGGCCGAACCAGAGAACATCGTTAACGAACCGGTGGGCAAGCTGCTGCAGGTCTGCGTCGCTGCTCTGCAGTACATGCGCGGCATCGATGGCTGCCACACCGAATCGATCCGGGAAGGCGAGTTCAACAGCCAGCGGCGCCAGCGGCAAGGAACGGATCTTGGCGACCGTTGCGTCGCCGCCCCAGATGATCCGCGCATGGCAGCTGCGGGAGATCAACGTAGTCACCGCGTCATCATGCGGATAGGTCAGCAGCACGCTTCGCTGCAGGACGTCGGCATGCAGCCCTTCCTCGCGCATGGCGTGCAGGATCGAGACCAGTGCCTCGCGTTGGGGACTGTGCTTCTGCGACAGGCGGGCTACGTTGCGATTGCCGGCCAGCACGGACATCAGCCAGGCATAGGCGAACAGCACATCGACGTTGGCCGGCGCAAGATGGAACACCAGGCCACGTGCCAGCAGGTGTTCGGTGGACGGCGCCAGCAGGCGCCGCGACAGCTGCTCCTGCGCCGCCGGACGGAACCAGTGTGCCAGCGTCGCCAGTTCGGGATGCTCGCGCAGCACCGGCAGCGCGAACACACGTCGTGCGAAATCGGCAACGAACGCGCGCGCCTCCGCACTGAAAGGTGGCAGCGGCGGCAGCGTGGCCAGGCGCGCCAGCTGATCCGGCAGCGCTGCGTCTGCGTCAATGGAAAACAGGATCTGTGTCATGCGCGGGGTACCGTTCGTGTGTCGCTGCAGCCGCGGACTTCAACGTTCTTGATGCGGCCCAGTACGCTGAAATGCTTCCCGAGTCGACCGCAAGGGCAATCGTCCTCGCCGTGGATCACGCCCAGGTCCTCGGTGAGCAGGCTGTGCCCCGGGTAGCTGCCAGGCAGCAGGCTCAGCACCTGCACGGCACCTGCGGTTCCATTGGCTGTTGGGCTGAGATCCTGCAGGTCACGAATGATCACATCGGCATAAGCCGGTGCATGAAGATGACCGTGCTCGCACTCGAAGAAAATCGATCCGACCTGCTCGACCATGCCGTAATAATTGTGGACGCGATCAATACCGAAGGTGCTGGAGAGCGAGGCCTTGTAAGCGGCATTGTCGACCTTCTGTTCGTCCATCTTCTTCCAGCCGCCGCCATGAACCAGCATGCTGCCTTCGGGAAAGCGCAGCGTTACGCCGTCGCGTGCGGCAGCCTGGACAAAGGACTGCCAGACGATGAAGGTGAAGCCGAACAGCAGTACCGGTTCGTCCGGGGCCTTGGCCAGCCAGTGCGCCAGTGCTGCCCAATCGGGCTGCAGCTGTTCGTCGAGCAGGTACAGATGGTCGCGGCCGAAGTTGGAGAAGCCCAGGATGCCGGCTGCGCGCGCGTTGAAGCGGCTGCGATCGCGCAGGAACGAGTCGTCGTCGACCACCAGCATGCGCATCCGGCGGTTGCCGGCAAAGTGGGAGAAGATCCGCGTCAAGGCGCGGGTCTGCGCGCGTGCGGTTTCCGCATCGAGGAAGATCCTCGAGACGGCAGCGCCCGTGGTGCCGCTGGAAACCAGCGTGCGCAGTACCTGGTCGTCGGCGACGCTCTTCAGGTCGATCTGCTTGAACAGCCGGACCGGCAGCCAGGGCAGCGATTCCAGCGAGTCCGCCTGGCCGCCGCGCCACAATGCATCGAGCATGGCGCGGTAGGGCGGGCAGGACAGGTGGTGATGCCGGGTGAGCGACTGCAGGCCGTCCAGCAGCCATTCGCGCTTGGCCTGGCGGCCCAGCCCATAGACCTCCGCTTCCAGCGCAGCCGCTGCCAGCGAACTGTCCGTGCCTGCGTTCATTGACGTGCTCCTTGCGCGGCGAGCTGCCGCAGCGACAGATAGTCGATCTTGCCGCTGGACAGCAGCGGCAGCGAATCCAGATGGATGCAGCGGACCAGGCCGCCGAACAGCTTGTAGCGCGCCTGCACCAATTGGCGGACGTTGTCCTGCGCGGCGGGGGCATCGCCATGGCTGAATACGACCAGATCGTCGTCATTGCCCGAGCAGGCGATCTGACGGCCGAGCGCGGTCGACAGCATCGCTTCCACTTCGTCGAGATTGACGCGGTTGCCGGAGATCTTCAGGAACCGTTTGGCGCGCCCGGTGATGTAATGGAACCCTTCGTCATCCACACGGGCCAGATCGCCCGTGCGAAGCAGGCCGTGCAGTTCGTCGGGGCGCGCAAGTTCTTCGCGCGAGGTGGCATAGCCCATCATGACATTGGGCCCCTCGTAGACCAGTTCACTGCTTTCCGCATCGACATGCATACGACCACCCGGCACCGCAATGCCGATGCTGCCGATCTTGTCCAGCAGCCGCTCGGAGGGAACATAGCTGATGCGGGGCGAGGCTTCGGTCTGGCCGTACATGACGAAGAACTGCAGGCCGTGGTCCTTGGCAGACTCGGCAAAATGCTGGACCAGTTCGTCGCGCAGGCGGCCACCGGCCTGGGTCAGCATGCGCAGGCTGGGCAGCTGCAGGCGCGCAAGGCCCATGCGGCGCAGTATTTCGTAGGTGGCCGGAACCCCGGACAGGGAAGTGACCGCATTGCCGCGTGCGGCTTCCCAGAACTCGCGGGTCATCAGGCTGTCTTCGCTCAGCACCACGCAGCCACCACAGCCCAGATGGCTGTTGAGGATGGACATGCCAAACGAATAGGCCAATGGCAATGTGGTGATGGCGCGGTCTTCGGGACCCAGGCCGAGATAGGCAACGATCGATGCCGTGTTCGCGGCCAGGCCCTGCGCGGACAACCGCACCAGCTTGGATGAACCCGTACTGCCCGAGGTGCTCAGCAACAGCGCCAGGTCGCCATGCGGCGATGGCAGCGTGAGCTGGGTTTCGCGCAGGTGGATGCCCAGAGTGCCTGCGACATGCACCGTCCGGTAACCCGCCGGCGCCGTGCCCGACATGGCAAGCCAGTCCGGCGCGTACTGGGTCAGCAGCGCGTCCAGCAGCTCCGGGTCGACATCGGGCTGGATCAGCAGGGGTACCTGGCGGGTACTGCGCAGGGCGCCCAGATAGAGCGCGACCGCGTCGATCGTGCTGGGCATCGCCAGCACGCCCATGCCCCGCCCGGCGGGCAGGTGCATGGCCAGGGTATCGGCCAGCACGCCCAGTTCGTCATAGCTGAGCGTCCGTGTTCCCTCGATGAGCGCAGTGCGGTTGCCGTGCGCCAACTGCCAGAACTGCATTCAGACCACCATCTGTCCGTCGATGCCGATGATCTGGCCGGTGATATAGGCGGAGCTGTCGCCGAGCAGGAAGGCGACCAGCTCGGCCACTTCGCGCGGCGTTCCTGCGCGGCCCATGCCGATCGATTCCACCCGCTTGGCGTGGGCGGCCTGCGGCATGGCGCGGGTCATGTCGGTATCGATGAAACCCGGCGAAATCGCATTCACGCGAATGCCCTTGGCAGCCAGTTCCTTCGACGCGGATCGGGTTGCACCGACCAGTGCCGCCTTGCTTGCCGAATACAGGCTCAATCCTGCAGCGCCATTGACGCCCATGATCGAGACGAGGTTGACGATGCTGCCCTTCCGGGTTCGTGCCATCATCCGGCTTGCATGCTGCATCATCATCAACGGCGCTTTGACATTCACCGCCAGCACGCGGTCGATGTCTTCGGCACGGATCATGCCCAGAAGACCTTCGTGCAGGACCCCTGCGTTGTTCACCAGCCCATCCAGGCGGCCGAACTGGTTGAATATCTGCTTGAACACGGCGGCCACCGCATCGACGTCAGCCAGATCGATGACCGCGACCATCGGTTCCGGTGCCCCCTGTGCAGTGACCTCGGCGGCGAGCGCGCGCAGCGCGTCGTCATCGCGCGCGACGATCACCAGCTGGACGTGCTGTGCTGCCAGCAGTTCGCAGATGGCCCGGCCGATGCCTCGTGAGGCCCCGGTAACCAGGACAACGGGAGCGTGGGTGCCCGTCATTGTCAGACAGCAGCGCCGTGCTTGCGCAGGATTTCACGCGCCTTGCCGACCGAGCTCATGTCGATCACTTCGTCCATGTCGATCATGACGTTGAACGCTTCTTCCAGTGCGGCGACCACGGACATGTGCGCGATCGAATCCCACTGCGGAATGGTGTTGTAACGCAGTTCGTCAGTCACCTGGGAGGCATCGATGCCCAACACGCGGGCGAACACTGCTACAACCTGGTCTTCGTTGCTGGAGTTGCTCATAGGAATTTCCGGAACCCGTTAAGAGATGAATTGAATTGGAAGCCAAGCCGGGCATACAGATTGATGATGCCGGTATTAGCGGCGGACACCAGCGTCGTGCAGCGCTGGATATCCCTGGAAGCCAGCGATTGCAGGGCCGTGACCCATAGCGGCATGGCCAGCATGGCGTACGGCGCGGCTGCACCGGTCAGCAGCAGCTCTGCCCTGTGCTCGTCGGCGAAGACTCGTTCTGCATGGAAGCCAATGACACGGCCGCGTGATTCCGCGGTTTGGACCAGCTGGGCGTTGACCAGGTCCTCGATCCAGTTGGCGGTGCGAAGACGTGCGTGTGCAGGGTCGATGGCAGGGTCTTCCAGAAAACGGCCATGCCCGAAGTCGTCGGCGGCGATGGACCGCAGCAACGGAATGTCCGCAGCAACCGCCGGCCGCAGCGTAGGCAGCATCCCGCGCGGGACCGCAGGCAGTTGCCCCATGCCGCTGCGTGACACGGTCAGTGACGTTTCAACAAACTGGAAACCACAGCCAAGCACCGCAGCACGCAACGCATGCGCATTGGCATCGATGCGACCGAACAGGTAGTGGACGCCCTGCTGCCTGGCCCAGGCCTGGGCCTGGTCCAGCATTGCGGCCGCCTGGTCCGTGGTGGCCGCATCCAAACGGACGATCTCGGCAGTGGTGCAGCCCAGCGCGCGCTCATCCCAGGGCGTCAGGCGCGCCTCGACCACGCTGCCGCCTGCCTGCAGAGACAGGTGGCTCATGGAGCTTCTCCGCGAACGGTCGTTTCAGAGACGATGTAGTAGGGGCGCCGTTGCACATTGCGGAAGACCTGGCCGACGTACAGCCCCACAACGCCCATGGAGAACATCATCAAGCCGCCAATCAGCCAGATTGCGGCGATGATCGAGGTGTAACCCGCAACCTGGATGTCGCCGTCCCACCATCGCCAGATGCTGATGGCCACCATGACGAAGGCGACCAGCGCGCAGAACATGCCAGTGCCGGCCACCATGCGCAGCGGCTTCTCCGAGTAACCCAGGGCAATGTTCATGGCCAGCCGCAACAGGCGCCGCAGGGTGTAGGACGATTCACCCTCTGCGCGCTGCTGGTGGCGTACGGGAAGCTTGCCCGTGCGGAAGCCGGCCCATTTCACCATCAGCGGGAACGAGCGATCACGTTCCGGCATTGCACAGACCGCGTCGATGACCTTGCGGTGGAAAATGCCGAAATTGGCCGTGGAAGGGTCCTGCGGAACGCCGGTCAGCCAGCCCAGCACCGCAAAGAACCCCCACGACGAGAGGCGCTTGAGCGGGGTGTCCATGCGCTGTATCCGCTGCGCGAACACGGCTTCAAACTGCTCATCCACCGCCTTGCGGTACAGGCCAGGAATTTCTGCAGGAACATCCTGCAGGTCGCAATCCATGACGACCGTCCAACGGCCCTGGGCATGCTCGATGCCGGCTGAAATGGCCGAGTGCTGCCCGAAATTTCGCGAGAGCTTCAGGCCCTTGAGCCAAGGCCGGCTGGCGGCCAGCTCCTGGATGCGCGGCCATGCGCCGTCAGGGCTGGCGTCGTCGACCAGGATCATCTCGAACGACACGCCCATGGATCCTGCCGCAGCCTGGACTTGATCGACGAGATCTTCCAGGCACCCTTTACAGCCATAGACAGGCGCGACGACCGACAGTTCGACCGGCGGCTGCGGAGGGGAAGGCGGAACAGCGGTCATGGAGTGGTGGGCCTCGGCGCTATCTTCAGGGAAATCGGATCCATCGCGCCGGCGCATCCGCCTGCAGGGGGTAAATCCGACAACGGAAGAGTATAGACGCCCGGGCAGGGTCCGGCATGACGACGGCGGCGCAGGCGCCGCCGCCGTCGCTTGAGTCAGAGCGCCTTTTCCAGCTCCGGCAGGATCGCAAATAGATCCCCAACCAAGCCGATATCGGCAATCTCAAAGATCGGCGAATCCGGATCCTTGTTGATCGCCACGATCGTACCGGCGTCCTTGATGCCGGTCAGATGCTGGATCGCACCGCTGATGCCCACCGCCACATACAGCTCCGGGGCGATGATCTTGCCGGTCTGGCCCACCTGCAGGTCGCTGGGCACGTAGCCGGCATCGACCGCGGCGCGCGAGGCACCGACGGCGGCGCCGAGCTTGTCGGCCAGCTGGAAGATGACCTTGAAGTTCTCTTCCGAACCGACGCCGCGGCCACCGGAGACCACGCGCTTGGCGCTCTGCAGGTCCGGGCGGTCGCTGGCAGCGGCGGCCAGGCCGATGAAGCGGGTGTGGCTCGGCAGGGCAGCATCGACGCTGGCCGCTTCAATGGCGGCACTGCCGCCCTGGGCGGCTTCCGGCCACGACGCGGCGCGTACGGTGGCGACCACGATCTGGTCGGCGGGGGCTTCCACGGTGATGATCGCGTTGCCGGCGTAGATCGGGCGCTTGAAGGTGTGGCTGCCTTCGACGGTCATCAGGTCGGAGACCTGGTTGACGCCCAGCAGGGCGGCCACGCAGGGCATCAGGTCCTTGCCGAAGGTGGTCGACGGGCCGAACACGTGGGTGTAGCCCTTGGCCAGCTGCGCGATCTGCGGCGCCAGCACCTGGGCGATGGCCTGCGCGTTGGCAGCGTTGGCCACGGTCAGAACCTTGGCGACGCCAGCGATCTTCGCGGCCTCAGCGGCAACGGCGGCCGGGTCGGCGGCCAGCACCAGCACGTCGATGCTGGCACCGCTGATGGCGGCAGCAGCGCTTACGGTCTTGGCGGTGGCGGCGTTGAGCTTGCCGTCGTGGTGTTCGGCGATGACGAGAATCCTGCTCATTACAGCAACCCCTTCTGCTTGAGTGCGGCCACCAGTTCAGCCGCGTCCTTGACCATCACACCCTTGCTGCGCTTGGACGGCGCGGCATACTGGGTGGTCTTGAAGGTATCGGCGGCTTCAACGCCCAGATCGGCCAGCTGCAGGGTCTCCAGCGGCTTGGCCTTGGCCTTCATGATGTCCGGCAGCTTGATGAAGCGCGGCTCGTTCAGGCGCAGATCGGTGGTGACCACTGCCGGCAGGTCCACTTCCAGCGTTTCCAGGCCGGCGTCGACTTCGCGGGTCACCGTGGCCTTGCCATCAGCAATCTCCAGCTTGCTGGCGAAGGTCGCCTGCGGGCGGCCCCACAGCGTGGCCAGCATCTGGCCAGTCTGGTTGGCGTCGTCGTCGATGGCCTGCTTGCCCAGGATCACCAGGTCCGGCTGTTCCTTCTCGATCAGCTTGAGCAGGGTGCGTGCGGCTGTCAGCGGCTGGATGGCCTGGTCGGTAACGACGTGAATGGCGCGATTGGCGCCCATGGCCAGGCCGTTGCGCAGGTGCGCCTGGGCATCGGCCGGGGCGATGGTGGCGACCACCACTTCGCTGGCAATGCCCTTGTCGCGCAGGCGCAGGGCTTCTTCCAGGGCGATTTCATCGAAGGGATTGGGGGACAGCTTGACGCCGTCGGTGACCACGCCGGAACCGTCCGGCTTGACCTGAATGCGGACGTTGTAGTCCACCACGCGCTTGTACGCGACGAGGATTTTCATCTGGTACGGGGTCCTTCAATAACTGGGGAGAACGTCCGGTCCTCGCACAGCAACCGGTTCGGGGGTGGGATCCCGATTCTAGCTGGCTTGAGCGGACCATGCGAATGCGTATGGTTATGCTGCGGTGCGGCATGGCTCGTGTGAATCGAGTGCGTCGTTCACGTCACGCAGGCAGTCGTGAAGACGAACCACATGTATCCTGTGCCGCTGTGTCGGGCGCTTCATAGCGCCCCTTGGATGAATTTCGATCAGGAGAACAGGTAGTGCCCACATGGCTTGTCACCGGCGGCGCCGGATTCATTGGCGGTAACTTCGTTCTCGAGGCCGTCGCGCGCGGCGTCAAGGTCATCAACCTCGATGTGCTGACCTATGCCGGCAACCTGAAGACCCTGTCCAGCCTGGACGGCAACCCCAACCACGTGTTCGTGCAGGGCGACATCGGCGACCGTGATCTGGTCGCCCGCCTGCTGGCCGAGCACCAGCCGGACGCCGTGCTGAATTTCGCTGCCGAAAGCCATGTCGATCGTTCCATCGACGGCCCGGGCGCCTTCATCCAGACCAACGTGGTGGGCACCCTGGGGCTGCTTGAAGCGGTCCGCGATTACTGGAAGGCGTTGCCGGCCGAGCAGGGCGCGGCCTTCCGCTTCCTGCATGTGTCCACCGATGAGGTGTATGGCACCTTGGGTGAGACCGGCAAGTTCAGCGAAACCACGCCGTATGCTCCGAATTCCCCGTACTCGGCGTCGAAGGCCGCCTCGGACCACCTGGTCCGTGCGTTCCACCACACCTACGGGTTGCCGGTGCTGACCACCAACTGCTCCAACAACTACGGCCCGTACCACTTCCCCGAGAAGCTGATCCCGCTGGTGATCGCCAAGGCGCTGGCCGGCGAGCCGCTGCCGGTGTACGGCGATGGCAAGCAGGTTCGCGACTGGCTGTTCGTCTCCGACCACTGCGAGGCGATCCGCACCGTGCTGGCCAAGGGCCAGGTCGGCGAGACCTACAACGTGGGCGGCAACTCGGAAAAGCAGAACATCGAAGTGGTGCAGGCCATCTGCGCACTGCTGGACCAGCGCCGCCCGCGTGCGGACGGCCAGCCGCGCAGCAGCCAGATCACCTACGTCGCCGACCGCCCCGGCCATGACCGCCGCTATGCGATCGATGCCTCCAAGCTGAAGAACGACCTGGGCTGGGAACCGGCCTACACCTTCGAGCAGGGCATCACCTTCACCGTCGACTGGTACCTGGACAACCAGGAATGGGTCAACGGCGTGCTGGACGGCAGCTACCGCCTGCAGCGCATCGGCACCGCGGCCTGAACCCAGGAGACACCATGACCCAGCGCAAGGGCATCATCCTCGCCGGTGGCTCCGGCACCCGGCTGTATCCGATCACCAAGGGCGTCAGCAAACAGCTGTTGCCGGTGTATGACAAGCCAATGATCTACTACCCGCTCAGCGTGCTGATGCTGGCGGGCATCCGTGAAGTGCTCATCATCAATACCCCGCACGAACAGGCGTTGTTCCAGCAGTTGCTTGGCGATGGCTCGCAGTGGGGCATGGACATCCAGTACGCCGTGCAGCCCAGCCCCGATGGGCTGGCCCAGGCGTATCTGATCGGCCGCGACTTCGTGGCCGGCAAGCCAAGCTGCCTGGTGCTGGGTGACAACATCTTCCACGGCCACGGCCTGCGCGAGGTGCTCAAGCGCGCCGATGAGCGCACCGACGGTGCCACCGTGTTCGGCTACTGGGTGAATGATCCGGAACGCTACGGCGTGGCTGAATTCGACAAGAGCGGCAAGGTCATCGACCTGGTCGAGAAGCCGGAGAATCCGCGTTCGAACTATGCGGTGACCGGCCTGTACTTCTATGACGGCAATGCCAGCGCGCATGCCGCCGACCTGAAGCCGTCGCCCCGTGGCGAACTGGAGATCACCGATCTCAACAAGCGCTACCTAGCCGAAGGCAACCTGCATCTGGAAGCACTGGGCCGCGGCTATGCCTGGCTCGATACCGGCACCCACCAGTCGCTGCTGGAAGCGTCCAACTTCATCGAGACCATCCAGACCCGGCAGGGCCTGCAGGTCTGCTGCCCGGAGGAAATCGCCTTCGGCCAGGGCTGGATCAACGCCGAACAGCTCGAAGCGCTGGCGGCGCCGCTGATCAAGAATGGCTACGGCCAGTACCTGCACAAGCTCGCATTGCGTGGAGTTGTTCCGTGAAAGTGATTGAAACCAAGTTGCCCGGTTGCGTGGTGATCGAGCCGGCGGTGTTTGGCGATGCCCGCGGCTATTTCTTCGAGACCTGGAATGCCGAGCGCTTTGCCGCGCTGGGCCTGCCGGATCGCTTCGTGCAGAGCAACGTGTCGACGTCAGCGCAGGGTGTGCTGCGTGGCCTGCATTACCAGTGGCCGCGCCCGCAGGGCAAGCTGGTCAGCGTGCTGGAAGGCGAGGTCTATGACGTGGCCGTCGACATCCGTCGCGGCTCGCCGACCTTCGGCCAGTGGGAAGCGGTGGTGCTGAGTGCGGAGAACAAGAAGCAGTTCTGGATTCCGGAAGGCTTCGCCCACGGCTTTGCAGTGCTGTCCGAGCGCGCGGTGTTCAGCTACCTGTGCACCGAGGTCTACCTGAAGGACTTCGACGCCGGCGTGCGCTGGAACGATGCCGACATCGCCGTGGACTGGCCGGTCAGTGCACCGACCCTGTCGGCCAAGGACGAGAATGCGCCGTTCCTGAAGGACATCGCCGAAGACCGCCTGCCGGTCTACACCGCCGCCCAGGGCGCGCCATGACCGTGCTGGTGTTCGGTGGCAACGGCCAGGTCGGCCAGGAGCTGCTGCGCGCGCTGGCGCCGCTGGGCAAGGTGGTCGCGACCACCCGCAGCGGCACTCTGCCGGATGGCAGCGCCTGCGAAACCGCCGATTTCGGCCAACCTGAAAGCCTGCCGGCCCTGCTGGACCGTCTTCAGCCGTCGGTGGTGGTGAATGCTGCGGCCTATACCGCCGTTGATCGTGCCGAGCAGGATGTGGAAGCTGCGTTTGCGGCCAACGCGCAGGCGCCTGGCATGATCGCGCGTTGGTGTGCGGCCCATGGCGTGCCGTTCGTGCATTACTCCACCGACTACGTGTTCGATGGCCAGGGCACCGCGCCGTACCGCGAGGACGAGCCGACCGCGCCGCTGGGTGTGTATGGCACCAGCAAGCGCGATGGTGAGGATGCGGTACGCGCAGCCGGCGGTCGCCACCTGATCTTCCGCACGGCCTGGGTGTATGCCTCGCATGGGGCAAATTTCCTGCGCACCATGTTGCGCGTCGGCGCCGAGCGCGACCAGCTGCGTGTGGTGGCCGACCAGGTCGGTACGCCGACGCCGGCCGCGCTGATCGCTGATGTTACTGCGCAGGCGCTGCGGCATCCGGGCCAACTGTCCGGTACCTGGCACCTGACCGCCAGCGGCCAGACCAGCTGGCATGGGTTCGCCGAAGCGATCTTCGCCGAAGCGCTGGTTACCGGCGTGTTGGCGAAGGTGCCGGCGGTCGAGGCGATTCCCAGTTCCGAGTATCCGACCCCGGCCAAGCGCCCGGCCTGGTCGGTGCTGGACAACCGCAAGCTGCAGCAGGATTTCAGCATCGTACTGCCGAGTTGGCAGGATGGCCTGAAGCGGGTGATGGCGGAGATTGCCTGACCCGGCAGGCGGCGTGCCGACCAACGGTCGGCACCCACCCCGACCAACGGTCGGTCGCCTCCAGCGGGCGCCGGGTCAGCTGCGCCCGTAGGTATCCTCGAAGCGCACGATGTCGTCCTCGCCAAGGTAGCTGCCGGACTGCACTTCGATCAGTTCCAGCGGCAGCTTGCCCGGGTTGCGCAGGCGATGGGTCACGCCCAGCGGGATGTACGTGCTCTGGTTTTCGCTGAGCAGGATCACTTCGTCGCCGCGGGTCACTTCTGCGGTGCCGCTGACCACGATCCAGTGCTCGGCGCGGTGATGATGCATCTGCAGGCTGAGTGTGCCGCCGGGCTTGACCGTGATGCGCTTGACCTGGAAGCGTGCACCATTGTCGATTGAATCGTACGCGCCCCACGGGCGGTAGACCTTGCGATGCCACGTGGCCTCGCTGCGGCCTTCGGACTTCAGCTGACCAACAACGGTCTTGACCTCCTGCATGCGGTCGGCCCTGCCGACCAGCACCGCGTCGTCGGTCTCGACGACAATCACGTCATCCAGGCCGACCAGTGCCACCAGGCGCTGTGCATAGGCATAGGTGTTGCGGCAGTCGATGGCGATCACATCGCCCTGGTGGGCGTTGCCATCGCCGTCCTGCTGCGAGACATCGCGCAGGGCTGTCCACGAGCCGACATCGTTCCAGCCGGCGTCCAACGGAATCACCACGGCGTCGGCGGTTTTTTCCATCACGGCATAGTCGATGGAATCAGAGGGAACGGCGGCGAAGGCGTCCTTGTCCAGGCGGGTGAAATCCGAATCGCGGCGGGCCTGCTGCCAGGCCTGGCGGCTGCCGGCCAGCATGCCGGGCTGGAAGCGCTCCAGTTCCTGCAGGTAGCGCGAGGCCTTGAACAGGAACATGCCGCTGTTCCAGTAATACTGGCCGCTGCTGACGTAACCGCTGGCGGTCTCGAGGTCGGGCTTTTCGACAAAGCGCTCGACCGCACGCAGACCCTGCCCATCGGCGGCCTTGATATAGCCGTAGCCGGTTTCCGGACCGGTCGGCACGATGCCGAAGGTCACCAGCTTGCCGGTTTCGGCGGCACTGGCGGCGGCCTGCACGGCGCTGCGGAAGGCGGCTTCGTCGGTGATCACATGGTCCGAGGGCAGCACCAGCAGCAGCGCATCGGCCCCGTCGCGGGTGGCTTCCAGGGCTGCGACCGCGATTGCCGGCGCCGTGTTGCGGCCAACCGGTTCCAGAATGATGGCCGCCGGCTCGGCGCCGACCTGCTGCAGCTGCTCGGCAGCGACAAAGCGGTGCTCCTCGTTGGCGATCACCAGCGGGCCATGCGCGGCGATCGGCGCCACCCGTTTCCAAGTGGCCTGCAGCATCGTCAGTTCGCCCGCCAACGGCAGGAACTGCTTCGGGTACGCCTCGCGCGACAGCGGCCACAGGCGGGTCCCGGAGCCACCGGACAGAATGACGGGCTGGATGATGCTCATGGTCGTCCTTGATTACTGCTGGATTAGGCGGGAAATTTCGTCGGTACGCGCCTGCATCAGCGCGGCGTCACCACGGGCTTCGACATTCAGGCGCAGCAGCGGTTCGGTGTTGGAGCTGCGCAGGTTGAAGCGCCAGCCGCCGAAGTCGGCACTGATGCCGTCGGTGTGATCCAGTACCGGTGATTGCGCCGCGAAGTGCTCCATCACGCGGGCCACGGCAGCCTTGGCATCGGCCACCTTGAAGTTGATCTCGCCACTGCACGGATAGGCCGCCATGCGGTCTTCGACCCACTCGGCCAGTGAGCGGCCGCTCTCGGAGATCAGCTGCGCGATCAGCAGCCACGGGATCATGCCGGAGTCGGCATAGGCGAACTCGCGGAAATAGTGGTGGGCGCTCATCTCGCCACCGTACACGGCGTCTTCGGCGCGCATCTTTTCCTTGATGAAGGCATGGCCGCTCTTGCACTGCACCGGCACACCGCCCGCCTGTTCGACCATATCCACGGTGTTCCAGACCAGGCGCGGGTCATGCACGACCTTGCCGCCGGGATTGCGTGCCAGGATCGCCTTGGCCAGCAGACCGACCAGGTAGTAGCCCTCGATGAAGCGGCCGGTGTGGTCGAAGAAGAAGCAGCGGTCGAAGTCACCGTCCCAGGCAATGCCGAAATCGGCACCGTGTTCACGCACCGCATCGGCGGTGGCGGCGCGGTTCTCCGGCAGCAGCGGGTTGGGAATGCCGTTGGGGAAGCTGCCGTCCGGTTCGTGGCAGATGCGGATGAACTCGAACGGCAGGTGCGGGGCCAGCAGGTCGACGATCGCGCCCGCGCCGCCGTTACCGGCATTCACCACCAGCTTCAGCGGCTTGAGCCTGCTGGCATCGACATAGCTGAGCAGGTGCTGGATGTAGGCGCTCTTGTCGTGCTGGGCAACCTGCCCGGCACGCGGCGGCTGGGCCTCGGACGTATCGGCGGAAACCGCGTCGGAGATTGCGAACAGGCCGGTATCGGAGCTGATCGGCCGGGCATTCTCCTTGACCAGCTTCATGCCGTTGTAATCCATCGGGTTGTGGCTGGCGGTGACCATCACGCCGCCGGCCGCGCCCAGATGGTCGGTCTGGAAATAGACTTCTTCCGTGCCGCACAGGCCGATGTCGATCACCTCGCGCCCGGTACCACGCAGGCCGGTGGCCAGTGCATCCTGCAGCGCCGGGCTGGTCAGGCGCACATCGTGGCCGAGGACCACTGGACCGGGAGCGAGCTGCGCGGCCAAGGCGACGCCGATGCGGCGGGCCAGGTCTTCGTTCAGTTCTTCCGGCACACGGCCGCGGATATCGTAGGCCTTGAAGGCGGGCAGGGGCATCGATCAGTTCCTTTGTGAGCTCAGTCCCCAATTGTAGTCCCAGTCATGTATGGGAATCGTTTCCATCGGGGAACGCCACCTGACTGGCGTCCGGAGGTCAGCTTCGCGTCGACCGCTTGCCCGCTTTGCGCAAACGCTTGCCGGGCAGGCCCGGCAACGGCGCCAGCAGCGCCTGCACGTCTTCTTCGCTGAAGCGTGGCCCCGTAGCGCCGCCGCCTTCGAGAATGGCGTCGGCCAGCGTGGCCTTGCGCTCCTGCAGCTCGGCAATCCGTTCTTCGATGCTGCCTGCGGCGATCAGCCGGTAAACGAACACCGGCTGCTGCTGGCCGATGCGATGGGCGCGATCGCTGGCCTGGTTTTCGGCCGCCGGATTCCACCACGGGTCGAAGTGGATGACGGTATCGGCGGCGGTCAGGTTCAACCCGACGCCACCTGCCTTCAGGCTGATCAGGAATACCGGCACCTCGCCCTGCATGAAGCGCTGCACCGGCGTGGCCCGGTCCTGGGTGTCGCCGGTCAGGGTCACATAGGCCAAGCCCAGCTGATCCAGTGCCTGCGCGATCAGCGCGAGCATGCCGGTGAACTGCGAGAACAGCAGGATGCGCCGGCCTTCCTCGACCATCGACGGCAGCATCTCGCGCAGCAGGTCCAGCTTGGCTGAGCCCGCATTGCGCGCCGGGGCATCACCAGGCAGCAGGCGCGGATCGCAGCAGACCTGGCGCAGCTTCAGCAACGCATCCAGTACCACGATGTGGCTGCGCGCCAGCCCGCTGCCGCTGATGGCTTCGCGCACCTGCTTTTCCATCGCTGCGCGCACGGTTTCATAGAGATCACGCTGGCCGCTCTCCATTTCCACCGCGCGGGTAATGACGGTCTTGGGCGGAAGCTCTGACGCCACCTGGTCCTTGCGCCGGCGCAGTATGAACGGACGCAGCCGTTGCGCCAGCAAGGTGGCGCGGCGGTGGTCGCTGCCACGTTCGATCGGATGGCGCCAATGCTGGTTGAACTGTTTCTCGCTGCCTAGCAGGCCGGGCAGCAGGAAGTCGAACTGCGTCCACAGTTCGCCCAGGTGGTTTTCCAGCGGCGTGCCGGTCAGGCACAGCCGGTGGCGCGCCTGCAGCGTGCGCAGGGTGATGGCCGCGCGTGACTTCGGATTCTTCACCTGCTGGGCTTCATCCAGAATCAGCAGATGGTAGGTATGTGCCTGCAGCGCCTGCTCGTCGCGCCACAGCAGAGGGTAGGTGGTCAGTACAAGGTCGTGCCCGGGAATCGCCTCGAACAGCGTTTCACGTGCCGGCCCGTGCAGGGTCAGCACGCGCAGGCCCGGGGTGAAGCGTGCCGCTTCGCTCTGCCAGTTGTGCAGCAGCGAAGTGGGCACCACCAGCAGCGTCGGACGGTCCAGGCGACCGGCTTCCTTCTCGACCAGCACATGCGCCAGCGTCTGCACGGTTTTGCCCAGGCCCATGTCATCGGCCAGCACGCCCCCCAGGCCCTGCTGGCGCAGGTACTGCAGCCACGACAGGCCTTCGCGCTGATAGGGACGCAGCGTTGCCACCAGCCCTGCCGGCGGCGGCACTTCGCCCAATGCGGGTGCCTGCATCAGCCGCTGCACCAGTGCCTGGGTGTCCTTGCGCCCGCGGAACTGCAGGCGCGCCGTGTCCTGCAGCGCCTGCAGGCGGCCACGGTCAAGCACAGACAGGCGCAGCGGCGCGCCACGCTGGGCGAACAGATCCGTCAACAGGGCCATGATCGGTTTCAGTCGTGCGGCCCGCAATGCCAGGCGCGTGTTGTCGCCCGCCATCAACAGAATGTTCTCATCATCGCCGATGGCGTCCAGCTGGCCACGCATCCAGCGGGGATCGGACTGCAGCACCTGCTGCAGCAGCGGAACCATCGACACGTTGCGGCCTTCCACCTGGATGTCCAGGCCCAAGTTGAACCAGCCCGCATCCGCCGGGTCCGCCTGGATGTCCAGGTCGATCTCATCCACCCGGGTGATGCGATGGCGGAAATCGTCGTCGGTCTCTACCTTCCAGCCCAAGGCTTCCAGGCGCGGTACGTCGTCCAGCAGGAACCGTGTCCAGTCATGGGTGCGCAGCTGGAACTGAGGTCCTGCGCCCTCCAATGGCGCCCGCGGCGCCGTGTCGCGATGCAGTCCCACCGTGCGCAGCTCGGCCTCGCGCCGTGATTCCTCGGCCAGGTCGCGGGGCAGCAGCGCAAGCTGGCCCTCCGGATCGTGGGCGAACAGGCTCGGATCATCCAGGAACCGCACGTGCTCGTCGTATTCGAAGGCCACGGTGGCGATATCGGCCCATTGCGAAGGGTCGCGTGGGCCGAGCCACGGCGGACGGAACTCGACCGTGTGCAGGCGCAGGACGGGGGTCATCGAACGGATCAGCAGCGTTGGCAGCGTGCTGCTGTCGTCGGGCATGGGGGGCGTATGGTCGATCTGCTGCAGCATCTGCGCCAGCACAGCCGCCACGTGCATGCAGTCGTGGCCGAGCGGGCAGGAACACCGGTTGCGCAGCAGGCTGCGCGGATGGCGAAGACTGGCGGCCAGGTCGATCTCCACCCGGTAGGAGTACTTGGCCGGGATCTTTACCTCAGCGACCAGAATGTCACCGAACAGACGCATGCTATGGACTTCCGACAGGCCATGGTCGCTCATTTCCAGCGTCCGGCCTTCCATCCAGCGGAGCAGGTCTTCTTCGGTGTAGGTATGGGCCATCAACGAGGGTGGGGCGGGCACGGGGCCGGCCATTGGCAGGGGAACCCGGCATTCTACGGAACCCTGTGCGATGCCCGTGCAATGCTGCGGCGCATCCAGGCCCTTCGCCGCCCTCCAGCTAGAATGCGGTCATCCTCAACGTGCAGGGTAGTACAGCAATGCAGCAATCGACTTCCACCGGCAAGCGCAGCAAGCGCTTCGCCAGTGCGGCGGAGGCCCTGCAAGGGGTGGTCGCCGATGGCCAGACGCTGGCCGTGGGCGGCTTCGGCCTGTGTGGCATTCCCGAGGCATTGATCGCCGCGCTGCGCGACAGTGGCGTCAAGGGCCTGACCGTGATCTCCAACAATGCCGGCGTTGATGGTTTCGGTCTGGGCCAGCTGCTGGAAACCCGGCAGATAAAGAAGATGATTTCGTCCTATGTGGGCGAGAACAAGGAGTTCGAGCGGCAGTTCCTGGCCGGCGAGCTCGAGCTGGAATTCAACCCGCAGGGCACCCTGGCCGAACGCCTGCGTGCCGGCGGCGCAGGCATTCCGGCGTTCTTCACCGCCACCGGCTATGGCACTGTGGTGGCCGAAGGCAAGGAAACCCGCGAGTTCGACGGCAAGCACTACGTGATGGAAACCGCGCTGCGCGCCGATGTGGCACTGGTCAAGGCCTGGAAGGCCGACGAGGCCGGCAACCTGGTGTTCCGCAAGACCGCGCGCAACTTCAACCCCGCCTGTGCGATGGCCGGCAAGGTCTGCATCGTGGAAGTGGAAGAGGTGGTGCCGGTGGGTGCCATCGATCCGGACCAGGTGCACCTGCCGGGCATCTTCGTGCACCGCATCGTGCACAACCCGCATCCTGAGAAGCGTATCGAACAGCGCACCATCCGCGCGGAGGGCAACTGACATGGCGTGGACCCGCGATGAGATGGCGGCGCGTGCCGCCCGCGAACTGACCGATGGTGCCTACGTGAACCTGGGCATCGGCCTGCCGACCCTGGTCGCCAACCACATCCCCGAAGGCGTGGACGTGTGGCTGCAGTCGGAGAACGGCCTGCTGGGCATCGGGCCGTTCCCGACCGAAGCCGAGGTCGATGCCGACCTGATCAATGCCGGCAAGCAGACCGTCACCGCGCGTGCCGGTGCCAGCTACTTCGGCAGCCACGACAGCTTTGCGATGATCCGTGGCGGTCACGTCAATCTCGCCATCCTCGGCGCCATGCAGGTCACCGACAAGGGCGACCTGGCCAACTGGATGGTGCCCGGCAAGATGGTCAAGGGCATGGGCGGCGCGATGGACCTGGTCGCCGGCGTGCAGCGCGTGGTGGTGTTGATGGAGCACACCGCCAAGAACGGTGAGCACAAGATCCTAGCCGAATGCACGCTCCCGCTGACGGGTGTTGGCGTGGTCGACCGGATCATCACCGACCTGGCGGTGTTCGACGTGACTGACAAGGGCCTGCTGCTGGTGGAGGCCGCGCCGGGTGTCAGTGATGACGAGCTGAAGGAAAAGACCGGCGTCGCATTCCAGCGCGGCTGATCGATACGGGCAAGGGGGGCGCGTTGTGCCCCCTTCAACGTCGGCCGCGTCGGGCGTAGGCGTACTCGTCGCTGCTGGCATCGGCCTCGCCGAGGCAGGCTGCGGCCGTCGCGACGCGCAGTCCAGCGTGTTCGCAGCAGGCACCCAGTACACGTTCAATGGCGTGGGCCAGCGTTCCATCGATCTGGCCCTGCTCGATGTCGAATGCGCTGCGATACAGGTGCGCGTCCAACAATGGGCGCAGGGCCTGCAGCCGCCACCAGCCCATACTGCCGGCGCCGAATAGACTGGTGTCCACGGGCTTTTCCAGTCCAAGCCACGCCTGCAGCCGTGCCAGTAGGGGGGCATTGCCACCGACGAATTCGGCAACGGGAAGCAGATGCCCTTCGGCGACCACCATGCCCAGGGCGGGGTCGGCCTGGAATGCGGCATGGATGCGTGCGGCACGTCCTCCCCGGACCAGCCGTTGCAGTAGTTCCTGCCGCCACTGATCGCCATCTGTGCGATGGGTCGAGCGTTTCGTGTGCAGTTTCAGCACGACGTCGTGGCCCGTCTGCAGCAACCGCTCGGCAACTTCCAGGAACGGAAGTATGTCGCGACCGTGGTTGTCGACGGCCACGACCTCACCCTCAAGCCCATGCGCCGCCAAGGCCTGCCGGACCTGATCCATCTGCTGCACCGGGGTGGTCACCACGATTGCCCACTCCAGTGCCGCCTCGCGCAGTGCGGTCAACACTTCCGGCAGCGTTTCCAGATACCAGGCGTGCAGATGCACTGCCGGTACCAGGCCGGAGGGCGGTGCTGGCACCAGAGCATCGCGCGTGGCCTGCAGCCAGGCATGCCCCAGCCGCGCATCCGGTTCCAGCACCGCACCTTCGGCCCATTCGTTCCATGCGTTTATGAACACCAGTCGCTGCGCCGGCGGTGCTGCGGAGAGGCGTTCATGGATCGTGGTGCGCAGCCAATCGCGGTAGCCACGCGGAGAGGCGTGCAGGTAGACGCGGCCACGACCGGAACGACGAGCCTCGTTGTCCCAGCCGGGGTTCACGCCGGGGTACAGCGGATAGTCCGGCAGCGGCCGCGCCGCGATGTCGGTGGCCAGTTCGCGCCAGTCGCGGACATCGCCATTGAAATCTGGATTGAGCAGCCACTGTTGCGCCGACAACGAGCGTGGGTTGCTCATGTTCGGCGGGAATTCGACAGCGGCATCGAAGCCGATGTCGCGCGGGTCGGGGCGTTCGAAGCCCTGCACATAGGCCAGGTGGATCTTGCCTACACCGTTGTCGCGGCACCAGCGGCGCCAGCGCTCGGCGGTGGCGCGTGCATCGGGCAGCAGGTTCGGGCGGTAGACCAGCAGCATGGGCCGGCCATCGACCTTCAGCGCACGGCGATCGCGCAGGTACGGCGCCACGTGGGTGATGAAGGCCAGGTCGTCGGCGGCGCTGTGCTGCTGGCCGATCAGGATGTCGTCGTCGCGGCCATCCCAGCGGCGTGCCCAGTTTTCATTGGCCCAGCACAGGCAGAACGGCAGTTCGATGCTGTCGTCGGCCAGCCATTGGCGCAGCGGGTCTTCCATCAGCGTGCGGCCGCTGAACCAGTAGTAATAGAAGCAGAACGCGCCGATGCCATGCTCGGCGGCAAGCCGCGCCTGGTCACGCATCACCTGCGGGTTGCGCAGGTCATAGAAACCCAGATCGGCCGGAAGCCGCGGTTGGATGTGGCCTTCGAACTGTGGCAGCGCGCGGGTGACGTTGCGCCATTCGGTGAACCCCTTGCCCCACCATGTGTCATTCTCGGGGAAGGTGTGGAACTGTGGCAGGTAGAACGCGACCAGTGTGGCGGGCATCGGATCCGGCAGCGCAGCCTTCTGGTGCGGGCGGTAGCCGATCGCGGCCTCGTCGGCGCGCCAGCGGAGTTGCGCACTGGCCCGTGTAGCACCCGCGTCCTGCTGTCCCTTTGGCGGCGAGGGTACCCAGTCGCCGTGCCGTGCCAACAGCCGTGTGCGCAACCGGTCGCGCTGCGCCTGCGGCAGCGGCAAGGCCCGGAACACGGCGCGCAGCAACGGGAACAGCAATTGGCGCAGGCTCATCGGATGGGGCCCCGGCAAGTCAGGCAATCGGATGGTATCGGCATCTGGGAAACAGTCATGGGGCCATTTTCGACGTTGCTGGCCACGACGGCAAACGCCGGCGTGCTAGCGTGTGGCCATGCTGTTCCCCTACGACCTGCCCGGTGCCGACGTCCAGCTCCTGCCGGGCTGGCTGGCTGCGGCCGATGCCGACCGGCTCGTGTCCACACTGCACGCCGAAGTTCCGTGGGAGGTCCATCGCATCCGCATGTTCGGCAACTGGGTGGATTCGCCAAGGCTGAGCTGCTGGATTGGCGATCCGCAGGCGCGCTACCGCTATTCCGGGGCTGAATTCGTGCCGCACCCATGGCCACCCGCGTTGCAGGCCGTGCGTGAGCGCTTGCAGGCAGAAGGCTTCGGCCGCTTCAACAGCGTGCTGCTGAACCGCTATCGCGGCGGCGGCGACTACATGGGATGGCACAGCGATGACGAGCCGGAGTTGGGTCCGGCCCCGGTGATTGCGTCGCTGAGTCTGGGCGCATCGCGTCGATTCCTGCTGCGCCGGCGCGATGATCCGGCGCGCAAGGCCGAGTACCTGCTCGGCCACGGCGATCTGCTGGTAATGGCGGGGCAGACGCAGAGGTTCTACCAGCACGCGCTTCCGAAGATGGCGCGGGTGCAGGGTGAGCGGATCAACCTGACGTTCCGCTGGATTGCGCCGCGCTGATCGATCAGCGCGCGACGTTAGGCTGGTCGGCCTGCCCGCTCACCAGTGTCCACCCCACCACATCCTGCGCCAGCTGCTGCAGGCCACGTTCGAACGCCGCGGTCACCGCCGGTACGTCGGTGCTGCCGACCGGCTGCGCCTGGCGGAACGTACGGTCGGCCACCACGCGCTGGTCGGCGACGTGGATCAGCTTGGCGTTGACCTCGATCACCACGGTCGGCGTGGCCTGGCCCTGGTAATCCGATTCGAAGCGGCGCACGTCGGTGGACAGCTTGTAGTCGGCACGGATGCCGGCGGTGCTGCGCGCCACGCCGCGGATGCGCCCGGAATCCTCGAAGCCGCGCAGCAGGGTGTCCTCGATCATGTCGGTGGCCGGCTGTGCCCAGCTGGCGCCCTTGTAGATTTCCATCTGCGAAGGCGTCGGCCGCACATTGATGCGCGGGCTGTCGACCAGGCGCGCGGCGCTCGGCTTGGCCAGTACCAGCTGCCAGCTGGCCTGTGGCCACGCCGGGTCGGCCTTCACCTGCACCGAGGGCGAGTACAGCGTCACTGCGGTTTTCTCGCTGCTGCCAAGGATGGAGCAGCCGCCCAGCAGGGCGACCATCGAAGCGGCCAGCAGCAGGCGCGGAAGGGGGGGCGGGCTCATTTGGGTTCGAACTCCTTCGGTGCGTCGCGGCCCAGCAGGTAGCGCGCGGGGTTGTTCTCGAGGCGATCGCTGACCCGGCGCAGGTCGCGGATCAGGCCGCGCAGCTCGGTCAGCGTCGGGCCGAGCTGGCCGAGGCCATCATTGGCGAAGCTGTTGATCGCGGCGCGGTTCTCGCCAAGGATCGAATCGGCGTTGCCGGCGGCCGAGTCGAGCTTGGCCAGGGTGGCATCGAGCTTGTCGATGATGCCCGGCAGCTGCTGCACCAGGTTCCTGTCCAGGCGCTCGATGGTGCCGTTGGTGGTCTTCAGCGTGGTGTCCAGGCTGCGGGCGGCATCGCGCGCGCTGAGCAGCAGCGCCTGGGTACCCTGGTCGCGGTCGGCCAGGCCACCGCTGATGGTCTCCAGGTTGGCCAGCGTGGCATTGATCGAGGCTACATTGCGGTCGCTGAGGATCTGGTCCATGCGCTCGACGATGCGGTTGGCAACATCGGTGATGTTCTGCAGCGCCGACGGCGTGGTCGGTATGATCGGTGCCGGGTCCTTGTTGACTGTGGTCAGCGCCGGCGACTGCGGCGTACCGCCGCTGAGCTGGATGATCGACGGGCCGGTGAGGCTGGTGATCGCCAGCTTGGCGCGGGTATCGGTCTTGACCGGCGTGGTCGAGTTCAGGCGGATGCGTGCGACCACCTGGCGCGGGTCGTCCGGCACCAGGTTCAGTTCGACGATCGACCCGACCGCGATGCCGTTGTACTGCACCGGGCTGCCCACCGACAGGCCGGTCACCGCCTCGCGGAACACCACGCGGTATTCCTGCCAGGTGCGGTCGGAAGAGTACTTGGCCGCCCACAGGCCGAACGCCAGCAGGGCCAGGCCGGTGATCAGGGTGAACGCGCCGATCAGCACGTAGTTGGCTTTGGTTTCCATGGCTCAGGCACTCTCGATCTGTTCGCCACGCGCGGCGCGCGCGCGGGGTCCGTGGAAGTATTCCTGGATCCACGGATGATCCAGTTTCTCGATTTCCGGGAGGGGCGCGTTGGCAACGACCCTGCGGTCGGCCAGCACGGCCACGCGGTCGCAGATGGCGTACAGGGTGTCCAGGTCGTGGGTGATCAGGAACACGGTCAGCCCCAGCGCTTCCTGCAGGGTCTTGATCAGTCGGTCGAACGCGGCCGCGCCGATCGGGTCGAGGCCGGCGGTGGGTTCGTCCAGGAACAGCAGCGGCGGGTCCAGCGCCAGCGCCCGGGCCAGGCCGGCGCGCTTGCGCATGCCGCCGGACAGCTGCGAGGGCAGCTTGTTGATCGCGTCGGCGGGCAGGCCGGCCAGCTTCACCTTCAGCAGTGCCAGCTCGTAATGCCAGCGCTCGGGCAGTTCGCGGTGGTGTTCCTTCAGCGGCACCTGCACGTTCTCGCCCACGGTCAGTGACGAAAACAGTGCGCCGTCCTGGAACAGCACGCCGGTGTTGCGTTCGATGTGCAGGCGGCTCTCGGCGTCGTCGGCACGCGCGTCGCGGCCCAGCACTTCGATCTGGCCTTCGTCGGGCGTGCGCAGGCCCAGGATGGAGCGCATCAGCACCGACTTGCCGGTGCCGGAGCCACCGACCACGCCCAGGATCTCGCCGCGACGCACGTCCAGGTCCAGGTCTTCGTGCACGGTCTGGCTGCCGAAACGGTTGACCAGGCCGCGCACGCGGATGGCCAGCTCGTGGCCGTCGTCGTCCTGCATGGGAATGTCTCCGGGCGTCGGATGCGTGCTCATGTCACCAGCCCATGTGCATGAACCACAACGCCGCGAAGGCGTCGATGATGATCACCAGCGAGATCGTCTGCACCACGCTGGAAGTAGTGCGTTCGCCTACCGACTGTGCCGTGCCTTCGACCTTCAGGCCTTCCAGGCAGCCGATCAGGCCGATCACCAGCGCGAATACCGGCGCCTTCGACAGGCCGACCAGCATGTGCCGCACCTCCATGGTCTCGTGCATGCGCGCGATGTACATCTGCGGCGGGATGTCGAGGTCGAACGCACCGACGGTGATGCCGCCGGCCAGGCCGGCGATCATCGCGATGAAGGTCAGCAGGGGCAGGGTGACCAGCAACGCCAGCAAGCGAGGCAGCACCAGCAGGTCGACCGGGTCCAGGCCCAGCGTGCGCATCGCATCGATTTCCTCGCGCGCCTTCATCGCGCCGATCTGTGCGGTGAAGGCGCTGGCGGTACGGCCGGCCAGCACGATCGCGGTCAGCAGCACCGCGAACTCGCGCAGGAAGGCGATGTTGACCAGTTCGACCACGTAGATCTCGGCGCCGAAGTCGCGCAGGATGGTTGAGCCGAGGAAGGCGATCACCGCACCGACCAGGTAGGACAGCAGTGCCACCAGCGGCACCGCATCCAGCCCGACCTGCTCCATCTGGTGCACGGTGGCGGTAAGGCGGAAGCGGCGCGGTTCCTTGACCAGGCGGGCCGCCTTGACCAGGTTCTCGCCGAGGAAACTGCACAGCGCCTTGATGTTGTGGCCTGTGGCATGGACGCTGACACCCAGCCGCTCCAGTGCCGCCAGCACGCCGAAGTCGCGCTTGGGCTTGGGCCGGTCGTCGGCGACTTCCTCGATGGTGCACACCAGCGCCTGGTGATCCGCGCGGAACTTCAGTGCGTCTTCGCCGAGGTCGGCGCGATGGGCCACGCGCAGCACCTGCAGCACGCCGGCCGAATCCATCTTCTCGATGGCGGTGGCATCGATGCCGGTCAGCGTGTCAGGAACGCCACGCAGGACCTCGGCCGCGGCCAGCGCGGTCTTCAAGGTCCAGGTGCCGGACAGGCGGATCACGCCCGGATCATGGGCGTCCTGTTCGAGCTGGGGGGCGTGGTTCGGGGTCACTTGGGCCATTCCGGTCGCAGCATAACCGTTCTGTATTGGCCATCGCGTCGAACTCGGATGAATTTCTCCGGTCAGGCCCCGCCTAGGTAATACTACGGCGCATGTCCGCAGATGCTCACACGATCCCCACGCCCCAGGCCACCTACGCGCAGCGGGTGGCCTTCGTTTCCGAGATCGCCGGACGCCTGCACAGCTATGGCACCACGGCCCAGCGCCTGGAAACGGCGGTGGTGGCACTGGCTCGCCAGCTCGACCTGGATTGTGAACCGTGGTCGAACCCCACCGGCATCATCCTCAGCTTCAGCGATCCGGCGCAGGCGATCGGCTCCAGTGACATCACCCGGGTGATCCGCCTGGCGCCCGGCGAGAACGACCTGCACAAGCTCAGCGTCGCCGACCATATTGCCGAAGAAGTGGCCAACGGCCGGATGAGCATCGCCCAGGGCCACACCGCGCTGCGCCAGCTGGACAAGGATCCGGGCCGGCGCGGCAAGCTGCGCACGATCCTCTCGTTCACCCTTGGCGCGGCCGGCGTGGCCGGCATGTGGAAGCTGCCGTGGCTGGACATTGCGACCGCCGGTGTCATCGGCCTGATGATCGGCCTGCTCGGCATGGTCACCGACCGTCGCCCGGCCACCCGCGAAGCCGCCGAGGCACTGGCCGCGCTGTTGGCCGGCCTGGTCGCCACCCTGGTTGCGTCCTTTATTGGTGCGCTCAACCTCAACACGGTGATCATCGCCTCGCTGGTAGTGCTGCTGCCCGGCATGTCGCTGACCAATGCGGTCAACGAACTGGCCAGCCAGCACTGGGTATCGGGCACCGCGCGCTTTGCCGGCGCGCTGACCACCATCATGAAGCTCAGCGTCGGCGCGATGATCGCGGTGACCCTGGCCGACGTGCTCGGCCTCGACCCGGTGATCCGCGCGGCTCGGCCGCAGGGGCCGTGGGTGGAGTGGGGCTCGCTGCTGACCGCGGCATTCGCGTTCGCGATGCTGTTCAAGGCCAATCGTCGCGACTATCCGTGGGTGATTGCCGCCTCGGTGGCCGGTTATGCGATCTCCAAGTTTGGCGGCCACGCCTGGGGCGCGCCGGCCGGCATCTTCCTGTCGGCGATGCTGCTGACCGCCGGTGGCAATCTGTTCGGTCGTCTGGTCGGGCGTCCGGGCGCGATCATCCGCCTGCCCGGCATCATCATGATGGTGCCCGGCAGCACCAGTCTGCGCGGCGTGCTGACCCTGGTCCAGCAGCAGGACGTGGGCGCCGGCCAGAGCGTGTTCCTTACCGTGCTCAACGTGGTGATGGCATTGGTGGCCGGCCTGCTGTTCGGCAATCTGCTGATGCCCGCCCGCAAGACTCTGTAGAGCCGAGCCCATGCTCGGCTTCGGATATGGATAGCCGAGCGTGGGCTCGGCTCTACAAACAAAAAACGCCGGCCTTCGCCGGCGTTTTCCATTGCATCCCGATCCGGCCTCAGGCCTTCTTGATCAGGAAATCTTCCGGCTTCTTGTTGCCCTTGGCAGTCAGCTCAGCCATCCAGCGCGGCTGCTTGCCACGGCCGGTCCAGGTTTCCTTGGGGTTGGCCGGGTTGCGGTACTTCGGGGCAACCTTGCCCAGCTTGCGGCCGGCGGTCTTCGACGGGGCCTTGGCGGCCGGAGCGGCCTTGCGGGCACGCGTGGCCGGGGCGCTGCCGAACAGTTCTTCGATGGTGTAACCCTCGGTCTTGGCCAGCTTGGTCAGCTGGGCCCGGACCTTGGTGATCGGCCGGCGCTTGGCGACGATGGTCTGCTGCTTCTTGGCGGTACGGATCAGGGCGCCCAGCTCGCGTGCTGACAGGCCGGTCAGGTCAATGCTCATTTACGGTTACTCCGGAAACTAATGTGTGGACGGGACAAGCCAGTCCATGGCGTCGGCGGACAGAATAGAGATGAATTAATCACAGCACAAATGCAGGCGGGTCATGGCGTGGCGGCATGCAGGCGCCGTCGCGGTGATTTTGACCGGATTATGTCCGCTGCAATATCGGGGAAGACCGCGGCAGAAAAAAAGACCGGGGCAGGGCCCGGTCTTTTTCCTGATCAGCCCTGCAGACGCTGCAGCAGGGAGGCCTTGTCCAGGCTTTCCGCTTCGCTGGCGCGGCGCGAGCGGTATTCGTAGGTACCGGCGGCCAGGCCGCGTTCGCTGACCACCACGCGGTGCGGGATGCCGATCAGTTCCATGTCGGCGAACATCGCGCCCGGGCGCAGGCCGCGATCGTCAAGCGCCGCGTCCAGGCCGGCATCGCGCAGTTCCTGCAACAGGTTGGCCGCAGCGTCGGCCACGGCAGCATCGCCCTTCGGGTTGATCACGCACACCACCACCTGCCACGGCGCCATCGCGTCCGGCCAGATGATGCCGGCGTCGTCATGGTTCTGTTCGATCGCGGCAGCTACCACGCGCGAGATACCGATGCCATAGCAGCCCATCGCCATCACCGCCGCCTTGCCGTTTTCATCCAGCACGGTGGCATCCAGCGCTTCGGCGTACTTGCGACCGAGCTGGAACACGTGGCCGACTTCGATGCCACGGGCAATCTTCAGTTCGCCACCGTCCAGTGCGCGGTCACCGGCACGCACGTTGCGGATGTCCGCCACTTCCGGTTCCGGCAGGTCGCGGCCCCAGTTGACGCCGGCCAGGTGGAAGCCGGTTTCGTTGGCGCCGACGACGAAGTCCGACATCGCCGCCACTTCGCGATCGGCGACCACGCGGATGGGCTTGGCCGGGGCGACCGGGCCGAGGAAGCCCGGCACGCTGCCCAGATGCTCGGCGATCTCCGCCTCGCTGGCGAAGCGCTGTTCGTCCAGGCCGGCAACCTTGGTCAGCTTGATCTCGTTGACTTCATGGTCACCGCGCACCAGTACCAGCACGAACTGCTGTGCCTTTCCTTCACCCGCGATCAGCGCCACCGACTTCACCGTGCGCTGCAGGTCGATGCCGAGCAGGGCCGCGACCTCCTCGCAGGTCTTCTGGGTGGGGGTGTCGACCTTGCGCATGGCTTCGCTGGCGGCCGCACGCGGCTCCGGATCGGCGGCAATCGCCGCTTCCATGTTGGCCGCGTAGTCCGAGCCGGTGGAGAACACCAGCGCGTCTTCGCCGGAATCGGCGATCACGTGGAATTCCTGCGACGCATCGCCGCCGATTGCGCCGGAGTCGGCCTGCACCATGCGGAAGTCCAGGCCGAGGCGGGTGAAGATGCGGCTGTAGGCCGACTTCATGTTCTCGTATTCGCGCACCAGGCACTCGTCGTGCAGGTGGAACGAATAGGCGTCCTTCATCAGGAACTCGCGCGAACGCATCACGCCGAAACGCGGGCGGATCTCGTCGCGGAACTTGGTCTGTACCTGGTAGAAGTTCACCGGCAGTTGCTTGTAGCTGGACAGCTCGCTGCGCGCGAAGTCGCAGGCGGCTTCCTCGGCGGTCGGGCTGTAGCAGAACACCTGGTCCTTGCGGTCCTTGATCTTCAGCAGCTGCGGGCCGAACTTCTGCCAGCGCCCGGTCTGCTCCCACAGTTCCTTCGGCTGGATGGTCGGGATCTGGAATTCCACGGCACCGGCGCGGTCCATTTCCTCGCGCACGATGCGCTCGACCTTGCGCAGCACGCGCAGGCCCAGCGGCGACCAGGTGTACAGGCCCGATGCCAGCTTGCGGATCATGCCCGCGCGCAGCATCAGCCGGTGGCTGGTGAGCTCGGCGTCGCTGGGGGTTTCCTTGGTGGTGTGCAGGTGGAACTGGGAGAGGCGCATCGTCGGCTTCGGATAACGGCAGAGACGCCTATTCTGCCAGCCCGGCCGGGGGGAGGGGTATCGGCAGGGCTGCGCCCTGCACCCGCAGTAGTGCCGGCCGCTGGCCGGCAACCTCAGAAGCAACAGTCGAAGCAACAGCGGGCTTCCCGTGGGATGGCGGGGTGGGTCAGGTTGCGGGAGACGCCGTAAACCCATCCTGAAGTGACCCCCGGGAGTTGGACGCCAGATCCAACCCCGAGGAATACATGCACAGATACGACGCTCGTTTCAAACTGCAGGTCGCCAAAGAGGCCTGCAAGACCTCCACATCAGTCAAAGCCGTTGCTCGTCGCCAC